>NZ_JBOITO010000036.1:0-375936 GCF_050717635.1 Clostridium sp.
CCTCAGTTTTGCTATTAACCTTATTGTTCCCACATCCCGCTAATGATCCTACAACCAAAGTTGACATCATAGCCATAGCAATAATTTTTTTAATTTTTACCATTTTTCTTCCCCCTTAATATTATAATGAAGATTTTAAAACTATTCATATATTATTTGACAAGCAAACGGTTTATGCAACCGTTTGCTTGTCCTTATTTTACTATTACTTTACTTATATGTCAAACACTTTTTTTAAATCTTTTTCTTTATATATATATTGCTAATAACCCATAATATCTTTCCATTTTCATTGATTGTATTATAGAACTTACACATCTTTTGTTATATAATAATAGTGTTATATTATTAGCGCCTATAAACATCTACTCTTATTTATTTAGTTACCATTAATGCAAACGCATGCACCATATTACAAATGATTATAACACAATGAATACGACTCATTTACAAGTATTTATTTTACTATTACTTTACATAATATTATGCAAGCTAAAATAAACCTACGAGGAGATTAAACTAATGAAAGATTTTGCATTTATATCTGATTTTGATGGAACACTTACTAAGAAAGATTTTTATAAGATATTATCAGAAGCCTACTTAAAAGAAGAATTTTTACCAATATTGGAATCATGGAAAAATGGAGAAATGAAAGATAGAGAATATTTAAGCTATGTTTTTAACAATGTAAAAAGAAATGAATCTGAAATTGATGAAGATATTTTAAATATTCCCTTTGACCCTTTTGCTAAAGAATTTATTGAAAAGGTCAAAGCTGCCGGCGGAGACTTTATTGTAATAAGTGCAGGCACAAGTTATTACATAGATAAAATATTAGCCAAATATAATATAGAAGGAGTAGATGTTTACTCCAACAAAGGAATTTATAAGGATAATGGAATTTACTTTGATTTAGATGAAAACGATGAATTTTATTCAGATCGATATGGCATAGATAAATTAATTGTGGTTGAAAAACTAAAAAAGAATTATAAAAAGATATTCTATGCTGGTGATAGTGGACCTGATCTTAAACCTGCATTAGTATCAGATGTAGTTTTTGCTAAGGGAAACCTTCCGGAACTGTTGAAAAAAGAAAATAAAGAATTTATAGAATTCAAGGATTTTTCAGAGATTTGGAATAAATTAAAAAAACATTTATAAGGAGGTAAAAATATGAAAGCAAACACTCACAGGATAAGTATTCCTACAATTCTAGAAGTAGGAAAAGGAAATATTAGTAACGTAGGAAACTTACTTAAAAAATCTATGTTTCAAAAGGTTTCAATATATTTCGGCGAAGGTATAGAGGATTTATTTGGAGATTCCATAAGATACTCTTTAAAAGAAGCCAATATTGAGATTTCAAATACAGAAACTATATCAGATATAAGCTTTGAAAAAATCAGTATAAAAGCTTTTGAAATACCCCACGATGTTGAGGCACTAATTGGAATCGGTGGTGGAAAAGCTATAGACGCAGTAAAATATATGAGCTTTTTAAAAAAAATGCCTTTCATTAGCATTCCAACTTCAACCTCTAATGACGGTTTTTCAAGCCCAGGTGCATCCCTTTTAGTTAGTGGAAAACGTATGTCCCTTTTAGCTAAAACGCCTTATGGCATAATTGTAGATATTGATGTAATTAAAGGAGCACCTGAAAAATTTATATACTCTGGAATTGGAGATTTAGTATCAAACATCACTGCTCTCTATGACTGGAAATTTGAAGAAGATCACGGGAAAGCAATTATGGATGACTTTGCAACCATGATTTCCAAGAAAGCTGTAAATAGTTTTGTACGGACTGAATTCAAGACTATAATGGATGATTTATTTTTAAAAGAGCTAGTTGATTCATTAACTTTAAATGGTATCGCTATGGAAATAGCAGGGGATAGTTCCCCTGCCTCAGGCTCTGAGCATCTAATTTCCCATGCTTTAGATAAAATTCTAGAGTTCCCACAGCTTCATGGCATACAAGTTGGTATGGCAACCTATATTATGTCTAAGATACAAAACCACAGATTTGAAAGAATCTCAAAGGTATTAAATGAAACAGGTTTTTTTGACTATGTTAAAACACTAAAAATGAAAAAAGAAGATTTTAAAAAGGCTATAGATATTGCACCTTCAATAAAACCTAGCAGGTACACTTATATTCATGTTAAAGAAAATAGGGAACTTGCAAAAAAATTTATTGATGAGGATGAAACATTAAATTCTATTTTAATATAAACAAAAGAGAAATTAATTTACTAATTAATTTCTCTTTTGCTTTTCTTTAAACAATACACCAAACAGAGTATGAATTCCCATTAACTGTGAAAATACCGTTACCATCATCAGCTATTTTGATTTTTCCTGGAACATTGCAAGTTATATCTATAAATATCTTACCCGAAAATTTTTCTCCAACAAACATCTTCTTAGAACCACCATTATATAAATTAGAAATTAAGGAAGCTAATCCATTTTCTCTTGTCCATCCAACAACATGTGCATCATCAAAATAATCATGCTGCCACCCATAAGCAAAATCTTTTCTAGCCTTTAATAACTTATCTAATTTATCTTTTAATGGAGCTATATTATTACTTGGCAAGCCATAATAATCCCCAAAGAAAACACAAGGTATCCCTTCTTGTCTTGTTAAAATGAAAGTATATGCTTGCAGTTTAAATGAATTGTCTACCCAAGACTCAAGAGATTGTCCAGGTTGAGTATCATGGTTATCCACAAATGTAACTGAATTTTGAGGATAACAACTTATTAAGGTATTTGACATTAACCCCCTTAAATCATAGTTTTCTTTTCCATTTGCTGCTGAACAAAAGTTATAATGAAGTGGTACATCAAAAACATTAAATATATGGTGAGTATTCTCAACATACTTTTTTAAAACTTTTAAATCACCACTCCAATATTCTCCTACTGTAAAAATCTCTTTTTTTGTAATCCTTCTTATATCATTGATCCACTTTGTAAAAAATTCATACTTTATATGTTTTATTGCATCTAACCTAAATCCATCAAGATTTGCTATCTCACTGTACCATAATCCCCACTTTAAGAGCTCTTCATATACTACAGGTGAACTAAAATCTAGATCTGTAAGCATAAGATAATCATAGTTTCCATTTTGTGTATCCACATCTGAATTCCAGCACTTACCATTCGAAGCAAACTCATATATGGCACTTTCTTTTTTATTCTCATCCCAATCTACCCCATCAAAATGTTCGGAGTTCCATTTAAAATCAGAGTACTTATTATTTCTTCCGGGGAAGGTAAACACAGTCCATGCCTTTATATCATATTCTTCAGATATTTTATTATTTCGATTTGTTGGCTCCACTTTAACTACCTTTACCCATTCAGTGGCATCTGCTCCCCCCTTTTGATTAACAACTATATCTGCTAATATCTGAATGTGGTTTTTGTGAGCCTCTGCTATTGCTTCTATGTATTGATCTTTTGTTCCATATTTAGTTCTAACGCTTCCCTTTTGATCAAATTCTCCAAGATCATATAAGTCATAAACACCATATCCCGTATCGTTAATGCCACCTGCACCTTTATAGGCTGGTGGTAACCAAAGTGTATTTATACCTACATCCCTTAATGCTTTACTTTGTTCTTTTAAAAAATTCCAGTGTTTACCATCTGTTGGCAGGTACCATTCGAAAAATTGCATTATAGTTCTATTCATATAAATCCACTCCTCTTATTTGTCACTTGGCAATATAAATGTTAATTTTAATATTTACACTTCTATATTATATAACTTTTTTCACAAAAAATTTATAGTAGCCAATTTATATATATATATATAAATTGGCTACTAAGCAAACCCTAATTCGATTTTCATTTTACTAATATTAATCTTTCCTTTCCATTGCAGTTCTACCAATTACACTAACACTGATCTTAAATTATTTTTGTTGACTATAATTGAAACAATTTGGATAATGTACTTATTTATTGAATCTTGAATCTTAAATCTTGAATCTTAAATCTTAAATCTTAAATCTTAAATCTTAAATCTTAAATCTTAAATCTTAAATCTTTTCAAACCCTTATAACTTCTTAAATCAAAAATTATTTTATAACCTAGATTATGAATTAGGATTTGCGGGAAGAATTATCTTCTTCTTGTATATATAATAACATAGAAAAACAATGTTGTAAAGATATATTTTGAATATTCAGATAATATTTTTATGTACTTTAAGAATCAATTATTCCCTTTAATTTCTGGAGTAAAAAGTTACTTTTACCCTCTGAGACAAATCCCATTATTTTAACTATATGAAGGGGTTCTTCACCTGCAGTAGACCACATAAGTTTCTCTTCAAAAAGCTTTTCAATAACATCTCCCAGCATTATGCCAAGCCCCGTAATACAATACACCCTCTTTTTCGGGTTCTTACAACCAGAATGGATAGTACAAATATCACAAGCTGTGCAGTGTCCTGCATTTAAGAAATCTATATCATATAAATCTGAAACTTTGTACCCTAAGGTATTCATAAAGCTGTAGAGTATTTTTTGAATCAGGTCCGTTTTACCTTGTACCGACGGAGCATCAACCTGTGATGTTTTGATTTTGCAAAACAATAATATAAATGTTTTATCTTTTAAAGCATCAGATGCTATAGGCGAAAACGGAGGGCACCCACCATTGGTATTGTAGTTTGTACATCCTTCCTTACACCACTGTCTTACCTTATCTATGTTTAAGGATAAGTCACTATAATTAAATGAATCATATTTAATCTCTAAATTGTAGTTATTATTTTCATATGAATAGTTTTTTGAAGTAGTTTGCATTGTACACCTCTTAAGTTTTATATTTAATAACTTATTATAACATAGCCTAGGACATGATAAAAAAATATTTAACATGACTATTTCGTAAAAAAGGAACAGTCATTAACAATTGATTTAATCATCAATTTATATTAGAATGTAATTAATAGCTTGTATTGCTTATATAAATAAGTAAAAGCAAGTAACTAGGAGGACATAAATGGTTAAAAGCATAATTTTCGATATTGGAAACGTATTATTACAATTTAAACCTCTAGATTACCTTAAAGCGATTTTTAATGATGATAAAATTGAAACCCTTGTTTACAAAGAAGTTTTTCAAAGTAATGAGTGGATTAATCTGGATAGAGGAATATTAACTCAAGACGATGCTATAAAGGCAATATCACAAAGGAATCCTAATTACAAAGTACATATTAAGAAATGCATGGATAACTGGATTGACATACTTACACCTATTGAAGGTACAGTACATATTGTAAATAAACTTAAAACAAATGGTTATAAATTATATCTCCTTTCAAATTTTCATTCCTTAGCCTTTGAAAATATTTATTCAAAGTATGATTTCTTTAAAAATTTTGATGGCGGAGTAATATCCTATAAAGAAAACCTTCTAAAGCCTGAAACCGAGATATACACTAAACTTCTAGATACCTATGGTTTAAAGGCAAAAGAATGTTTATTTATTGATGACACCTTATTAAATACACAGGCTGCAGATAGACTTGGTTTTAATACCATCCATTTTGACAATTGTGAAACACTAAAAAAAGACTTAAATAAATTTATTTAATGATGCCACCCCCATAAAAATTGGGAAAACATACTATATTAATAAATAGAAAGGACGGTACCTTAAATGAGACAATTAAAATTTAAAGCTTGGGAAAGTAGCAAACATCAGATGCATAAACTACAAGGTATGACTTTTGATGCAAAAAGTTCCATTCCGGCTGACCTAAAGCTTCCTGGTTTACCTTGGAGACCCATTCAAGAATATGAATTGCTACAATGGGTATATTTATCCGATAAAAATGGAGTTGACGTATACGAAGGCGATTATATTAAGATTTCATCCACTGTATACAATGTAGTTTGGGATGAGTGCATAGTGAATTTTATACTTCAAGAATTAGAAAACACTTCAACTCGTAGTATTATTGATGTAACACTGGGAGATATAGTTGGCAATAAATTTGAAAATGAAGATTTAAACAATAAATAATAAATCTACCACTGCTTGTTTTGATTATGCTATTTTATCCATAGATTTAATTGTATTTTTATTTATTAGCAGTGGTTTACATTTAATAATCCTGAATTCATCTTGTATGTCTAATGCATCAAATAAATCTTCCGTGTACTCTACAGGAAAATGTTATAAATAAACAAAAAAACTTATAACTAAAGTGTTATTACCTTCTTAATATATCCAACAAGTTCGTCTTCATTATCAAATGAATTTTCATAGGTCACCTTACTCCTCTCTATTACAAAAGCAGTTATACCTAAATCAATTGCAGTTCTTAACTTTTCTTCTGTACCACCTTGCACCCCACTATCTTTTAAAATAATTGCCTTAGCTTCATATTCTTTAATAAAACTACAATTTAAATCATAGCTAGTGGGGCCTTTAATTGCTATGATGTCCTCAACTGCAAGTCCTAGGGAAAAGTATTCCACCATAACTTCTATGGATGGAAGCACCCTATGAACTATTCTATTTTCTATGCCAAGGTCCATAAGTTTTTTTATATTTCTACTTCCTGTAGTGTTTAGTATGGTTCCTTTGATATTTGTAAGCGCTTCTAAAAGCTGTTCATACCCGCAAATTCTAACTATTTCCTTATGATTCACAAATTTATCAATAACAGAAGGTCTCTCATATCTAATATAATCAAGATTGTGTTCTGTACATAAATCCATTAGTGTCCTTGTAATTTGAGTTGCATACGGGTGTGAAGCATCCACTACTACACTTATATTATTTTCTTTAAAAGCTTTAGCTAGGCTTACTTTATCTAGTGGAGCCGTATTTAAAACCTTATATTTATAATCCTTTAAAAGTTCTCCCCCATAAGAGGTGGCGGTTGAAATAAAAATATCTTCTGTAAAACTATTTAGTAGAGATAATATTTTTTTACCTTCCGAGGTTCCCAAAAATAATGCTATCATATTACTCAGTGCCTGCAGAGGAATATCCTCTAGGAGTTATAAATTTACCATTTTTACTATAGCTTTGACTATTTCCTATAATAACTATGGAAAACATATCAACTACACTTTCATCAAAAGTACCTAATGTGAATATCCTAACTTCTTGTCCATCTCTTAGTGCATTTTTAACTACAGCTACTGGGGTTGTTTGTTTCCTATGTTCAGCAACTAAATCTATACATTCTCTTAAATACTGTGGTCTTCCCATACTCCTTGGATTATATAATGAAATTACAAAATCTCCTTCTGCTGCAAGTGAAACTCTCTTTTTTATTAAATCATAAGGAGTCATAAGATCGCTTAAACTAATATTACAATTATCATGCATTAGAGGAGCTCCAACCACTGATGCAGCTGCAGAAGACGCTGTAACTCCAGGAATTACTTCAACTTCCACATTGTCTATTGCATTTAACTGAAGTATTAATCCAGCCATGCCATATATACCTGCATCTCCTGTGCTTATTATGGAAACAATCTTATTTTCTGCCTCTTTTAATGCATGAGTGCATCTTACTTCTTCACCTTTCATACCAGTGGAATAAAGCTCTTTACCCTCTAAAAGTGGTTTCATAAAATCAATATATTTATTGTAACCTACTACAACTTGGCTTTCTTCTATAGCCTTAATTGCCTTTAATGTCATATGTTCAAGCCCACCTGGTCCTATGCCTATTACGTATAATTTCCCCACGTTATCCCTCCATATATTATTGCTATTTATTTTGTATTTCGCCTATGCAAATTGTCATGCCCTTGCAAGCTATCTTTTCTGTTAGGAGCGTACCCTTACTTAGTTCAACACAAGGTTCACAAACTGCTCGAACTCCAATAGTTTTTTCTACGAAATCACTTCCAGTATAATTGTGCTGAACTTTTTTAATTTCTTCTAACCTCCATATATTAAGTTCACTTTCAAAATATTTATTAAGTTCCAAAATAGCAACTTCATTTCTTTTTACCACTACAGTAGTTACAATTTTAATGGATCTAATATCTACATTATAATGATTTAATATGCTTAAAACACACTCTCTCATTTTAACTACCGAGAAGTTTTTTTTACATCCTATTCCAAGCACTATATTTCTTCTTATTAATTTCAGACTTTCCTTGAATCCTTCTGTAACTTTAAGATTCTTTTTATTAGTAACATATACAAGCCCTTCTGCCACTTCAGTACTTGCTTCATACCCCTTCGGAATAGCAATTTCGCTAGCTTCATCTATAAAGGCTATTTTGCCTCCAGCTACAAGCTTTGCTGCAATAATTTTTGCATTTTTCAAATCATCTATGACTAAATGGTTGTCTCTTGCAATGATATCTGGTGCTATAAGTCCAAGGTTATCCGTAGCCGTTGTAATTACAGGCAAAGCCTTTATACACTTTGCCACCTTTAAAGTGAGCTCATTTGCTCCCCCTAAATGCCCACTAACTAAGCTAATAACAAAAGAACCTGTTGAATCAATTACTAACACTGCTGGATCTGTAGCCTTGCTTTTCAAATATGGAGCTATAGCCCTAACTGCGATACCAGTAGAACTTATGAATATAATAGCTTCATAATCTTCCATGAGCTTCTTTGTTATATCACCTAAATTGAAATCAGATATATGATTTTTGGAAAAAGGGGTTATATTGAAAACCTCACTTAACCTTTCACTAATTTCATCTCCTTGATTTGTAACACTGACAACAGCAATATTCATATAGCCCTCACTATTTTCCTTCCCTAAACATATGAGTAAAACTTTTATCATAAAGTAGACTTTTCTCATATTCGCAATCTATGAAGTCTCCAACTAATATTTGTGCACACTTAGTTATATTTGCAGCCTTTACCTTTTCAGAAATATCATCTAAAGTTCCTATTATGCATCTCTCATCTTCCCATGTTGCTCTTTCTACCACAGCCACTGGAACATTTCTCCCATAACCGCGTCTAAGTTTTTCTACCACCTTGTCTATCATTCCTATGGATAAAAATATAGCCATAGAAGCTCCTATTTTAGCTAAATTCTCTAAATTTTCTCTTTCAGGCACTGGAGTTCTGCCTTCTACTCTAGTAAGTATAACTGTCTGCGTTACACCTGGCAGAGTGAACTCTTTTTTAATTGCTGAAGCAGCAGCGGAAAAAGAACTTACTCCAGGAATAACTTTAAAATCTATATTTAACTTATCTAGTTCATCCATTTGTTCTTTTATTGCTCCATAAATAGCTGGGTCTCCAGTATGAAGACGAACTACCATCTTGCCCGTATCTTCAGCCTTTTTCATAACTAGTAGTACATCCTCAAGTGTCATTGATGCTGAGTTATGCACTATAACGCCTTCCTTGCAAAATTCGATATGTTTATTAGTAACTAAGGACCCTGCATATACAACAACATCGCATTTAGTTAAAATATCTCTTCCTTTAACCGTTATTAAATCCACATCTCCAGGACCTGCTCCAATAAAATAAACCATAATTATTCCTCCACTCAATATCTATATTGTATTTAATTATTTTCTATTTGCTATAATCAATGACATATACTCTCTACTTTTTAGTATATCCTCTTTATTTCTTATAACCTCTTGGCCTTCTCGACCAGCTTTTTTCACATATACATAATCAAAGCCTTTTTCCTCAAGCACATTTATAACCTCTTCTTCTACTTTATAAACCTTCATAATAACTAAGAATTTTTCAGCTCCTATATTATGAATATTGCTTGCAGGCATAATAAGAAGCGGCTCATCTCCAATAACAAGAGGCTGCTTTGCAAGGCTTGCACAGGCACAAAATGAAGTAATTCCTGGAATAGTTTCAGTGTCAAATCCCTGCTCCTCTATATATTTTAAAAGGTAAATATATGTACTGTAAACAAAAGGATCGCCTATTGTTAGGAAGGCTACATTCTTTCCCTCTTTAAGTTTTTCCTCTATTGCTTTAAATGCTTCATATATCTTTTGTTCCTGTTCTTCTCCACCCATAGGAAAGTGTTTAATCATTATTTCAGAATCTTCTCTAATGTAATCCTCTGCCGTCTTATGTGCTATACTTTTCCCACCCTTTTTAGCACTAGGTGCAACAATTACATCACACATCTCTATAATTCTAACGGCCTTTAATGTTAAAAGTTCCTTGTCCCCTGGTCCAATCCCTACGCCATATAATTTGCCCATTTATTTCCTCCTAACTATTTTTCAGCTGTTACTATAAATATTGGATTGTTTGCAAAAAGCATAAAACTTTCTCCCTTTGTTTTGCTTATAGAAACTTGAGTGCAGCTTACAACAAAACCAATTTCTTTTAGCACTCTCATAGCAGTATATAAATTATCTATAGTTATAAAATTTAAAACCATTGTACCCTTTGCTTTTAGTTTTAAACTATACTCTCTAATTATTTTCTCAAGATTTCCGCCACTTCCTCCAATAAATATTGAATCAAAGCATCCGTTAATTTTACTTATAACCTCTAATGCCTCACCCTCTATAATAGTTAAGTTATCAGCTTTAAATTTTTCCACATTTTTATATAATACCTCTAATGCTTCCAAATCTTTTTCTATTCCCACAACTTTACCTTTACCACATTGTCTACTCATTTCTATTGTGACGGATCCACTGCCCGCTC
Organism: Clostridium sp.; assembly: GCF_050717635.1. GTDB lineage: Bacteria > Bacillota > Clostridia > Clostridiales > Clostridiaceae > Clostridium_AD. The sequence goes on from NZ_JBOITO010000036.1 coordinate 10,682, forward strand.
CAATATCTAAGGCTAAGCTATCTTCCTTTAAATGAAGTTTTGCAACACTTAAAATTCTTACCTCTTGCTTAGTCATAGGGCAATTTCCTCTTATAAATTCATCATCTCTAATATAGTCCATTATTTTCACCTATAGCCTTTCAATTATGACCACGCATAAATCACTAAATTTAGTATCTATAAATTCTTCTGGCATTCCAACTGTTATTTTTTCATCAGGATAAGATAAATTTTCACCAATGTATACCATGGTTTTAATATTAGAATCGCTTAAGGATTTACAGATAACCTGTGGTGTATTTTTTTTATCAGTAAGCCAAATTGAAGTATTATTTTCTTTAACCCGCTGTATAAAATCTTCCTCTCTCCCATGAAGACTTGAGAGGTAACTGCCTTGCCAAGATTTATTTAATTTAGAAATTAAATATTGAAAGGAGCTAATACCAGGCACTACTTCAACGTTCCCACTATAACTCCTATTTATAAAATCTGTTATACCATAAAAAGAAGGATCTCCAGAAGCTACAATACTTATATACTTATCCATATTTTCTTCTGCATAAGATATAACTTCCGCAAGGCTCTTAACTATTTTCTTTTTTTCATAATCAAAGTCTATGCTTTTAAGAGCTCTTTCAAAGCCTAAAATAACGTCTGAATCCTTTAGTACCTGAACTGCTTTGGGTAAAATATAATCACTACTACCTGGTCCAAGACCAACTATAAAAAGCATGCTATCCTTCCTCTCTTAAGTCGCATATAGTACTCTAGGTGTGGTTGTTCCGACGAACATTGTTACTTCAGCTAGCACTTGTCCATAGCAGTATTGTCCCATTCTATTTTTAGCTTTTTTTGCTATTTCCTCGTATATCTCATTGTACCTATTACCTAAAAGCTTAACTGCGCCTTCAGTGGTTTTTTCTGCGTAAGTCTTTTGCACAAGTTCCCTAGGAGCACCTGCAAGTGCAAGTTCTAAGGCAATAACCTCTAATCTAACATCACAAGTCCTACTATGAGTATTAAAGCAACCAGCTGATATTTTGCTAAGCTTTCCTATATGACCAACTAATAAAACGCTATTAACCTCTTTCTCCATACAACTGTTTAGTGCAACCCCAATAAAGTTAGATATCATAACAATTTTATTCTTATTATGACCTAGTCTTATAGCCATTTCCTCACCTATATTACCAAACACAAATATTAAATCCACATGCCCAGAAGCAACCTTTTGGCAGATTTCAAGATGTATGGAATCTTTAATTGACTCCTCAGACATAGGGGTCACTATTCCCGTAGTACCTAGTATAGATAACCCTCCAATGATATTTAGCCGTGGATTAAAGGTTCTTTTAGCAACTTCTTCACCTCTAGGAACGGATATTGTTATTTCTACTCCCATTTTCTCTGGAAGCACACTTTTAACTTCTTTTTCTATCATAAGTCTAGGTACAGGATTTATAGCAGGTTCTCCATTTTTAACGTACAAACCTTCACCTCTTACTACCCCTACACCCTTGCCACCTTTTAACGTATATCCACCTTGTTTCTTTTCCGCTCTTGCCCATATTTCTAACCCATGGGTAACATCTGGATCATCTCCACCATCTTTTATAATGCAACACTCAACATAGTTCTCAAAAATATTGATTTTTTCTATAGTAAGCAAAAGTTCTATGCCTTTTGGTGTATCTATTTTAACTTCTTTAATGCCCACATTGTTGTACAACATATAAGTAGCGGCTTTTGCTGCAGCAGCAGCGCAAGAGCCTGTGGTATATCCGCATCTTAACTTTTTACCATTGCTGTTAACAAATATATTTAACATAACACAATCCCTCGCTTTAAACAGTACTCCACTGTTTTCTACCTCTTAATTAACATATAAAGAAGAGCATTTACTATGGACGCTGCAACTGAACTACCACCCTTACGGCCTCTTATGGTTATCATTGGTATTTCTAGTTTTTCTATTTCAATTTTTGACTCCTTTGCACCTACAAAGCCAATTGGAGCTGCCACAATAAATTTTGCTTTTGATTTACCCTGCATTATAAGCTCATTAAGCTTAAATAGTGCTGTTGGAGCATTTCCAAAGACAAAAAATTCAACACCTTCCTCCACTGCTTTTTCAAGGGCTGCCATAGATCTTGTAATTCTCTTTTCCAAAGCAATTTTTGCAACTTCTTCATTACTCACATAACAAACAACCTTACAATTTAATTCTGATAATGCTTTTTTATTTATACCTGCAAAAGCCATATTTGTATCAGTATAAATCGTAGCTCCATTTTTAAGAATTTTAAGGGCTGCATCTATTGCTCCTTCTCTTATGTAAACTAAGTCTTGATATTCAAAGTCTGCAGTTGTATGAATTACCCTCTTAATAATTTTTAATTCTTTTTCTAAAAAGTTATGAGTCTTCATTTCACTGCCTATTATTTCAAAACTTTTATTCTCAATATCCATGGGAACTTTAATATAATCTTTCATTTTATATCACCCTTAGTTATTTATTTTTAAATAAGAAATTTTCGAAAAACTCCATACAACCGAAAAAGTGAATATGTGCATACACAGCTTTGGTATTATTTTTAATATAACCACACTGCCACTCTTTAATAGCATCATTGTACATAGTTTTAGTTAGTTTAAATTCTTTTTTCTCATCAAGCTCTACATAGGATTTATGAAATTCATGACAGTTTATTTCCATATTCTTCTCTCCATTTTGAACATTAAGTTTTGCATATCCAAAGTTCTGAAGTTTTTTTGTCATATGTGACTCTCCACTAAAGAAACCAACTGTAGGAATTCCATCTATAGCTTCACTAAGATACATCAGCCCTCCACATTCGCAGTAGCAGCTCAGTCCGTTTAAAAGCGCAGTTTTAATGCTTAAAAGCATAGATCTATTGAGACTGAGCTCTTTTGCAAATACCTCAGGGTACCCTCCTCCAATATATAAAAAATCAATATCTTCAGGAAGTTTACTATCCACTAAGGGACTAAAGTAAATAATTTCTCCTAGCTCTCCTAGTAACTCTAAATTTTCTCTGTAATAAAAACTAAACGCATTATCTATTGCTACCGCTATTTTCATACCTTTGTTATGAACATGAAATTTATCCTCATATCCATTATTGTCTTTAAAACATTTTATTAATTGATCTAAATCAACGCTTTCTTCCATAAGTTGGCTACAAAGTGTAACTTTATAATCTAAATCTTTAATTTCACTACTTTGCACAAGTCCTAAATGTCTACTCTTTAAACTAAGCCTTTCATCTTTTGGTACATAACCAAACACCACTATATTACAGTATTTTTCTATAGAACATTTTAAAAGTTTGAAATAGCTTTCACTTATATTATTTAAAATAACTCCAACTATATTTGCATCCTCAAAATTCATAATTCCATTAATTTCAGCACATAGTGTTGCACACTGAGCCTTTGGAGATATTATTAACACAATTGGAAGATTTAAAGTTTTTGCTAAATGAGCTGTAGAGTACTCTGTGGTTATACCTTTACCATCATAAATCCCCATAACTCCTTCAATAACACCAAGTGATTTTTCACTTGAATCTTTGATTCCCCTGGTAAAGCTTGCCTTAACCCCTTCTTCTCCCATTAAAAATAAATCTAAATTTCTTGAAGGCTTAGCAGTAACATGACTATGAAATGCTGTATCAATATAATCAGGACCAACCTTATAGCCTTGAACCGAGTATCCTTTATTAATAAGAGCCTTCATAAGCCCAAGAGTTATTGTGGTCTTTCCACCTCCACTGCTATTTGAAGATATAACTATTGTTTTCATTTACTCACCTTTTTTGTTTTTCCAAGGCCTTCGTATTTATCTTCTATAACGTCTTTAATATGTTCTAAATATATTTCTTGAAATTTTGGAATTTCTCCTAGCCCATGCAAATATATATTAACTTTGATTCCACTATCTTGTAGAACCGTTTTCCAGGAATCCTTTTCATCACTTGCCATGTCATTTTTAGCATGATCTCCTGCAACGAGCATTAGAGGACTTAAATTAACTTCCTCTATTTTATCACTCTTAAGTTTTCTAATAACATCTTGGAGGGTTGGGTATCCTTCCACTGTTCCTAGATAAACGTTTTTATACCCATGATCATTGAATACACTTTGAAGACATGAGTAGCAAGCATTAGCATGATGTATTGTTCCATGCCCCATAAAAACCACAGCTTTATCTTTAGGTATAATCTGATCTATTGAATCCACTAAAATCCCATAATCATCAGGTCTTCCCTCTTCTTCACCTTTATAATACAAGGCTGGTCTGCCTAGTCTTATATTTTGAAAGGCATTTCTATTTTTAAACCTATGTACTACCCCTTTAACATAATCGTACTCGACGCCAGGTATTAGATGCAGTGGCTGAACTATAACCTCTGAATATCCCTGCTTCATTAACTTAGTCAAAGCTTCTTCTGGTGTATCGCAGGTAATTCCATCTCTCTCTTTAAGAACTTTTATTACCATATGAGATGTAAATGCGTATCTAACATCATAATCAGTAAAGGTTTCCCTTACTCTTTCCTGAATTCTTTCAATAGTTACACTCCTAGTATCTGCGTATGTTGTTCCAAAACTTACTACTAATATTGCACTTTTCATTTTTCACCCCTGCTATATTAAAATTTCCGCATAACATCCAAGAATTTCTCAATATCATCCTTGGTATGCTTTACACTTAAAAATAGTGATTCAAATTGTGAAGGAGCAATATATATTCCATTACTTATCATATGTTTAAAGAATTTCGCGAAAAGCGCAGTATCACATTTTTTTGCATTCTCATAACTTTTAACTTCGCAAAGCTTCGTAAAGAATATTGTAACCATGGATCCACATCTATTTACAACTATAGGAAGATTTTTTTCCACTGCTATTTTTTCTACACCAGTTTGAATCATAGCACCTAAGTCCTCAAGTTTTTCATAGTAACCAGGATTATCATAAAGGTCCTTTAGCGCTGCATATCCAGCTGCCATAACTACAGGATTTCCAGACATAGTTCCTGCTTGATACACTGGTCCCATAGGTGATAGCATTTCCATGATTTCTCTTCTTCCACCGTAAGCCCCACAAGGCAATCCTCCACCCATAATTTTTGCATAAGTTACAAGGTCAGGCACTATTCCATATAAACTGGCTGCGCCCTTATAAGCAACTCTAAAACCACTCATCACTTCGTCAAAAATTAGTAAACTTCCATTTTCCTTACAAATCTTATTTAACTCTTCTAAAAATGCTTTGCTAGCTGGTATAACTCCCATGTTTCCTGCTACCGGTTCAATTATTACGCAAGCAATATCATTTCCATACTTTTTAAAGATATTTTTAACACTTTCAATGTGGTTGTACTCTGCAACAAGAGTGTTTTTAATACTGTCTTCTGGCACCCCTGCACTTCCTGGTATCCCCTCAGTTAGAACACCTGAACCAGCACTTACTAAAAATCCATCAAAATGTCCATGATAACACCCAGCAAATTTAATTATTTTATTTCTTCCTGTATATCCTCTTGCAAGCTTAACTGCGCTCATGGTAGCCTCAGTTCCAGAGTTAACCATTCTTACCATGTCCAGTCCATCTAAAGTGGTGCACATATGTTTTGCAAGCTTTAGTTCAAGATTAGTAGGAGAACCAAAAGCTATGGCCTCCTCACAGGTTTCTTTAATTGCTTTTACAATGATTTCATTACAATGTCCCATCATCATAGGACCCCAAGCACAAACAAAATCTATATATTTGTTTCCATCCTCATCATATATGTAGGCACCCTTCCCGCTTTTGATTACAGGAGGATTTATATCCACATCTCTAAATGCCCTAACAGGACTGTTTACTCCACCAGGCATATATTTTTTCGACTCATTAAATATATCTAAATTACTCATTTGTATCCTCCCTAAGCCATTTGCTAGCTTCTAATGCATAATATGTGATAATCATATCCGCTCCTGCCCTTTTAATAGAAAGCAACATCTCTAGTGCAATAGCTTTTTCATTGATGAGTCCAAGCTTTGCACCTGCTTTAACCAAAGCATATTCACCACTAACGCTATAAGCAGCTATTGGAACATCACTTCTATCTCTAGCCCATCTTATAACATCTAAATAAGATAGTGCTGGTTTGATCATTACAATATCTGCGCCCTCTTCAATATCATATTGAATTTCTGTCATAGCTTCTCTAATGTTTGCAGGATCCATTTGGTAGGTTTTCCTATCTCCAAATTGTGGCGCTGAATTAGCTGCTTCTCTAAATGGGCCATAAAAAGCTGAGCAATATTTTGCGCTATAGCTCATAATAGGAATGCTATCATAACCATTTTTGTCAAGTAAATTTCTTATAGCTAGAACTCTGCCATCCATCATATCAGAAGGAGCTATCATATCCGCTCCAGCAACTGCGTGAGATAATGCAATCTCTGCAAGATACTTTAGTGATTTATCATTATTAACACCGCCCTTTTCAACAATTCCACAATGACCGTGACTTGTGTATTGACACATACACACATCTGTAATAACTAATAAATTACTTGTAATTTCCTTTATAACTCTAACAGCCCTTTGAACTATTCCATCAGAATCAAAAGCTGAAGAAGCTATTTCATCCTTATGCTCTGGTATTCCAAAAACCATTACTCCTCTAACTTTGCAATTCACTATCTCTTCTATAACCTCATGCAATCTATCCAATGAATAATGATAGCATCCAGGAAGGGAAGATATTTCTTCTTTTATATTTTCACCCTCAACTGCAAATATTGGATAAATAAAATCATTTGATGAAATTACTGTTTCTCTAACTAAATCTCTTGTAGCACTTTTACCTCTTAATCTTCTATTTCTATTAAACATATTAACCTCCTAATTTAACTCTAAAATTTTGCTTATAATTCCGTCTTCGCTATACTCCTTGCAAACAAATGGATTTATTCCATTTAGTTCTAATTCCTTAGCTGTTATAGGCCCAATTGCCACAGATTTTTTCTGCACTATAGCATCAAGTCCTACAAATTTAATCATATTTTTCACTGTGGAAGGGCTTGTAAATATAACTATATCCACATTTCCAAATGCATTTACATCTGTTAGTTGTCCACAGATTGGCTCATAAATATGAACCTTATCAACAATTGCACCATATTCCCTTAATTTATCAGAAAGATAAGCTCTAGAATGTTTTGAACATGGAATCAAAATTTTATCTTTTGGTTTAACCTTAGCACACAGTTTATCGAACAAATCCTCAGCTACAAACTCTTCTGCAATAGTATCTGGATTTATTCCTCTATTCTTTAAGCATCTTTCAGTTGCAGATCCAATCACTGCAATTTCCCCTTTTAAGCTTCTTATGTCAAGGTTGTTTCCCTTCATGTAATCAAAAAATATATTTACAGCGTTTACACTTGTAAATATTATGTGCTCATACTCACCTAACTTATTTTTTACACTATCAAGCTGAGTGTCACTGCTTTTTATTTTAATAGAATTTATCTCAGTTACTTCCGCACCCAAATCCACAAGTCTTTCATTTATAGATTTTGATTGTTCCACAGAACGAGTAGTACATATGTTAAGCCCAAATAGAGGCATTTTTTCATACCAATTCAAGTTTTCGCCTAGTGTGACTACCTCTCCAACAACTATAATACAAGGTGATGTAAATAATGCTTCCTTTACTTTTGATGCAATGTCCTCTAACGTCCCTACAACTTTTTTTTGTTTTGCTGTTGTTCCCCTCATTACTACTGCACAAGGAGTTTCTATAGATTTTCCTGAATTTATTAAATTCCTAGTAATACCGTAAAGATGATTTAGGCCCATTAGGAAAATTAAAGTACCATTAAGACTAGATACACCTTCCCAGTTGATATTTAACTTTTCTGCACTCATGCCTGTAAATACATGAAATCCTTGAGAAAGTCCTCTATGAGTAACTGGAATTCCAGCATAACTTAGCACGGAAATAGCAGAGGTAACTCCTGGGATAACTTCAAAATCAATTCCTTCTTTGCAAAGTCTTAACGCTTCTTCTCCTCCACGTCCAAATACATACGGGTCTCCACCTTTTACTCTTCCTACTATATAACCTTCCTTTGCAAGGGTTACTAACATTTCATTTATCTCATCTTGGCTTTTATAATGACACCCTGGCTCTTTACCACAATAGAAAACTTTACAACCCTCATCTAAATGTTTTAATGCATTTGCACCTGCCAGTCTGTCATACATTACCGCCGTACATTTTTTTAATACACGAACCGCTTTAAGCGTCATTAATTCTGGATCTCCAGGACCTGCACCTATTAGATATACTTTTCCCATATTTATCTCCTTTTCTTTTAATCTCTAGTTTACTGCTTAAACTAGAGATTTTATCCTAGTAAAATTTTTTCAGCTAACTCTTTGCCCAGCTCTAAATACCTTTCACTAGGCCCCGTTATATCTTTTTTCACAAGTTTTGCGTTTAAACCAAAAACCCCAACAATATGCATTATGTCTCCTTCGAGTTCTGCATAGGCAGCAATGGAAGAATCACACCCAGCTTCTAATCTTCTCATAAAACTTCTTTCTGCCTCCACGCAAATTCTTACCTCTCGGCAATCAAGACCTCTAAATATTTCTGCATGTGGGCTATTTGAAACAACTTCAACGCATAGAGCACCTTGTCCAACAGCTGGAACAACTTCACGCGGATCAAAATAATTTGTAATAACATTTTCTATATTTAACCTCTTCAGTCCCGCTGAAGCAAGTATTATTCCATCTAATCCTTCTCTTTCTATCTTATCTATTCTAGTTAAAACATCTCCCCTTATAGGAACCGTAACTATATCAGGCCTTAAAAGCTTAATTTGAGCAGATCTTCCATTGCTACTTGTCCCAATTTTAGCCCCATTTTTAAGTTCAAAAAAACTTATACCCTTTGGCGAAATAAACACGTCACGCACATCTTCTCTTGTAGGAGTAGCCGCTATTTCAAAAGCTTCATTTATCTCACACGGCACATCCTTCATACTGTGAACTGCAGCATCTGCCCTTCCTTCCATAAGGGAAAGCTCTATGTCCTTAACAAAAATCCCCTTGCCACCTATGTCATTAAGGGCAATGTCAAATCTTTTATCTCCCTCAGTTTCAACAATTAATTTTTCAGAGCATATATTGTATTTTTCCACAACTAAATTCATAATCCACTCTGCTTGAAAAAGGGCTAACTTACTCTTTCTTGTAGCAATTTTTAAATTCAAAATCTTCCCCTCCATAAAACATATTTAAAACACTTTCATGAACTCCCTTAGAATAAAAGAACATAAAATCTTCAGAACAAACAAAATCCATAAATTCATTTTTGTGTTCTAGTTTCTTTACTTTTTCTCTTAAATCGCTTACATACTCAGTAAAATCATCATAATCATTAAGTTTGTCTTCAATAGAATTTGCAATTAAAATTGAGGCTTTTGGATTTCCTGCCTTTGTATGAATACTAAATGATAAATTTTTCATTTGTCTTTGTATAGGATTTATAAAAAGTCCATCTTTAAAATTAGAACAATCTAAATATAATTTGTAATTTTTTTCACAATCCCCTTTAATATTTGCATTGTATGCCTTATCATCCACTGCAATTACAACTAAATGCATATGGTCTATATAACTTTTCTTATAAACGGCTTTTATTAACTCAACATTATAGAAGTTTCTTAAGTCATTAAAATTAGGATTAAATTCTTTTGATACCACCGTAACATTACATCCTTTTTCAGCAAAACTCTTACACTTTATAAAACCCGCTCTTCCGCCTCCAATAATTACTACTGAAATTTTATTAGAAAGAAGTGATATAAATGTATAATCTAATTCTTCGGATAAAATATCCTTTCTACTATTCTTAGACATTCATCAGCCCTTCCCTTCAATTGTTCTTCTTTAAGAACCTCAATTGCTCTATTAATGTAGGCATCAGAAGTACTTTTAAGTAGTGTCATAGCAAGTTTCTCATTGTCTTTTGAGTGTTGTTTATGCTTAAAACTCTCATATCTAGAATAATAAATCATTTCCCCTGATTTTAAAAGCTTCTTTATGTGAGGGCCTATTTCTCTAAGTTCCTGCCACTCTATGAAATCACCTACATATTTTTCAATTATATATTTGTTATTTTGCATTAGTTCACTTCTTTTTTTTCTATTTTCATCATCAATAGCGCTTATTTTATCTATATCATAAACCACAATGTTAGTCATAGTTAACACCTGCTGCTCCACATCTCTTGGAAGCGCAAGATCATATATTATAAGTTTTTTATCTGGAAGATCACTTTTTAATACCACAGGGTGAGGTGCTGAGGTACAACATATAATGCATTCTGCCTCACTATAATAATTATTTTTCGCATCAAAGCTTATTATTTTCACCCTGCTATCTATCACTTTAACATTTTCAACATTTCTTACTGCAATATAAAGCACGTCAAAATCACTGCTCAAAATATAATTTAAAGTTAATGCTCCTACATCCCCAAAGCCAAGAAGCATAAATCTTCGTATTCCACTATTTATAGCTTGCTTCACTACAATTGATGAAGATGATACTGGAATTTTATAAATTTTAGATTTATCCCTAAATTTTTTACCGCAAGTAATGGCAATCTGAAATAATTTCTGCAAATCACCATTCACTCCATGAACCTTTTCAGAGCCTTCACTTGCACGCTTAACTTGTCCTAAAATTTGGTCTTCTCCTAAAATTTTAGAATGGAACCCACAAACTACTTCCATCAAATGTTCGTAGGCTCTTTTCTCTTTGATGTGAAATGTATATTTTATAAGTTTTAAATCCCAATTTAAAATTCTAAAAATTTCTTCTACTATGGTGTCGTCATATTGTACTGAATTAAAATATATTTCAGTTCTATTGCAAGTACTTATTATAACTACCTCATCACAAATACTTAAGACACTTCTTGTACACTCCTCTAGATGCTTTGGTATAATTGAAAGTTTCTCTCTTATTTCAACTGTACTATCGCTATGTAATCCAATAAGCTGTATCATTTATTCATCTCCAAATTCACTCATATCTTATGGTAGTTTCTACCTGATGTCCACGTAGAAGTCTTTAATTAATTCTGCTTCCCGAAAGGTTGCCATGTTATTTATAGTATAAAGTGCTGCTTCTATTACATTAAACGCCAAAGCACATCCTGACCCTTCTCCAAGTCTCATATTTAGATTTAACATGGGGGTAAGGTTTAATTCCTTCATCATGTAAATAGCTCCTGGTTCTGCTGACAAATGAGAAGGAAACATGTACTCTCTCGACAGAGGATTAATCCTACAGGCACATAATGCAGCAGATGATGCTATAAATCCATCTATAACAATTGGAATCCTAAAGCTTGCTGCTGCTAAGAAACATCCACAAAGTGCAGCAATATCAAAACCTCCAACCTTAGCTAATACATCAAGTACATCATTTTTATCAGGGGAGTTTACTTTTATTGCTCTTCTAACTACACTCTTTTTATTTTCATATTGCGCCTGTGTAAGTCCCGATCCTTTTCCCACTACTAAATCTGAATCTATACCTGAAAGCACACTAAGCACTGCTGCTGAAGTTGTTGTATTCCCTATGCCCATTTCTCCAGTTCCCAAAAGATCATATCCTGATAAAGACAATCTTTTTACTGTTTCTATTCCAACCTCTATAGCCCTTATTGCCTCACCTCTAGTCATAGCAGGCCCAATTGCCATATTTTTAGTTCCATAAGCAATTTTTTTATTAATTATACCTTTATTATCAAAATCAGCATTAACTCCAACATCTACCACTGTTATTTCTGAATTTGCATAGGTTGCAAGTTTACACACCCCAGTTATATGTTTTGTAAAATTATTTGTGACAGTGGCTGTAGTATTTTGAGGGCATGCACTTACCCCTTCTTCTATTACTCCATTATCCGCACACATAATTATAATATTTTTCTTTCTTATACTATTAATTGTCTTTCCAGTAATACCTGTTAACTTAGCTGCAATTTCTTCTAATCCACCTAAACTTCCTATAGGCTTTGTAAGATTATCTATTCTTTCCCATGCCTTTAAAACACAATCACTATATAGCGGTTTTATACTTTCTATTGTTTCCTTTAACAGATTCATACATTTTTCCTCCATTTTTAAGTCAAAAAAAATAATACCCCTACCAAAAGATAGGGGTATAATAATCCTTATTATTTATAACAAATTAAAATTTAACAAAAAAAGGATACTTACGCCACTACCCTTCCCTCCGAAGGATTAGCCTAACTTATGGCAGGTCTCCTGACTTACGTGTCTCTCTCCTCCAACCTTCCCAGCTTTTTAGCCAGTGGTTAGGATTTGTCTACGTATACAGTAGCGGGGGCTGTAGCATTATTGCTTTCCCTTTTAAACATTTAGTACCATAAATTTTCTATTTAATTATAGATGAATTATAACTTAAATCAATTAAAAGTACAAGCTTATAATTATTATTTACAATTAACTATTGTCTTTAGAGCATATTTTTTATATCCAAGAATTGATGTTCCATAAGTCAATTCCCGTTTCATACTAATATTTTCGTTATAGATTATTCCTAGGAGATCTCCACTATGTGCACCAATAATCCCAATCCCACCAGTATTCATTTGTATTTTCTTAACGATTGGTAAAATATCATAATTTAATCTACATTGATTTCTAAATATACTTTCAGATGAAATCTTCGCTAACTTGTCTATATTTCCTTGGCTAATTGCGTGTTTTAAATTTGGGATAAGATCTTCTATATCTGCTAAATCAGATTTTACACTTCTATTAAATCCAACAGTATCAATAACCTTTTGACCCTCAAATACAAGCACATTAAATTCTAGATAACTACCTAAGCGCTCCTTAAATTTTCCGTTTTTATAGTCAAACAAAGTCATTTCAGGGAAAATTATACTATCTGTTGGCTCAATATTAACAGTATGATTAATTAGCTCCTGCTCGTTATATTCCCTTTTAAAAAGCTTTAGTAAGGACAAATAAAGAGCAGTTATGTCTGCAGTGCTACTGGCAAAACCTTTTCCAATTGGAATTTCAGATACAATTTTTATATCCAGTTCATCATAACTGCGTATATAGCCCCAACTTTCCAAAATGTTTTTCATAAATCTTTTACACTTTGGATATTTATTTCTATGAACTGGCAAATAGCTTTCAAAAACCATTACACTAGTATATAAATTAACAGGACAGGACAATATAAGTTCTTTTCCATATGCTCTCCCCTGTATTATTTCCCCTAGACTTCCAGGATATCTTTGTACTACCTTCATATATTTTTCTCCAATCTTATATAATAATGTCTAAATTATAGTTGTTGTTTAAATGTATATCAACAATTTTCTTAAATGATTTTATTGTTTGAGTTACAAAATATATTGTTGACACTAATAACTAACTGATGTAGAATCAAAATATAATTAAATAGTAAACTTATATAGGTTTAATCTTTATCGATTAATTAAAAGGGAATCAGGTTAAAATCCTGAACTATCTCGTAGCTGTAATAGATGAATTTAAGTACATTATGCCACTCGTAACCGGGGAAGGCGTCCTTAAATAATGATTCTTGAGTCAGAAGACCTGCCTATATTTTTGTACCACAAACTCTACGAGTGATAGGGGAGGTTCTTACAATTAAAATTTGTTTGTTGATTTTATATAACTAAACATATTTTTCAATCGTTTCCTTCTAACTTTTAGTTAGGAGGCTTTTTGTTTTGTAGATAAAACCATTACAATAGTTATTATTTTATATTATTCCAAGATACTTACATAAGGTGAAAAGGAGCTGTAAAATGGGCGAATGGATTGCAATTGATTTTTATGCTTATAATTCTAAAATTAGACACTGGAATTCTACTTTTAAAGTATCCTTTTCTGTTCTGACACTTATTCTTTGTATTGCATTTGAAACCCCCTATGTATCTATTATTGTCATTATTTCAATGGCTTACCTAACCATTGTAAAAGGAGGCCTCCCATCAAATGAATACTTGTCAATAATGGCTATTCCAATCGTCTTTATCCTCCTTAGCACTTTTACTATTGCTATTGATTTTTCAGTTCAGCCAATGGGTCAATATAACCTGTATCTTGGTTTCTGCTATGCGTTTACTTCTATGGCAAAGCTTAAGGAAATGGTATTTTTGATTCTGAAAGTTTTTGCAGCTATCAGTGCCCTACAGATGATGACACTGTCAACTCCATCATCTGAAATTATATATGTGCTTAGAAAGGCACATGTACCAAAACTTATTGTAGAACTTATGAACCTCATTTATCGTTACATTTTCATTTTAATAGACGTCTACACTAAAATGAAAAACTCCGCAGAATCCCGCCAGGGCTACTGTGATTTTAAAACTTCCTGTTATACATTTGGAAGCATTGCAAGCAATATGCTTGTTATTTCGCTTAAAAAGGCAAGCACATATTATGATGCTATGGAGTCTAGATGCTATGATGGAGACCTCATATTTTTGGAGGAAGATAAAAAAGTGGAAACAATACATCTTGCATCTGCGGTAGGATTCATATTTCTGTTGATTCTTATTTGGAACTTTACAAGATAGAAAGGAGTTATTATGGAAGACCCAATATTAAAGATAGAAGATCTTTACTACGTCTATGGAAATGGAAAGTCTGCACTAGATGGCATAAGTGTGGATATCCATGAAGGTGAGAAAATTGCTGTCATTGGCTCCAATGGATCTGGTAAGTCCACATTTTTTTTAAACATAAACGGTGTATTTACGCCAAAGCAAGGGAGAATCATTTACCGAGGTACACTCGTAAGTAAAAAGAATTTAAAGGGACTTCGAAAAAATATAGGAATCGTATTTCAGGATGCTGACAATCAAATAATCGCATCTACGGTCAGAGCAGAGGTTGGATTTGGACCGATGAATTTAAAACTCCCAAAAGAGGAAGTACTTAATCGAGTTGAGGAAGCACTAGCTTATATGAACATTTCAGAGTTTAAGGATCGTCCTCCACACTATTTAAGTGGTGGTGAAAAGAAGCGCGTCACCATTGCAGGTATCATTGCTATGAAATCGGAAATCATAATCTTTGATGAACCGACTGCCTCACTAGATCCCTTAAATACATTGATGTTAGAGGAAGTTTTGGACAAGCTTTTAGTAGAGGGTAAAACAATGCTGATATCCACCCATGATGTTGACTTTGCATACAGATGGGCTGAACGTATCCTTGTTTTCTGTAACGGAAAGATTATTGCAGATGGAACACCATTAGGAATCTTCCAAAATAAGGAGGTTCTAAAACAAGCGAATCTAAAACAGCCAACTATTATGGAAATCTATGAATTGCTTGTAGAAAAAAACTTGCTGCAAGATACTAAAACCTATCCCAAAAGCACCCAAGAGTTCAAGGTAATGCTTGAAAAATAGATAGTTTTATAGGCCTTTTAGCTTAGACTAATAAACTTAAGGAGGAAAGAAATGAAACAAAAAGAAAGGAAAGTTATTCTTATTGCGATTACTTTTGCAATAATATTTGGAACTCCTACCGTTGCAAACGCAATGCACATCATGGAAGGATACCTACCGCTAAAATACTGTATAATATGGGGTGCCATTTGTGTTCCATTCTTATTATCAGGTTACTTCTCCATTAAGAAAACCTTGTCTAGCAACCGTAAATCCATCACTATTCTTGCTATGTCAGGTGCATTTATTTTTGTGCTTTCATCTTTGAAAATTCCATCAGTAACCGGAAGTTGCTCACATATGACTGGTACCGGACTTGGTGCGATCTTATTCGGACCTATGGCTGTCAGCATTCTTGGCATTATTGTACTAATTTTTCAAGCAACCCTACTTGCTCATGGCGGACTTACAACGCTAGGCGCTAATACGTTTTCTATGGCTATTGCAGGACCGTTGCTATCGTATGCAATCTATAAAATATGCAAGAAAACGAAATTTAATAAATATATAGGCATATTTCTAGCGGCATCAATTGGTGATTTATTCACCTATTGTGTAACAAGTGTTGAGCTTGCGCTTGCATATCCTTCTTCTAGTGGTGGTATTGGAGCATCCGTAGCTAAATTCCTTGCAGTATTTGCACCGACACAGCTTCCGCTTGCAATTATTGAAGGTATTTTGACCGTTGTTATCATTATGGGTCTTGAAAAATATGCAAAATCTGATTTGACGGATATTGGATTCCTAGATAGAGGTGAAATTTAATGGCAAAGACAAAATATAAAGTTATCATTTTATTAACTATTGCAGTATTAATAGCCATTATTCCACTATTCATGTTAAAAGGCGCTGAATTTGGTGGCTCTGATGATGCAGGAAGTAAAGTAGTTTCCGAGATTACAGGTACTGATTATGAACCTTGGGCTACACCTGTTATGGAAACATTGATTGGTGGAGAGATACCAGGCGAAATTGAGAGCTTACTCTTTTGTGTACAAACAGGTATTGGAGTCGGTATTATTTTCTTTTTCCTTGGAAGATATGTAGAAAGAACTAAAAAAGAAAATCAGGAGAAAAAAACTGAAAAATCAGAATCTATTTAATGAGATAATAAATCAGTTGCCTCATTATGGAATTTATATCCATAATGAGGCTATTTTTTTCATATATATATATCAGTGCCTTACACTGATGTTATATTCTTTTTCGAGTTAGAACTATTATGGGGTTGTTTACACATATCGTCCAAAAGTTCAATAGAGATGCATCCTATCAATTAAGATAGGAAGTCATTCAGTTGATTAATTAGCAAATCAATTTCCGGAGGTTCTTTCTGCCCGGTTAAATCGAACCGTCCTCCAAGATTGATATGGATAGGTTAGGCTTACCGATGGTGCTGAATGGTTTAAAAGTTTTTGAATCCGACTGATATCTATGCCGGTTTGGTAAGCGTGATAACCGAAAGTTTTTCGCATAGTATGTGTGCCAATTGAATCAGTAATACCTACAGTCCGAGCTGCCGCATTAATAATCCGGTATGCCTGTACTCGACTTATGACTTGCCCTCCCTTTCTACTAGGGAACAGGGTCGATGCCACAGGCAAATTAGTTTCAGCTAGATATTCTTTAACTGCCTTAACACAGGTCTCCGAAAGAGGGAAATCTTTTTCTTTACCCGTCTTGACTTCCAAGATCCGAATACGATTCTGGCGATATACGTTGCTGACTTTTAGCTGCAGCAAATCAGAAATCCGTAAGCCGGAGTTAATTCCTAAAGTGAAAAGCAACCAGTCCCGAAGGCTTTGCGCTTTTAGCACTTTTTTCATAGCCGCTAGCTTTTTTTTATCGCGAATGGGTTCAACTGTCTTCAAAACTTATCGTCTCCCTTAATGTATCTCTATTGCTTATATTATATAAAAGAAGTACATTGAAATCAAGTTCTAAAATATTTTCATAATTCACAATGCCCATTAGTCTAGTAAAATCAAGGGTTAAGAGGGTTTTTGTGAATGTAACACAAGTGAGTTGTGTTACATTCAATATTAAGATTTAACTCTCTATTGAACTTTTGGACGATATGTGTAAACAACCCCCTATTCCTATACTTTTTATAATAATTTGAGTAATAATTAATATTACTATTGTAATCACGCTATACCCTATGCTTTTACCATTTTCCAACTACCGTCACCCTCTTAATAAAAATTTACATTAGTTACGCTCTATTTAACCATAAATTCACTAGGCCTTTTCCACCTTCAGCAATCACTCCTATACCCAAACCTATGCCAACTGCTGCCCAGCCTCCACTCGCTCCAAAAATAATTACTGCTGCAGTACTTCCTACATCAATTGCAGTCCTAGCCCATGCCTCTTCTGTAATATATTCTCCTGAAAAATTAGCTCTAACTGAATAAGTTAACGACACTAATGAATAAGTTATTAAAAAATTACTTACTTGTGGATAAGCACTTAATTTTATTGGAGTTACCACGCTACGTGAAACATTTGTAATTATAGTTGTAGTAGTTTGACCTATCGTTGCCACTGAAGCAGCTGCAAGACCTATAGAACTTACTACTCCTGCAACAGGACTTTCATAATTATAATTCTTTGCTTTAGGCTTTGCCTTAACGTTATGCTTCTTTTGATAATTAGACATATTTACCTTAGACATAGTTGCAAGTGATGCTTCTCTCATATCATCGGTTTCTACACCCGCTGTATATATTGGTCTAAAACCCGATGGATCCTTCAAAGTAGTAGGATTATTCTTGCAATATGCAAACCCATTAGCTCCAGTTAACTCTCCTACACTTCCAACAGTAATATCCGGATTTAAGAACCTTCCCCAGCTTGGATTATAATATCTACTCTGTAGATAATAAAGTCCAGTCTCGGTATCATACCTATACCCTCTATATCTATATGGATTCTTAACTCCTACACTAGATGCAAGTGTTCCTGTAATTGATATTAGTTTGCCCCAGGTATCATAAATATAGCCTACTACTTGTGTTCCAGTTTTGTCATAAAGTCCTATAATATCTCCCTGAACATTTCTTATATAGTAGTATTCTACACCATTTAAATTCATACTTACAAGGCTTCCAGAACTGCCATAAGTGTAATAAATTATATCAGTGAGGTTAGTTTCATGAATTACCATACTTCCTAAAAGATAATATTTAGTTGTTACTCCATCTACTGTTTTTACTGTTCTGATCCCTGCATCATTGTATTTATAACTTATATTTTTACCATTACCTATAATGGATTTTAATTGTCTTCCTTCTTCCCATATATAGGTGTACCCGTCATAGGTTAAAGGATTTCCTAAAGCATCATAAGTTATTGGTTTCCCATTGTAACTTATAAGTTTATCCTTCCACACAGTATTATAACTATAGGTAATTGTAGTATTGCTTCCTCCTCCATAAGGAATTTCTAGCTTACTCGTTAAGTTTCCGCCTACATCATAACTATAGATTATAGTTTTATTTAGTACTTGATTATCTTCCTGTATTAGCTCATTTAGCTCATTATAAAGATAGATGATGTTCATTATACCTTGAGTAACCTTTGAAATATTTCCATTGGCATCATATTCATAGGTAATAGGGACGCCATTATTGTTCTTAATAGAAGCTACTTTACTGGTAGTTGCATTTGTGTTTGTGCCAGGAACATAGGTATACTCCGTGGCATAACTAAAGATTTCTGTGTTTGTAGTTTTACTATTCATTCTGCCCAAAGCATCGTAGCTGTAATTTACTCTGCTATTGTAGTACATAGAAAGTATTTCATTTGCACTTAAAGCTGAGGAAGAATAACTGAATTTCTTAAATAACCCAGTTAAGGAATAAATGCCACTTATATTACTACCCACCGCCGTTTGCATTCCTGTAAAATCCTCAAAACTTGTTACATTAGCAGTGTATGCCTTACTATTTAAATATAATGTACAAGTTAAGTTACTTCCATCAAATTGCCACTTAGCTGCTGCAAAATTCCATTCATTTGAACCTACAGTTTCATCTGTAGTTATTACGTTTGTATATATTCCTGCATTATTTCTTACTGCAAGGTTAACCTTTTGATTTGCATCCACATAAACATTTAATAGCTCTCCACTTGTTCCTTCATTTACAAATATTATTCTTGAGCCTTGCCCATTTGCGCTAAACCATGATGTCATTGTTCCTGAGGTTTTGTTTATATCTAAATTATAAACACCAGGGACTATTTCTGTAGCCACTGGTGCTTATTCATAAGTTTTCTCTTTTCTTTATACAGTTTTCAAAATTTATTCCACTGAAAAACTTACTAAGAAGGAACGACTGAACTAGCTAACAATTGTTAATCTCAAACCTGATTCCTTAGCATAAACTGGAACCAGTTTTTTCTCGCTATTCTTTGACATAAACCACCAGATAAACAGGTAACATTGCGAAGGAAAAATGACTGAGCTTGCTTCTCTATTATTTTTTATTACTCATAATTGCCCACACATAAACAGAAATGGTAGTTGAAATCAACAAACCAATGGAAATCGGTATTAAAAGATAATTCACAACGAGCACATCTCTGGCTGGGGTTATATAAAGAATAATACCAGCTATTGATAATGCAATTATATTATATGCGAAAATTATATAATACTTATCTTTTCTTTCCCCTTTCTTCACTCTAATTATACTCCATACAAAATAAAGCACCCCAAACAAAAACACTCCCAGCACTACAATAAATGGAATATTATCTATTCCAATAAATCTTATTAGTGAAGCAATAATTAATCCTACTACTAATTTAATCATTACATTTTTATTTTTCATAATATTCCACATTATCTCCTTATACAAATTTGTTTAACCATTTAACTAATCATTATACACTCTTACCTTTATAACCTCACTAAATACTGTAACGACTACAACTGAAGTTATCATTCCAAATAAGCCTATCGGAGTAAATGCTAACCCTATTAAGGCAGCAGTACCTATCACATCTATAGCACTCCTTCCTAAAGCTTCCGAAGAATTATATCCACTATGATAATTATCATATACACTTACTCCTGTTAATGCTACGCCAATTAGTCCAGCTTTTGAAAAACCTCTAATACCTTTTACAATACCCTCTGCTTTCACAAGACCAGTAGGAAGTGCAGTTCCTCTCCGCACTGCTCTATTTACACCTAATTGCATATATTCAGGTAAAATCTCATCTACCACATTGCCAATATTTTTATCGGCTGCAGCAGAAAAAGTATTTGTTACTACCGAAAAAACTGTTGGGGACACTCTTTGTTTTTTTCGATACCTATTCATATTTACATTAGACATAGTATCAAGTGAAGCTTTTCTCATTTCACTAGTTTCTACACCCGCTGTATATATTGGTCTAAACCCCGATGGATCCTTCAAAGTAGTAGGATTATTCTTGCAATACATAAACACATTAGCTCCAGTTAACTCTCCTACACTTCCAATAGTAGCATCTGGATTTAAGAACCTTCCCCAGCTTGGGTTATAATACCTACTTTGCAGATAATAAAGTCCAGTCTCGATATCATACCTATACCCTCTGTATCTGTAAGGATTCTTAACTCCAACAGTAGATGCAAATGTTCCTGTAGTTGATGTTAGTTTACCCCAAGTATCATAAATATAGCTTACTACTTGTGTTCCGGTTTTATCATAAAGTCCTATGATATCTCCCTGCACATTTCTAATATAGTAATATTCTACACCATTTAAGTTCATACTTACAAGGCTTCCAGAACTGCCATAAGTGTAATAGATTATATCAGTGAGGTTAGTTTCATGAGTTACCATACTTCCTAATAGATAATATTTAGTTGTTACTCCATCTACTGTTTTTTCTGTTCTAATTCCTGAATCATTGTATTTATAGCTTATATTTTTACCATTACCTATAATGGTTTTTAATTGTCTTCCTTCTTCCCATGTATAGGTATAACCGTCATAAGTTAGAGGATTTCCTATAGCATCATAAGTTATTGGTTTCCCATTGTAACTTGTAAGTTTATCCTTCCACACAGCATTATAACTATAGGTAATTGTAGTATTGCTTGCTCCTCCATAAGGAATTTCTAGCTTACTCGTTAAATTTCCACCTACATCATAACTGTAGATTACAGTTTTATTCAGTACTTGGTTGTCTTCTTGTACCATCTCATTTAGCTCATTATAAAGATAGATGATGTTCATTATACCTTGAGTAATCTTTGAAATATTTCCATTGGCATCATATTCATAGGTAATAGGGACGCCATTATTGTTCTTAATAGAAGCTACTTTGCCGGTAGTTGAATTTGTGTTTGTTCCGGGAACATAGGTATACTCCGTGGCATAACTAAAGATTCCTGTGTTTGTAGTTTTACTATTCATTCTGCCCAAAGTGTCGTAACTGTAATTCACTCTGCTATTGTAGTACATAGAAAGTATTTCATTTTCACTTAAAGCTGAGGAAGAATAGCTAAATTTCTTAGATAACCCAGTTAAGGAATAACCACCACTTATATTACTACCCACTGCTGTTTGCATTCCTGTAAAATCCTCAAAACTTGTTACATTAGCAGTGTATGCCTTACTATTTAAATATAATGTACAAGTTAAGTTACTTCCATCAAATTGCCACTTAGCTGCTGCAAAATTCCATTCATTTGAACCTACAGTTTCATCTGTAGTTATCACATTTGTAAATATTCCTGCATTATTCATTAATGCAAGGTTAACCTTTTGATTTGCATCCACATAAACATTTAATAACTGACTTGATCCTTCACTTGCAAATATTATTCTTGAGCCTTGCCCATTTGTGCTAAACCATGATGTCATTGTTCCTGAGGTTTTGTTTATTCCTAAATTATAAACACCAGTAGCTATTTCTGTAACCACTGGTGTTTTTTTATTAGTTTTCTCATTATTTTATATAATTTCTAAAATTACAATCCTAGGGACATTGTGAAGAAACGACGATTGAGCAAGCTAGCAATTATTAGTCTGAAACCTGAGCCCTTCGTAGAAGCCGAAACCGGTATTTTTCGTCATCCTTTGACATATAACACCTGATAACAGGTAACATTGCGAAGGACAGTGACTGAGTTTTTTAATACTTCTTAGACTTATGCTCCTTACTATATTTACAAATTACATTTACTAATACTACTACTGCAAAGCTTAAAAATAAAATTCCTATTAGAGCTATAAATACATTTTTATATTTTGTAAAAATTTGTGGATACTTATTATCTAAAACAACTGCAATTATAAATACGCTAGCAAGTAATATTGATAATATTGCAATAGATAGCAATAATTTCTTTTCCTTTTTACTGCCTTTATACTTTAAAACGCTCAAAGTTACTACTATCATACATACTATCATTATAACTACAGTTACTTGAAATGGCATATTTTCTATACCTATACTTCTAATAACAGCACCTAATATAAATACTAATACAATTGCTAGCATATTATACTTTTTCATAACTTTTGTTTCACCCCATCCTTAGTTGTTTTTTTGATAAAGACTATAATTCTATAATTAGATTATTCATTTTCCCATATAAAGTATTTAAAACCCTCGGCAACAGTAGTCAATATAAGCCCCGCTCCCATTGTAATTCCAACTGCCGCCCACCCAACTGGTGTAATAAAACCAATTCCAATTACAATTGTGGAAACTATAACATCTATTCCACTTCTTCCCAAAGCTTCATCATCATTATACATATTATAATTTGACCACACAGAGTAGCCTGTAAATGCCACACCAACTAACCCAACCTTTTCAATTTTTCCTAATCCTCTTAGGGCAGATGCTCCTTTTATTGGTATTGCAGGTAGTGATTGACCAGTTCTTTCAGCCAATCTTCTAGCCGCTCTGTTCGCTGCAATAGGTATTGCATTAGGAACTTTAGATAGAATTAAACTAGCTCCTCCTTCACTCCCAGTCGCTGAAACACTTTTAACTACATTTACAATTTTACTTTTTATACTTGGATTTGAAGAACGATGCTGATAATTATACATATTTACCTTAGACATAGTAGCAAGTGAAGCTTTTCTCATTTCACTAGTTTCTACACCCGCTGTATATATTGGTCTAAAACCCGATGGATCCTTCAAAGTAGTAGGATTATTTTTGCAATACACAAACACATTTGCTCCAGTTAACTCTCCTACACTTCCAACAGTAATATCCGGATTTAAGAACCTTCCCCAGCTTGGATTATAATATCTACTCTGTAGATAATAAAGTCCAGTCTCGGTATCATACCTATACCCTCTATATCTATATGGATTCTTAACTCCTACACTAGATGCAAGTGTTCCTGTAATTGATATTAGTTTGCCCCAGGTATCATAAATATAGCCTACTACTTGTGTTCCAGTTTTGTCATAAAGTCCTATAATATCTCCCTGAACATTTCTTATATAGTAGTATTCTACACCATTTAAATTCATACTTACAAGGCTTCCAGAACTGCCATAAGTGTAATAAATTATATCAGTGAGGTTAGTTTCATGAATTACCATACTTCCTAAAAGATAATATTTAGTTGTTACTCCATCTAGGGGTCCTGTACACATATCGTCCAAAAGTTCAATAGCGATTCCGGCTACTCATTGAGCCAGTAATTACCCCAATATGTTAAGTAAAAGACCAATTTCTGGTGGTTCCTTCTGCCAGTTAGCTTGAACCTTCCTCCAAGATAATGTGTTGCACAGTGAAAGGAGACTTTTTTTCATTGCCTCTAGCTTTTTTATCACAGATTGGCTCAACTTTCGTTACAATTTACTATCTTCCTTTATGTATCTCTAACAGTTAATTTATAATAAATAAGTACATACCAAGCGATACTTAAAATTAATTCATGTTGTATAAGAACAACAACGCCAGTAGTACCAATACTTTAGGGATTCTTTCCGAATGTAACAGAATTACATTGTGTTACATTCAGCATTAGCATTTTTTTTGCTTTGACTCCTCTATTGAACTTTTGGACGATATGTGTAAACAACCCCAAGTAGCGATTTTGTATTTAAAATAGCCAATAAAAGAAATATTACAGTCAAAAAAATTCCTAAAGAAAAATTAAATAATTATTTAAAATTATGTAAATCCTGGAATGATGTTAATAAAAAATAGAAAGATAAATTATCTTTCTATTTTTGTACTGTTTTTTATTTATCTATTTCCCGTCTAACTTTGCTTACTAAATATTATTTAATTGTTTTTGTTGCTGCACTTTCTTTTTTAACTCGTGGAGTTGATGTTTTCTTCTTCAATTCTTCTAGTAGGGGTACAGGTAGTAATGGAACAGAAAACGGCTATAAGCATGTTAAAAAATGTATTTAAAATTTTAATACCTGTTTATCATCAATCTTAAGAATAAAAAAAGGCATTGCTGCCTTTTGGGTTGATGTACAATATAAGAAAGATGTGCATTAAACATATTTCTTTATGAATTAATTTTTTAGTACAATTTTAGTACTTTCATATTTATCTCTTATAATTTCTTTGGCTTCAGGGCATAGTTTATTCCAACTTCTTTCAATCTTTTCACTTACCCAATTTGCGCCTTCACTTACCTCCATTTTTCTTTTATAATATACAAGATGTAGTAGTGAAGGTATTTGGTCTATGTGAGCCATCGCATCGGCACTTGCAAGACATATTGATTCTTTAGTAGTTTTTTCAAGTGGTACACTTCCCCTATGTTGAATAATACAGTCTTTAATTATATTTATTCTTTCTTCTGGGTAATCAAATCCTTTTAAAATTTCTTCTGCTTCAATTGCCCCGTATATATGATGTTCTTTATACATTGATGAATCTTTTACACTTGCATAGTCATGTAGTAATGCTGATATCTCAACTATTTCTTTGTCTGCTCCTAATCTTTCAGCCAATAATTTTGCATATTTAACAACGATAGTAACATGATAAGTCCATCCTTCATATCCAAATACATTTGTATCTTTCTTACTTTGCTCCTCAACAATATTTGAAATGGATTGTATTAATTCTTCTGACATAAAAAAGCCTCCTATTTAATAGAACTTGACTATGTTTAATCATCCATTATGATAATTTCAAATTAGTTTTATTCAACACCTTCTATCTCTAACTTTAATTTATTAAAATATTCTTCCATAAAGTTAAGTCTTTCTTTGCCAATTTCTTTTGCTCTTTTGGTATATAACTTATCTGGAATTTTTTTAAATTTTACTTCATATTCAATAAAAGGTGTATGCTTTGAAACATCTTTTAACCTTCCATTTTCAACAGTATTAGCATTTAAATAGTTATTAAGTGATTCAGGAACTGTTAATCTTTGTCCGAATTGTCCTGCTAACATAAAAGTACGAGCAATACCACTTGCCCCAATAACATCCAGTTTATCTGAATCAAAAAGTATTTTTGCTTCTATTGTTTTAGGTTCATTTCCAGTTCTAAATCTATGCGATATAATGCAATGTTTTATCTTCTCTATTTTATCTTCTTCATACTCTAACTTTCTCAATATGTCCTCTGCAATTTCACTACCTAACACAGCATGGTCGATTTCTCCTGTTTTATCTTCACTCTCTTCTATTCTCGCAATATCATGCAACAATGCAGACGGAATCAGAACCTCCAAATCAACATCTTTCTCGTGTTTTGAAAGTGTTAAGCAGAAATTATAAACTCTAAATATATGGTCTAAATTATGGGCTGAACAAGTTAATTTGCTTTTAACAATTTCAATAATTTTTTTATGTGTTGTATCTATATTCATTAATGTTAACCCCCTATTGATTAAAATAGTTCTATAAATTATAATACCAAACATATGTTCTTATGTCAAATTATAGTTTGATGTTAAAATGAATTGCGCTCCGTAAAAGTGTACCTTTTTAAACGGTATATAGAGCGTTCAATATATTTAGTTTTTATATTTTTGAACGTTCGTATTAAACAATTGATATTTTCAAACATATCCTGTATTATTTTAATAAATATTATCTTAGAAAGAGGTTGTTTATATGTAAAATATTGCATACATACGGGTTTCATCAATTGAACAGCATACAGATAGGCAAGAAATAGCACTATGCGCATTTAAAATTAATAGATATTTTATTGAAAAAGTTAGTGGTAAAGATACTGAGAGAGCAGAGTTTAAAAAAATGATGGAATATGTTCGGGATGGTGATACTCTTTATATAGAAAGTATAAGTAGACTCGCAAGAAGCACTAAGGATTTACTTAATATTGTTGAACAACTAAAAATTAAAGGTGTAGAGCTTGTTAGTCTTAAAGAGAATATTGATACAAAAACACCTCAAGGTAAATTTATGCTTACTGTATTTGGTGCATTAGCAGAGCTTGAAAGAGAAAATACCTTACAAAGACAAAAGGAAGGTATTGACGCTGCTAAAAAAAGAGGTGTTCATTTTGGTAGACCTAACATAGAAAAGCCAAAAGAATTTGAAAGAATATATACTGATTGGAAATTAGGAAGTATAAAAGCTGTGCAGGCCTTTAATTTACTAAATCTTAAAAAAACAACATTTTATAAAATAGCTAAACAATATGAGAAAATAATAAAGTAAACTATTGATAAGGGGTTTTAAAATGCCAGTTGAGTTTTTAACTAAGGACCAAGAATTATTATATGGAAAATTCACAGAGAAACCATCATTAGAACAGTTAACAAAATATTTTTGGTTGGATGACGAAGATCTTAGGATTATTTTTCAGCATAGAAATGATTATAATCGCTTAGGATTTGCTATACAACTTGGAACGGTAAGATTCTTAGGAACTTTCTTATCTAATCCTATTAATATTCCTAAAAACGTAATTGTGTATGTTTCGCAACAGCTGAAAATTGCTGAGGAATCTATCTTGATGTATACTTCAAATAAAAACATTCAAAATCATAGAAAAGAAATATGTATATTATATGGATATCATGACTTTACAGAAGAACCATATCATTGGAGACTAGTGCGGTGGCTATATACAAGAGCCTGGATTACATCTGAGCGACCAAGTATACTTTTTGACCTTACAACTGCTAGATGCATTGAACAAAAAACTTTATTACCTGGTGTAACCGTTATGGCAAGACTTATTGCCCAAGTAAGAGATAGAGCCACTTCTCGTCTATTGAGTGAACTTTTAAAACTTCCTAATGAAAATCAAATAAAAATATTAGAAAGTCTTCTTTTAGTAGACGAAAAAGATAAAAAGTCTAAATTAGATGTGTTAAGACAACCACCAACAACTGTTTCAATTACAGGAATTATAAAAGCTATTGAACGTTTTGAAGAAATACACTCATTAGGTGCTGACAATTGGAATATCTCTAAAATACCAATGGGTAGAATAATTATACTTGCTAGATATGCAGCTACTGCAAAGATTCAAACAATAGCTCGTATGAGCTATGAAAGACGAAATGCTACAATAGTAGCATTTGCTATTATTTTTAATATAAGTGCTCAAGATGATATGATTGATGTAGTAGAACAATTTCTAACTGAACTATTTAAACGTTCTAACCGTAAAGAACAAAAAACTAGACTTAGAACTATTAAAGATTTAGATTTATCAGCAAGGCGGCTTAAAGAAGTATGTAGTTTACTCCTTGATGAAAATATTTCAGATATAGATATGCGTTTAGCTATATTTTCTATAATTTCAAAAGAAGACTTAAATAGAGCAGTACAGACAGTAGCTAAGCTAACCAATCCACCTGAACAAACTGTTGCTTTCGATGAATTATTTAGTAACTATGGTGTCGTTAGAAGATTTTTGCCTAAATTTTTGTTAGTTACACAGTTTAAAGCCACTTCAGCAGCACAATCCATATTAAATGCATGGAATTTTTTAAAAAATAATGAGAATAGAAAGGGGAAAAGTAAATATGCAAATGCTCCGTTAGATGGTATTTCAAAATCATGGAAAGACCCTATTATGAAATCTAAAAATAGAATAAGTTCTTGTGGTTATACATTTTGGGTCATAGAGCAGCTACTTGAAGCTTTAAAAAATCATGATATATATATTGAAAATAGTAACCGTTATGGAGACACAAGAACAAAGCTTTTACAGGGTAAAGTCTGGGAAACTCAACGACCTCATATATTGAGAACTCTTGATTGGAAATTCTCTGCTGAAGAATCACTAAAGCCATTATCAGAAGATTTAGATAAAGCTTATAGACAAACTGCTGAAAGGTGGAATGTTAATCCAAACGTAAAAATAGAAACTTTTGACGGAAAAGATAGGCTTATATTGTCACCACTTGATAAACTTGAAGAATCTAAATCACTAAAACAATTAAGAAAAAAAGTTCAGGCACTTATTCCTAATACTGATTTACCTGAACTTATACTTGAAGTTATTAGTTGGACGGGTATGACTGAAGCGTTTACTCATATAAGTGAAGGTAATTCAAGGGTTGAAGATCTTGATGTAAGTATATGCGCAGTTCTTATAGTTCAAGCATGTAATATCGGAATTGAAACTGTAGTACAAAGAGGGATTCCAGCTCTTGAATATGATAGGCTTAAATGGGTAGAACAAAACTATTTCCGCGCAGAAACGTTAACAAAAGCCAATGCTAAATTAGTAGAATATAATTCTAATTTAAAATTAGCTCAAATTTGGGGTGGTGGCGAAGTTGCATCAGCTGATGGACTACGCTTTGTAACTCCTGTTAAAACAACTACATCAAGAGCCAATTCTAAATATTTTGGAAGAGGACGTGGTGTAACCTACTATAACTTTGTAAGTGATCAATTTACAGGTTTTCATGGAATAGTTATTCCAGGAACATTAAGAGATTCTATGTATCTCATAGAAGGAATACTTGAGCAACAAACAATATTAAAACCTAAAGAAATAATGACAGATACTGCCGGGTATAGTGATATTGTATTTGGTCTATTTGGATTACTTGGCTATCAATTTAGTCCGCGTATTGCGGATATAGGAAGGTCTACATTCTGGAAACTTGATACTACTGCTGATTATGGAATACTAAATAAACTTGCAAAAGGTAAAATTCGCAAGGATATTATTGGCAGGTATTGGGATGATATGCTTAGAATTGCTGGTTCCTTAAAAATGGGAGTAGTAAGTCCAACTGAACTTATTCAAACATTACAACGTAATGGAAAACCAACAATGTTAGGGAAATCGATAGGAGAATTTGGACGTATTTATAAAACTCAATATTTGCTTACTTATGTTGATGATGAAGGATATCGTCGCAAAATATTAACACAATTAAATAGAGGAGAATCACGTCATAACCTTGCTAGAGCAGTGTTTTACGGTAAGAAAGGAGAATTACACCAAGCATATAGAGAAGGTCAGGAAGATCAACTAGGTGCGCTAGGACTTGTTGTTAATGCAATCATTGTGTGGAATACAAGATATATGGAATTAGCTATTGAAGATTTACGCAAATCCTATGAATGTGTATATGTTGATGATATAAAGAGGTTGTCACCACTAGGATATGAACATATTAATATCATGGGTAAATATTCATTTGAAATATCAGAAGAAATAAAAAAAGGTATGTTAAGATCTTTGCTTACTTTAGAAACTGAAATAGAATAAATTTAATATGGGAACAGTTACTAAGTATAGTGTATTATTAGCTATTACCATATTTTTACACGCTTATAGCCGTTTTCTGTTCCATTACTACCTGTACCCCTATATGCAGTTTTGCATATAACTGTGGTACTTCGGGATTATTTAGTTCAACACTGTATAAAAAAAATTGTACTGGAATTAGAGACGATTCATTGAAAGAAAACTTTGAAGCGTGGTCTCATGGTAATGGTCAACTTATACAGGGTTTATTAAATAGACGTAACGCTGAGTATAATATGTTTATGTATGGAAATTATACAGGAAATTTGTAGATCTATGTATATATGAATAATACACCCACCATTATCGTAAATAAATAATACAAATAAAAAACCATTGATATGATTTAATCATATCAATGGTTTTTTATTTGTATTAAGAGTAATTGTTTACCTACCCTAACTTATATTGATATAGCTGACATAGAGATAACATGCATTTGGTTTACAATTTTATAATAATCTCCTTTTTAATTATAAGAATACAGAAGGAGATTATTATGGAAAATAAATTAATGGATCTTATTTTAAAATATAAACAAGGAGATAAAGATAATATTCTAGAAATTATAAATGATTTTATGCCTTTGCTAAAAAAATATAGTAGAAAATTGTCATATGACGGAGCAGATTCCGATTTAATTATAGCGCTTATAAAAATAGTGGAAGCATACCCTATTTATAAAAATAACAAAGCCAGTAAGGAATGTGTAATTGTTTCGTATATAGCAACATCTATACGTCATGAATATATAAGATTATCAAAAAAAAATTATAAAATTACCATAAACGAAATGGAACTAAACGATAATATCTATTTAATTCAAAATAACAATAACAATGGAAGCATGCTATTTGTAAACGAATTATTGGACAAGCTCCCGATTAAACAGAAACGATTACTTAGATATTTATTTGTAAATGAGTTTACCGAAGCAGAATTAGCTTTAAAATTTGCTGTATCGAGGCAATATATTAATAAGGTAAAGAGAAAAGCCTTAAGTAGCCTGAAACAATATGTTTGATACTAAAATTAATAATAAAAGGAGGTGAAATTTATGGGAACAGATATTGTTAAAATAGCTTCATCCCAAGGAATATGGGCTACACTCTCTGTTTTCCTTGTCTTTTATATTTTGAAAACACAAGAAAAACGAGATATAAAACAAGATGAAAGAGAACAAAACTATCAAAATATAGTTTCAAAACTCACTAACAAATTTAATATTGTAGACACCATAAAAAAAGATTTACAGGAAATTAAAGAGTATATGATTCAAAAAAAAAATATCTAAATTTCCAATTAATCATATTATTTTATTAATAATTAGCTATTACAATTAATAATAAGGAAGGAGTTTGTATAAAATGATAAAGGAATTATTTCAAATAAAAAAATTAATAACATTGTTGCTTACTCTAGTCTTTTGTTATCTAGCTGTTATTAGAATAATCACATCTGATCAATACCTTACGGTATTTAGTTTAGTAATTGCTTTTTATTTCGGACAGTCCACTGTTAGACAAGCTGTTTCAGAAAGCTCTGAACGAACAGTTAACCCTGTTGCAGATAGTACAAAAATAATGAATGATATTAAATAGTAATACCTTTTTAATTGCCTTGAAATTAAAAGGAGTTGTAAATTTATTTACGACTCTTTTATGATGCAATTTAAGTCCCCTATGTGGCTTTAAATATTTAATTCACAATAACTAAAATTTATAAATATGTTTATACAGGTTTACAATTACAACTATTTTTTCTTTGTATTGTATGTAAATAAAAAAAGAAAAGAGGTTGTATAAAATGGATTTAATGGTTCAAAGTGTTCAAAAATGGGTAAATGCTACTTATAAAGGTAACTCAGGCTACACGCCTGTAACAGAAGATGGCATAACAGGGGGTACAACAGAAGCTGCTTTAATAACTGCTCTACAAATTGAAATAGGCATTTCATCACCCGATGGTGTTTTTGGACCATCAACGAAATTAGCATGCCCGACATTACCAAGTACAGGTGCTCCAAAGAATATAATTTATATAATCCAAGGGGCGCTATATTGTAAGGGATATAATCCAAATGGACTTGATGGGGGATATGGCAATGGCGTTATAACTGCTATAAAGAAGTTTCAGTCTGATGCTGGACTTACAACTCAAGATGGTATTACAAGCCCTATGATTTTTCAAGCACTATTAAATACCGATGCATTTGTATTAATTTCAAATGGAGATTCGAATATTCGAACCGTTCAGAAAAATCTTAATCGAGATTATAATAGTATAATTGGATTAATGCCTTGTGACGGTGTATATTCGCGTTCAACCAATGTAGCTTTAATAAAGGCATTACAACATGAACAAGGAAATTCGCCTGATGGTATATGGGGTGTAAATACCATGAATGCATGTCCAACAGTTCCTGGAAGTAATTCCACTCAAAAATTCATACTACTTCTTCAATATGCCTTATATTGTAACGGTTTTGATCCAAATGGTTTTGATGGTTTATTTGGCGCCGGACTTGAAACAGCGATAACAAATTTTCAATATTTTTCAGGCCTAACTGCAGATGGTTATTCAGGTGGTCAAACCTGGGCATCACTTTTAGTTAGTACTGGAGATAACACTAGGAGAGGTACAGCTTGTGATTGTGCTACAACTATCACATCAGAAAAAGCTGCAACCCTTAAAAATAATGGTTATGAAATAGTTGGAAGATATCTAACCGGAAACTATAAAATGACGTCAACTGAGTTACAAACTATATTTGCTAGTGGACTCAAGGTTTTCCCAATATATGAAACATCTGGAACCTATTTATCTGATTTCTCAACAGGTCAAGGAATATTAGATGCAAACTTAGCTATAAATGCTTCAAGGGATTTAGGTTTTGATTCTGAAACAATAATCTATTTTGCAGTTGACTACGATGCAATTGATTCTGATATTGATAGTAATATTATGGACTACTTTAAAGCAATTAATGACGAATTTAATAAACTTATTTTTACGAAATACAAAATAGGAATCTATGGTCCTAGGAATGTATGCAGTCGAATTAAAGCAGTCGGATATTCTAATAGTAGTTTTGTATGTGATATGTCTACTGGATTTAGTGGAAATCTTGGCTACTCTCTTCCAAATGATTGGGCTTTTGATCAAATAGCTACTATTACTATTGGAAGTGGGACTGGAGCAATAGAAATTGATAATAATATATGTTCTGGTAAGGATATTGGAGTTTCAAAAACAAATATTAATGCATTAATATTTCAATCAGCGAGAAAAAAAGGCTTAGATGATAATGGGTATCCAGCAGACGATATGAAGATAAATGATTTTACAAAAGATGAATTACTTGCAATCAACTCAGTATTTCAGTATCAACTTGATGAATCCAATGATCCAGAAATTCTTTTTAGCGAGTGGAAGGACATGTCAACATCTTTATTTTCACAAGGGGAAATGGAAGATGTTATTTTAGACATGATTAATCACTTTAAGAGCGGAGAAGGAACCGATTATAGAAACTCCGTATTAACAAAAAATGTAAGCGATCATGAATCAACAATAACTTTTATCGCACAAGTTAAAGATGCTTTAATCAATGAATTAGTTAAAAATGGTGGCAATTTATTAGCCTTAGAGTATAATATAATGAATAGTAATAATCCACTATATAGTTATCTCAAAGCTAATGCAAATCTTCCAGTATTTAATTTGCCAGGGGATATTCTCGGAGGACTTACAATAACTATAAATGATACATGGGGTAATAACGTAGAAGTAAGAAATTATTCAGTTGATGATAATATATTTAGAGGAACTTTACATTTTAATATTTATGATCATTTTGGTTTAGACCTACCAGATGTTGAAAAAATATATGTTGATTTAGCAGGTTTTAGATCTTGGTTCGTATTACAGCATTATGATCAATATATTGGAAAATATAAACCGTTTGCAACAGTGATGGAAATTGATGTTCCGTTTGAAGGGATATTGTTTTAAAAAGATAATATGGCAAGGAATGAAGATAGTATTAGAAAGACTTAAAGTGAAACTTTAAGTCTTTCTGTTTATCGTAAAATAAATTGATAAAGGAGAAAAATATGAACATCAAGAAATTCAAAAAATACATATCTTTTTTAATAATTATACTTGGAATATTTTTGTGCGGTTACATATATTTCATAAATAATACTGAGTATAAACCACCTTACTGTTATTCGGGTAGTACAGTAGGTTATTTTAATGATGAACATAATGGTACTAAATTGGGGAAGAGTGATTGGGATATTCAATACATTGTTGAGCCTTTGGACCAAAGTAATTTTTCTTCACCCAGATTGTTTAATAATAATGGTAAATTAAATGTACTAGACTCCTACAAAATGAACATCACAGGGATATCTTCAAATGATACCCCTTATCAGGGAAAGGTTTATTTACATTATAATGGAGATAATTCTAACTTAATTGAGCAAATCTCAAAAACACAGATTGCTATTAATTGGGGATTAGCAGGTGACCCCTTCACAACAAGTGGATTTTATGATGTAGAAACTAGTGGGTTACTGGACAGTTCAAAACAAATTATCTACGATTATCTTCCCAATGATAACTTTACACCTCATAAGATTGCTACAATGTATTTTGAACTTCAATTAACATTATTGGATGATACGAAGGTCAGATATTTTGGTTATATTTCAGCAGGGCCAAAAAGTATTTTTAATTTTGAATATCTAATGAAACGACATTTCTGATAATTATTCAGGGTTAATCTTTATAATAATAAAAAATATATTTGGAGTAAGGCAAAATTTATGTGCTACAGCTATAAGACAATATATGCCTCTAAATATGGGTAGGGCAACGATTTATATGATTGCCCTACCCATATATGAGTTTTCATAATTATGTAGAGCTTGATAGCGCAATAATTAAAGCTATAGAAGAAAAGGTAAACCAGCCGTTGATTTTAAAACTATTGAGGAGGTTGTGCCCTGAGATGCATTTGTAATTTTAAGGAAAATACAAGTTAAGATATTTATTACCAAAAGAGTCTTTTATCAAAACATTCTGACTTAAAATTAATACTGGTATAACCATTTTGGTAATAAATATATTAACTTATAAAATCCGCGTTTCGCGAGCACTATCCCTATATCACAAAATTTTAAAATTAAACTAAATAAACACATAAAAATATTAACGAAAGTAACACAATGGTAATTGTGTTACTTTCACTTTGGGGGTATTGCCCATTCCTTATTTTTTCGAATTTGAATGTAACATAATGAGTTAAATTGCTACGTTCAATGTACTACAAATGATTGAAGCAGCTCCGCCTTAAATGCTCTCTTCATATTTATTAATTAATTTATAGAATGTAGTTTTCTTTAATTACAGTATTTTCATAAAAGTGTATAGGCATCAAAACGTGTAAATTATACTCTCTAACTGGTGTCCAATGGTAACCGCAGCTAAAATATGATGATAATTATAAGTAATCATAACAAAAAAGGCTATCACCTTGTTAGTGTGCCTTTTGTGAAGATTGTGAATAACCCTTTTATATTTATCAATTCAAAACAGTGTTCATTTAAAAAACATCTTTGTACCCACATCTTCCTTATCTTTTTATTTTCTTAATTTAAAAAAATTACTTTCACTATTTTTTACTAAACAGATGGTATTGTCAATAGAAATCACTAAATTACCATCCTCTTTTAATTGTTTTATATGTTTTTTATCTATAATTAGTTTATCTAGTTTACCTTTTATTGTATACACCCCTATAAGCTTGTTTTCTAAATTTTTATCATAAATATTATAAAAGTATAAGTCACTTGGGAGTGCAGACTGTTTTTTACATACTATATACAATCTACTCTTCTTGCTAATATTTAAACTATATTTTGATATGTTATTGGTACTCCAATATATAGATAAGCTTGCTGTGAACATAAAGATGATAAGTACAAGACCTACAAATGTAGAAAATGTTTTGTTTACCAAAAAAAACTTTTCATAATAAAGTTTTATAAATAGTAATAATATAGAAAAAAATAATACTGCAATAAAGTAAGATACTGCACCTTTTAGTGTTAAATCAATAAAGTTAATATTGTTTAAAATTATAAACAATATTAACAATAAAAAAATAGAAAATATTATATTTTTATTGTTCATAATTTCTCCTAAATAAATATATTTTTTTAAAATCATTTGTTGATTAATAGATAAAATTTTTATATACCAATTTTATCTCATTTATATAAATTATAGTTAGTTCACGATTTCTAACGATTGTTCATTTATCGTATTTTTAAGACAGATGAACAATATAAGAAAGATGCGACTTATAAACGCCTAAAGATTATCTTAATAATATTCATACTAAAAGGTCAATTTTTTTTCTGTATCTTAATCCTAAAGAAAATAAAGCTCTCACAAATAGCATAAAAAATCAAAACAATAATCCCTATTGGCATTTCATTGATAATCTGTCCTGTTTTTTGATTCCCCATATAAATAAGATGAATTGCAGGTAATGCTCCCAATAATCCTCCCCAAAACCTGTCTTTGCTTAAAAAGATACCCGCAGCTAAAAACAAAAGCAACCAAATTATGACAACAGGCGAAATAGCCCCAACGTTACCGATTGCTAACAAACCATAAAGAACTGTAAAAATAATTACTGGTATATAAAACACTATTTTTTTCATCTGAATCCTCCTCTAAATATAATTAATTGATACGCAACTTTTAACGACTGTGAAACAACTCTAAGTAAGTTATACCATTATATACAACAATTAACTACTTTTCAGGATATTTGATCGGTAAATTCTGGTATCTAACCTAATAATCAATCCATAATAAAAAAAGAAGGTATCTTATTTACCCTCTTCATACTGATTAATTAATTTATAAAATGTAGTTTTCTTTAAACCTAATATTTTCATAACATTAACACCACATATATCACCATCTTGCATCATTTTATAATATCTTTCCCATAGCTTAGGATACTCTATAGACTTACGTCCTTTGTACTTACCTTCCGTTACTGCAATTGCTATGCCTTCCATCTGTCTATCCTTTAGGTAGTCACGTTCAAGTTGTGCAACTGCTCCGAATATAGTTAACATAAACATGCCTGTTGGTGTGGTAGTGTCTATTGCTTCTTTAAGAGATACAAATATAACACCTTTATTATTCAATTTTTCTATTAATTCTATAAGATCTTTTGTATTCCTTGCAAATCTACTAATACTATCTACAACTAATTTATCACCACTTTTTAGTGTAGCCATCATATTATTTAATACTGGTCTGTCTGTTACATTCTTACCACTGACCTTCTCAATATAAACATGATCCAATGGAACATGATATTCTTTAGCTTTTACCTCTTGTCTAATTGTATTTTGTTCTTTACTTGATATCCTAATATAAAAATATGTTTTTCTCATATATAAACACCTCATTAGATAATTATATATAACAGTTCGTTTAAAGTCAATATCTTTGACGAACTGTTTTAAGGCATTTTTTTCACCATATAATGCCACTTTGAAGGCTATTCGTTAACGTTCGTCTGCGGTATACTCCAAACGAACGCTTTGTTAATTTAATCAAAATCAAAACTAATTATAAAAATAAGTTGATCTATAAATTCATCAACTTTTTATGCTCCAATATTTTTCATACTAACAGAATCTAAATTTTTATAAGATTTAAATCCACACCCCCTGTAGGGAGCATCAGCAAAAATGATACTGTAAATATTCTTG
Organism: Clostridium sp.; assembly: GCF_050717635.1. Lineage (GTDB taxonomy): Bacteria > Bacillota > Clostridia > Clostridiales > Clostridiaceae > Clostridium_AD. The sequence goes on from NZ_JBOITO010000036.1 coordinate 48,773, forward strand.
AAAATATATATGCCACCCAGAAATAATTAAGGGTGGCATATAGACCAATTCAAAGGGTATGTTGCTTGTAAAACCTAGTTATTCCAATGTTGTTTTACATATTATTCCACTTGCGTTATAAGTCTCCTCATAACATCTCTTAATTTCACTTCAATAATATTTTCTGGAGCTATGATTATAACTAATCTTATTGCATTATCTGATTTATCCCATTCGTAAGACTTAATGTCCATAATAGCACCCTCTGGAACATATTCTTCAATATCCATTGCGATTTCTTCTGCCAGCGAAAGATATTCTTCAAATAATTCATCTTCAGTCAATTCATTTAAATTACAATCTTCTTCCATTAAGTCATTTAAGATATCTATTGTTACACTTAAATTGAAAGCTAATGTGTCCTCTCTCTTTGTACCTTTGCTCATGTCTTTAAGAACTTTAAATTCTGTATTCTCTTCAATTGTTTTTTTTATATCATTACTATCTACCATTTCATTATTAAATTCTACATACATATTTATATCTCCTTTTGGTGCCCCCCCTTTAGTGCCACCCACGTGGCAAGTGGCATCTATATTATTTTATTTCTAGAAATCAACTTACTTATAGTTGAAGGTGCTGCATTAAGGAAATCTGCTATTTCTTTCAAAGAATAGCATTGTTCTAGCGCACTTTTTATAATCACAAGCTTTACAGAAGTTAAGCAAGGCTTTCTATTTACATTTCTAATAGATAATAGCATATTTTCATCTATATTGAGATTCACAATTATTTCATCTAATGTAGTACGTTTTGGTTTTGCAATATTGCAGTTGTCATTATTATTATTATTTAAAAAGAATGCTTCTTCCATGTTTAATTCTTGTTTTATTATTTCATAATCTTTGTCATTATCACTTGTATGACCAATTGTACTGACCAATTTAAAATACTTTTCATGGGATAACTTTTTACAATTTCCTAGCATATTTAATATAAAGTCTATATTAACATGCGATTTTATGTAATGATTATAAAAATAATGACTACTCCATCTATACTCATTTATATCATTACATATATGTGCTTTCACAGGATTTCTATGTATATACCGTAAAAGCCAGATTAAATAAGCGTCTGTCTCAACTAATTTACATCTATATCTGCTATCAAATGCGTGTCCTGTTCTACCTAATTTTGTATTAACATATTTACCCAGTAGATTATTAATGAAAAACATAATAGTACTTATATCTGTCTTGTTAGTCTTTATTAAAAAATGATAGTGATTATCCATAATCACATATGCAAGAAGCTCATAGTCAAATTTCTTATTATACTCTTTTAGATACTTCAAAATAAAAGTTTTTATATTATCATCTTCAAATATAAATTCCTTGTTATTTCCTCTCTGATAAATGTGATAAACTGCCCCTTCATATATAACAATGTTCTTCCTTGACATTTAGTTCACTCCCATATACTTTTTATCTAAAATATTAACATCTAGATAAAAAAATATACACTTATACAAGTTGTAAACTACAACTTGCCACTTGCCACGTGGGTGGCACCACTGAAAATCTCCAACAGTTCCTCTTTTGTAAGTTTTCCTAAAACATTGCTATTTTTAAGTTCCCCTGTAATTACACTGTCTATTAAATCTTTTTTATCCTCTTGAAGAAGAATTATTTTTTCTTCTATGGTTCCCTTGGCAACTAACTTAATTACTTCTACTACATTCCTCTGGCCAATTCTATGAGCTCTATCTGTTGCTTGATCCTCTACTGCGGGGTTCCACCAAGGGTCAAAATGAATAACTAGGTTTGCCGAGGTTAAGTTGAGACCTGTCCCCCCTGCCTTTAGTGAGATTAAAAACACTTTAGTATCAGGGCTCTCATTAAATTCATCTACCAATTTAATTCTATCTTGTGATTTTGTTTTACCATCCAAGTAAAGATAGGGTATTCCTTTAATCTTTAAATTTTCTCCTATTTTTTTAAGTGCAGATGTAAATTGAGAAAATAGTAACACCTTTCCATCTGAATCTATATGTTTCTCAATAAGCTCTATTGCTACTTTTAGCTTTCCACTTCCACCTTTGTAATCATCTATTACAAGTGATGGATCTAAACAAATTTGTCTGAGTCTTGTTAAATACGAAAAAACTTGTATTCTACCATCGTCATTTTTCATTTTGTCCCTGACAGTTTTGATATAAGATTTATATACAGCCTTTTGAGTGGCTGTCATTTCAACTATAAATTTCTTTTCTATTTTATCTGGTAATTCTTTCATTACTTCCTTTTTAGTTCTTCTTAAAAGAAATGGTTTAATGAGTAATTTAAGTTCTTCTAAATCCCCTTTCCTTGTAATTATATATTTAGATTCAAAAACTTCTTTAGAATATAAATAATCCGGCATTATAAAATCAAAAATAGACCACAGTTCCGTTAAATTATTTTCCATAGGAGTGCCCGTTAACGCAAATTTCACGTGCGCTTTAACTTCTTTTATGACTTTTGTGTTTTGCGTTAAATAATTTTTTATGTTTTGAGCTTCATCTATAATACAATTATCAAAAACAACATCTTTGTACTTATCTATGTCCATTCTTAAAGTTCCATAAGTCGTTAATATTACATCATAATCCTTTAAATTTTCTATTACTTTATGTCTATTCTTCTTTTCTCCATGCACAATAGCCACCTTTAAACTAGGTGCGAATTTCTGAAGTTCTGCCTTCCAATTATAAATAAGGGATGTTGGACTTGCAATAATAGTTTTTTTATTTTCCTGTGATAATAAAAAAGCTATAATTTGAATTGTTTTACCAAGACCCATTTCATCTGCGAGTATCCCTCCAAACCCTAATGAACACAATCTTTTAAGCCATCTAAAACCATCAATTTGATATTCTCTAAGTGTGGCCTTTAAGTTTATCGGTACACTTATATCCCTGTTATTTATATCAAGTAATATATCTTCTATATTTTTTAACACTTCAGTACCTTTTATAAAGCCGATTTTACTGTTTTTTATCTTGTCATTTAAATATAAGGCCTTATTTTTGTCTATTTGTATTGAACCTGTTTCCATTTTTTCATCAGAATTTAATATTAATATTAAATCTAAAAAGCTCTTAACTCCCTCATCTTCAAAATCAAGGAAATTATTATTCCTTGTTTTATAACATGTTTTTTTTAGCTTGAAATCTGAAAGAAGACTATTTAATTCCGTATTTTCAACGTTATTTATACCGTAAGAAAACTCATAGTAACCATCCTTTTCTTCCACCATAGCATAAGTAGCCCTGTTATCATATATTTCTCGGTGTTTAAAACTCTCCCCAAAGGTAACATTTCCTAGGCAATATAAACTTTTACCACTCTTACACAAGATGTTAAATAGTTCTGTATCCCCACCTGTAAAGATAAGCATCTCATCTTTTCTTTTAAAGCTATATTTTTCAACTTCCATAAGGATTTTCTGTTCTTCACTATAATTTCTTATAAGTGTATTTTTATTTTTATCAGCCGATGAAATGTTAATTTCCTCGTCACCATAATTCACTTTTACATCGCAATAAATATTATTTTCTATCTCATATATGTAAAACTCAGGTTTTATGAATTTAGCTGCAAAAGCTTTTACCTCTTCACTAATATGAATATCACTTGAAATACTACTTAAAAACGGAACAAGTTTGTTATAGTTCTCAATTCCCCTTAGGTATAGAATTTCACCCTTTACACTTAATTTTTTGTACATTGGAACATATTTTAGAGTTTGATCTTTTGATGGTAGATAAATCTTCCAATTAAACAAATATACATCATTCTTATCATTTAAAGATACTGGAAATTGCTTATGAGTTGTTAAAACAAAATATTTATCTCTAATTTTCAATGTAAAGTTCAGCGGTAAATTCTGCTGTAAAATAGGAGCTTCGAACTCAAATCCATCATAGTTAAACTTAGTTTTCTTATCTTTAATAGATGATAAACAAACTCTTAAGTCCCTAGGGTCAATTCTTGCTTTTTCATTATCTGCTGCGTAATGCCCTTCATAATAAGTTGGCCCCTTAGAAACTTTACGAATAAGTTTTACAATATTATTTGTTCCATGCTTATTTGAATCATTGTCTTTAATCACTTCTAGTTTTCTGCCTTCCATAGCAGTATTTTGGGCAGTTAAGTTAAAAAACCTATAGGCTGTAGCTGTTAAATGACTACACATAAATAAATAGTCTGCACTTGGACGTGCTTTAAAATCTTCACAAGTACAGTTTACCCCTTCTAGCCTTTTCTTTAATAAATTTATTTTTATATGAGTATTAAATTCACTGGATTTTGTTTCACTACTAACCAAGCCATAAACATGATATATATTATCTATTTTTTTGCCATTAATCTTAGTAACTAGACCATTATTTACAGCCTTTTGCCCTTCACTTCTCATACGATCTGAAGATGATTTAAATACTATACACTCTAACTCTTTTATTTTCAAAAAATCACCTCCATTTATATTGTACCATATGCAATGTAAGTTACATATTATATTCGATATTATAGAAAAACCCTAATTCTATGTTTTAAATCATAAAGTGTATTTTATTTATTCATGAGGTTCCCGTACATGTCTCAGATTGCATGTTAAAAGTAATAATTCCCATGAAGAGAAAAATGTGATATACTACCTTTACAATAATTTCCCATTTAAGAATTAGCATAGAAAATAAAATATAGGCATACACATACATTAATACGCTACCCCTATATTTTAAGAATCCGACATAAATTATTATACTGAAACTTATAATTAGGAGATGATTATTATAATTGAATTTTTGAAAGTAAAACGAAGAAAATTTATAATTGGATTTATGCTGCTTACCATATTGGTAGCTTCAACAGTTTTTGTTGGCTTTTCAAGAAAAAATATTACTGTGGTTGTAGATGGTAATCCAATTAAACTAGTAACTTACCAAAAAACTTTTGACCAAGCATTAAAGAAAGCCAATATAAGCATAGCCCTAAAAGATAAACTTGATAAAGCTTTAGATTCAAAAATAGTTAACAACGATATTATAACTATAAATCGAGCAGTATCTCTCAATGTATTAGTAGACAATGAAGAGCTTAGTATAACCTCTTCTGAAAAAGATGTTGCACAAATGTTAAACACAGAAAAAATAGTTTTAAGTCCTAATGATAAAGTTTTGCCATCACTAAAAACCAATATAACCAAAGGAATGGATGTTATCATAACAAGGGTTAAAACAGAAACATTAGAAGAAAAAAAACCTATAGATTTTAAAACAGTTATTACAAAGGATAAGACTGTATTAAAATCTCAAAAGAAGATTTCACAAAACGGAGTAAAAGGCGAAAAAAATATTAGCATAGATGTGACTTATGAAAACGGTAAAGAAGTAGCTAGAAAAGTTGTTAAAGAAACTATAGTTAAAAAACCTAAGAATAAAATAATAGTTCAGGGTACCATGTCACCAAAAACCATTTCCAGAGGAGACCTTCCCGAAATATCTACAAAAGCTGTTAATGTATCCGCTACTAACATTTCTGGAAAGACTTTTAGCATGAAAGCTACTGCCTATTGGGCGTTTAATGGAGTAAACAATACTTATACTGCTTCTGGAAGAAAGGCTGTAAGAAGTCCAAATGGCTTTAGTACCATAGCCGTAGACCCTAGGATTATACCTCTAGGAACAAAATTGTATGTTGCCGGTTATGGAAATGCCATAGCAGCTGACAAAGGTTCTGGGATAAAAGGAAACTATATAGATGTTTATTTTAATACGCGTGAGGAAGCTATTAATTGGGGTGTTAAATACTTAAAAGTAACTATCCTAGATTAATATTTTAAAACATCTTATATACCATCTACAACAAAACTGCCACAGATATAATATCTGTGGCAGTTTTGTTGTGTGTAATACGAATTTGTATTTATCTGTAGGTTTCACCATTATTTTCTTATTATGTTATAATATGTATTGAAGATTGTTTACTCAACTTATGCAAGGGGGAAGAAATATGGCATTATATGTATCATCAATAGTTAAGAATTTCGGTGAAAAAACCGCAGTAGATAATATCTCTTTTAAAATAGAAAAACCAGGTGTATTTGGTTTACTTGGCACAAATGGAGCAGGAAAAACTACTACTATAAGGATGATTTTGGGAATTCTTGAAAAGGATAATGGAACTATCGAATGGAATGGTGGACCTTTCACAAGAGAAAGCGTAAAATTCGGATATTTGCCAGAGGAAAGAGGATTATATCCTAAGGCTAAGATAGTAGACCAGCTTTCATACTTTGGAAAACTTAGAGGTATGGATGGAAAGTCAGTTAAAAAATCCATAAACTATTGGGTTGATAGGCTTAAAGTATCTGAATACTTAAGCTCTACGGCAGAAAAACTATCCAAAGGTAATCAGCAGAAAATCCAATTGATAACAGCACTTTTACACGATCCTGAATTAATTATTCTAGACGAACCTCTAAGTGGTCTTGATCCAGTTAATGCTGATTTGTTCAAAGATATAATATATGAATTAATTGAAAAGAATAAATTTATTATAATGTCTAATCATCAAATGCAAGCTATTGAAGAATATTGCCAAGATCTTATAATATTAAAAAATGGTCAAAGCGTTCTTCATGGTAATTTAAAGGAAATAAAGGCTAGTTATGGAAGAACAAATCTTACTGTAAATTGTAAGCAAGAAATTGGTGATCTTATCAAATATCAAAACTTGAATATCATATCCAAAACTGCCACTGGCTATGAACTTAAAATTAAGTATGATGAGGAAGGCTATGCCCTTCTCCAAAAAATCTTAGCGTCAAAAATCAGGCTTGATAAATTTGAAATCCGTGAACCCTCGCTCCATGAAATATTCATTGAAAAGGTTGGTGAACAATAATGAAAGAATTTCTTACCGTTTTAGGTTATACTTTTAAGGAAAACTCAAAGAAAAAGACATTTATAATTTCAACTGCAATTACACTTATTTTAACTGTTTTGGTAGTTAGTTTACCAGCTATAATAAAAAACTTTGACAATAGTGAAAAAAATAAAACACAAATTTCTGATAATAACAAAGAAGAACCTAAAGGAATTGTATATGTGGTTGATTCTAAGGCTATTTTAAAGGGAAATTTAGATAAACTTGATAAAACCTTTGTAGAATACGAATTCAAGTCTGAGACCTCTGATAATATAGATTTGATTAAAAATAAAATTAAGGAAGACGAAAAAAATGTTCTACTTATCTTTGATGAGAAAAACGGTGTACCTACTTTTGATTATTTAGTTAAACAATCTGGTAGTGGCTTAGATCCCAGTGAAATTAGTAGCCTTATAAAAAACATTTTCGCAACCGACTTATTAACCGAAGCTGATGTATCTGATACTGTATCACAAATGGTACAAAGTGATGTTTCCTATAATGTTAATGAACTAGGAAAAGGGAAAATGAATAGCTATATTTCAAGTATTGTTGTAAGTATGCTATTATTTTTTGCAATCTATTTTTATGGTTATGGAGTAGCAATGTCAGTTGCTTCTGAAAAGACTTCAAGAGTAATGGAGCTTCTTGTAACCTCCACAAAACCATCGAAAATAATACTTGGGAAAAGTGCTGCTATGGGGCTCCTTGGATTAATCCAATTATTCCTGGTGGTCTTTACCGGTTTAATAACCTATAAATTAACTTTCCCTGAAAATTTTAAAATTGCGGATCAAGCAATTAACTTTTCTAGTTTCACCCCTTTTAGCCTTGTGATGATAGTTGTATACTTCATATTAGGCTATTCCCTTTATGCTATGATGAACGCTGTAGCGGGGGCTACTGTTAGTAAAGCAGAAGATGTTAATTCAGCTCTTATGCCTATATCCATGATATCTATAGCAGGATTTTATGCGGGAAGTTTTTCACTTCCCGTACCAAATGGAATTGTATCAATAGTATCATCTATCATTCCTTTCTCATCACCATTTTCAATGCCTGGTAGACTTTTAGCTACAGAAGTTCCTGCTTGGCAAATTGCAGCCTCTCTATTCTCTTTGGTGATAACTTTTGTTTTCATAGCTTGGATTTCTATAAAAATATATTCCTCTGCTATACTTCATTATGGCAACCGTTTGAAATTTAAAGATCTAATAAAACAAAAATAAACCAATGAAACAGGGACAGTTAATAATTTAATTATTAACTGTCCCTTCATTTTCAGTGAAATTTATTATCTATTTACTAGAATTATATTATTAACTTATCCCAAGTCATATTTCCAACTATTCCATCTCTTTTTAAACCATTTTTGTTTTGATAGATAATCACTGAATTTCTAGTAACATTTCCGAATATTCCATCCACAACTATGCCGAGTTTACTCTGCAAAAATCTTACTGCAATTCCTATTGAACCTACTTTTAGAAGTGGTTTTGAAAGCACAGAATTTATCGCACTTAAAGTATTTGTTCCAGCAATTCCATCAACGGCTAGTCCTAAAACCGATTGACAAACTTTTATAGCAAATATACTGTTAGTACCTATAATTCCATCTTCGCTTAACTTCAAACCATTTTCACCTTTAAACCCCAGTCTATTTATAGATTTTTGTAAAGAAACATTATTATTATTATTATTATTATTATTATTATTATTATTACCACCAACAACTACTTGATTAAACGTTAATCCTAAATACGAAAATATTCCTTTCACAATTGAGAGTGCTATTTTTTCTTGAAAGTTATAATTTAATAATGCATCTTCCTCTACAGCATTAGAAATAAATGCAGTTTCAACTAAAATAGCTGGCATATAAGTCAACCTCAAAACTCCGAAATTCGCCGTCTTAGTCCCACGATTTGCTAATCTGGTAGCCTTAACAAGTTCTTCCTGCACAAATTTAGATAATTTTGCTCCTTTAGAACTTACAGGATGAGAAAATGTCTCCACTCCATTAGCGCCTTTATCTACAGCAGAATTGCAATGGATAGCTATGAAAGTATCACATTTGTTGTTATTTGCTATTGTTGCTCTCTGTGCTAAAGTTAGATATTTATCTGTAGTTCTAGTATATATTACCTTTTGTCCATGCTCAACTAAAATCACACCTACAATTTTAGCAATAGCTAGAACAATATCAGCTTCACGAGAACGCTTACCCACTGCTCCTGGATCACTACCACCATGTCCAGGGTCCAAGCAGTGTGTATATATTTTACTTACCATTAATATTTCACTCCTTATATAAAAATTTTTGGTTTTAAATTTATACTAAATTTATTTTCTCATTTCTATTATTCACATAATTTTTAATCTAAATTTCAATAAATAACTAACATATATTATTTATTCAATATAATATATGTTGTACTAAAAAGAAACGTTATCGTTTATAATAATTTGCACTTGACTTACTATACGAAATATGGACAGTTAATAAATTAAAAAATTTATTAACTGTCCATATTCAACTTGCCACTTGTGACACGTATGTCACCATCCTTTAATTATTATAGTAAAGGCTTTCTGTTGCGTATTCTGCATCAGAAGTTATATCTATACCAAGTTTTCTAAAAGTTTGCTCATCAGCTGTACTTATAATTGTAGTTGAATGAGCTTGACATCCATTTAGCATTGTAAGTTTATCCATAGCTACCTGAGCTGTAGGATTTGTAACTGCACATATACTAAGTGCAATCAACACGTTTTCACAGTCTAAAGCTGGTTTTTTACTAGCTAAAATTTTCGACTTTAAGTTTATAATAGGTTCTAGTATAACTGGAGATATAAGATGAATATCATCAGCTATATTAGCAAAATATTTAACAGCATTCAAAATTATAGCGGCTGTTGCATCCATTATATCTGAACTTTTACTAGTTAATATTGTACCATCCACAAGCTCTAGTGCAAGAGCTGGACAAGCTTCACCTTTAATGGAACATTGCTTTAAATTGGCCGAACGTTCTCTTGCAGGAATAACAACTTTTCTATCTTCTTGCTTTAGGTTAAGCTCTTCCATAAGTAGCTTTACTCTTTCAAAAGTTTCTTTATTTATGTACCCTTTTTTATATTCACAACCTGTTTTAAAATACCTTCTTATTACCTCTTGTCTAGATGCTTCTTTGATAACCTCATCATCTATGATTCCAAAGCCTACTCTATTAACTCCCATATCCGTTGGGGATTTATAAATAGCTTCTTCTCCAGTTATCCTTTCTATAATTCGTCTAAGTACAGGAAATGATTCAATATCACGATTATAGTTTACAGATATCTTATTATAAGCATCAAAGTGGAAAGAATCCAACATATTTACATCATTGAGATCTGCCGTTGCAGCTTCATAGGCAATATTTAGTGGATGTTTTAGTGGAATATTCCATACTGGGAATGTTTCAAATTTCGAATAACCTGCCGCGCGACCTTGCTTATGTTCATGATAAAGTTGACTAAGGCAAGTACCTAACTTCCCACTTCCTGGTCCTGGTGCTGTTACAACAACAATAGATTTTGTGGTTTCAATAAACGGATTTTTACCATATCCCTCATCGCTTACAATTGTATCAACATCTGATGGATATCCCGTAGTTGCTCTGTGTTTATATACTTTAATGCCCCTGCGTTCAAGCTTATTAATAAAAATTGTAGTTGCTGGTTGGCCTTCATATCTTGTGATTACAACACTATTTACATCTAGATCATAAGCACGCAAATCATCAATCAACCTCAAAACATCCACATCATAAGTGATACCAAAGTCTCCTCTTATTTTGTTTCTTTCAATATCTCCGGCAAATACACAAATAATAACCTCAACTTTTTCTTTTAATTTATGTAATAACTTAATTTTGGCATTTTCATCAAAGCCTGGTAAAACTCTTTTTGCATGAAGATCGTTAAAAAGTTTACCACCAAATTCTAAGTATAGCTTATCATAATCATTAACTCTTTCTAAAATAAATTTTGATTGTTCTTCTAGATATTTCTTCTGATCAAACCCTATTTTCATTTTTACTCCTCACTTACAACATTATTTTTTAAATATATCATAACCAATATATTGCATATGTACTATAAATAATTTGCTTTTACAACTTTATATTATCACACATATTCACTATAAAGTAAACCTAATGTTATGGCAATTGATACAAAAATAATTGAGGTCAATACTGATATAATTCTAAATAATAAACTTATGTTGCTTTATAATAAGTAAAGAAAAAACCTATAAATATTATTTTATAGGTTCTTTCTTTTATTAATAAATTCATTCTTAGATATTATAATTAAATCTCCCATAAGTGTCCCAAAGAAAGCAATAAACGTATATATAAAACACCGAATTAGGGAAATATTGTCATATTATCAATTAAAAACACATTTTTAGTTTTTTCTTTGTTTCTTCCCTCAACCTAATGGTTTTTTCTAGTTTTTCCCCTGCTCTTTGTACTTGCTGCACTAAATACGCTGTGTTGCCGTTTTTTCTTCTGCTGCCCACTATTCCAAGTACATTCATTATATTGCCTCCATAATATATTTTTAAAACAAAATATTATAATATCTATCTATATTTGTCTCTAACATTTGCACACTAATAAATCTGGCCTCACGAATAATCTCTTTGCCTTCAATATATAAAAGAATTCCCGGTAGTGTAAATATCGAATATTGCCCTGCCGCCTCAGTAAACTTATCAACTGCAATTTTACGTATCTCAATTTTAGGAAATTTAATTAGCATTTCCTCAATTTTAGGCAACAACCCAACACAAACGTTACAGCCTTTAGAAGTAAAATAAAGCATTGCTATAGTATTTTCCTTTATAAAATCATCCATTTCCTCCAAAGCATTTAACTCTATCATTTTTAACCCCCTTTGGTGCCACCCACGTGGCAAGTGGCATGTTTAAAAATTATTATACACTATATCTTCTCTTAATTCCATCTCAATACCCTTTTGAATTTGCTTTAAAATTTTGTTTAAATATTGACAAATCTAGTATTATTAAATCAGGATATAAATCATTTAAAATCAAATAATAATTATAAGAATAAACTACAAGGAGATGTTGTAAGATGGAAAATATACCTTATGACGGTTTTATGCAAAAAGAATTATTAGTTAAAGATCAACTAATTAATGCTTCTAATAATGATGAAACTACAACTCATTGCAGCCATTCTTGTCCTAAGTGCGGCGTAGGTCAATGTGAACTAACAGAAGGACATCCTGGTGTTCATAAGTGCACTGAAGGACATACCTGGTAACAAAAAATTGAGATGCCACGTGGCAAGTGGCACCTCACCCAAAATTAAAGGAATTACTCGTTAAGATACAAGATAATAATCCATTACTGAGATTTCTTCAAATCCACATGATTCATAAAGTTCAATTGCGATTTTATTTTCTGTGCCAACTTCAAGAAAGATATTTTTTATGTTTTTTTCCTTTAATATACTGAGCGCAGAACATAAAATTTCTCGTCCATAACCCCTACCTCTAAATTTTGGAAGTACTCCAACTCCATAAATAAATCCCTCACCTTTGGTTATGCAAATGTGAATTTTACCTATAATTTCGCCCTTTACTTCCGCCATATAACTGTTAAAATTATCATCTATTTCTATTGATGGGTTTTCCTTATCCTCTTTAATATCGGCTTCTTGTTCTGCTTCGCCAAAATAAATAGAACTTTGCCTATTAATTTCATCCGCATCTACATTAGTTGCCAGTCTAAGTTTAGTAGCGAAGTCATCCGTTACTTCCAAAGTTTTTTTATTTAAACACATTTTGTACTCTGAAAAGCCATATTCCGCCCTAATGTCATCAATAAAAGCTAACCCTGAAATAGACGTGTGGTCACATAGTATTAACACCTCTGAAGGCTCTATGTTTTTCCACTCTTCTTTAGCAAGCAAATATAATTTTTTAAAAATTCCTTTTCTTCGGAATTTAGGATGCACCATTCCACTTATCTCTACTGATGTTCCATGAAAATTACATAACCCTAAATAACCTACTAATATTTCATTTTCATAGTAGAGGAACTCTTTCATGATTTTATCTTTTATAGAATCTTTCAAATGACGCATTTTATAATCAAGTTCTAATTTCAAATTATATTTTTGCTCATCATAGCAGATAGTTTCTAGATTTTTAATATTTTCACAATCTCCTTCAGTTAGCTCTAACTTCATAGAAATTGTATGCTTATAATTATCCATCTTTCCCCTCCTAGTTTAATCAAACTCTTTTGTTAATCCTATCCCTATGTATAATTTTCCATAAATGTTTAAGTGTATGAACTATCTCATAGAGAAAACCCGTTTTGCAAAAGAAAATTTCATCTTCTTTTGTTTTTGCCTTCTGTCTCATAGGGTATTCACTTAGGTTTCCGGAATAATAAATAAATCTTTTCATAGTATCACAAATACCTGTTGGAGTTATTGCATAAGGTTCAATCTGTGTGAGATTTATCCCTCCATGTCTTAAGGCTTCCATAACAAATTCGGTGCATATATATGTCTTATACATAGCATGCTTTTTATTGGAAATAAGTCCAATGGCTTGAAGAATATTGTAGTAGTAAACCTCATCATCATTATATGTATCATATATAAATTTACTTATGTTTTCGTATTGCAATGTTGTTACAGGTATACGATATATATTAATAGGCACATCATCCTTAAGACCTATAGTAAGGGTAAATACACTTTCTCTAATTATACCTCCCACAAGGGGGTTGCTAACTGACAGTCTACTAAAGGAATACATTTGGCTTAAATTTTCATTTAAACTTATTGATGCATGGTTATATTTCCCTTTTATAACCTTTCTAATCATTTTCCCCACATAACTTGGTGTCCTTGAAATAACAACATAAACATACTTTTCCATTTTTTTCTCCTTGCTGTCACCTAAATATAATTCAAGCGAAATTTATTTTTAAGTCTTATTTTTTGAAAGAAAAAATATAAGTAACTATATTATAACATTTACCTTGTTTTTATATCATACTATCTGTTTTTATTTTGAACGTGCATTGCCCTAGCTAACTATTCTAATATAAATAAAGGAATTAATGACAAAACACAGAATATAACCTTATATGTTCAATTCTAAAAAATGGAGGGTTACTATGATAAATGTAAGAAATGTAACAAAGAGATATGATAAAACTACTGCTGTAAACGATATTAGCTTCTATGTTAATGATGGTGAAATTGCCGTGCTACTGGGACCTAATGGTGCTGGTAAAACCACTTCAATAAAATGCATAGCAGGACTTTTAAAATACGAAGGTGAAATTGACATTTGTGGGTATATTAATAAAAGTTTAGATGCAAAAAAACTTTTTGGTTTTGTACCTGAAACACCAGCAATGTACGATATGCTTACAGTCTACGAACATCTTGAGTTTATAGCTGGAGCGTATAAGATAAAGGATTATAAAGAGAAGGCTGAAGCTCTACTTGAAAGATTTGAATTATCTGATAAAAGGGATAAGTTAGGTAAAGAACTTTCAAAGGGAATGCAGCAGAAGGTAAGTATATGTTGTGCACTTTTAATTAATCCTAAAGTAATACTTTTTGATGAACCCATGGTAGGACTTGACCCAAAAGCAATAAAAGAACTAAGTAATGTATTTTTAGAATTAAAGGAGACAGGGTGCTCAGTGGTTATAAGTACTCATATTATTAATAGCGTGGAGGGTCTATGGGATAGAGCACTTATAATGCAAGAAGGATCTATCATAATGTCAAGGACAAAACAAGAGCTGCTCGCTACCAATGAATCTCTAGAGGAAATTTTCTTCCATGTTACGGAGGGAATAAAATGAAGCCACTTTTTTATATATTTAGAAAAACACTAAAAAATCATATTTTGCAGCTTAAGAAGAAACCCGGCATATTAATACTCTATTTACTTATATCGGTATTTTTTATTTTTATAATAGTTGCATCATTTATTATGCCTGTACGCAGTTCTGTAAATGGAAATGTTGATACATATGGAGCCATCGCAACTGCAGCAATTCTGATGGTTGTATGGTATGGAGTTAAAAATGGAATTGATAACGGGAGTAGCTTTTTTAGGCTGTCAGATGTAAATTTAGTTTTCACAGCACCCCTATCACCAAAACGGGTCTTGATTTATGGATTTATTAAGCAACTCTATACTTCATTATTCCTTGTTATGTTCTTATTATTCCAGATCCCAAATGCAAAGAATTTTTTTCCTATAACTGGGCCTGGTATTAGTATAATTCTTTTAGTTTCATTTTTCCTTGTTTTTACTATGTCAATATTAGGTTTGTTAACTTATTCCATAACATCTAAATCAAATAAAACAAGAAATATGGCTAAAAAAATATTAAATATAGTAACTGCTATTTTTGGTATTGCTTTTTTATCTAAGATATACATATACAAAGATTTTTCAAAGGCAGCTGTTAGTTTTTTAAATAATAGTTTCTTTATATATATTCCGTTTATAGGTTGGTTAAAGTCTATTTTAATGGCGGCAGTTAATGGTATAACTTATTCATTTTTCATCCATATGCTGCTTTGCATAATCTTTATTATTTCTATGATTTATGCATTATACAAACTAAACACAGATTATTATGAAGATGTTCTTGCCGCAACGGACAAGAAAGAAGAAATGTATGCAATGAAAAAATCCGGAAAAGGTAATATAAATTACGGGAGAAAAAAATTCAGAAAAATCAAATCTGGGAACATGGGTAATGGTTCTAGTGCGATTTTTTACAGACACCTTCTTGAATACAAAAAGTCTGGAATTCCTTTTATAGATAAAATGACTTTAATAATGGTAGGTGTGGGACTCGGTTCACGTTACATTGTTCCAGGCGGAAGTATAAACACAGTTTTATATTTTTCAATATATATGTTATTTTTCTTTACCTTACAAGGGAAATGGGCTCAGGAACTTTCAAAGCAGTTTATATTTTTAATTCCCTATTCCTCTTTGTCCAAATTATTTTATTCCACATTAGCAGATTTAATTAAATATACCATTGATGGCCTTGTTCTATTCGTTGTATCTGGAATTGTATTTAAAAGTAGTCCACTAATCTCAATATTATGTGGTATTACCTATGCTTCCTTTGGTGCAATATATACTTATGGAGATGTGCTTTCAAGAAGATTTTTAGGATCCGTACATTCAAAAACTCTTGGAATGTTTATAAAAATGGGAATAACATTATTAGTAATATTACCAGGAATTATTATTCATGTAGCTTTGTTAATCCATTCTGGTGATAATTCTTCTGCACAGTATGTATCCTATATAGTATTAATTTGTTATAATATTATAGCATCATTTTTAATAATGCTCCTAAGCAAGGGTGTGTTTGACAAATTAGAGATGGATTAAATTGGATGCCACTTGCCACGTGGGTGGCACCAAAGGGGTTTTTTAAAATGAGAAAAGAATATATAAGTTACCTGAACGATTTACCTATAAGTGTATCCTTAGAGAGTATAAATGACTATCCCATACATTGGCACAATTCTTTGGAAATAATTTTTGTGCTAAAGGGTTCTATTAATGTACTTATAGAATCAGGGAACTATGAATCTCATGAAAATGAAATTGAGATTATAAATCCAGATGAAGCCCATAAAATCTATTCAAAGGAAGAAAATAAAGTTTTAATTTTTCACATAGATCCTACATTCTTTGAAAAATATTATAATGATATAGAAAATATTTATTTTTATACAAACTCTGGCGAAGAGGGCTCACAACAAGAAGAAAAATATGATATTCTGAGAAAATACTTGTCTGTTTTAGCCTGTGAGGTAATACAAAAAAGTGAAAACTTTGATGACCAGATAGAGTCTATTTTAATAAAGTTACTATTTCATTTAATAAACAATTTTCATTATCTCACTTATGATGAGAAAGGACTAAAGGTGAATGGATTACAATTTGAAAGGTATCAAAGAATTAGCAGGTACATCTATAACAATTACATGAACAAAATTAGTTTGCAGGATATAGCTAAGGAGGAATATTTAAGTTCTTATTATTTATCTCACCAAATAAAAGATATGTCTGGAACAAATTTTAGTGAATTATTAAACAAAGTAAGGGTAGACGAGTCTATTAAATTACTATTAGATACAGATAAAACCATAACAGATATTTCAGAGGATGTTGGTTTTTCTCATTCTAGATATTATAATAAGAGTTTTAAAGAATACTGTAAGTGCACACCACTCCAATACAGAAAAAAATATCATATTTCAGAGAATAAATTTAATAGTTTTAAAAATTTTCAAACATATGATTTGACTGAATCGCTACAATACTTATCTTATTATTTAGAGGACTATGATAGGTTCAACTATACTAATAAAATTATAAAGCTTCAGACAGATTTTTTATTAGAAGGCAACCCCTTAGAACATATATGGAAAGAAAAAATAAATTTAGGCGATGCAAAAGAACTTATTAAAGCAAGGGAACAGGAATATTTAAGATCTATTCAAGATACTATAGGCTTTAAAAATGGTATAGTTCAAAACTTATTTGGGAAAGAAATGAAAATATATTTCAATGATAATGTAAGCTTTTTAAATTGGGATGAGGTTGACAAGCTATTAGAATTTTTAATGGATATATCCCTTGAACCATTAATTATTTTAAACCAGACTTTTGATGATAAGAACTCTTTCATAAAACTTTTAGAAAGCTTTATACTATATTTTGCTGACATATATGGAATTGAGGTAGTTAAGGATTGGAAATTCCAAGCCTCAAAGGATTTATCTTTCGAGTATATAGACATTACACGGGAAATCTTCAAGAAATATGAATTGAATAATTTAATAGAAGACCCTTTTAATGTTAATAAGGATATAAATGCTATTTATGATTCCTCTTATATGCTTCCATATATTATTCATAATTTTATTAACAGTAATGATAAGCTACTGGCTGTAAAGGCTTTTGATACAGTAGAAGAAAATTCAATTTTAAACAACGAATTATTTTTCGGTTCACCTGGACTTCTTACCTTAAATGGTATAAAGAAATCTTCCTATTATGCTTATTATTTATTATCAAAGCTAGGAAATGAGATTATAGACAAGGGTGATGGATACATTATCACAAGACGAGATGAGGATATACAGGTCCTACTTTATAGTTATAGTAGTGAGATTAATAACCTAATTAATCTAGAGGATTTATCTAAAGGTAAAGGCAGTAAAAATATTACTGAGATAAAAATATCCTTAACCCTTAAAAATTTAATTCACGACTATAAGGTTATTAAATATGAAGTTTCTGAGAAAATCGGATCAGCTTACGATATATGGCTGTGTATGGGTAAGCCTAAAAGACTTAGTTTTGACGAATGGAAAATTTTAAATAAAATTTCCTCTCCTAATATTTCCTTATCTTATGCTAAAAAAACTGCAGTGTATAATGACATATTAAAAATTGAAGGCTATGGTTCTACTTT
Source organism: Clostridium sp. (assembly GCF_050717635.1). Taxonomy (GTDB): domain Bacteria; phylum Bacillota; class Clostridia; order Clostridiales; family Clostridiaceae; genus Clostridium_AD. The sequence continues at coordinate 67,304 of NZ_JBOITO010000036.1, forward strand.
GATAGTTCTTCAAAAAGTACAAAAACACCTATTTTAAGGTGTTTTTTTGTTATTAGAACAAATTTCAAACACACTGATTAGCAATTTTGTGCTTCTTATCTAGCAACTATGTGAATGTTAATCTACTGTGAATAGCTTACAATAATACTGTAGTAATAATAATTTCTTAAGGAGAAGTGGATTTCATGACAATGAGTAGCATGGCAGAAAGCAATAAAATGTTTGGGGAAGAAAAAATTGGGAAACTACTATTAAAATTTTCCGTACCCGCAATAATTTCATTAATGGTAGCCGAAATGTACAACACAGTTGATACTGTATTTGTGGGGCAAGCAATAGGAGCTAATGCTATTGGTGCTTTAACCATAGTCTTTCCAATACAAAGATTATTTCTAGCCATATCTATGCTTATAGCTATCGGAGCTTCTACCGCAGTTGCAAGAAGTTGTGGTAAAGAAGATTATGAGAATTTAAAAATTATAATACCTAATGCTATAGTTCTAATGCTTATAATAATATCTGTATTTTCTATTGGTATTTTTGTTTTTAAAGATTCAATTATATATAGTTTGGGTGCAACGAAAAATATATTTCCTCTTGCAAAAGAATATATGGGTATCATACTAATAGGTGTAATGTTTCAATCCTTTTCAGTAATTGCGTCTTATATTATGACGGCTTTTGGAAATACTAAAATAGTTTTATTAAGTACTTCTATTGGAGCAATTTGTAATGTAATTATAGATTATTATCTAATAAATATACTCTCTTATGGTATGAGCGGAGCTGCTATATCAACAGTACTTTCTCAAATAATAGCTTTTACTTATGTTTTATATGAATTTATGAAATTAGTGAAAGGCTTGAAACTTCCACTTAAACTAACTCTTAATAAATCAGTATCAATTGGAATAATATTTGTTGGGTTTTCAACCTTTATCATAGAGATATCAGACGCAGTGGTAGCTGTTATATTAAACAATCTACTAGCCTCCTATGGAGGGGATTTAGCCATTATAACTTTTGGACTAATTACAAGAGTTTCAATGTTTTTATTTATGACAGTACTTGGTATAAGTGCAGCTATGCAACCTATAGCTGCCTATAATTTTGGTGCTGGAAATTTCAAGAGGTTAAAAGAAGTTGTTAAAATGTCAATAATTTCAGTATCTATAAGTTCTACTTTATTATGGGCAATATTTATGATTTTTTCAAAACAACTTATAAGCTTATTTATAAATGATGTTGTTATTATTGAGGAGGCATCAAAGGCTTTTAGAATAGTTATAGCTGTGTTCCCTTGCCTAGGAATATACTATTTAGCAATATACTATTGCCAAGCTATAAATAGAGTTAAAACTTCCTTCAAACTATCTATTTACAGACAGATAATTATATTTATCCCACTAGCATATGTACTTATGGGTGGTTTAGATATGGGAGTACTTGGCGCATGGCTTGCTTATCCAATATCTGATATAATATCCTTCGTTACAGCTGCTGTATTTATTAAATATACTTATACTTCATTAGAAATACTCGAGAGACACCAAATTGTAAAATATAGAACCCATAACTCTAGACTTGCTCATAACAGTATTTAGACTTTACTTATTTCACCCTCTTTTATAATTTTAATGTCTCCATAAAAATGCAATTTATTATTCATTGCAATTATTCCATCACCATCATTGCATGTATAAATTGTATTTCCTGTAGTTTTAGAATATTCCTTTAGCTCTTCTAAATAGTGACTGTCAATATTCCAATGTGGCATAAAATCAAAATCAACTAGATCTAAAGATGATAAATCTGATAACCCAACGATATCCTCATCACCAAACTTAGCAGTTGATATATCTTTTGACATCATAATTGCACCTGCACTTAGCCCTATAATGTGACCTCCATTTGAAGCATACCTTCTAAGTCTAGTTATGAAATATCTTTTCTTTAGATTGTTCAAAAAATAATAAGTATTACCACCTGATAAATATATTATTTCCGCTTTAAATATCTGCTCTATTTTATCTATATTACAAAAATCATCTATATCAAAGTATTCAAATTGGAAATTTCCATATTCACTTAGCTTATCTTCTGCTCTTTTAAAATATTTTAGTCCAACATCAGTCATTGAAGGTATATAACTGACGGTATACTTTTTATCTAAAAATATTTCTCTGATTTTTATTTTTAAATTAACATTGTCTTTTTCAGTAAAATCACTGAGCAGAATTAATGCTCCCATATAATTATCATCTCACTTTCATATTACTCTATAGGTTTCCCTGTATCATACTTATTAAAGTAATAATAACATTCTTTATTATATTCTATAAGACTAATTTGTTTACCGTTATAAATAATTATTGTCCACTTTCAATTTATATGTTGTACCCTTTAATTAAATTACAAAAAAACTCCACGAAATCACTTTAGAAGTGACTCCGTAGAGGTATCTACGTGTAGGAAAATCCCCTATACCGCTAACAATTTATTAGGTACACTCACCGTATATGTTATATATTATATTATATTCAATATATTGTCAAGTTTCACTTGTTCGGCAAATTTTTTATCTCTTGCATTACTAATTATTATTATCAGTTACCAGTCGATTTAAATCATTACCTAATGATTCCATTTCCTCTACAGATATAACTATACTTTCCATATTCGAATTTTGGTATTCCATAGATGCTGTTATCTCTTCTGCTACAACGGAAACAAAAAAGAACCTAAAATTAAATTTTAAGCTCTTTTATAATAATTATGCAATTAATTCAAATTTACCTGAAACTGTTTCGTTAACTACGTAGTAGCATTTATTCTCTTCAATCTTCACATATATCTCCATTGATTTTATATCCTTTTGAAGATTTCCACTTTCCCTCCATATTTCTTTAACCTTTTGCTCTAACTCTCCAAGTATAATTTCTTTTCCAGAAAATTGTATAATTCTTTTAGCTTTCATAATAATAATTTCCCCCTAAGTTTATTTTTTTATAAAATATAATATTATTCCTTATTAATACATTTGTGTGCTATTATAACATATAATTCGATTTTTGACCATACCCATAATATTTTCACTTAATTTAAGGTTAGATAAATCTAAATACCATGTTCAACTTGCCACTTGCCACGTGGGTGGCACCTACAGATATTTTCTAGTCTCTTCTTCAGTTTTAGTATATGCTGTACTCATTTTATATTCAAACTTATCCTCAGACCTGCAAAAATCTGGGACCCCTAATGTTTTTATAATTCCATGTACAACTTCAGGCGACACATAAGAAAATGTCATATTTAATACTTCTTCGTCTATTCCATTAAAATTTTCAAATTCTTTTCGTAAATCTTCAATAGTTTTTTTTGATTTAAGTAGCCGTTTTGCTCTTCTTTTAATTTTTTCGCCTTCGCCACAACTTCTTAGGATTCTTAGGGTTTTCAGAAATTCAATCTTGTCCATTCCCCTCAGCTTTAATATCACAAAGGGGTCTCTATCAAATTCAAGTCCAAGCATATAATGAACTGCTGCTATATGCTTACATGGATTTGCTGTATCCTTACATGAACACTGAGTTATTAAATGTATTTGCTTTTTAGGAAAAAGAGAAACTCCAGCTTCCTTAAAAGCTTCTTCTATATTTTCAGGCATTTCTCCATTTAAAATCATAGCACAAAATATAGCCTTTTGTGCCATGACTTTCATGATTTTTTCCCACTGCTCTTTTGTAAAAATATCAATCTCCATATTAACCTCATAGGGGTCCACGCTATTACCTTGAACTTCGGCATGGATTTCTCCCTTTGATACTTCTATACTCAGTACATTGCCTGCTCTTGCATATTCTCGTCCTCTGTCAATTCTAGAGCTTATGGTAAAGCTTGAAATTGCACTATTCCATTTTTTAGACCACCAATTACTACCAAATTCATTTCTTATTCTTACAGCCACAGTATACCTCCTTCCTAAAAAAATTACGCATAATCACTCAACTACATTTTCTTTTTCTAATTTAAATAATTCTCTAATCTCCGTGTTACTCATTTCGGATATCCAGTTTTCATTTGTGGAAACTATACTCTCTGCAAGTGCCTGTTTCCGTTCTAGCATCTCATCTATTTTTTCCTCTAGAGTCCCCATACATATAAATTTATGCACATGAACATTCTTAACTTGACCTATTCTAAAGGCTCTATCTGTTGCTTGATTTTCTACAGCGGGATTCCACCATCTATCATAATGAAACACATGATTTGCTTTTGTAAGGTTTAATCCAAGCCCTCCAGCCTTAAGTGATAATATAAAGACCATAGGCTCGTCACCTTCGTCTTGAAAAATACTAATCAACTCTTCTCTTTTCTTTCTACTTGTTCCTCCATGTAAAAATAGTGTTTTTACACCTAATTTTTTCTCTATCTCTTTCGTAAGTATGTGTCCCATTTCTGCAAACTGAGTAAACACTAATGACTTATCCCCTTCTGACACAACAACTTCTAACATCTCTAAAAGGCTGTCAAGTTTTCCAGAGCGACCTTCAATTTCACTGTCATCTTTCAAAAACTGTGCAGGATGGTTACAAATTTGCTTGAACTTGGTTAAGGAAGAAATTATAAGTCCTCTACGCTGAATACCTTCTGAATTATCGATTTTATTCAGACAATCCTTCACTACTGCTCCATATAAAGTAGCTTGTTCCTTTGTTAGTGGAGTATATTCTTTCGTCTCTATCTTTTCTGGTAAATCTTTTATAATATTTGTATCAGTTTTAAGTCTTCTTAATAAAAATGGTGTAATTATTTTCTTTAGTTTAACACTCTTTTTAGAATCGCCATCTCTCTCTATAGGCACTGCAAATTCACTTCTAAATGTTGACCAATTATATAGATATCCACAATTTAAAAAGTCCATAATGGACCACAAATCTGATAGTCTATTTTCAACTGGAGTTCCTGTAAGTGCAATCTTATATTCAGCTTTTAATGTTTTTATACATCTAGTTTGTTTAGATGAACTATTTTTAATATTCTGAGCTTCATCTAATATAATTCCCGCCCACTTTTCTTTTTGAAATAACTCCTTATCTCTTACTATTAGAGCATATGTTGTAATGATAACTTCATTTTTGCCAACTTCCTTGCTAAACGTTTCGTAAGTCCACCTATTATTTCCGTGGTGAATTGATGATTTAAGACCTGGTGCAAACTTTTCAATTTCTTTTTCCCAATTTCCCACAACTGAAGTTGGACATATTATAAGTGTAGGTTTGTCTGTTAACCCCTTTTCCCTCTCATAGAGCAAAAGACATATGCTTTGAACAGTTTTTCCAAGTCCCATATCATCAGCAAGTAAGGCTCCTATACCATAACTTCTGAGAAATGTTAACCAATAATAGCCTCTTTTTTGATATTCGCGAAGAACGCCTCTAAATCCTATTGGAATATCCACTTGTTCTAAATTATCCAAATTAAATAATTTTTGAAAAAAGTTTTCTACAGCTTCTTGATTATCTATTTTTTCAACACTAACCCCTGGAATTATTTCTTCATCACTTAAGTTAATTCTTAATAATTCTGAAACAGGTATCTTCCCACTGTATCCTTTGTTTATTTTCATCTTGGCCAATTTTTTAATTTGATGTATATCAACTTCTACCCACTGACCTCTAAATTGGATGAATGGCACCTTTAGATTTGAAATATTTTCAAATTCACTCTCACTTATCTCATTTCCATCTAATGCCAGTTTCCAATCATATTCAAGAATAGTGTCCATATTAAATGTACTTTTTGCTGCTATATTATTATTTGTGTTTACATTTTTTTCTTTAAGTCTAACAGAAATCTTTGAAGGTTTTTTCCACCAAGCTGGTGCTATAATTCCAAAACCTTTTTCCTTTAAAAAATAAGCAGATTCCCTTAAAAATGAATAAGCTTCATCCATAGATAATTTACATTCTACCGGTGCTATGTCATAAAGACTCCTTTGTATAGGGATAAATACTTTTGACGCAACAGCTAAATCCTCTAGAAGTCTTTCTTGAGGATTATTAAATTTCTTATTTAAATAAGTGATAGTATCCACAGATTCTTCAAAAATCATTTTTGCTGGAAGCATAAGGCTTAGATCATCCTTTGCTTGAAGTAAATATTCAATTGTCCAAATCTCTCCTCTTGTAGGAGGCACTACCTTAAAACAAGTACGAAATTTGAAATTAGTATTTTTTATTTTTATAGGTTCTATCCACTTCTTATACTGGTTTAGCATTTTAATCTGTTCACTTTTATCCACAGGTATCTCAGGTGATTCTGAGAAAAGAGAATAAATCCAAGTGCTACCTAAGTTACTAACACCATGCACTAAATGTTCACTATCATTATTTATTTCACTAGAACTCCCTCTCACCATACTATCAATTATAGAATCCATAAAATTACTTACCAGTTTAGTACTATTTGTGTATATAAATTTATCATTTTCTAAGGGAAAATACGCCTTACACTCTGTAGGCATATTACTACATAAAACCTTCTTTTTAGAGATATATTCAGGATCGCTTGTATGCCATCTCCACTGAGAATCCACTTTTTTATGTGCTCTATCAATTGTAAGTGAAGGCAAATATTTATGCTTTATAATTAGTTCTGCTGTAAACTTTGCCACTGTAACCCAAAACACTAATTCACGAGACAACTCTACTCCCTCTATACATTTTCTATCTATATTTAAAAGAATATGGAATGCATCTAAATTATTAAACGTAATGCCTCTAATTTCTCTCTTATAAAGCTGCTTTTCTATTGAATCATATTTATGTTTCCCAAATTTCATTTCTGGAACAGAACTATTTATTTTGCTACGAAGTTCTAAAATCGAAACCATGTCTTCATAAAATGGAAGTGCATTTTTAGGTTTTCTACCTCTTCTTGTACACTTAGTCTCTCCATATAGTCCCCATAATATAAATGTGTGCTTACCTTCTATAGTTTTTATCCATCCGCCATTTATTATCAATTTTTCTTCACCCTCTATTAATGCTAGTAACGTTTTAATACATATTATATAGTTTACCATATTTAGCAGAAATATTTCGCTTTATATTCACATTTAAAAGTAAAGTTATTATAATTATATCCGAAATATAATATATATATAATTTTTTTATATCCATTCGAAAGCGAGGGAAAAATATGAATAATAATATACTATTAGAATCTGGAACCGGTGAAGTTGAAATACTTGAGTTTATAATAAACCAAAAACATTATGCAATTAATATTATTAAAGTTAAAGAGGTAATAAATACAACTAATCTTACGAAACTCCCTGATTCGCACCCTGCTATAGCAGGGCTTACACTATGTAGAGATAAAATAATAACTTTAGTAGACTTAAAATACATTTTAGAAAAACAACATAAAGTTGAAATCGAATCAACAATTATTCTTTGTGAATTCAATAAAATTCAAGTAGCCTTTAGTATTGATAGTATTGTAGGCGTAAAGCGTATTAAATGGGATAAAATAACTAAGCCTGACGACATTTCTATAAATTCACTAGTTATTGGTAATATTGTTATAAATGATAAAATAATATTACTTCTAGACTTTGAAAAAATAGTTACTGATATCAGCCCTTCTACAGGGATTACCGAGGATAAAATTAATGATATAGCCTACAAAGATAGATCAAATATTAAACTTGTTTTAGCTGATGATTCTCCATTAATTAGAAGATTATTAAAGGACACTCTTACAAAAGCAGGATTTAATAACCTAAAGATATTTGATGATGGAAAGCAAGTTTTAGAATATTTACTTGGACTGGTCCAAGAGAAAAACAGTAGCTTTATAGATGATGTTAATGTACTTATAACAGACATTGAAATGCCTCAAATGGATGGCCATACACTAACAAGGAAAATTAAAGAACATAGCATTCTTAAAAAATTGCCTGTCATACTATTCTCCTCATTAATCACAGCTGATTTAAGGCATAAGGGAGAGTCTGTAGGTGCCAATGCACAACTGAGCAAACCTGAAATAGGAGAACTTGTAACCTGCATCGATGAATTCACTGATATTTCTCATAAGTAAAAAGCTTATAAAAGCTGTGAAAATAAATTCACAGCTTTTATAAGTTATAAATTTTATTACTCAAATGTTCCCAGTACCAAAATCTTATTTTCATGAATCATTATTCTACCCTTTGCTATTACAGTATTAATGTTAAAATCATTCTCATTAACCAGAACAATATCTGCATCAAAGCCAACCTTTAACTTTCCTTTTGTTTTTAGTTTTAAGCGTTCTGCTGGATTTGATGTTATTACAGTAATTGCATTCTCTATGCTAATATTTTCATTAATTATAGCATCGCTTACCTCTTTATATAAGGATTCACATTTTCCAACTTTAAGACCTATATAATTTCCATTTTCATCGAAGTCTGGTAGACTTCCCTGTCCATCAGAAGTAAAGGTTATGTTCTTAATATCCACGCCATTATCTAGCATGATTTTTAACCCCGTGCTACATTTAGTTTCTCCTTCTTCAAGGAATTTTTCTGTAGTGCTTGTAGTGAAATCTACATACCCACCTTTTTTTGCATATTCTAAGCCCTTCTGAAATAGTGATGGATTTCTATTCATATGTGTTGGAATAATCTGAGTCAGTGGTATGTCAGTTTCTTTAGCTAACCTATCCATATAATCAAGTTCACTTTTCCCGTCACCCATATGAACATTCACTATCCCTGCTTTTCCAGATAAAATTCCACCTATTCTGGCATCTGATACTAATTGTACAAACTGTTCAAAGGTTGGATGACTAGAACGATGGTCTGAAAGAGCTACTTCTCCAACCCCAATAATTTTATCAATCAAAATTATATCTTCTTGAACATTTTCCATTATTGTCTTAACTGGTATCCTATAAGAACCAGTATATATGAAAGTTGATATTCCTTCCTCTTCAAGCGCTCTTGCCTTTGCAAGTAAAGATCTCATGTTTCTTGAAATTCCATCAGTGCCTAAACATCCCACAACAGTAGTTACGCCTGCAGTTGTTAAGTCCGATAATTTAATTTCTGGAGTTCTTGTTTTGAATCCGCCCTCTCCTCCTCCACCTAAAATATGAACATGCGAATCAATAAAACCTGGGAACACTAATTTTCCAGAGGCTTCTATTACTTTGACGCAAAGCCCACAACTATCTACGTTAATACTATCCTCTATAAGCTCTATTTTATCACCACATATTAAAATATCTTTGTTTCCTATATACTGTGGTGCATATACTTTTCCTCCTTTAATCAAAGTTACCATACTAATTCCCCTTTCATATATGATTATAATAAGTAAAAGGGGGTAATTTACTCCCCTCTTACTTATTATGATTTATTCTTGTAACTTTTACTTAAATCCTATTGCTACCGCTACAAACATTACAATTGATGATAGTATAAATAAGATTCCTTGGAATTTAATTTGGAATTTAGCCCATTTACTCCACTCTAATCTTGCAACACCTAGCACTGCCATGAGGCACCCTGAAGTCGGAACGATTAAATTTGTAAATCCATCACCTAATTGGAAAGCAAGTACTGCAACTTGTTTACTTACACCTACAATATCTGCAAGTGGTGCCATAAGAGGCATAGTTATAGCTGCCTGACCTGACCCTGAAACTACAAAGAAGTTAAATACTGATTGGAATATATACATAAACCAAGCATTAAATCCTGATGATAGACCACCAAGTGTAGAACCCATACCATTAAGAATAGTATTTAGAACAGAGTTATTTACAGGAGATGCATCACCAAGTACTAATATAATACCCTGCGCCATACCTACTACAAGAGCTGCTCCAACTAAATCTTTTGCACCTTCTTTGAAGGAAATTGAAATATCATTTACGCTCATATTGTTAAGCTTAAATATTACAGCAATAATACCTGAAACAAGTCCCATTGTAAAGAATATTGTTGCAATCTCTGGAATGTAGAAACCATATTTACCAACGCCATATACAACCCATATAATCCCCAGTAATATGGTAAGAAGAACTAATTTATGCCCAAATGTAAATTTAACATCCTCAAGATCTTTCCCTTTAAAATCATCTCTATAAAAAGCATCTGACTCGTAAGCTACTGATGACGTTGGATTTTTTCTAATTTTCTTAGCATAAAACCAGGTATATACTATACCTAATGCAGTGAAAAATAGCCATAAGATAAATCTAAATCCTGCGCCAGACAGCACTGGTATACCTGCTATCCCTTGGGCAATAGCCACACTAAATGGATTCATCCAAGACGTTGCAAAACCTATTTGCGTAGCAACGTAAGTAATCATTATACCAACTATTGCATCATACCCCATTGCTATTACAAGCGGCACAATAATCATAGCAAAGGGAATCGCTTCTTCACCCATACCAAATACAGCACCACCTGCTGAAAAGAACGCGAAAATTACTGGTATAAGTATAACTTCTTTACCTTTAGTTTTTCTTATCATAGAAAGAATACCGGCCTCTACAGCACCAGTTTTGAGTATAATTCCAAATGCACCACCAACAACTAAAATAAATGCTATAACGCCAACTGCGCTTCCCCACTTATCGCCTTTTACAATACCTTCAAATAAGTAGTTTAGAAAACCTACATCTCCGCCACTTGCAAATAAGCTAATCCCTTTTCTTTCTCCCTCTGAAACAAATTTACCATATTCCTGAACTACTTTAAATGATAATTTGTCTCCATTTTTTATTTCTACGGCCTTAGCCTTACTCTTACTTATTTCTCCCAGTGGCTCTTCTTTGCCTTCTTCAAGTAATAATGCATCTTCTTCACCTGAGGCATCAATAACATAATTTTTGCTATCAACCGTAAAAGAAACACTCTCTCCATCTGCAACTTCTGCAATCATCTTGTCACTTACATCATAAGCTTTATAATTAACCTCAAACCTACCTAAAGGTAAGATATAAGTTAATAACGCCGCCAGTAAAACAACAAAAAATATAATCACATAGGTATCTGGCATTTTAAAAGACCATTTTTTCTTTTTATTTTGTTCCATTTCAAATCCCCCTTTTATTTTATATATCTTATATTATAGCAATTTTTATGCCAATCCTTATTTCTACAAAATTCAATCAATTACACATTAATAGTTAATTATAATCTAAGTTCTATGGATTATAAGACTTAGATGGTCACCATTAAACACCCACATAGGGTTAATGGTGACCACTTGTAAACTTAGTTTTACTATTTCAATATTAAATCCGATTTAATTTTTCTAATACCATTTTTTCACCTAACTCAGTTAGATAAGTACCTCTTTTGCCTTTTCCTTTTATAATTAAATCCTTTCTTTCTAATCTCTCTAATCGAGTTCTTACCATTGATTCACTCATATTGAAATTACTTTCTTTACTATCTTTTGAAATCATCTTTCTTCCCACAGTTATGTTTTTATTACTCAGTTTATATATATGCATTAGTATATACTCAAGCTCTAAATCTAAATAACCAACATTTACAGGAGACTCATTTAAATTATCATTTTTAGTATCATAATTTTGAAAAAAATTCATATCTGGTAATTCGTTTATGGTTATAATATTACTATTTCTAATTGCAAGCATATAGTTTATGGTATTTCTAAGTTCTCTGACATTTCCATACCAGTTATACTCCTTTAATATTTTAATTACATTACTATCAATTCCAATGTTTTCTGTGCTTTCCATATTTATAAAACACTTTATAAGTGGCTCTATATCTTCTTTTCTATCACGAAGAGGCGGAATTTTTAAGTATCCTACTTTTAATCTGTAGTATAAATCCTTTCTAAACTTCCCCTCTTCCATCATCTTAAATAAATTTTTATTAGTAGCTGCTATAACATCTGCATCTACTGGAATTATGCTGTTACCACCTATCCTCATAACTTCTTTTTCCTGGAGTACCCTAAGTAATCTAGCTTGAACTTTTAATGAAATATCACCTATTTCATCCAAAAAAATAGTTCCACCACTGGCTTGTTCGAAAAGACCAGGTTTGCCACCTTTTCTTGCTCCTGTAAATGCTCCATCTTCATATCCAAATAATTCACTTTCAATAAGCTCCTCAGGAAGTGAGCTAAAGTTTACAGCCAGGAAGGATTCCGTGCTTCTCCTAGAACTTTTGTGGAGCGCACTAGCAAAAAGCTCTTTACCTGTACCGTTTTCCCCTTCAATTAATACCGTTAAATCGGTTTTAGCTAGTTTTCTACCAATATCTTTTGTCTTTTGCATCTTTGGGTTATTTGTTATAATATCATCGAAGGAGTACTTGGCAACAAATCCCTTTATTATAAGATTCTTTTCTTTTCTATGATTTATTGTATCCTGGTATCTTTTAAATACTGCTACAGTATAGTCATTATCATCAATTTTAAATTTATTAATTGATAAATCTGTGCCCTCTAGATTAATTTTCTTTTCATCGAGTTCTCTATTATCCATAAGATATTCTAAAAGATTTTTATTGAATATCACATTTTTAAGTCTTTTGCCTATCAATTTGTTGCTATTTATTTTCAAACTACTTTTTAATTCTTCGTTCAATACATTTATTATTCCATTATTATCATATACAATAAGCCCTTGCTGAAGCCCATCAATAACCTTATTAAGGTGTGAATTCATTTTAATTATTAAGTTATTGTACTTGCCCAATTTTTTAGCTATATTAATTATTTTAAAAAGATAATTTTGAGAAAATACACAAGACTTTTCTTCCAATAAATTTAGTTTAACCAAAATTTTTATTATTGTAGTAGAATCCATTATCCTTGGTCCTATGTTATAAATTTTTTCTATAAAAGATGGCACTTTATCTTTTTCGCCAGGAGTTATAGCAATTTTTACTCCCTTATCAACTGATGATATCCCTGGATAATATGGTATACATTTAATGTGATCAATACCTAATTCTTTGAATATTTCTATGGTTTCATAAGTAGTTTCTTTTGCATCATTTACAAATAATACTTCAGTCTCTTCCGGTATTAAAAATATATCATCAATATTATCATAGCTTATAGTTCTCTTTGCAATGATGATATCACAACTAGTATTTAACAAATTCTTTTCAATTAACTCCTGCCTTACAAGTTCTCCTGAAAGGATTACTAAATCATCCTGGATTATGTGATGAATTTCATCCTCATCTATGGCATAGCTACTTATAGATTGAATTCCTATGTATTCTTCAAGCTGTGCAAGCAGTGCTACTTTTGTATTTTCAGAACCAGCTACTAAACTTATACCCTTAATCATATTTACCCTCCAATATGCAAGACCTTTTATAAAATTATACCATAACAACAAAAAAAACTGTCAATATATACATATATATATTGACAGTTTAAGTATTACTACTAATTTTTCACTCTTTTCTTTTTAATAAGTATATACCCACCAATGGAAAATATCAATGTGCCAATACTCATAATCGCAAACATATCCAGCACACTTCCTGTTTTAGGTAGTGGTGTCACTGAATTTTCAGTTTTTTGCATTGTCTCTACCTTGGGCTCTGAAATCACTTTATTGTCATCGCTAGAACTTTTTACATATACTATTTCCGAATTTATTGGGTTAATATCCATATAAATATTAAGGGCAGAATAATCATCTATATTTCCGTCTGAATATTGCCAATAACCTTTAGTATCCAAAGTCTTTCTAAAAACTATCTCAAACCCTCTTCCACTTTCATCAAAACTATAACTTTTTGTACTATTTGCTGTATTATCCACTAAATCATAGGTGATAAAGTTTTTTATAGGTGAATGTGATGTAAACACACCAGAATTTACTGGCACATCATAATCTCCATACTCATAATCATTTGTTAAATCTTTGTTATCATTAATAGTAAACTCCTTTGTGGATAGATTAAAACTATCACCCTTTACTATATAACTTATAACAACATCTTTAAAGGTACTCCTTTTAGCTGAAGCATCTTTTAAACTTTTAGACAAATCTACTACTGTAATTCCACCTTTACCAATAACTTCTAAACTCTTTGATTTATTATGAAATACTAAGGCAGTGTTCTCATCTATACCAAAGGCCATATTATATTTATCTTCTTTTTCAAAGGCGGCCTTTACGAGCCTTCCAAGCCTTGCTTTTTTATCAAAATGCTGATCAATCATTCCAAACTTAAAGAATCCTAGTCCCTTGTCAATATATAATGGTCCATACTCTTGTTGATCTGAATCCGAATAGGTATCAGTAAAGCCATCATTTAATGCTCCTAAACTATCTCCCCCCCCTATCATCATATCACTCATAATAGCTGCCCCTGCACTTGTTCCTCCAAGCACTGCGCCATTTTTATATATGTCCCACATTGCATCTAGTGCTTTTGAATTGCTTCCATCTGCATTTAATAAAACTTTTGTTATTCTTGTTTGATCTCCTCCAACAAACCATATTCCAGTATACCCCTTAATTTCATCCACTATTTCAGTTTTATTTGCATTTTCAATCCACTTCGACTCATCTGCAGGTGTATTTTTATCATTTTTAATTGCTAGTGGAATTATTTCAACATTTTCTGCCTTTACTCCGTATTTTACTAAATCCTCTTTAAAAGCCTTAGAACTTTTAAGATTACCGCTAGCAGCAGGAATAATTCCTATTCTAGCATTTTCTTTTCCTCCAGATAACTCTATAAATTTATTATAAACATCCGCATTACTACTACCGAGTGCTCCTCCAATAGCCATAATACTCCCTTTAATATCCATAGAATCTGTAGCAGGTAATATAGTCTTAGCTTGCCACTTCTCAGTAGTTGCTTTATCAGCCTTTATATTAACAACTACAGGTACAATATCCATAGATACATTAAGTGCAGAGTACTGATCAATATTTCCATCTACATAATTCCAATATCCCATGGTGTTTTTGTTTTTTGTGAAAGTTATCTCGTAGCCATCACCTTTTTCATCAAAGCTGTAACTCTTCACAGAGGATGTACCAGCATTATCAACTAAATTATACCCCAGAAGATTTTTAATCTGAGCATAGGAAGTTAAAACACCTGTATTTATAGGAGCTTTGAAATTGTAATATTCATAACCATTTGTAGCATCTTTTTTTTCATCAGGTAATATTTCTTTTGTTAGAAGATTAAGCTTGTCCCCTGGAGTTATATAATTTATAGATACATTCTTTATAGATGGTTTTCCATTAACCTTGTCCATAGTCATTTTTGAATAATCAAGTACAGTTAATCCACTTTTACCAACCACTTCTAATGTCTTAGTAGAATTATTCACTATCATGGCAGTGTTCTCATCTACTCCATAAGCAAAACTATTTTTATCACCCTTTGTATAAGCAGAACTTATTAATCTACCTATTCTTGCTCGCATATCAAAATGCTGGTCAACTATTCCATATCTAAAAAATCCAAGACCTTCTGTTAAATATACTCCATCATCATCATTTCCAGTATCTTCATCTATAATGCCCTTATTAAGCGCACTTAAACTATTTCCACCTACAATCATAGTACTACTCATTATAGCTGCACCAGCACTTGTTCCTCCAATAACTGCTCCCTTTTTATATATTTCCCATATGGAGTCTAGTACCTTTGTATTACTGCCATCCTTATTTTTTAAGGTACTCATTATCCTAGTCTGATCTCCACCCACAAACCATATTCCACTCAAGCCTTTTACCTTTGCAGCTAGGTCCTCGTTATTCCCATTTATATCCCATTTTGTTTCATCAACATCTTTTGTAGTTTTGTCATCTTTTACTGCAATAGGTATTATTTCGATATTTTCAGCTTTTACTCCATAACTAATCAGTTCATTTTTGAACTGATTACTATAAAATACAGGCTTTGAGCTCGCTGCACCAATTATGCCTATTTTAGCGTTTTCAGCTCCACCTGCTAAATCTATAAACTTATTATAAATCTGACTATTGCTGCTACCTAAACCTCCACCCACAATAACCAGGCTTCCTTTTATGTCCTCCGTGCTTGTATTAGTGTTAGCTAACGCCACGGAAAAAGTTGAAAACATTAACATAAATGATAAGATAAATGATATACATTTCTTTTCCATTAAGACTCCCCCTTTTATAATAATCATACTAACTACCAATATGTAGCAATTGTTGTGCCAGATTGATTATACTACATTAAGCCATGCCTTAGGCAATTGGCTATTATTTATTGGTCAAATGGTGACCAATTAGCACCAAAATCATTAATGTTTTATAGGGAATCATACTTTTGTGTTGAATTTTCTTTAAAGATTTGTGTAAACTTATTAAGTATAATATAATACATACGTAAAGCTTATTCTAAAAAATCTATTTAATAAGCTTAATATTTATAATGGGTTACAGGAGGTTTTTACATGAATATTGACGAAGTGATAATTAAGATTAACAATATAGGTGAAGATATAAAAGATAAAATTGCTCCTTTTCAAGTATTAAAAAAATTCAAAAGCGGAAGATCTGAAGCTGGAGTATATATGGTGGAATACGGTTCCAAAAATAAGGTAGGTATTTTAAAGATAACTAAGAAAAATGAGACGGAACTATTTCAAAAGGCCTACGGGCTTGCCTCAGAGAACAATATGCAAAAATATATTGCCAAACTCATAACTAGTTATAAAATTACGGATAAAAGTAGTGCTTCATTATATGTTAACTTATATGATTTAGCAGGTGATGATATACACAATAGTGAGACGTTTTTGGACAAGGTTCTAAATGAAGATGAACTTAAGGATACCACAATTTCAGCAATAACTAAGTTTTTATTCACTTGGAACAAAGAGCACGTTAAAAAATTCATGTCTCCAATGGATATTGTTAAAAATGAACTTTCATATAGATATATGGACGATAAATACATACAAGCCTTTGAATCAATAGGTGTAGATAAAAATATCAAATGGATATCACTAGATGGAACTGACATATTACTACCTAATCCATATTATTATTTTAATAATAATAATGTTTGGAATGGTCTAAATGTAACTTGTCTTACTTCATATGCCCATGGAGATTTTCAAGGCGATAATATTATAATAACTGAAAATAAGCCTGTTATAATTGACTTTTGCGACTTTCTAGAAGATTGTAATGTTTTTCACGATTTAAGATATCTTGAATCAATTACACTAGGCGATTGCTTAGAAATTAACAAACAATCAGAGAGAGAATTATGGAGTAAGGTATGTGAGGGATTAAGTTATGGAATAACAGAAGTAGACCTTCCTCAAGGAAAAGGAATGACCCTTTTAAGGCAGCTTATAAGTAAACTTCGGGAGAATGTGAAGCTAATTGTTAATGATAGCCGTAACAGCCTATACAACCCTTCATTTCATCTATCAGGCGCAGCTTGTGGATTAATTAATATGAGAAAATATACAAACACAAATAAAAAAAAGGCCGCATTTATATATGCAGCCGCAAACCTAAAAATGTTTCTAAAGGATGAAGCAGTTGATATGTTTAATCCAAAATTAGATTCATGTATTGTCTTTAATTGGATATCTGAAAAAGTTGAAAATGAGTCTGTTATTTTAGAGCCAATTACTTAACATAAACCATGGAATTTAAAACTCAGCGGGAACAGTGTTCCCGCTTTTAATTTTCCTCATATGAAACTGGAACACTATTTATTCCAAGTTCTTGTGCTGCTGCGTACTGATCATGTCCCGACACTATTATGTAGCTTTCTTTTTTAACAATAATAGGTTTATTAAACTTCTTATTATTTTTCATATAATTTAATGCTTTATTCTTCGAACGTTTTATGGACATATCTTCATTTTGGTTTACTAGCTTTGATATATCCACTATTTCATCAGTTCCAATTGGCATTTCATAATTTAAATCTATTTGTCCATTCTCATCTTTTAACAATTGAAATGCTTTAATTGAAGTTGCTTCTACTGAGATAAATGGTGTACCTTTACTATTTACACATGCTTTAAGTTCACCTTTAATTACAAAGTAATTCACATTAGTCATGCCTTCTACTGCATCTTTCCAATAATCCTTCTTTGCAATTACTCTATAAATCGATTCCTGTTTATCATAATTTGGTATTTTAAACAGTAAATTCACATCTCCATTAACTAGCTTAGTTGTTTTTACAGGTAACCCTTTTATTATAATCTCACTCTTATTCATAATTAAATTCCCCTTTTAATTTTTATTTTTTAACTTATTAATAAAAAATAAAACACCTAGAAAGTGCGTATTACTTTCTAAGTGTTTTTACTAAATTGTAATTTAGTCTTATATTAAATTTAATGTGTCTAGATTTATTTATACCTATGTTAGAAGTTTTCATGTAATTTACAAATTCAGAAATTTTGTCATTATAAACTAACATGTGCTTCACCTCATTCATAAATTTAAAAGTATTCTATATAAATCTTATATGTTCATACTTTTAAATACATTATAACAGTTTACGCATGAAGTTGCAATACATCAAGCCCTATTACAACTTTCCCTTATTATAAATTCAAACGGAATTGTAACTTTTTTAGCAATTTCTCTATTCTCCACTATTCTTTCTAAAAGTAAATTCACAGCTGTAACT
Source organism: Clostridium sp. (assembly GCF_050717635.1). Taxonomy (GTDB): domain Bacteria; phylum Bacillota; class Clostridia; order Clostridiales; family Clostridiaceae; genus Clostridium_AD. The sequence goes on from NZ_JBOITO010000036.1 coordinate 85,980, forward strand.
CCCATGAAAACAGTGTGTACCTTCACTGTTGTTAATGGTGGAACTAGATATTTAGATGTAGCTATATCATTAAAACCCACAATGCTTATGTCTTTTGGCACACTTAAATTTGCTTCCCGAATTGCTCTTATAGCCCCAATTGCCATTGTATCGCTGGCAATAAATAATGCTGTTGGAATTTCTTCATTTTGTAATATTCTTTTCATAAGTTTATATCCATCGGAAACGGTGAATTTACCAGTTCTAACATAGTTAGGATTATAAACTAACTTTTCTCTCATAAAATTATAGAAGGTTTTCTCCCGTTCATCCATAATTAAATCATTATTTTTTCCTGTGTACTCTCTTCCACCTATATATCCAATTTCTTTGTGACCTAAATCTAAAAGATATTTTAGCACCTCTATAACAGCCTCTTTAAAATCTACAATAACTGAATCAAATTTTTTATCGTTAGGGGAAGAATCTACGAAAACTATATGAGGTGAATATACTGAAAAATCTTCAATTTCATCAACACTAAACTTCCCAACTGCTATGATTCCCTCTAACTTCTCTAATTCATAATTTCCATATTTACCATCTTGTTTAAATATATTTATTATATCAATATTTTTGTTCGAACAATTTTTCTCAATACCTATTCGTATTGATAGGTAATATGGATCTCCTATTTCATCTTTTTCAGAATACCAATGAATAATTCCTATTTTTATACGTTTATCAATATTTCTGCTAATATTTCTCTCTCTAACAGTTTTGTATTCTAACTCTTCTGCTATTTCCAGTATTTTTTTTCTTGTATCATCAGTTACAGATAAGGTCGCATCATAATTTAGAACACGGGACACTGTAGCAAGTGAAACTCCTGCTTTTAATGCAATATCTTTTATGGTAGCCATTAATTTCTTCCTTCCACTTTGTGAATTTACATCAAGTTTTTAATAATTTTACACTCATATGGGCTTAAGATTATACCCCTAAATTTTTTAATTTCCTCTGTATGATTTGTTATGATTAAATACGAGACTTCATTTAAGTAACGACTATAAACTTCAAGTCCATCTTCACTCTCAATATGATGAATACTTTTATCTATAACAATTTCTTTTGCTATGTCTTTTAAAATTTCATTATTCACTCCAGAACCTACATAATAAACTTTGCCTTTTTTATAACTATTAAGGGTTATGCAAGCGTAGTTATTATAGAATTTATCATTATAATTATAAAGTGAAATTGCTGATGTTGGGGTGATTAAATCACGCCATACTTCACATTGTCCTATTTTACCTTTATACTTGCCCAAACCTATAATTTCTACTCCTTGACCATTTTGCAATGACTCAATTTCAGTTATTTCTATACCACAAATTTCTTTTATATTACAAGGGATAGTCTTTTTAAAATTGATGTTATTATTTTTATCCTTAATTCCTGCTCTGAAAGAAAATATCACAGTACCGCCCTCACTAGCAAATTTCTCTAATTTGCTTGCAAGCTCTACATCAATTATCTGTAATGTTGGAATTATAAGTACTTTATATTCATCAAAACTTCTACTAGTAGGAATAACGTCAATATTAGTATTTATATTATAGAATGGAGTATATAACCTCATTAGCTCTTTAGTAAAGTCAAACTCTACACTTTGAGGTTGATGTCTAAAGGACCATATATTATCATAATCATATAACACTGCTATTTCAGATTTTATTTCAGACTTTAATAGCTCTTCATAAGGCATAATTTCATCAATTGTTGACTTAACTTCATCATATTTTCTACCGTATCTATTATCATGATCTACAATACCGTAACAAAACTGCTCTGCACCCCTTGTCATACCTCTCCATCTAAAATAAAGCATATTAGTACACCCATGAGCAAAAGCTTGATAAGACCACATTTTAGCTTGATTTGGTCTAGGTAGATACCCAATAACAGTATGTCCTTGAGCTCCCATTAGTTCTTCAACTATCCAATAATTCTTATTTAATAAACCTCTATTGAAATCATGCGTCATAGCAAGTTCGGCTCTTGGAATTGGCTCTTTGAGACCTCCCCATACTGGATAATTATCATAGGATACAAAATCCATATCCCGAACATTCTGCGCGTGATCAAACCATTTACTAAAAAATCCACCTGATACATTTGTAGTTACCTCTTGATGTTCACCCTTTAAACTTTTTACAAGTGCAGTTTGTTCACTTGCAAAACTATTTAGTGAATATGACCTAAATCTAGACCAATCAAGTAGTAAAGATGGATTATGTGTTGTTATAGTTTTAAGTGGTGCAGGAATTTCGTCAAAGTCATTATAAGTTTGACCCCAGAAAATTGTACCATAAGTTTCATTTAAATTAGAAATATATTTATACTTTTCTTTAAGAAATTCTTTAAATTTTCTCTGACAGTGCTCACAATAGCACATGTCACTTCCTTCATGGCCAAGTTCATTGTCTATTTGCCACGCAATTATTGACTCTTCATCCTTGTAATGTTCAATTAGTTTTGAAACCATTTTTTCACTATATTCTCTATAAATATCTAAATTAAAGCAGTATTGCCTTCTTCCACCAAAGGCTCGAACTTGCAAATTTTCATCCACTGATAAAATACTCGGATATTTTTTACAGAGCCATGCCGGAAATGTAGCTGAAGGCGTCCCAAACATTACTTTAATGTTTGCTTTCTTTAATTTTTCAATAACCATATCAAAAAATGTAAAATCAAACTTCCCTTCTTCACTCTCCATTAAGTGCCAAGCAAATTCGCCAATTCTCACAATATTAGCGCCCATTTCACTTATTCCTTTAATATCCTCATCTATCATGTCTGTATCCCAGTGTTCTGGGTAATAATCCACTCCTAAATACATAGAAACACCTACCTATTAAATATTCTAAAATTTATATTGTCTCAATAAAACTTATAAATGCCTTTTTCCCACTTTCATCTCTTTTGAAAACTCCAGCATGTTCGAGTACTACTGCAAATTTAAGTCCCACTTCTGTTTTTAAGATATTCATCACATTATTTTCTGTAATATCATCATACTTGTTTAATATCTCTAAATACCAACTCAAATGTTTTGTTAATTCCACTTCCTTATTCAGTTCATGAACCTTTTCTCTATTAACTAAATAATAAGCTAACTTTTCCAGCTCGATTTTAAGTCTTGGCGGCAACACTGCAAGCCCCATAACTTCTATAAGCCCTATATTTTCTTTCTTAATATGATGAAGTTCACTATGAGGATGAAATATCCCATCTGGATACTTCTCACTTGTTCTATTATTTCGTAAAACTAAATCTATCTCAAAATGCCCATCTCTTTTCCTTGCTATTGGAGTTATAGTATTATGAGGTACATCATCTGTATAAGCTATAATGTCTACTGCCTCATCAGTGTATTTTTTCCATTTATTTAAAATTACATCGGAAAGGTCTGATAATCTAGCGCTATTATCTCCTCTTAATCTTATAACGGACATAGGCCATTTTACAATTCCCACATCTTCATTTTCATATCCATAAATTTGAAAAGTCTTTTCAAAAGGAGCCTTTGCCATAGCAAATTCATAATTTCCACCTTGAAAATGTTCATGAGATAATATAGAACCCCCAACTATTGGTAGATCTGCATTTGAACCAATAAAATAGTGAGGAAATTTATCCACAAATTCCAAAACTCTGTCAAAGGTTTCTTTTGATATTTTCATAGGCACATGCTCGCCTTTAAAAATTATACTATGTTCATTATAATAAACATACGGTGAATATTGAAGGAACCACGCTTCACCCCTTAAACTAAGTGGTATTATTCTATGGCTTTGCCTTGCAGGATAATTAACTCTTCCATAATATCCTTCATTTTCTTTGCATAATAAACATTTAGGATAAGAACTAGCTACTATATTTTTAGCTGCCGCAATAGCCTTTGGATCCTTTTCAGGTTTTGATAAATTTATAGTTATGTCTATATCACCATACTGAGTTTCTGCTTTCCAAACTTGATTTTTAGAAACTCTATCCATCCTGATATAATTTGAACTTTTACTAAGCTCATAATAGTACTCTGTTGCCTTTTGTGGATTTTCTGCGTATAGCTCTTCAAATTTGTTTATAATATCTGATGGCCTAGGCATAATACAATTCATAATTTCTGTATCTAGTAAATCACGATAAACCGATGAATTATTTTCTAATACGCCTTTTTTAAATGCCCAATTAAGAATATTATCTAATATGCTACTAGGTGAATCTAAGTTTTCTTCTTCTATAATAGACTGAGTGTAGTCATCTAATTTTAAGACTCTTAATATTAAATTTCTAGAATAAGTAGTATCATAGTCTTCAATCATTTCTTTTTTAACTCCATATTGAATAAGTCTGTCTATTTCATGGTAAATATTAATATTCATATTATCGCCTCTTAGCTTTCAAATTCATTTACATTATTTTGTATGTTCACTGCAAATGTAGTTACGTCATTAATATTAACATACTTAGATATCCGTCTCAATTATTTGTTACTATTTTGCAGAGCCTACCATTCCTTCAACAAAGTGTTTTTGCATTGTCATAAATAATAGAACCATTGGAAGTGTAGCAATTACAATGGCTAACATAAGAATGCCATAATCAACAAAATATGCTGAGGATAATGAAGATATAACTAAAGTCATAGTCTTCTGTTTATCAGTTTGCAAAACAATTAATGGCCACAAGAAGTTGTTCCATTGTAATGTAAATGCAAAAATAGAAGCAGATGCAAAGGTCGATTTCATAGAAGGCACAACAACTCTTAAGAAAATTGATATTTCTCCAGCCCCATCAATTCTAGCTGCTTCAATAATTTCATTGGGGAAAAATTTAAAACTTTGTCTAAAATAAAATATTAAAAACACTTGGCCCACATAAGGCAAAATAATAGCCCAATGGTTATTTACCAAATTAAAAGATACAACCATTTTAAATAATGGAATCATTAGTGCTCCAAAAGGAATCATCATTGAAAATATGAATATAGCATACACTTTTTCCTTCCCTTTAGACTTGAATTTCTCAAAACCATAGGCTGCAATTGAACATACCGATAAGGCTAAAACAGTATATATGATTGTTACCTTAACTGTATTCATAAATGGTACTCCTATATCAGTAATTTTAATTAACCTATTGTAATTATTAAAAAGTTCAGACCCAAAAGTCATTTTCCCCTTTGTTATATCTACTGTTTTATTTGTAGCAGAAACCATCATCCAATAAAATGGGAATAGAGAGAAGAATGCTGCTATTGAAAGAAATCCGTATTTAGGTAATCCTTTTAACCCTTTTTTGAATTTATTTATCATGCGTCATCACCTGCCAATTTAATTTGGATTAAAGCTAGTATTGCTACTATGAAAACAACAACATAAGATAGAGTTGCCGCATAACCAAAATTTGGAGCATATACAAATGATTGATTATAAATATATTGAGTAATACTAAGTGTTGCATTCCCTGGTCCACCAGCAGTTAAATTCATAGGTTCATCAAATATTTGAAGTGTACCTATTGTGGACATAATAGTTGTAAATAAAATAATGGGTTTTAACTGAGGTATTGTAATATAAAAAAACTTTTCAAGTCCATTTGCACCATCAATTTCAGCTGCCTCATAAGTTTCAGATGGCACATTTTGAAGCGCAGCCAAATAGAAAATCATATTATAACCCGTCCAACGCCATAGTAGTGCTAGGATAATAACTATTTTTGCAAGGGTTGGATCACTTAACCACTGTATTGGAACATTAATTATTTTAAGTGATGTAAGCGCGTAATTGATGATACCATTAGGTGCAAATAGCATTTTAAATAATACAGAATATGCAACCAAAGAGGTAACACAAGGTAAAAAAATTGCAGTTCTAAAAAAGGTTTTAAACCTTAGTTTTTTAGAATTAAGTAAGGTTGCTAAAAACATAGCTAAGGTAAGCATAATAGGAACTTGTACAATTAAATAAATAAAAGTATTCCCCAGTGCCTTTCTAAATAGCACATCCTTAAACATTCTTTTATAATTATCCAGTCCAGCAAATTTTTGAACTAACCCTTTAACCGACTGAAAGGAAAGAAAAAAAGAGTTGAGAACAGGGTACAAAATAAAAATCAAAAATATAACTACAGCTACTGAAATAAATAACCAGCCAATTGCGCTCATTTTACGTTGGGCTTTACTTAAGGATTTTTTATTTTTCATGGATTAACCTCCTACTTTACAATAAAGGAATGGTATTAATACCATTCCTTTATTGTGGTTGTAAATATTATTATTATTATTGAATTTGGCTCTTAAGTTGATCTTCAGCTGTTTTAAGCCCCTGTTCAACTGTAATTTTCCCATCAAGAATATCTTTCATTTGAGCCATAATAGCTTGATCTCCTTCTACTGAATAGGAGCCATATGAAACACCAGGAATTTTTTTCATCCAACCTGAGAAATCTTCAAATATTTTTTGTCCACCAAAGAATGGATCCTCTGCTGAGTAAGCAGCCCCAGTTTGTGAAGGTATATATGTTCCTACTGCGCCTTTATCTACAAGGATTTTCTGATAGAAGTCATTATTTCCACCATACACTGTCTTTAAGAAATCAATAGCAACATCTTTATTTTTGGAATCATTTAAAACATACCAACTTGAACCACCAAGATTTGTTGCATTTACTGAATTAGATGTTGAAAGTCTTGGAAATGCTGCCACTCCCCACTTGCCAGATTGATCTGTTGCTGCTTTAATTGAACCAATGATCCAAACACCAGTATTAACTGTTGCTACGTCACCTTTATTCATTGAAGCAACCCAATCTCCCCAACCAACTGTATTTTTTACTATACCTGATTCTTGTATTTCCTTATATTTAGTTACAGCCTCTACAAGTGCCTTATTATTAGCTATTGTCACATTGCCATCTATATCAAAATACCATTGTCCACAAGATTGAATCATTTCTCTTAATATTGCTGCGTCATTATATACATCCATACTTATCATAGCTTTTCCAGTTTTTGATTTAACATCTTGTCCAATTTTAATAAATTGATCCCAAGTAATATCTTTCATATCTTCTGGTTTATATCCAGCTTCTGCAAGTATATCTGTTCTAAAGAACATTCCTGATACACCTGAATCAAATGGAACAGCGTAAATTTTATCTTCAACTGTGACAGCATCAACTTTATATTGTGCAAAATCACTATGAGGAATTTTTCCCGTTAAATCTGCAAATTTTCCTGGATAAGAAGTTAAATACTTCTGTGCATTATAATCCTCAACCAAAGTTATATCTGGTAGCGTATCTGCACCAGCTACAAGGCCTGTCTGCAATTTTGTTTCTACATCTAATTTGGCATAGTCTACAACCTTAATAGTAACATCCTTATGGTCTGCAGAATACACTTTTGCTGCTTCCTCCATTATAGGAATATTAAAATTCTTGTCCCAAGCCCAAACAGTAATTACTTTTGGAGAAGTGTCATCTTTAGTTGTTTCTTTTTTTTCTGAATTAGCCGCGTTCCCACATCCTGAAAGCACCATTGATGTTACTAAAATTAATGATAAGATCTTCTTTTTCATAAAAGCCCTCCTAAAGTTATTTATTTAATCGTTTTCATAATTTTATTTTAATCCATTTTTAGTAAAGAGTCAACATATTTTTATTTTTTTTTAGTAAAAGTTTACTTAATGAAATTTTACTTCATCACATTTTTAAAATTGTATTTTTCGACATAATATGATATAATGTCAACTATACTTATTTTGCAATACACAAGGAGGATTTTTTTGGAAATTATTATAAACACTATAAGTAACCTTATTTGGAGTAAAGCACTAATTTATTTATGTTTAGGTACAGGTATTTATTTTTCTGTTAGAACTCGATTACTTCAGGTAAGACATATTAAACATATGGTACGTTACCTCTTTGTAGGTGGAGACTCTAAACGAGGAGTATCTTCATTTCAAGCTTTTGCAATGTCTGTGGCAGGCAGGGTCGGTACTGGTAATATAGCCGGTGTTGCAACTGCAATTGCTATGGGTGGACCTGGTGCAATATTTTGGATGTGGGCTATAGCCTTTCTGGGTGCAGGATCATCATTTATAGAATGTACTCTTGGACAAGTTTATAAAGAAGAAGTTGACGGCGAATATCGCGGTGGACCCGCTTATTACATTGAAAAAGCTATGGGCAAGAAATGGTATGCAATTATATTTGCAAGCGTAACTGTAATTGGTATGGGAATTTTCGCACCTGGCGTTCAATCAAATAGTATTGCAGCTGCAATGAAGAATGCATTTCACATTACTCCAGCTATAACAGGTAGCGTAGTGGTGGTTATACTGGCTTTAATTATATTCGGCGGTACTAAACGACTTGGAAAAGTTGCTGAAATTGTAGTCCCTTTTATGGCAATACTATATATTATAGCTTCTTTAATAGTGCTTGCATTAAATATAACTGAGATTCCTAAAATGTTTAGTTTAATAATTAAAAGTGCCTTTGGTCTTCAGCCAGCCTTTGCAGGTATCGTTGGGGTTTCTATTCAATGGGGTGTTAAGAGAGGGATTTATACTAATGAAGCTGGACAAGGAACAGGTCCACAAGCATCTGCTGCTGCTGAAGTAACCCACCCTGCTGTCCAGGGCTTAGTACAAGCATTTGCAGTTTACGTAGATACGCTATTTGTATGTTCTGCAACTGCATTTATGATTTTAGCAACAGGCAAATTCAATGTTGTGAACCCAGTAGGTGGTTTTATAGTAGAAAATATACCTAAAGTTAAGATTGGGCCTGTTTATACTCAATTAGCAATGGGAACTGTATTCGGAAAATTAGGTGCACCTTTCATTTCAATTGCATTATTTTTCTTTGCAGTAACTACGTTAATGGCCTATTACTATATATCAGAAACAAACCTTACTTATTTGTTTAAAGATAGTAAATATAACAAGTTCATGATTAACGTACTTAGAGTTGCTATTCTTATATCAACTTTTTATGGTTCAATAAAAACTGCTAAAACAGCTTGGGCACTTGGTGACATTGCTGTGGGAACCATGGCATGGTTAAACGTTATTGCTATATTAATATTAGGTAATATTGGTATTAAGGTTTTGAAAGACTATGAAAGTCAAATTAAAATGGGAAGAGATGTTGACACATTTACATTTGATCCTCTTAAATTAGGAATTAAGAATGCAGATACGTGGTATAAAATTAGAGAAAGAAGAAGGAAGAAAGCAAGGAACAAAATTTATAGAATGTAAAATACTTTTAGGAGGTAATGCTTGCATATGGAATATTTTATAGATAAATATATGAAAAAACATAAGTTCATTCTGACTATAGATTGTGAAGGTTATAATTTTGATAAAAACTTAAAAAACAATGTATTAAACTTAGAAAAACTATTAAAACTAAATTCAGATAATAATATATTTACCCTTTTATTTATAACCCCTTACTTTGCAGAAATGATGAGAAGCCTCAATCTAATAGAGAAAATAAAGAATAATTATAAAGTTATATTTGGTCTTCATATTCATCCGAATAATTTGCCAGAACATATAGAAAAGCACTGTCCATTTATAAAAAGTGATGAGGATTTAATATCCACCTATTCTTATGATGAGCAAAAGCTTATAATAAAGCATTGTTACGATTATATTTCAAACTTAGGAATTGAGCCTATTTCAGCCTTTCGTGGAGGATATTTTTCAATAGATGATAATACCGAAAAGATTTTATCCGAGATAACCCCCATAACATATGAGTCTCACAATATTTACAGACCTGAGTATAAGGTAACAAAAAATATATTAACCCCACTACGAGTTTACGCACAAAATGAAAATGAAGAACTAAGACTAGAGTACTTTAATATCGAGAAACTTTCAGAAATGTTAAAGAGTGGAATTTCAGAAAATAAAAAACTATTTGGAATAACTCATAGTTACTTATTAGATCCAAATGATTTCCATTATAAGAGAGACAACATACAACTAAATATTCATGAAAGAATGGAGATTTTAATAGATATTATTAACAAAAACTAATAAGTTTTTCTATTCTAAAAGGGCTGTATCAAAATGATTTACTAATCATTTTGATACAGCCCTTAAAAACATAATATTTTTTTAAACTAAATTACTTCAATAAATAAACTCTTGCTTCATAGGGTCTAAGATTAATTTTATCTATTGACTCAGATTCTACTATATAATTTGAAATTAAAAGTTCCTTATGGTCATATTTTATGTTAATTGGAAGAGAAAATCCAGCCGTATTCTCATGAAAATTACATATTACTAAAAGAATCTCATCCGCTAACTTTCTTATATATGCGTAAATATCCTTGTTATCCTTTAATATTAAGGCATATTCTCCATGTACTATTATTTCATTATTTTTTCTTAACGCAATTAGTTTTTTGTAGTAATTCAAAATAGAATTTTCATCTTGTAATTGAACCATCACATTTATATGTTCATAATTTGGATTTACCTTTATCCAAGGTGTACCCTCAGTAAACCCTGCATTTTTTTTATCATTCCATTGGAAAGGGGTTCTTGCGTTATCTCTTCCTCTTTTATAAATACAATCCATAACTTCGTCATGAGCTTTTTTACCACTTTCAGTAAGTTCTTTATAAGCATTTAAAGATTCAATGTCTTTATAGTCATTAATACTATCAAATTTAACATTAGTCATACCTATTTCTTCCCCTTGGTAAACATAAGGGGTTCCTTTCAACATATGAAGATAAGTTGCTAACATTTTTGCAGATTGAGTTCTATATTCAGTATCATTTCCAAAACGTGAAACCATTCTAGGTTGGTCATGATTATTTAAATATAGACTATTCCACCCTTTACCTTCAAGTTCAACTTGCCATTTGGACATGATTTTCTTAAATTCACTAAGGTCAAAAGTTGTAGTTCCCCACTTTCCGTCTGGTCCATCTCCTATATCCATATGTTCAAATTGAAACACCATATTCAATTCATTTCTCTCTGTTCCTACATACTCAATAGCCTCTGCAGGAGTTACCCCTGGTGTCTCTCCAACTGTAATGGTGTCATACTTACTCAATACTTCTCTATTCATTTCCTTTAAATAATCATGAACCGCTGGATGGTTTTTTGTGAATTCACTTGGATCGGCAAGCACATTACTTCCGATTGCGATAGCATCAGGATAATTTTGATCCTTTCCAATCATATTGATGACATCCATACGAAAACCATCAATACCTTTATCTAACCACCATTCCATCATCCCAAAGATTTCACTTCTTAGAGTTTCATTTTCCCAGTTTAAATCCGGTTGTTTTTTTGAAAAAGAGTGCATGTAATACATTTGTGTTTGCTTATCAAATTCCCAGGCAGAACCACCAAAACATCCACCCCAATTGTTTGGAGGCAAACCATCTTTTCCATCTTTCCAAATATAATAATCTCTATATTTATTTCTTTTACATTTTCTGCTTTCTATAAACCACTTATGTTCATCGGAACTGTGATTAACAACAAGATCCATCATTATCTTGATTTTTCTATTATGCGATTCTTGCAGCAATATATCAAAATCCTCCATAGTTCCAAATTCTTTCATTATGCCCTTATAATTGCTTATATCGTAGCCATTATCATCGTTTGGAGACTCAAAAACAGGTGATAGCCATATTACATCAATTCCAAGCTCCACAAGATAATCAAGTTTCTGAATTATTCCTCTTATGTCTCCGATGCCGTCTCCGTCACTATCTTTAAAGCTCCTTGGATAAATCTGATAAACTACACTTTCTTTCCACCAATTTTTATTCATGAAATCTCCTTCTTCCTATTGTTTTATTGCTCCGCTTGTAACTCCACTTATGATGAATTTTTGAGCAAATATATACACTATTACTATTGGTGCTAATGCTAACAAATATGATGCAAAAGCTAAATTATAGTTTGTACTAAATTGTCCTTGAAATACATATTGTACTAGAGGTAAAGTTGCCTGCTCAGGCTTACTTAATATAATAAGTGGAAGTAAGAAGTCATTCCAACATGCTAAAAATTGTAATATTCCTACAGTCGCGTTTATTGGTTTTAATAGTGGAAATATTATACGGAAAAATATTTGCCAAGTGGAAGCCCCATCTAATGTAGCCGCTTCTTCAAGTGATTTAGGAAGTGTTTTTAAATATCCTACATATAAGAAAATATTAAAGGGCAGTCCATACACAATATATAATATTATAATTCCTGGTACATTATCTAGACCAAATGAACTGACTTGTTTTACCAGCGGTAACATTATAATTTGAAAAGGTACAAACATAGCGCTTAAAAAATAGTAGTAAATCGCGTTAAAAAACTTAACTTCTCTATTTCTAGCTATTGCATAAGCAACCATTGAATTTGAGATTATAATAAATGACACAGAAATTAAGGTTATTACTGCGCTGTTCCTAAATGCATAAAAGAAATTTGTTATTTTAATTGCTTCTGTAAAGTTTTCAAAATGAAGAGTTGTAGGGAATGAAAGCACAGATTTAATCATGTCCTCAGGAGACTTTAATGCAGTGCTTATTAAAATATATAATGGAAACAATATAAATAATCCTGCTAGTATCATCATTATTATAGTCAGAACTAAGCTAAACTTTTTTTTCTTCATTACAATTCAACCTCCCTTTTGGTAAGTACTTTCATTTGAAAAAGTGAGATCGTTACAATTACAATAAAGTAAATTACAGCATTTGCAGATTGATATGAAAAATTACTTCCGGAGAACCCGAAATGGAAAATTACATAAGCAATTGATTGTGTAGCATTACCAGGTCCTCCCCCAGTCAATGCCACTATTTGATCAAATACCATTAAAGAATTTTTCAAACTCAGCACCATATTAATTGTAAAAAAAGGAGCTATCAAAGGAAAGGTTATTTTCATAAATGTTTGCCATTTATTGGCACCATCAATATTGCTTGCTTCGTAAATGTCTTGGTCTATAGTTTGAAGTCCTGATATATATATTATTGTACTAAAGGCAATAGCCTGCCACGATGCCACAAACACTATGCCCATCCAAGCAAGCTTAGGGTTTCCCAATATATTCGAACTTAATATGTCAATATTAAGAAAAGCTCCAAATTGTGGTAATAAATGAGCAAATACGTAATTAAATATGTATCCCACTATTAAAACTCCTAATATATTTGGCAAAAAGAATATTGCTCTTAGAGCATTTTTAAACTTAATAGCTGAATTTAGACCAATGGCTATAGCTAAGCTTACAATGTTAATAATTATCGTACAAATTATTGCAAATTTAAAGGTAAAACCATATGAATTTCTAATAGTGTCATCCTTAAATACATTTATAAAGTTTTGAAAACCTATGAAATTCCAATCACTATACCCGTTCCAATCAGTAAAGCTATAAAAGATACCTTTTATAAATGGTAGTGTGTGAAAAGTAAAAAATAAAATAACTGCTGGAATTGTCATCATATAAAATACCATACGTTTGTTTTTTTTCAAATTATTCACGCTCCTTATAACTTTGATAATTATGTATAGAGAAATAAGTTTGACTTATTTCTCTATACATAACTACATTTATTTTTTATTGTTCTTATCATATTCTGTATCAAGTTGTTTTAGGAACGCTACTTTATCTTTATTTGTAAGGAAGCCCTGTAGAATTGATGCTGCATCTAAACCAGTTGGATAATAATGGTCAGGGAAACTTCCAATTTCACCATCTTCAAAGCTCTTTGATAAATCTGTAACACTTTCATCCTTTTGAACTACATCCTTAACAGCTGAAAATGCAAATTGATCCGTTATATATTTTTGTGCATTTTCCTTTTGCAACATAAACTCAATGAACTTTTTAGCTTCTACAGGATGTTTAGAACTTTTTGTTATCGCTAATAATACATCTACACCTGAAGTAATCTTATTCTTTGAGACGTCATTTGTTGATGGAAATGGGAACATCCCAAGTTTCATATTTGGGTTTGCTTTTTTTATATCTGCAATAGCCCAATTGCCTTGAAGATACATTGCTGATTTACCTTGAGCAAAAGCTAAATTACCATCGCTGTATCCCATTCCATATATGTCCTTTTGACCATACTTAATAATTTCAAGCATTTTATCTGCTACTTCTGAATGAGTATCTACAAAAGTAGTTTTGTCTGCTTTTCTATCATTACGGAAGGTATCAGGTATTATGTTTCCAGCTAGCGGGTTCCAGAAACACATTGCGGTCCATGCATCTTTAAGTGTGAGATACATTGGAATTTCCCCACTATTTTTTATTTTTTCAGAAAGCGAAATAAATTCATCCCAAGTTTTTGGGATTTCAAGTCCTAGTTCTGTAAATTTTTCTTTGTTATACAAAATACCACTGGCATTTGTTGCGTAAGGTACTCCATATGATTTTTCATCTCCATTTGTTAAAAGGTCTTTCATTTGATCCACATAAGCCATCTGTATGTTATCCATAAAACTTTCTGAGCTAAGATCTAATAAAATCCCATTAGTTGCAAGTTCACCATATAAATTGTCTCCACCCATACTTAACACATCAGGCATATCATTTTTAGTAAGTCTTGTTTTTAAAACTGTTGCTGAATCTGGTGGAACGTTAAGAACGATCTTAATGTTAGGATTTTTAGTTTGGAAGTCAACAACCATCTTTTCATATATTGCCTTATTTTCTGCTTTACTGGAAAATACCTCAATTTCTACTTTACCATCATCACTAGGTTTATTAGAACATCCTGCTAATAAAGAAGACCCTAGTGCTACAGTAAGCACCATCGATAATATAGCTTTAGATTTTTTGTTCATTTTTATACCCCCTATAATTTTGTTTTTTAATACATGTCTATAAATTAATTATACCATTTATCATAATTTTAGTTAATCGATTACGTAAATAATATAAAAAACATCAAAGTTTTTTAACCGTTTTTCTTTCAATTATTTCAAAAGGCATTATTATGCTCTCACTTTGTTTGCCAGTAGCAATAGTTTTAATTAACATTTCAACTGACTTTTGACCCATGTCATAGGCTGGTTGCGCTATTGTTGTTAAAGGTGGATACGACATTTCTGCTACTTTCGTGTTGTCATAACCTATTATAGATAAATCCTTTGGAATTTCTATACCTTTTTTGTGAGCTATGGACATTGCACCAACTGCAATATCATCACAAGAAGCAAAAATTGCAGTGAATTCACTTTTTTCACTTAGAAGATCTTCCATGGCCTTTTTACCTTCTTCAAAACTGAAACCATTATGTTTTATAAGACTTTCATTAATGGGAATGCTATGTTCCTTTAATGCTTGAATATATCCTTCAAAACGAGGTATCCCTGCAACTGGGTCCTCTTTCTCTCCGCCAAGCATGGCTATTTTAGTATGTCCATATTCTATCAAATAACTAGTAGCCGCATAGGAGGCCTTAAAATCATCCACCTTAATATATGGAATAGGAAACCTCGGTGATAGAGTCGATAGAAGGATGCAAGGTATTTTAGTGTCCACAATATCCTTATCGTACATATCTTTAGGCGATAAACTGCAAACAATAATGCCATCTACCTGCCTTTCAGATAACACATTCAAATAATGAGGAGTCAAAATTGATTTACGACCAGTATTACAAATAAAAACGCTGTAATTATGTTTATGTGCCATATCCTCAATACCACTTAAAATTTCCACGTAAAATGTAGTTTCAACTTTAGGTATTAATACCCCTATAGTGTGGGTAGTTCTAGTCCTCAAAGTCCTGGCAATAGCATTTCGCTTATAACCCATTTCTTCTACAACCTTAGTGACATTTAGTCTTGTTTCCTCAGAATACCCGCCTAAATCATTAAGGATTCTAGAAACAGTAGCTACAGAAACTTTTGCCTGTTCTGCAACGTTTTTAATTGTTGGTTTATTAATTATTTTGTTCATAACTTCTAGCACCCTTTCAGTAAACGATTAACCTAGTTACAATTTACCATATAAAAGTATTTTTGTCTATATATTTTGTGATTAAATTTAATTATTTAATACATAAATAAATTTCAAAACTAATATATTAGTATTAAATTGCAAATGTTATGGAGGCGTTAGTTTGAAAAAAATTTTCATAAAAGAACTTTCAATGGTAATTATAATAATTACAATAAGCATAATAGGAATATTAAAGTTAAATGATACTATTGATTATCAAATAAGATTAACTAATATAAAAAAATTCATAGTAACGCGGGATTACGATGAGGCAGAAAAACGTATTAGAGCTGGTGATTTAAAATTCAAAGATATCAGTATTCTACAAGAAAAGATAAAGGCGGGAAAAGAAGCGCAAAATATGAAGTGAAGGATATTTTCCTAAAAGTTCACAGTAAACTTAGCATAGGTAACATCACTAAGTTTACTGTGATTGTTTAATTTACATTAATCGCATGTTCACCATCTGAATGTGCTGTGAATTTGGATATAACAACCATCATCACAAGTGTTAATGGGAATGCTATATATATTGGCGGCATACCATATGGAGAACCTAATACTGCCCATACCACAGAGCCTATTCCTCCCACCAAAAGACTCCAAAATGCCGCTTCTGAAGTTGAGCCCTTCCAAAACAGTCCAAGCATTGCAGGCCAGAAAATTGCTGCATTAAACTGGTATGCGTACATCATTAGCTTTAATATTTGAGGGATATATAATGCAATTGATAATGATAATATTCCAATAATAATTATAGTAACTTTCCCTGTTTTTATAATTTGCTTATCCGTTATATCTGGCTTTATGTAACCTTTAACAATATCATTACAAAAAACTGTTGTTGCACACATTAGTCCGCTGTCAGCTGTTGACATTATTGCAGCTGTTAAAGCTGATACAATTATGCCGGTAACTCCTGCAGGCAATGCTTTAACAATGAACGTTGTAAATACGAGCTCACTTTCTAATCCAGGATATAGCACCGCTGCTGTCATGCCCAAAAGACATATAAAAAACCCAAATAATGGCCATATTAGAAGGCCTGAAAATGCATATGCTTTACGGACAGTTTTTAAATCTTTGGCTGCAAATATCCTCTGCCATGTGATCATAGAAATTAGGTAAGACGGTACCATAGCAATAAACCACTTGATAACTGTTGCAGTAGGTACACCCCCTACACTAAAGAAACTACGCGGCAAGTTCTGATATAGTGATGAAAACCCACCAACCTTTATAATACCTAAGGGTACTCCAATTATAAATATTCCAAAAACAATTACAGCTACCTGTATAACATCAGTATCTATAACTGAATTAAGCCCCCCCAAAGCTGTATATGCAATAACAACTGACCCCGAAATCCATGCCGCTGTAGTAAGTTCCATGCCGGTAACCGCACTAATTATTGCTGCTCCTCCAACTATTTGTGTTCCCACAAAAGTTACATTTGCAAATATAACCATTATCGAACCTAAAAGGCTTGCTCTCTTATCATACCTGTATCCTAAAAAATGTGCAGAAGAAACAAACTTCATCTTATCCGCAAGAGGTTTAAGCTTTTTAGATAAAACGAATGCTACGATCCATGCTCCTAGTAGTGAGCTAAATACTAACCAACTTGCCCCAAAACCCACACTATAAGCCATCCCCACTGTAGCAATTACATAACCTGCACCTATATCTGTTGACGTAACCGTTCCAAATAATCTAATAAAACCTACATTTCTTCCAGCTACTAAGAATTCTTCTGAGGTCTTCGTCTTATTGGAATAATATACTCCTACTCCCAACATGGCCATAAAATAAAAAATCATTATCATGGTATCAAAAATCATCCACGAGCTATGCATATGCTACCTCCTTTGTATAATAATAAGATTGTAATTTAAATAGAGTTATGCATTTATTATGAATGAATAATCATAATATGTCAATCAAACTATTTTATGGCATTTAGGAGTCGTATTGGAGCTAATCATGGTTTTTTATGCTTCATATTATCAAAAAGTAAAAAAGTAGTATATCTTATTTTCAACTACTTGTTAATTTTTTTAATAATAGTTAAATCCTCTTGAATTTCAAACAATGTAAACATACCAAATTCAAAATTAAATGCCCAATAATCAGATACCTTCATATTAAGCAGTACTATTGATATTATTCTTAAAGTTCCTTGATGACAAACTAGTAAAATTGTTTTATCTTTATATTTTTCAAGTATGTCGCATAGACACTTCTTAACTCTTTTATATAATCCACTAAAACTCTCTCCTTCAGGTATACAGAAGTTCTCCCAGTCTTGAACCCAGCAGTTCCAATCTTCATTATATTTCTCTTCAATATCCTTATAATAAAGTTCTTCCCATTTACCAAAATTAAGTTCCTTAAGATCCTCGTATTTTATAATGCATTCACGTTTTAAATCACCTATTATCTCTGCTGAGTTTAATGCTCTTTCAAGTGAACTTGAAATCACCACATCAAAATTAACATTACATAGTTTATCCCTAAGTTCTTCACATTGTTTTACTCCATTTTGCGTTAGTGGCACATCCGTCCACCCATAATATACTTTATCTTTATTTGATTTGGTTTCTCCATGCCTTGCCATATAAAAGTTGATCATAACAATAAAAACCTTTGAATAATAATAAAGACCACCAGTATAAATATTTCACTTATTTCGTTTGCAGCTCCAAGTATGTCACCTGATATAATACCTAATCTTTTTAATATGTAATTTCTAAAAATAATCATTAGTAAAACATTTAGTCCAATAATTATAAGTGCCATATGACCTAAAATTAAAAAAGATGGTATTACACAAATGAGTAATGTAATCAATATATTTTTTATTGATACTTTACCAACAAAAAGACTTCCAAGCCCACTTTCTCTTTTAGGAGATATATAGGCTAGTACTGCCACCATGGTTTTTGAAATAATTGTTGTTATTAATATTACTTTTACAATATTTTTGTCGAGAACACTGCTAAGTAGTGTAATTCTAAGGATTAAGTCAAACAATATAGCAACAGCACCATTTGTGCCAAGGCGGCTATCCTTCATAATCTCAAGCATTCTTTCTTTTTTTCTAGCAGAATAAATTCCATCACAGGTATCAGCAAGTCCATCTACATGAAGCGCCCCAGTGATAAGCACATTTGCTAAAACAACCATAACTACAGGAAATAAACCAGTAGTTATCTTCGAAAATAACAAATATGTTAATACGTTAACTATAGCAATAACTAAACCAACAATAGGAAAATATACTATCCCCTTTGCAAAATCATCATCTTTTATATCTATCTCCATATTAATTGGTATTCTTGTAAAAAACTGAATCATTAGTATAAATTTCTTCATATCTACCTCACTTAATTTTTATAGGAATACCACATACCGTTAAATAAACCTCATCAGTTCTTAAAGCAATATATTGGTTTATACGTCCTGCAATATCCTTATATATTCTAGATAACTTATTATCAGGAATAATGCCAGATCCCACCTCATTTGTTACAAGTATAACTGTTTGTGTATTTATATCCGCTGTGTCTATAAACTCTTTTATCTCGTTTAAAATACTTTTCTCCATAGCATTAATTTCTTCTGAAGTAAGCTCTTCAACATTTTCACCTATTAAGTCAAATATAAGATTAGCTATCATCACTGTAATGCAATCTAATAAAATGCATTTAAACGAAATCTCTTCCCTAGAGTAGACTTGTTTTAGATTTCTATAGTCTTCATAGGTTTCCCAGCTTTTAGGCCTACTTTCCCTATGTTTTCTAACTCTATCTTTCATTTCATCATCAAAGGGAACGCACGTAGCAATATAAAGTACTTCATCCTCAAATGATTTTGCTAAATTTTCAGCATAGGTGCTTTTTCCACTTCTAGATCCACCTGTAACTAATATTAATTTACCCATATTTATAGCCTCCTATCTTATATCTACAAGATAATCATCTTGCAGCGCAGCCTCTTCAAACGTAGCCATTTGTGGAAGAATCTTTGTTGCAGCCTCAATTATATTAAAAGCAAGTGGACATCCTGTTCCCTCACCACCGGGCTTACACCAGAATCTAATATACCATTATCTGCGCTCATTATTATAATACACTTTTTACTTATGACGCTTCTTTCATTTCCTGAAATACCAGCTATTTGTATAGCTATAGATTCTAATTTACCAAGGCTTCCGATTGGTTTTATAAGTTTATCCAATCCTTCTGAAGTTTTAGCCATTATAGCCTTATCTAATCCTTTTATACCCTGCTTAACTTTATTGTACATTTCATAACCTCACCTTTTTATAATATTTTCTATACACTTAAGCGATTCTAGTAACTTCACATTCAATTCTCTATTTTTTATTGCAAATCTTATATAGCTATTATCTAAGCCTTTAAAATTTGATGCTCTTCTAATAACAATCCCCTGCTCCATACACTTTCTATATAGCAAGTCTTCATTAGTATTCACTAATCTGCATAGCACATAATTACATTCTGTTGGATAAATTCTTTCAATGAAACTTATGCTTTCAAGTTCTCTTGGCAGAAATTTTTTCTCCTCCTGTATCCATTTTTTAGATTTTTCTATATATTCCTTGTCCTCTAATACATATTCGCAAGCAATCTCAGCAAAACAATTTATATTCCAAGGATTTTGCTTGTCTTTTATTTTTCTAAGTAGATCTAAATTTTTACTGATTCCATATCCAAATCTTATTCCAGGCATGCCAAAGAATTTTGTTAAAGCTCTAATGATGAATATGCAATTAAAATCTTTGACCTCTTTTATAAAGCTTAAATTCATACTGCTTGTAAATTCAATAAAAGCCTCATCTATAATTACAATCTTATTACTTTCTTCGCAATATTTTAAAATACTATTAAACCACACTTTATCAATAATATTTCCACTGGGGTTATTGGGGTTTCCTATTATTAAGCCATCAACTTTATCAATTTTTGAATATATATCCGCGTAATCAAAACTCATATCTTCCTTTAAATAAGAATATTCTAGGTCGCATCCCCATTTTCTTGCACTCGTTTCGTAACCTCCAAAGGATGGTACTATAATTAATAACTTCTTTAAGGTGCTAATAGCTAAATCAATAATTTCTGAAGCACCATTCCCAAGTACAAAATTATCAGCTTTAATAAACTCTTTTTCATCTACATAATTACCTAGATTTTTTATTAGTTCTCTGTACTTTATGTCTGGATATCTTGTAACAGAGTTTAAAGCCTCTCCATAGTTATTTATAAATGATTTTGGTACTCCCAGTGGGTTTATATTCGAACTAAAATCTATCAGATTTTTCCCCTTAAATAGGCCTTCAGAGTATATATCTCCACCATGAGTTGGTATAAAACTCTTTTCCTTCATCATTCTTACCCCCTAAGTCACATTTGAAATTATAAAATATATTAAAAGGCAAATTATTTCAGCTAAATACATCAACTTAATTGTATATTTTATATGTTCAATACTAAGTTTTTTTATAGAATCTCCCATTGTAGGCTTTATTACACTCTCTCCAAAATAAGTATTAGTTCCTCCTAGTTGAATTCCAAGGGTTGCCGCAACCGCTGCCTCAGGATAACCACAATTGGGGCTCTTATGATTTTTTCTATCTCTCATCATTATTCTAAAGCTTTGAAAAATATTTCCCTTTACTATAGGTGCTGCTATGCAGATAAGAATACCTGTGATTCTTGCAGGAATATAGTTAAATACATCATCAGTTTTAGCAGGGAAAAATCCTATATATTTATATTTTTTATTCATATAGCCAAGCATAGAATCCATTGTGTTAACTCCTTTATAAAGCATTGCTAGTGGCGCACCGCCAATCATTGCAAATAAAAGAGGAGCAATAACACCATCTGAAGTGTTTTCAGCTATAGTTTCCACATCTGCCCTTATTATTTTTTTTTCGGTTAAACCTTTGGTATCCCTCCCTACTATATAAGAAAGCTTTAGCCTTGCATCCTGTATATTTCCAGCTTTTAATGCCTCATATATTTTCATACCCTCTTTATGTAGGCATCTAGCAGCTAAGGTTGTCCAAATTATAAGTATATTTAATATCTTATGAACCCAAAATAACTCTCTTGTTATATATAATATAAAATATGGAATTAAAAAACTCATGCCCATAACTACAACTACAATTAACCCGCCTGAAAGTTTAAGCATTTTTTCAGATTTGAAGTATTTTCTAAAAGTATTTTCAAGAAACGCTATAAGTTTACCAATATATATAATTGGATGTGGAAACCAATATGGGTCTCCAATTAGAAAATCAAGTAACACCGCCACACCTATATCTATCATAGATTAATAATCTCATATATTTTTTTCATATCTATACTATTACGTACAATGTCAGCTAATTTGTCAATTTCTATTTCTCTAAGATTTTCATAAGTTTTAGCTTGTTTTACTATTAAACCTTTTTCAACCCTCAGCTTATTTAGTATGTTCTGCCTAAAAGGAATACCATCAAATATCCCATGTATATAAGTTCCCATAATATTGCCCTCTTTGTTTATAGCTCCATCTTGATAATTAACCTCTTTTTCATTTTCAGAAACTATGGTAAATAGTGATTCCAATGTTTTACCGTAGGTAGAAACTCCCATATGTATTTCATATCCATATACACTCTCGTTATTAAATATAGCCTGAACTCTAGTGGCTATCTTTTCCTGTACAAATACCGTATCTATATCTAATAGTTTCATTCCTTCTATATTTTTTAAACCTGTCTCCACTTCATCAGGGTCTGAAATAACATTCCCAAGCATCTGATATCCACCGCAAATACCTAGTACGGTGCCACTTTTTCCAAAGCACCTTATATCTTCTTCTAGTCCGCTTTCCCTTAAAACAAGTAAATCTTCGATTGTATTTTTAGTTCCAGGAATTATGAGTAAATCAGGATGCCCAAACTCCTTCCTACTAGTTATAAACCTAACTGAGACATCTTCTTCAATTTTAAGAGCATCAAAATCTGTAAAGTTTGATATATGAGGTAGTTTTATAATTGCAATATCAATTTCCTTTGTAGCTTCTTTATTAAACTCAACCGCTCCATCCTCATCCTCAAGTTGAAGCTCAAAGTTTGGAACCACCCCAAGACAAGGTATACTTATTATATCTTCAATCATCTTAAGTCCAGGCTTTAATATTTCTAAGTCTCCCCTAAATTTATTAATAATTGTCCCCTTAACCCTTTCTCTTTCTTTGGGATCTAGCAAAAGCATAGTTCCTGCTAAGGCTGCAAAAACTCCACCTTTATCAATATCACCCACTAAAACTACAGGAGCGTCTACAAGTTCTGCCAGACCCATGTTAACAATATCTCTATCCCTTAAATTTATTTCTGCTGGGCTACCTGCTCCCTCAATAACAATAATTTCAAATTTCTTTTCAATTTCTTCAAAATCCACTTTTAACATTTCACTAAATTCTAGCTTCATATTATGGTACTCCAAAGCTGAAGAATTACAAAACACCTTTCCCTTTACAATAACTTGACATTTTTTATCAGTGGTTGGCTTTAATAGTATCGGATTCATATAAACCTCTGGTTGTAGTCCAGCTGCATACGCCTGAAGCACTTGAGCTCTTCCCATTTCCTTACCGTCTAATGTTATGTAAGAATTCAGCGACATATTTTGAGATTTATAAGGACATACTGTGAATCCATCTTGTTTAAATATTCTACATAATGCAGTAACTATTATGCTCTTCCCAACGGAAGATGCAGTTCCTTGAACCATTATTTTAGCCATTTAAAATCCTCCTCGATTTATAGAAAAAAGAGTAAATAAAAAAAACACACCTAAAAGGTGTGGAATTATACAATTAACTTTTTCACATATTGAATGACCCAATGTCATTGTTAAATTGTGTATTTTCATCCTCCCTCCGAAGATTAAAACTTTACACGTTAGGCAGGTTTACTGACTTTAGTATCATCTTACTCTCCAACCTTCTCAGTTTCCCAATGGTTTTTGGATTTCATCCTCTATTACAGTAGCGGTGGGCTGTAGTGGTTTTTAACCACTTTCCCTTTTAACCCCATTTACAGGGCACCTAAAGCTAATATTCAATTTATTAATTCAACAAATTATAACATCAAAAAAGTATTAAAGCAATAGACACCAAATTTCAATTCCATCATATTATATTCTAAAGACAAGCCTACAATACAATTTGGAGGTGAATTTAATGTTTACACCTTTTATAATAAATTTAAGAGAAGGTATAGAAATTTTCTTGGTTATAATTCCTTTAATTGTTTATTTCAACAAAAACAAATTATACGGAATGAGTAAGAGTGCCTTGCTAGGTGGGACACTGGGAACCATTATTGCAGCTATACTTGGCATAATAATATTTTCACAAGTTGCACTATTAAACGGTCCTACAGGCGAATTATTTGATGGAATGCTCGGTGTAGTATTAGCTGCATTAATATTATATAGTTTAGTTATTTTAAGGAAAAATAAATCTTTTAACACTACCCCAAATCAACAATTTATTTCATTAAGTCAAAAGGGAGTCTTTATTCTTTCAGCTATAACATTTTTTAGAGAATTGTTAGAGGTAACATTATTTATTTTAACTAGCTCTTCAACTGGCTCTGTTTTATTATTGATAATTTCATCATTACTCGGCTTACTGTGTGCAGCTCTGATTGTTTATGTGGTATGTAGCAGAATTGCTAATATTAATATAGGAATAGTATATTACATTCTAAACCTATTCTTAATTGGACTCGGTGCATACTACTTTGGCGATGGCTTAGAAGTACTATTTGGTAATTATGTTCCTGATATTTTTAAAATGGGTATATTATTATACGCATTTCCTAGTTACTATATAATGATCAAGAAAGAATTGAAAATATATATAAATTCTAATAAAATAAAATAAATGATTATTTTAAAAAATGATGTTAATATTAAAATTTTTTTAAGAGAAGCTCAGAATCTGGGCTTCTCTTAATTAATTGTTTTTATTATTGTAGTTTTCTACGACTTTTATAAATCAGAATCTTTAATAACCGATTTTAATATATTAGAGGACTTTATTAACTTGGAATTTTCCTCATCACTTAGATTAACTTGCAATATTTTTTTTGCTCCTTCCCTACCTAAAATCGTTGGCACTCCCATATAAACATCTTCAATCCCATATTCACCTTTTAATAAAGTGGATATTGTAAGAATAGAGTTCTCATTTCTGAGTATTGCTTCAACTATCCTTTTTATGGCTAGTGCAACAGCATAATAGGTTGAACCCTTCTTTTGAATAACATTATATGCTGCTTCTTTTACCTCATTATATATACCAAACTTAAATTTTCCATCACATTTCTTACAAGCAATATTACAGTACTCATCTACTTTCATACCTGCAATACTTGTTAAACTCCAAGTAGCAATTTCTGAATCTCCATGTTCTCCCATTATATAAGTGTGTATATTCCTAGCATCCACCTCAAAGTGCTTACTAAGCATATATTTAAATCTAGAAGTATCCAAAACTGTACCAGATCCAATTACTCTATTGCTTGGAAATCCTGAAAGCTTATAAGTAATATAAGTTAATATATCCACAGGATTTGAAACTACTAATAAAATAGAATCAGGACTATATTTTACAATTTCAGGTACTATGGACTCATATATTTTTAAATTTTTAGAAATACAATCAAGCCTTGTATCCCCTGGTTTTGGACCAATTCCTGCTGTAATAATTACTATATCTGACTCTTTTGTATCAGAATATTCTCCAGAAGTTATATCTATAGGCTTTACAAATGGAGCACCATGGGATAAATCCATTGCCTCCCCTTCAGCTTTTTCTTTGTTTATATCTACAATTACGATTTCAGATGCAAGTCCACTAGTCATTAGTGCAAAAGCTGTAGTTGAGCCTACAAAGCCCGCTCCAATTATGGATATTTTATTTCCTTTAGTGTTCATAAAAAGACTTCCCTTCGTTTTAATATTATAACAATATTATATACTAAACGATAATCATTATCAAGTCGTCGTTTTATATTGTTTATTTGATTTTCAAATTTTCCTTACTTTATAAAATACACCATTAGATCTTCATCAAAATAAGTTTGTCCAATTTTCAACGCATTCTTTTCCAGTCCACATATTTGAAATCCAATTGAGGCGTACAATCCCTTTGCCTTCTGGTTGCTACTAACAACACCTAAACTAATTTGTTCTAACCCCTGTATAGACTTAGCTTTACTTATAAGTTCCACAAGTAGTAATCTACCAATGCCTGTTTGACGCAGTTGAGATACTACATACATACCCCATAAACTAGCTTTATGTTTCATTTTTGATCTTCTTTCTCTTCTAAGTCCTATCATCCCAACCAAATCATTATTTTCATCAAATGCCCCTAATATAAAATTGTCCTCTAAAGGTCCTATAAACTCAGTATTAAACTTTAGGATCAAGTTATTAATTGGAATGTTCAATTCTTCCTCATATGATGCACCAAATGCTTCTGGATTTTCCCTTAATCCTTTTAATCTTAAATCCCAAAATTGGGTTGCGTTAACCTTCGTAAGTACTTTTATCAACATATTTTATCTCCTTTATATGTACAGCGTTATCCCATAGGCCTTCTAATTTACTATTATTAATATTATACCAATACCTGTTAATAAATCATATAAGATTTCACTTTTTTCTTTCATAACAAAGGTATTTATGATATCTTATAGAAGTATATAATACAAAGGGAGATGTAAAAGTGGCAAGTGAAATTGGAATATGTATAATAATATTTTTGTGTAAAATCATAGAAGTGTCCTTTGCAACTGTTAGAATGGTACTTATAACAAAAGGTGAAAAAGTAAAAGGAGCCTTTGTAGCTTTCTTTGAAATAACAATATGGCTTCTAGTTTCTGCAAAAGTTCTAACTGGATTATCTGATTATCCAATAAGAGGTGTTATGTATGTACTCGGATTTGTAGTTGGAAATTATTTGGGTAGTTTAATCGAAGAAAAAATAGCCCTAGGAATTGTCACAGCTACTATAATTACAAACACAGCAAATAAGGATCTTATTGTAGCCAAATTAAAAGAGCTCGATATAGGATTTACTGTAATGCAAGCTCAAGGTCAAAAAGATGAGAATAAATTTATAGTTGCATATATGGCAAGAAAGAGAAAGAAAGTCCTTTTAAAAAAATTGAAAGAATTAGATATAAAATTCTTTATATCTATTAATGAATCAAGAGATGTTCATGGTGGATACGGACTTACTCGAAAGATAAAATAAAAGACCTATAATAGGTCTTTTATTTTTCTAATTTTTTATTAATTTTTAGCAGTTTTACTAAATTCCCTATAATTAGATGATTTTTCACCATCTAGCTTATCAAGTTTCCAATTGTATCCGTTATTGTCATCGTAAGCAAGAAAATATAACGCTACAAAAGCAATTGTTTTATCCTTTGAACCGTCTTTATAAATAATACTCCCATAAACATATTTTATGTTCTCAAGGCCTTTTTGAGACAACATTTCACCAGCTTTAAAGGTCTTAGCTTCTTCAGCTGTTATTTTATGATTTTTAGAAAATGGCCAAAATCCATTACTACCTTGAATTTCAGCATCGGTAATAGTTGATATTATTAATTCCTTAGGTACCTTACTTATTGTCCCACTATCCACTGTAGTTTTTGCCCCTTTTAATAATGTTATTTCGCTAAAGGATATAGGTAGTGTATACCCCGTTTCTAATACCATATTTATTTGTCCTGACACGTTTTCTCTCTTAGCAGTTACATATAATACTCCATTTTGCATATCTAATCTTTTGCCTGCTATACTAATACTCTTTGTGAAACTATCATTAACAGGAAAGCCTTTGCCTTCAAAGAAATTCGGATAGGTCACGGTTTCTTCCATTTGCTTACTTTTTATAGTTTTAATAATCTTTTCATCAGATAAATCTTTTGATAGTACCACTTCAAAGTCTTCAGCACTATTTTGCTCAATGGTTTTAATTTTCCAGACTTCATCTTCAAAAATAAGTTTACACTTAATTTTTCCTTTAGCTGCCAAAATACCACTGTCTATAGATGTATCTACTATAATCTCTTCTTTACCATTTCCAAAATCCGCAGTTCTTAAGGCTATTCCAAGAGTTTTAACCTCTTGCTCCCCTAATATTTTTTTGGTACCTGCAATAGGAATACTTAATTTTTTAAGTCCAGAAATGAACATCTTTTCATCCATTCCCACTACCGGTTTAAGTGATGTAACTCGCTCAAGTACAATTTTATCACTAACTTCCCAATAATTTTGACCTTCGTATGTATATGCTAGTGCTAACAATATCTTTGATTCAATAACACCATTGTTAAGTGTTAGCGCTACTTTTATATCTTCTTTAACCTTATCTTCATTTCTACTCTCTATTGTAAAACTTTTCATATAATCTTCACTTATTTTTATGGTTGTCCCCTTTGGAAGCGTTATTACTTTTCCTATCATATCTTCCTTTATTCTTGCTTCATCTACCGGTTTTACTATAAAAACATTGTATACAAGTAAGCCTATTCCTATAACCGCCAGCAGTGCTATTATTGGAATAATTACTTTCATTTCCACAAATGTTTTTTTAAAAGTGGCGAAAAACTTATCTCTTTTATCTTTTTTTATATCCTCGTCTGTTATTGCAGGCATATCTAAAGTATCCTGATGCATTGTTTCAGCTGCAACTATACTCTCAGCCTCTCCACTTTTAACTTCATTAGGAATTTGTTCAGTCTCCAAATCTGCCTTCTCTTCTATTTTCACTCCACAATACTGGCAAAAATTTAACCCACTAATTTTCGTAAATTCGTTTTTACAATTGTTGCAAATCATCTATTCCCTCCAAACATTTAACTTAAATAAAATGTTGTATCTAGTGTATTATATCTTGTTTTCAAATTATATTCAAACATAATACATTATACGAAAAAAGGAGTTAAATTAGAAATTGTTTGCTAATAAATTTAAGTGCAATTTTTTTATAAAATATGTATCCTAACCAAGCACCAAAAGTATTTTAAATTATATCATCAGTATCAAATGATCTACCGCCATTCCCTATATAGTAAGATAAAAGTTGAAGGATTTCTATGCTTAAAGAAAAAATTTAGAATGAAAAAACATTAAATACAATCTCCCTTTTAACTAAAAACTGACCTTTCCTTCGATTCTTGTAAATTGAAACTACTCTAACCAGTATCCATATAGGTAGAATAATTATAGATAAAAATTTAATTTCTAACAAAATACCCAATTAAAATCCCCCTTTAATATCTACTTTTTTAACTTCCACCAAATACATTCATCATCTTCTTTATAGCGTACCATTCCAAGCTTCTGTAGTAATTTATGTGAAGGTATATTGTTTTTTAATGTGTCTGCAATTACACATTTAACTTTAGAGTTTAAGAACATCCATTGTATAATTGAGTTTAACGCCTCGAGCATATATCCTTTACGTCTATAATCACTCTGCATGGCATAACCAACTACAACCTCCCCATCTTCATTAGGGTATCCCTTTACCATTATAGCTCCAATACTTCGATTTTCCCCATTCAAAATTATGATCCAAGTTGTATACCACATGAAATTAAGAGGATTATTTTGTACATCCTTTAATCTTATTTTATATACATTTTCTTCTTTAATACCGATGTTTTTATTAGTAATAGCTAAACCTAAATTTCTCTCCATTTTATTATAATTGTTTATGCATAGTTCAAGATTGTATTTATCTAAGGGTAAGACACTTAGCCTCTCTGTATTTAGCTTTACATATTCCCCCTTTAATATTGAATAATATTTACAATCTACTAGTGAACCAGTATTCATCCTATGTATCTTTCTTAAAGTACCTTCATATTTTAAACCACACTTTTCCATAACTCTTCCAGAGGCTAAATTATCTACATTATGACGTCCGGTTATGCGTTCAAACCCTACTTCTTTAAAAGCAAAATTAATAACCGCAGAAAAAGCTTCAGTTGTTATCCCTTTGTTCCAAAAGGCCTTACTTGTGCAATAGCCAATCTCACAGTTTTCAATATTATTGTCTATATTAAAAATTACAATAGACCCAACTACACTTCCATTTTCTTTTATCTCTATTGCCCAATTGTAATTTTCTCGGTTACTATATTCATCAATCCACATTTTAAGTGTTTTTTTACTTACTTCAATGTCACTGTGGGTTTGCCAAGAGACATATCTTGTAACCTCATCATCAGATGCCCAATTATTAAACATATCTGCCGCATCTTTCTCTTTAAATTGTCTCAATATAAGCCTTTGAGTTTCTATTGTTTTTGTTCCAGTATGTTTTAGCATGAAAAATCCCTCCTAGTTTTCTATACGATCATAGTGGACTCCACCTTTTGAAGTTATTAGACCAGAGAATTATTATGACGCATTTTAGGAATGTTGTGCAAGAAACTTACTGTAGATTATGCTTGTACTGTACGTGACCATGACCTTGCCTGTTGCAGAAGTTTAGCATAAAGAGATTAATTCAGTTAAGCCATAGCCACTCACCACAACTAAATCGTCTCATCCAACTTCTGAATCTTTGAGTTGGAAATTAAATATACATTGCCTAAAATGTCGATTTTATCTCCCTTTACACGTACAGCGCAGTCTTTGTTCGACGCATAAACATTCATTTCTTCTAATAAGGGAAATAGTTCGCCTTGAATCTGCGCAATGTTATTTTCAAGATCAAAATGAGACAGGACAGAAAAATCATCAAGGCCGATACCATCGTAAATAGAGCTTATTTCACCTTTATAGCCAGTATATTTCGAGTATAACCATTTAGCCGACATGTTTATCGCACCAGCGCTTGTTCCCATCACAACGGCTCTGCTTTTTTTAATCAAATCCGACAATTTATATTCAATTAAAAGACCGTTCTGTTCAACGACATTTCCACCCAACAAGAAAATGACCGAAGCATTTTGAATTAATTTTTGGGCCTCTTCCTTCTGTACGCCATAATCAATTAAATGATATTCATTAAACATAATGTTGGCCTGGTCAAGCCACGAGCGTTCAGTAGAACTAACTTCCTCATCTTCATGAAGAAATGGATTCGCGCTAATCATAACAAGCGATTTTCTATCAGTTATATCCTCATGCAACAACCTGACCAACTTCTCAAGAAAAACATCGTTAAACCAACCTAAATAATAGTGAGTTTTCATAAGCACCTCCGTAGTAAAGTTTATATAATATAAATAATCTGTAGTTCACTTACTCTACAAAGTTGTATATATCGTATTTGTTAGATATATACAACCTGTAAGAAAAAGTTATCATCATTAGTTGGTGAATGTTTTCGGAAAAATTCCATCCATTATAATCTACCAATTTAATAATATATTACCATAAAACACCACTAAAATAAAGATTAGGATAAAACTCCACAAACAATAAATGTAAATAAAGACATTTTAATTTGACATAGAATTTAGGTATTTCAAATATAATATATAAGAGGTGGGGGCTATTATGTTAAAAAAGTATCTTAAGCGTGTTTTACTTTTAGTGGGTGTACTAGTATTATTTTTGGTTCTGTATGTATTATTTATGATAATAACAGATTATAAGCCAAAGGAGATAACTCCTATAGCTATTGAAAATAATAAACAAGATAAAATCAATGTAAACCAAACACTTTCTCTATTAACTTACAATATTGGCTATGCCGGAATGGATGAAGGCCGAGATTTCTTTATGGATGGTGGAACTCAATCCCGATCAGAAAGCAAAGAAAAAACTTTAGAGAATTTAAAAGGCATGAATGAATTTATAAAAGATAGTAAAGCTTCCTTTATTTTTCTTCAGGAGGTAGATATTAATGCTACAAGAAGTTATCATATTAATGAATATGACTTTTTAAAAAGTAATTTATCCAACTATAACTCAAGTTTAGCTATTAACTATAAGTCACCTTGGGTGCCAATACCTATATTAAAACCACATGGGAAGGTTGAAGCAGGGCTAGTGACTTTTTCTAGTTATAAAATAGAAACTTCAAATAGATACGTACTTCCGGGCGTAGAAAATTGGTTTAAGCAGTTAGGAGACCTAGATAGGTGTTTCATGGAGTCAAGAATTTCTGTAGATGACGGGAAGGATTTAATATTAGTTAATTTACATCCTTCAGCTTATGACAAAGGTGGACTTGTAAGAAAGCAGCAACTTGGATACTTGAAAAATTATATTTCAGCTGAATACCATAAAGGAAATTACTTAATAGTAGGGGGCGACTGGAATCATCTTATTCCAGGTACAGATCCAAGTTTGTTTAAAACTACAGAGACTTGGCCGGAATGGCTTCAAAAGATACCAGAAGATTTTACACCAGAGGGTTTTAAGTGGATAGCAGACAAAACAATACCAACTACAAGAACGGATGCAACTAGTTATGTAAAAGATGAAAATTTTTCTGCAGTAATTGATGGTTTTTTAGTTTCACCAAATATTGAAATAGAAAATGTTAAAGGCTATGCACTAGAATTTAAATATACGGACCATAACCCAGTAAAAATAGAGTTTAAACTTAAATAATAAAGCCTTATCTTGGTGATATATCTCACACAAGATAAGGTTTTTCACTCAAACAATAGCTTCCATTTTATAAACCTAATTCTTCAGAAATCTTATTTGATCTTTCACAAAATTCTTTTACTTTTGGAATGTCTTTTTCCATTACACCATCATTGTATTTATGGCTTGTCTTAGTTAAAGAATCTACACCATAAGGTTTTACCTGTTTGATACATTCTTCTACATTGTCCGGTCCTAAACCTCCCGCAATAATAACTGGTATATTTACAGATCTTACAATCTCTGCATCAATGTCCCAATCGTGTGTCATGCCGCTTGCCCCGATACCTGTATCTGCTGCTAGTCCTGAATCTGTTAAGATATAATCACAGAATTTCGAATATTCTTTTGCACGTTCTATAGCGCAAGGTCCGTCCACAAGAACCGCTTGCATAAGTTCAACACCTGGGCATTCTTTATGTAACCTTTTGGCGAATGCTGCATCAGCTGTAAATTCCATACCCGCAATATGCAGAATATCCGGCTTTACTCTGTTTGCAATGAAAATCATTTCATCTGGGTCTGTATTTAGCATAATAGCTACACATTTTACACCACGTTTTTTTGCTTCATCGAAGATACGATCAACAACATCAAACGGAACACGATGAGCTGGTACCCCTCCGCTCTGCATAGGTACCAGGCCAATATGGTCTGCACCAGCATTCATAGTTGCAACACTTTCATTGTAGTTTACTAAAGAATATATTTGATTTTTCATATTTTTACACCTCTTCAGAAAATTTTTCTGCTCTTTCTAATATATTTTTAATACTTAAATTTGGAGATACCGACTGGGTAGCTTCTACAGTTAAACTTGCTGCTGCCTGGGTCAATAGCCCTACTCTTTTTAATGACATTGTATTATCGTACTTAAAACGTGCCCAAGTTATGGTCGCCATATTACAATCACCAGCTCCATTTACACTCACTACATGTGAATTCAAAATTGGAATACAATACACTTCTCCTTCTCTTGAACACAAGATTCCCTTTGCCCCTAAAGATATAAATACATTCTTTACTCCCTTTTGATGTAAAACTCCGGCTGCTTCTTTAGCGGTTTCAGTATCAACAATTTTAACTCCTGATAAAATACTTGCTTCTAATTCATTAGGTTTAAAAGTATCAATCTTATCTAAAATATTTTCAAATCTATTAACTTTAGCAATAGAAACTGGATCTGCGAAAATTGGCACAGTACAATGCTTCGCAAGCCACTCGATAGATTCTTTTGGAATATTTCCATCAAGCACACAAATGGATGCTCCGTTAATGAAGTTTATACGTCTCTCCAAGAATTCCGGAGTAATATTTTCAGTAATTTTCATATCATTAACCGCTGTGACCATATCTCCTTTCTCATCTGTGACATATAAATAAGTCGAGCTTTTGGTATTAAAAATACATTCAGCATAATCCAAGTGAATGTCATACTTTTTACACTCCTCAGATAAAAACTTTCCAAAATAATCATCCCCATAGACTGTTACCAAATATGTAGGAACATCTAATTTTGCTAAGTTATGAGCAATATTCTGTCCTACTCCACCTACTGTCATCTGAATGTTTCCGATATTCGAATCTTTTTCCCTATATATATCTCTAGACAAGCCTGCTATATCTAAATTCAGCCCCCCTATAACTACTACATATTTTCCTATTACCATCTCTATACCTCCAGACCTTTATGAATAAACTATAACATAATTTCTTTTACTCTTTTTATCTTATCTTAACTATTTCACCTGGTAAATTCTCAAGCAACAAAGTAATAATTCTATCATAGTCCTCTATTTTATAATAATGAATATCTTCGTATGAAGCGCGCTCAATAAATGATACCTTTACATCATTTTTCAGAGATACTTGTACATTTTTCAAGTTGTTCCACTTTCCAGAACCAAAGTAGCGTATAGTGTTAAAACCTTTACGTGTGATTCCTTTTTTAGCCCATGTCAAAATTAAAGAGACCACTCCTAAAATTCCTAGTATGATATGAACCCATGTTTTAGCATATAAATAAGTAATTTCCAGTATCACCATAATACTAATTACTAGAAATATAATGTCCATTGTTTGTTTCCTTGCTGGAATGATTAAATCTCTTATGTCTTTTATACAATCTACAATAATTATAATAAAAAATAAAAATATTAATCCACCATAAACCATATTTATCCCCTTCTTAAGTAATATTATAACATAAACACATTAAATAAAATAAAAAAATAGAGGTAATTTAACCTCTATTTCCACTGATCTAATATAAGTTTTTTATTCTATTGAGGAAATGCTCATAGTTGCTCTATGGCACTTCAATAACTCACCACTATTCACATCAACAAAGTAAGCATATTCAACGAATGGCTGCCCATCACCGTCCATCGTATATACATGATAATCTTTACCTTCAATATTTCTTTCTGAGTCATAAGTAATTTTAACCTTAGATGTTACGATGTCTAAGCCCTCTTCTTTGGATATCTTATAGTTAGATGTCTCCATAAAAATTCCTCCCTTTTGCGCTTCCATACTAATTATACCATATTTATTAAATTTAAACAAATTATAACTCTTTCCAAATATCATATTTCATGCTTAAAAAAGTGTATGAAAAAACACACATTTCTACCGATTTAATACCAGTAAAACGTGTGTCAATTTTTATAAGAGTTTCTTATTTATATTTTTCAATATATTCTAAAAGCGCCATGCTAACCAAATCTATACTTTTATACTCTTTATATTGCTCTGCAAAATCTTTAAACTGCGTTAAAACATCTGAATACAGTCTAATAGTAGTCGTCGTCTTAAATTCTCCGTTAATAATATCTTCATTAATTTTTAATTCCTCTGTTTGAGGTATATCAATTATAATTTTACAATCTGTTATTTGCTTCTCTGTTTCTATTTCTCTTTCAATTTTATCCGCTACTTTTTTCTGTTCCACTACAAAATCATAAGCTGAATCGATAGCTTCCTCTATGCTATCGGAATTAAAGCTAATGCAAGGTATTTCGTCATCTAAAGTCAAACAAAATCTAGAACTTGATTGGATTTTCACCTTATATCCTGCATCTATAAGTTTTTCTAATTTATTCATCCTTCACACCCCTTTTTTAAAATATTTTCAAACTTCTTTTGGTGTTATATTCTTCAGTTTTTACCCTAATATTTATAAGCTTATTATGCCACATTATATATATATTATGTTTTATAATCATAATCTTCTTATATATAAACCCATAATCAGGATTTTCTTACTTCCTGCATTGCTTCTATTGTATACTTTAAATAGTAGTATTAAAACTTTCCTAATAAGACTAATACAACTAAAATAACCCCTATAAATCTACCGACATATTTAGCAGCTTCACTCGGTTCTGTACCCTCTTTAATCATCCATCCTCTCCCAAACATAAAAGTTTGTTTTGGAAATATAATCATTAAAATACCTAAAATTAATATAATAATATTCATATTATTCCCCCTCTTACTTAAATTCTTTTAGCTTTGCCATGTATATATCTTTATATTTATCAAATAAAAACACCTTTCCATTTGTCAAAATAAAGTACACTTCACATTTACAAATTTCATTCATATAATAGAACTATTTTATTTTCATGACCTTATCATTAATTTCTTTGTCTGTTAATTTATAATCCTTTGGAGTTAACCACAGTTCATACACATGCTTATCTATTTCATACATGAATATTACTTTTTCAGCAGAGATATTTTTTTCTTTTAGAACTTTCATTACTGCTTTTGTATTGAATATAAGAATCCAAAATATTTTTTATTTTGAAGTCTTTTGAAATCGGGAAATAGATTTCGTCATTTAAGCAAGTCACATTTGCATAATAGTTACCATAAATAATATCAATTTTTGTAGCACCTACTTTAAATGACAGTTCTGGATATTTTGTATCCAGATATTTTGTAAACTCACTTCTTATACTCAAGAGAAAAATAAATGCGATTACTATAACCACGAGGATTATTCCCCCGACATTTATCAATGTAACTCTATTTTTATCCATAAAGCACCCCCAAAATCTCACACCCACATTTAAGTGAATGCTATCCTTATATATTAAATATTACCATACAACAAAAAATAACTCCATGTAGTTTTAGTCGTTATGCTATATATGTATTCCGATTTAAACAAAAAACAAAAAAAGACTGGCTAAATTACACCAGTCAATTATTATATTCATGTTTATATATTTAAATTAAAGGGGGACTCTAATTTAAAAAATCATTTAATAGCTATTTGCTATATATTTATACTAACAATTCTTTATGTCATCATGATGTCGAAAACAAAAATAAATTGTAAATTTAAATTAAAATCTCCTTCTTCCATATTAACTTATCTTAATTTTGCTAAGCATCTCAATACTGTGATTAATTAATTCAACTAATTCAATTTTTCCTTAATCTCTTCAAATCTATTTACTATATTTCCATAAACTTCTTTTTCCTCTAAAAACATATTTAATGGTCTAACCCATATTCCTTTTTCGCCATAAAGGGCCTGGTAAACCACCATATCTTCAAGAGTTTCTGAGTGTTTTGCTACATAAAGTACCAAATACTCATTCCCTTTAAAGTGTCTATATTTTTTCCCTGTTTTTATTTCTCTATGATTCATTTATCATGTACCCCCTAAACTTTATTATGCTATTTATTCTGAAACAAAATAAGCAAACGGTAAAAGATTTACTCCTGTGTAAATCTTTCCATTTTTACACCTAACTGCTACAGCAACTGTATGATTATATTTTATACTATCATAGTTCTTTTTTATGGTTTCAGAAGCTTTTTCAATCAACTCTAAGTCTTTTTCTATTAAATCTTCCACTTAATTTCCCCTCCTATAAATTCAATCACAGTGATAGTCCTTTATACAACGCTTTTCTTAATATCTTTCAGGTTGTGAGTACAGTGCTATGAGATTAACTCAAAATGGATGTTTTATATAAAATGTTGCTTCACCTAATTACCAATAATAGTTATTTTCTTATTTGTAGCGTCAAGCTCAATCTCACATCCTATTGGTAAAGTCATCATTGGATGCGTATGACAGCAATCAAAATCTGCAATGAATGGCAATATCTTATCTCCCAATACTTCTAATAGTATTTCATATGGTTTTCTGCCAGTCTTCATGTCATCAAATAATTCATGTTTCCCGAGTATAATTCCAGAAATTCTATCAAATACACCATTT
Organism: Clostridium sp.; assembly: GCF_050717635.1. Taxonomy (GTDB): domain Bacteria; phylum Bacillota; class Clostridia; order Clostridiales; family Clostridiaceae; genus Clostridium_AD. The sequence goes on from NZ_JBOITO010000036.1 coordinate 124,023, forward strand.
ACTTTTAGAAATGAAAAACTTCTTTCAATCGTTGCAGAATCTTTTAAAGAATCTTCTATAAAAAGTATATCTCCATTCTTTATTTCAGGCATGTATTTACTACCCCATATACCCTGCATTGTATTCAAATTCCCACCTATTACTCGGCCTCTGACATTGCCCCCGTAGACTGTAATCCATTGATTTTTTCTTTTTTCTTTGCTCCTATCTTGTGTTTCAAAGTTAATGTGTTCATCTGTCCAGTATTCAGGAGTTTCAAAGACATAAGGAATTTTCATCTTATCCATAGTGATTTCTTTGAAATACTTATAAGTAGAATCAACAAATGGTGGTAATTCTCCAAATGAAGCCACCAATGCAGGTCCATAGTATGTAGTTAATCCTGTTTGTGCATATATTGCAAGTAAAATTGCTGTAACATCTGAATATCCTATTATTATCTTTGGGTTTCTTTTAAATTCATTATAATCTATATAAGAAAGAATTGAATTTGAGTTCATTCCCCCTATTGTAGCCATAATACATTTTACTTCTGGGTTTCTAATTAAATTATTTAATTCCTCTGCCCTTTGCATAATACTTCCAGACCTGTAGAAGTCATATTTTCCAGTTAGGCTTCCCTCTATCAGTTTAAAACCCTTTCTCTGTAAATATTTCTTGGCTCTTTCGAACCTAATCGGGCATGAATATGTTATAGGCGATGATGGTGAAAAAATACCAATGGAATCACCCGATTTTATTTTTGTTATGTTATTCATTTTGTCCCCCCATTTCAATTATTGAATTACTGAATTAATAAGTTCCCAGTAAATCAAATCGTGGTCCCTACTAATTTCCCTCATACCAACCTTTTCCAATGTTCGTGCAGATGGTTTATTGCTAATCAAACAATCTGCACGTATATATTTAACACTATCTTGAAAACTTAGCCAATTCATAATAGCTTTTAATGCCTCAAAAGCAAGACCATTTCCTCTTTCCCGCTCTACTAACCCAAATCCAACTTCACCTTTTACATTAGGTTTTCCATGAAACCCTATATCACCAACTACTTGCATATTGTCTTTTTTTACAATCATCCAAAATTCAAATCCACTTGGTTTCTTATCCTTTTCTAATGACTCATTTATAATAGGCAAAATATCCAAAGTGTCTTTTGTAGGCCAATTTTTATCTGTTTTTATTCCGAGTTTCTCAATTTCTTCACTGCTTCCCTCTAATAGAGATTTAGTTATTTCAAGTGTTACAGCTCAATGCTGCCATCGAACCAGTTATAATTTCAGGTTCACTTATATGCTTCCAATCTTTATCCTCATAATCGCTATTTATTGTTCCATCCCTATCTATAAATGCAACCTTCTTCTTATCCCTCCTTAAAAACATTCAAGCATTGTAGATTGTGTCTAAACCCTATTAATTTTTTACTTGCATATTCTAAAGTAAAAGTCATTTTATTCCTTCATCAAGTGGTGGACATTCTTCTCTTAAAATAGAAAAAAATTGTACATCGTGATATTTTCCTCGAGCAAACATTGCTTTTCGCATTGTACCTTCATACACATAGCCACATTTTTCTGCAATTATTCTACTTGGTACATTCCCACTAAAAAGACGAATTCCCAATCTGTTTATTGGTTTTAATTCAAAAATATATGCAGAAAATAATCTCAAAGCTTCTGTTGCATACCCTTTACCTCTATTCTTTTGTTTATGTATTTGACATCCAATCTCATAACCTTCGAACCCTTTTACACCCTTAAAAAACACTATATGTCCTAATATGTCATTTGCATTATCTGTAATTAACATTTTCCCATAATCTTCTTGCCAAAATCCATTATCATTATAATACTTTTTATATACAATTTCTGCACTTAATTCTATACCCAGATATTCTCCTCTCTCTGTTAAATTATTCGCCAATATATTTATTTCAGCAATATCCTCTTGTTTTACTAATCTTAAATTAATTTTTTTACCTTGAATCATAGCTGTTCATCCCCTTTTCAATGAAGTATATTATAGATAAAAATGAATAAGTATTACTTAAACCTAATTACGCATCAATTTCTATGACGCTTAAAATATAATTGTTTATAAATCGTATATATAATTAATTCACTACTTTAGGAAAAAACGTAAACTCACAATTGATCATAGAACAAATTTATGGATATATTATATTTCTTAATCATTTATTCGTTTAATGTATTTTCTCCTGTTTCGTGAAATAACTCCAATTATTAATGGTAGTAGCATTATTCCAAAAGTACTAATAACGGTGAGCCAACCATTTATGAATAGCAATACAGTACCTAATACTATGTAATAAATTCCAATTCCATAAAATATCATTCTGGAGTACTTAATATAATTTATTTCATCAATTACTTTATATTTTTTTATTTTAGGCATTATAATTTTTAGAGATAAATGTTTACCAACCAATATAGAGATGATGCCTAACAAAATGAATCCAATCTTCGCTAAATAATATACCAATTCCTCCATAAACTATCCTCCTCAAATTTAGTGCGTCATATAATGCAATGATTCATCAATCATAGCATTGTGATAGCGAACAATATGTTAAACATGCAAGCAAACTTATTTAAAGTAATATTTGAGGATTACAATAACAAATAAAACTTCCTATCAATAATGACAATCCTAAAAGTCTAATAATTAAGATTGTTTTCTTAATCCCTAATTTAATAAATGTTTCAGAAGTCGCAAACGGCAACACAATAATAGTTCCACTTAATATCATAATTCCTATACATGCTATTGATATACCTAACTGTAAGTTTGTAATAGTAATTATTGAGCCAACTAACGCAACTATTACATTTATGGCTATTAATGTAGTAAATAAGACCTTGTGCTTTTTAAAGGAGCTCTGAAATTTGTTAAAGTAATTTTCGCATTTATCATCACAATAAGTTTTATCATTAATTATTAGTTTATTACAATAAGCACATTTTTTGTTACCCACTTTCTTACTCCTTTCCATTAGATTTCCACAAAATTATTTTTCACCTTTACTTCATCTAAAAATACAAATACCCACTAACTAAGGAATTAACTTAATAGGTCTTTTATGAAAATTGTCAAATAACTGTGAAAACATATAATGCATAATTGGCAGATTATATCTTTGTTATATCAACAAAATATTTTCCATTTCCAGTATCAACGATTTTACCCTTACTCACAAGTCGTGAAAAAATAAATCTTTGATTAACTCAAATGCTTGAAGGTTTCACAGCATGATTTTCGTCAACTGCTCCTGCCTTCAAAAATCTTTTTATAATGATAATCTTTCTAATAATTGGCATTGGTATTAGTATCATAATAAATTCCTGCCTGATAATACAAATAATGGTTACTACGCCCTATTAGAATGTTACGAACCAAACGTAATTGTCAATTAAGCTAATTTTTATCCTTTTTTTCTGCTTTCTTTTTAGATGCTTCTGCAATTACTATATTTGAGCAAAAAATAACAATCATACAACAAAAATTAACGATGGTTGAACTATTCATGCCATGAAATAAAATATTAATAACGGAAATCAGCATAGCAATTACTGATACAATTATTCCAAACTTAGAAACTTTAGAATAATTCTTCATATTGTAACCCCCATTTTTTATTAATTTTAAATCTATTAGTAATATTGATACTAAGCTTTATTTTACAATTGCTCATTAATCGTAGTTTTGCGATAGTTGAACAATATACGAATATTGTATAGTAATTTTATAATTAAAATATTAATAAATTTTCTTTTGCTAACAATATTATAGTTCTTGTAATATTACTTTTAATTTTTCTTTTACAACATCTAAACTCTTTTTATTATCAATACTTTTGCAAGTCCATCCAAATTCATCATCTGTATACCTTGGAAATATATGCATATGATAATGACCAAAATCAGTAAATAGCCCTCCATTTTGCATAATTGTATATCCACCAGGATTAAATGCTTTTTTTATAACCTTAGTAAGTTTTATAGATAATTTGGTAATTCTTAATAAAGTTTCATCATCTAAATCATCAATATCATGATAATGTTCTTTAGGCACTATCAATACATGTCCTTCGTTTATAGGGTCTATATCTAAAAAACAACACACAAGTTCATCTTCATAAATAATATTTGAAGGTTCTTCTTTGTTTACTATTTTACAAAACACGCAACCTTTATGTTTCATCATCATCATTCCCCCCAGTATGGTTAATTTATTTCTATTTTATTTATTTTTGGTATAACTAAAAATTAGTCTGTTCTAATGATAAACGCATATTCACATTCATTTTCTCCCCAAGTAGCAATCATTCTAAAACCTCTAATGTCAGTTTTACCTTCTACATAATATGAACTTAAACCAGATGCCAGGTGTTTCTTTATTTCAAAAGAACATTTACCATCTTTTAGTTCAACTGGAATGTTAATTATTAATTTATCGGAGTATATCTGGTTTCCGTTTTCATCAATTAAAATATCCTTTATAGTAAATTTGCTTGGAGGATTGTTCATGAAACTAATTGTAGCAGTGTTGCCAATTTCAATATATGGAATCTCACTTTTCGAACCTTTCTTTAAAATTGTTTGAAATGTATCTTCCCTATCATACATAGCACCTTTCCATTTATTTTTTGCAACAATATAGTCTAATTGCTTTTCTCCAACAGTTATTGTTAATTTTGAAGGTTCTTGTGTAGGTTTAGTGGTAGCACACCCAATCATCAAAATGCTCATTAATAATACTAATGTAATAGCAACTATTAATTTTTTCATATTAATCAGCCCCTCTTATTTTTATCGTAAAGGAAAGTGGTTACTTTGAGATAAAAGAACATTAAAAATTAATAAGAAATTTATGCCTCGCCATAGTATTTTGCAAAATAGAAAATTCCTTTTTTTCTAACTATATAACTTTGTTGAGATGTCCCTGTTGCTTCACTATATGGAGGTATAACTAATTCATAACAACGAGCATTTTCAGTTTTAAGTAAATTACTATCTATCCTATTATGTAATTCATCATCATTTATTGGTGTTATAAACGCTATAATAGGATGGCCACTAATTTAAGTTTTTTAATTTTTTTTAATTCTTTGATCATGTCTGTTTTTACCAAATTTATTCCCCCTAAATGTTCATGTACTAATATTTATAATTTATTATCAGTTCCCATTTCTTGTATCAGCTTTTGAACATATTTATTCAATCCTTTTGGTAAGTACATTGGAGTTCCTATTTTTTCTTTTATTTTTTCTAAATTACCATAATCTTTATCTTTATACATACCAATAATAGCCCAATCGTTATTAAAATCAATCCATAGTTCACATGAGCCATCTAACTGTTCTTCTTTAGGAACTTCTGTCCAATTATAATTTTTACACATGTCCCTAATTTTCTTCATCACATTCTCATCTGTAATATCAATTTCTGCTCCATCATTCGTGGAGATAGTGATTTTATCTGAATTCATTTCAAACATTCCAGTTCCTAATCCCCCTTTTACACCACAACCGCTAACCATAACTGCCAATAATACTGTAATCAGAATTAGTTTATATTGTCTTTTTATCTTTCACACCTCCTAAAAATGGTATAATAAGTATATCTCTTCGCCTTAGATTACGATTCTTCACCTATAGCAGAAATACGATTGATTCACTATTTACGAATATTATGACTGCTTTATTTTTACAAATTAATATTTTCTATTATTTCATCATAAATTTCTTGCAGTCTAATATCTTCAAATTCTGTTGTATCTACATCTATATTTATACAATTATCTATTTTTAATTTAAAGTTCTTATTTGTAACTCTTTTCTTAAATTCATCAAGTCCACCTATCTGAATAATATGCCCTGGATGTCTTTTCCCTGAATTATCACGTTCAATATATCTTTTATATAATATTTCTTCTGGTGCATGACAATATAATTGTAATATTTTATAGTTATATTTCATTTTTAAGTCAGAGAAAACTTTTGTTGCAAATTTATCTTCAAAATTACCTTCAACAATGAAATCCTTGCCAGTTTGACATAACTTTTCAACAAATAGATATGAAAGTTTAAAACTTGTTATTCCTAATTGCACTCCCCATTCTTCATCTTTAGTATCTAAACAATCAAAAAGTAATTCTTTAATTTCATCTTTATTTATTAAAGGTAGGTTAAATTTATTTGCTAATTTCTTACTTAATATTGTTTTGCCTGTAGCAGATGTACCTGTAACTATTATAATTAATCTTTCCCCCACTGAAATCGCCCCCACTATTATATTCAAGGTTAGCTATAAATACGTCAGAGATTAGACTTCTTCACCTATCGCACAAGTACGATTGATGAACTATTTGCGAATATTGTGTATCGCTAAGATTATCTTGAATTCTTATTAATATATATGTTGAGTGCTTGAATCCCCTTGAATGATACACTAATAACTGCAATATAAGTCATCATTCTAAGTATAGACTCAATAATAGAAATGAAGCCGATAGCCCCAAATAAACCGTTTGGATTACTCATTGGATTATTCTCCTCCTTTAAATATTAATTTGTATTTTCTAAACTGAACTTACTTCTTCATGAGAAATTCTTCTTTATAATTCATGTTATTATATAGATTTCTTAATTCCTCGATAACTTTTGTGTCTGTGTATTTATATGCAAATTTAGTTGTTTCATTGTCTTTATAATTGAATACATAAATTTGTTTTTCTGATACATCTATTTGATATATATAATTCTTTGCCATTTCAGTATTATCAATTAAGGATATTGTAAAGTCGGATTCTTTTTCCTTTTGATTGCTTTCTATACAACTTATCGTTTTTAGGTACTTAGCTATGTTTTGTATATCTCGTGAGTCAGTAACCATTTTACTCCTGCCCAACTCTTTTTCGCTACTCGTAATTGTTAGGTTTGAGAATTCGATTCTTTTAGTTAAATCTATTGGAATATCTTTAAATGGCTTTATTGTTTGCGTACTATCTGGTTTAGCACATCCAGTATATAACAATATTATGCAGGAAATAATAACAATAAAAATACACCTTTTTTTCAAAATATCCTCCCCCTTTTATCTGATAAGTATCATCCACTTACGATATATGAAGAATTTAACAACAATCTGAAGCAACCTAATTTTAAACTTCATATATGCTTATTTTGTTAAGTTTCTTACATTTTCTAAATCTTCCGTATAAAGTTCAATATACCCACACTTTGGGCAAACAGAAGCCTTCGCTTTTATCCTCTTCATCAGCCCCTTTGGGAATCTGTTTGCGAGTTGCAATTCACTTCCCATACTACTCAACATATTAAGCCCTTCAACCATTTCACAGTTGCATCTCAAACATTTTCTCATAATTATTCCCCCTAATTAATGAATAACCGTTAGTTCGTCTTTAAACTAGTATAAAATATGGATTGTAGCAGGTTGCATCTTACAAATGGCATTCTTGTGCTTCCTGACCTATAGTATAATTTTTTTCATTTTATGCTTATAAAGTTCTACTGTTTCATGATAATCCATAATAATTCCTTCTTCTCTGACAAAATTTCCATAGCCTCTCGGCTCTCCTTTTAATCGTGGTAAAAGTTGAAAATGTAAGTGATTCCTTTTACCGTCACATATTGTACACATATACACTTTTTCTGCACTGATAATTTCTTTATGAAGTTTAATTATTGCATCTGCTATTTTTTCATTCTCGGACATTGTTTTAACATACAAGTTAACTCCTCCTTTCATAATATAAAATTATACTACCTCTCATTATTCTACTATTCTTCATCTATATCAGAAGTACACTCGATGCACTATTTACAAAAAAAACGAATTAATAAATTAACTGTACATTGGTTTTTATAAAATAAATAAAAGCCACTCCTAAATCATACTTTAGTACAACATTAATTTACTTATTACTTAAATCTACTTCAACCTCAATAATAGAATCTTCATTTTCATCAATAATTTCTACAGAAATTTTATCTACAATTGTGGTAAATTCTTCTTTAATAAGTTCAGTATCCTTAAATGCTATATTTAAATCTTCTTTTGAAGTAAAACTACCTATTGTCATATGAGGCATAAATGTTTTATCGCTTAACCAATCAGGTTTATAGTTTTGTAAGATTCCTTTATATAATTTTCTACTCAGTTCCTTTATTTGTTCATTACCTTGCTTTATGTCTAAAAATAGATACATACCTAAAGGGTTATCAATTTTTACTATTTCCTGTAAAGTCAATCTAAACTGTCTTGTTCCATCAAGTGCTTTCTTCAAATGTTCCTTAATTTCAATTGATGTAAGACTACTGTCAAAAGTAAACACTAAAGTAATGTGTGGTCTAACGTGATTTGCAATTGGGTCATATTTCTCTCTTATTTCATTTATAATATTAACATTTCCAAACTGTGGAAATATCATTATGGTTCTTTTCTTGATATTATAATTCATCTTAATCCCCCTCAGTTTATAGTTATATTACTTCTCAATATTTAACGATTGTTCACCTATTACATAAGTACGATTAATGCACTATTTATGATGATTTTGAATCAAATCATGATCATAATTCAATCCAATACCGCTGTGTTAATACTCCATTATCTGAAACTTGATTTTCCAATATTCCAATACAAGATTTAATAGTCTTTTCCGACGCAATATTATCAGCATCACATGTAAGTAAAACTTTTTTCATACCTAATTTTCTACATTCCTCCAATGCAATTTTCAGCATTTCTTTAGCATAACCCTTTTTACGTTCAATTTTTCTTACACTATATCCAATATGTCCCCCATAATTATATAAATAATCATTTAATGTATGCCTTATATTTATCATACCAATTAATTTATTATCTTCCTCCCTAATTGCTAAGAATACACTTGCAGTTACTTCAGTATGTTTGGTACTCTCTTGTTCATTGTCCGATACAAATTTCATCCATTCTTCATAAATATCATATTTATCCAAATATGATGTACCCGCCAAATTATCACCATTTACCATAAAATCGTTTTTGTATTCTAAAACCTGGTGTTTATATTCAATAGATGGTCTTAATAATCTCATAACATTCCTCCCTTATTGCTTATAATGTGAAATAACTCAACCTTAAATTGGAATTTTACTCTTCACATATAAATTATTTATTAAATGATCCAATTTCAATTAAATTACCTTCTGGGTCTGCTATATAGCAAGTACGTTGTCCCCAAGGTTCGGTTGTTGGCTCTAAAACAGATACTGCTCCTTTAGAAATAACTTCTTTGAATTTCAAGTCAACTGCCTTATAGTTTTCAACGCTTAATGCGATTTCATAATGTCCGTTTATTGTATCTGCATATCCAAATGATCTATTTGTCATCTTTTCAAAATCAGTCCTCCTATACAGCAAAAACAAAGTCCCATCCTTTTCTAAATATACATTTGATGTGTTTTCATCTTCTTTTATTCCAAATTCTAATACATCCCTATAAAATCGAACCATAGTTGCCATATCTTTTACGAAAATTCCAAAGCCATCTAACTTCATACAATATCATTCTCCTTTTAAAATTATTATTTGTCGGTAAACATACATAAATAATCGTTAGCAAAGTAGTTTACACTATTCTTCATCAATCATAGTTTTACAATAACGTAACAATATAAGAAGCTTACGTCATAACTAAAAATGCTCTTATTTACTATTTGATAGGTGAGGTTAGTTCAATATGATTTCCTTCACTATCAGCAAATTCTAATACCCATTTATTTTTTATATTTGTTAGTGGAAATACAATAGGGCAATTTAACAATAATAACCTTTCTTGAACCAATTTAATATTATCTACTTCAAAACTTGGCAAACAGTTATCTCCATAAATGTGCATTTCATTTACTTTTTCATTAGCAAAAAGTCCAAATCGGAAACCTTTAATGTCAAACACGCTATATACATCATCATGTTCTGTAACTGTCTTATTTAATAAACTTTCATAAAATTTAATTGCACGTTCCATATCTCTAACACATATGTATAATGAACTTATTCTAAACTCCATATTTATCCTCCATTATTTAACTAATATAATATTTTCCTCTTCAATTCATAAGAATATTGTGTATTAGATATACTAATAGTTACGCTAAACTTCTGTATCTTCTGTAATAGAAATAGCTATCACTTTCCATGTTGGGTTGTTTGTGTTTAATTGGTATTCGTTTTTCAAATAATTCAAAACCGCATTTCTCTGCAAGGTGACAAGAAGGAATGTTTGCACAATCAATCGTCAATATAAGATACTTTATATCTGATACATCGAAACACCAACCCACTAAAGCATTTACAGCTTCTTTTGCGTACCCATTTCTCTGATATTTTTCCGACATAAAATAGGCTATTTCAACTTCATTTACTGTATCTTCAAGACCCATACCTACCATCCCAATAATTTCATCTGTATCAGGTAATGCAATTGCATATCTTTTATTCTCATAAACATCTGTTGAATCTTTTTGAGTTTGGTGCCAATCAATATACCCCCAAAAGGCTTTTGGTGAATCATTGTTTTCTGCCCAATCAGGCATAAATCGAAAAATGTTTTCCTCTCTAATAATCTGATAAAGGCTTTCTGCGTCTTTTCGCTCAAAATCTCTAATTGTTATATGGTTTGTTTCTATTCGCATATTGCTCTTCTCCCCCATCGTATATAAATAATGTTTGCTTTATAATAATTTAACAGTTGTCTTATATCGTAGGTATTCGGTTGATGAACACTTTAAGAATGTTATAAATTATCAAGGTTTTTAATCCTTTGTTTTACGTATTTCTTTAATGTTGCAACGTGCATAGGATAAAAAGATTTTTCATTGCTTTCCAATAAATCTTGCAACTCTTTTATTGACATCCATCTAATATTTTTTGTTTCATTTGTCTTTTTTAATAATTCTCCTTTGGCCTTACAGATAAATGTTTGTACCATTACGGGGTATGTCCCTTGAATATTCTGACTACATGAAAATGGTGTATAACTTATAACTTTATAATCATTTTCTTGAAAAATTATTGTTTGGTTTTCACCTTCGATGTATGTAACTTCCAATCCTGTTTCTTCCCTAATTTCTCTTCTCAAACAATCAAAAACATTTTCAAACTCTCTTATCTTACCTGTAGGGATTTCAATCAATCCTGCCTCTGTTTTAGCATCATCCTTATACCTATCTTGAACTAATATATAGCCTATTTTATCTATGTTTTTCTCGATTATTCCACCTACGCCAGGTATAGAAAATAGTTCCATAATTCCACACTTCCTCTCTCCTCTAATGTTTAGTAATAAAATTCAATCATCTCTATTAAAAAATTATGAACTCATTACGCTAAATCTAATGTTCCAAACAGATTCCAAATTCAAGTTTAAGTTTTTCGTACCTATTTTTTTCATGTGCCATGATTTCAAACATAGGATTATACAGGCAGTGCTGAAATACATCTGCATCTATTAAAACTTCATTAAAATCAGAATGTACGACTTCTTTTTCACTGTGGGTATAAATAGCATCGCTAATCATTTTAGTCTCATAATCATTTGTTATACGCAATGATTTCAATATTTCTCTTGCCAAGATAGCACCTTCATGTGCATGGTCTTTTGTGTCCATTTTAGCATATGAATATATGTCATGAAGCATACCTGCCATTGTTGCAAGTTCAGCGTTTTCACCACGCTTTAGTGCAATTAATGCACAAGATTGAGCAACACCATATAAATGTGAATAAGCACATCTTCTCGCTTCAACATCTGTCATATTCAAAAGTATTTCATCAATATATTTTCTTAAAATTTCAATTCTGTTCATAAACGTTTCACCCCATCAATTATAATTAATATTTACTTTGGAAGATTATCTCATAGTAATTTTTCATATAGTCTAAACCAGTCCAACCCGTAGTTTCCGAGTCCCAAGTCAACTGTATCAACATATCTAAACCCACATTTTTCATACAACCTAATGGCAGGTATATTACCTTCGTAAACATCTAACCTAATTGATTTAGCTTGTGACTTTATACTGTGTTCAATAGAAAAATCCATTAATGCTTTGCCTACACCACATTTCAAAAATTTTGGATGAACTACAAATGTATATACAACAAAAGTATCTGAATAGTCAGACTCAAATCCCCATTTAGCTTTATAATACGCAGGTTCTGGTTCATGGCTTAAAATAACAGAACCAACGATTTTTCTATTATGTTTTGCTACATAGAGATTACCATGTTTAACTCCATCAATTGCATTTTGCCGAACAGGATATATACTCTTTTTCCATCCAGGGTAGTTTATTTCTTTTTCCAAATGGTCATTTAAATCGTTATAAAGCTGTTCTAATTCATCAATATCATTTGCTTCTCCTAATTCAAAGATTATACTCATATGTGTATCCCTCCAATTATAATATCCCCATTTTTTTATACACATTTTATCATTCCATTTAAATATTTACGATTGTGACACAATATTATTACGACTGCAAAATAACATGTGAGTAAATTATACTTATTAACTTTATTGTTTCTTCTTATTTTTGTCTGCTATAGCATCCATTGATGCTCCAATGGCAACACCTAAAGCAATACCAATAGATATATTATCCATTGATGCACCAATAGCAACACCTACAGCAATACCAATAGCGAGGTAAGTCCCCTTTGCAGATAGCTTGTTTTTAGCTACTTTTTTATTTTCATCACTGCCGTCTCTATCGTTATTCTTTTCTAAATCAGTCATAGTGAAGCCCTCCTAATATTTCTCATAATCTAACTATTGTTCAAGTATCCTATATTTAAGATTAATAAAGCACTTATGAAGGATGTGAACTAATATTATGTTTTATTTGTTCTTTTTATATTGTTCGACTCTCCTTTATTTTATCTTTTCATTTAATCATTAAATGACTGTGCTTCATATCTACACTTCTATGGCTAATACGATTATACTTTAAATCAGAACCATTACAGAATATTATACCAATTTAATATTATATTACCATAACATTGCACTAAAATAAAGATAGATCATTCCTAAGCTCTACTATTTAATCTCCCTATTCTACTACAAACAAAAACGCCACAAACTTTATCTTGTGACGTTTCATATAAATCAGTGTGATTTACTCTAACTAATATTATATTTGATTTACTGGTTAATCTTTTGAGCAACAATAACAAATCTATGCTGTTTACTTTCAACAAACCCTTGTTGATCAACTATTGATTGCAATTGACATAATTGATTAAAACAATTATCAACAGTGAAGCTTGGAAATTCCCATTCAATAATCTTTGCATAATAAACCAAAGCCCCTACATCAAAAAAATATTGTTTAGGAAAACATTCATCCGACTCTAAAATACTCATACTTTTATTTTGAATTAAAATTAGATTATTTTTTAATGTATGCTCATTATAAGTAATTTCTTTTAAATCACCTGTTAAAAGGCTTCGTAATTCCTTGTTGTTTAATCCGCCAACTTGCTGTGTAATAAACAACCCCTTCGGCTTTAACAATCGGTATACTTCGTTGATGTCAAAAGACGCTTGTCTATTTATTATGATGTCAAACATATTGTCTTCAAATGGCATGTAATTATCATTGAAAACCTGTCTAACATCGACTCCAAGTGGCATTAGTGTGCTTTTGCACAGTTCAAAGTTAGGAGGATATGCCTCTGTCGCAAACGTATTATTATAAGGGTGCTTTATAGTCAACAGATGTTCACCACCCCCAGTTCCCATATCCAATAAAATTGAATTGGTATTTAAATATTGTTGAACTATCTTGTCATAATTCCAAGGCAATGATTCTTCTGATTTTCTATCACTGATATATGAAAAATCCCACCCTTGAAACGTCTTTTTTTCTTCCGACAACCAGTATTCTTTTAACTTTATATATTCCATACCATAAACTCCTTTTCATAATTGATTTTGATGAAAAGCAGTGCAGTTAACTGATACCAAATTTAGTTATCTCGGCACAATCTGCTATCAGATTATATTATCTGCACCGAGTAATTAATTCGCTTTATTCTTTTCATAAGGTCACCTCCTTACATAAATTGTATTAAATAATATTACAATAAAGTACCGTATATGACTATAACCATTGATACCATCTTCAATAGTGTTGCAACGTAAAAACTAACATTTTATATAAAATCTTTCTTTACCTAATTACCAATAATGGTTACCTTCTTATTTGTAGCGTCAAGTTCAATCTGACATCCAATAGGTAGAGTCATCATTGGATGTGTATGACAGCAATCAAAATCTGCAATGAATGGTAACTTTTTATCTCCCATTACTTCTAATAATATTTCATATGGTTTTCTGCCCGTCTTCATGTCATCAAATAATTCATGCTTTCCAAGTATAATCCCAGAAATTCTATCAAATACGCCGTTTACTTTTAGAAATGAAAAACTTCTTTCGATCGTTGCAGAATCTTTTAAAGAATCTTCTATAAAAAGTATATCTCCATCGTTTATTTCAGGCATGTATTTACTACCCCATATACCCTGCATTGTATTCAGATTTCCACCTATTACTCTGCCTCTAACGTTTCCCCCGTAGACTGTAATCCATTGATTTCTTCTTCTTTCTTTGCTCCTATCTTGTGTTTCAAAGTTAAGGTGTTCATCTGTCCAGTATTCAGGAGTTTCAAAGACATAAGTAGTTTTCATTTTATCCATAGTGATTTCTTTAAAATATTTATAAGTAGAATCAACATATGGTGGTAGTTCTCCAAATGAAGCCACTAATGCAGGTCCATAGTATGTAGTTAATCCTGTTTGTGCATATATGGCAAGTAGAATTGCTGTAACATCTGAATATCCTATTATTATTTTAGGGTGTCTTTTAAATTCATCATAATCTATATAAGGAAGAATTGAATTTGAGTTCATGCCCCCTATTGTAGCCATAATACATTTTACTTCTGGGTTTCTAATTAAATTATTTAATTCCTCTGCTCTTTGCATAATACTTCCAGACCTGTAGAAGTCATATTTTCCAGTTAGGCTTCCCTCTATTATTTTAAAGCCCTTACTCTGTAAATATTTCTTAGCTTTATCAAACCTATTTGGGCATGAATATGTTATAGGCGATGATGGTGAAAAAATACCAATGGAATCACCCGATTTTAATTTTGTTATATTATTCATTTTGTCCCCCCATTTAAATTATTGAATTATTGAATTAATAAGTTCCCAGTAAATCAAATCGTGGTCCCGACTAATTTCTCTCATACCAACTTTTTCTAATGTTCGTGCAGAAGATTTATTGCTAATCAAACAATCTGCACGTATATATTTAACACTATGTTGAAAACTTAACCAATTCACAATAGCTTTTAATGCCTCAAAGGCAAATCCCTTTCCCCTTTCCCGTTCTACTAACCCAAAGCCAACTTCAACTTCGCCTTCTGCATTAGGTTTTCCATGAAACCCTATATCACCAACTACTCGCATATTGTCTTTTTTTACAATCATCCAAAATTCAAATCCACTTGGTTTCTTATCCTTTTCTAATGAGTCATTTATAATAGGCAAAATATCCAAAGTGTCTTTTGTAGGCCAGTTTTTATCTGTTTTTATTCCGAGCTTCTCAATTTCTTTACTGCTTCCCTCTAATAGAGATTGAGTTATTTCAAGTATTACAGGTACTATTAATAATCTTTCTGTATGTATGTTTTTTAAATTCATTTTATTTTCCACCTTTCAACACTTACTTGGAAATGCGTATTATTTACTTATAATTTCAACCGTATTTTCTCTTCCAATTATGATTGTGTTAGCAATATTAAGAAATAACCCTGTATCAACGACCCCAGGAATTAACTTTATCATTTTTTCTAATGCATATGGATTTTCTATCTTTTGAATGAATAAGTCAATTATATAATGCTGTCCATCAGTAATATAATAATCATCGTTATATCTTCTAATAACTGGGTTTAACTTTAGTTCTTTTAACCTATTCAAAATTTGATGATATGCAAATGGCACAACCTCAATAGGGAGAGGAAACTTTCCAAGCGATTGCACCATTTTATTTTCACTAACCACCCATATCACTTTTCTTGATGAAGTAGCAACTAATTTTTCATATAATAATGCCCCTCCACCTCCTTTTATTCCATTGAGTAAAATATCAACTTCATCTGCACCGTCTATTGTCAAATCAATATAATCTACCTTATCAAAAGGAATTACAGTTATTCCTAATTGTTGAGCAAGTTGAGTAGTTGAACTTGAAGTAGAAACTGCTTTAATATTTAATCCCTCTTTTACTTTTTCAGATAATTTTACAATTGTATGATAAACCGTTGAACCAGTTCCAAGACCAATAATCATACCATCTTTAATAAACTCAACTGCTTTTTCCCCTGCCCTTTTTTTACAATCCATTTTCATTCCACCCTTTTATAAAATTCATTTTCAATTTTAAAGGAAGTTTGCTATTGCAACCTCCAATATGTAAAATAGACTACTTTAATAATTTCTTTTGGTTAATGGTTAATGCTCATTCTCTTACTGTTGTAGCGTTATCTATGAATACTATAAATTATGCTTATTTTACTCTTTGAGCAATTGGATGGTTTTCTTTAAACTGAACCAAATCCCATAAGTTTCCGTATAAATCTTTGAATACTGCAACTGTACCATATGATTGTTCTTTAGGTTCTCTAACAAATTCTATACCTTCTGAAATCATTTCGTTATAGTCTCTCCAAAAATCATCTGTTCCAAGAAATAGGAAAATTCGTCCTCCTGCCTGATTTCCGATAAACGATAATTGTTCAGGTTTGGAAGCTCTTGCAAGTAATATTGTAGTTCCTGACGAACTTGGTGGAGACACTACCGCCCAACGTTTATCTTGTTCTGGTGGGTAACTAAGGAATTAACTTAGTAGGTCTTTTATAAAAACTATGTAGTTACTATAAATAACATCGGTTGTGACACTTGATAAGAATATTGTAAATTAAATCATTTTTTCAGTGTGTAAGTTAATAGCGGAATTTTACGTCCTCTTTTGACAAGTGATTCAATTTCACCAACCTGTATGGCCCCCATTTTCGTATAAAATTCTTTTGCTTGTGGGCTTGTTACAATCGAAAATTCTTTGATATTATTTTTTTTACAGTTTTCAACCATATGTTTCCATAATAATCTCCCATATCCTTTATTTATATATTGAGGGTCAATATATAAATATTCTAACGAAGGTTCATTATTTTCAATTATAAAACCATAAAATCCGACTATATTTCCATCCTTTTCTATAACAAAAGTTAAATTATTACTTATGAATTTTTCAGTTACTCTATAAAAGGATTTAAATTTTTCTATGTGCTCAGAATCATAATTCCAATATGATTCTGATTCTATAGCAATTTTTGTTAGAATCTCACATTCATCTACTTCAGCACTCCGTATGTTCAATCTTGTCTTCACCCCCGCTATAAATTTTCTGTAATACCATTAATTCAAATTGTGACAAAGTTTAAGAAAAGTACGTATTAAATCTAAATTATGATTATGGGTGCTTTATTTCAGATCTTAAACTGTATGGCTACTTCCTATACTGATTTGAAACTATAATTATTTATTCGCCTTCATAATAATCTACATTAGTATTCTTTTTATAAAATGTACTTGATTTACCATTTACAATTATACCGACTTTATCTGAGTTAGGATAACACACTATATCAGGAGAATTAACTGTATCATAGCCTACGTAGGTAAGCATTTCATTCTGTGACAAATTGATGATTCTATGTGCTCCTTTTTCTGATGGAGGGCAAACAATAATATCGCCTGCTGAAATTATTGTTTCACCGTTAGGTGTTTCTAAAATGCCCTTACCACTAATAATATAAAAAACTTCTTCACTTTTAAGATGGTAGTGGTACGGATAATTAGCTTTCTTTGGTGGAATTTCATATATAGCAACATAGCACTGATTTTCTTTACTTCTCTCTGTTACTTCATACTTTTTATATTCGTAAGGATCATGTTCACATTTATGTCTTGGTGTAATTAAATTTTTATTAGTTGTTTGAATTTCACGGCTATCCATTAAATAATCTCCCTTCAATATCTGTGTATAGTGTAGTATAAGAACCTTCACATTTAGGCCTAATAATGTATACTAAATACTCGCTATCATGTTTTGAATATTCTTACTTTTCAACTGGCAATTCCTTGATATAAAAAATATATAAATCTAATTATATATTTTTTATATAGCGATACTCATTTAATTCTTTTCCAATATTCAACTTCTTTACTGTTCCATCATGCTGAAATCCTATCTGTTCATAGAACCTTCGAGCATTCACATTTTCTTCAAGTACCCAAAGAGAAATTTTGTTAAATCCTCTATTTTTCAATTCTTTTATTCCCCATTTTATTAATTCAGTACCTATTCCTTGATTCCAGTAATTCGGTAATAAGTATATTCCCCATATCTCACCCCAATGGCCATCTAATTCTACATCTCTACATTTTCCTAAAGTCATAAATCCAACAGGCTTGTCTCCCTTAAATATCACCACATTTTCTTCTGATTTATTAAGTAATGCTTTTTTAAAATATTCCCCCCTTTTTTCAGCACTCATATTATCAAGTATTAAATCTGGAATAATTGATTTGTATGCAGTCTTCCATGATTGAGAGTGAATATATCCTAATATTTTAGAGTCATTAATATCTGCATAACGAATATAGCTATCCATATTATTCCCCTTCGCTCCACTTTCAGCACATCAGTTTCAGTTTTCAACTTCTATAAATCTTCAATAAAATCTTTTATGGCTGACTTAAATTGCTCATTATTCTCTAAATATAACATGTGTTTGCCTTGCATAATTCTAATATTTTTATTAGGAAATTTAAAGTTTTTATAATGATTGGGACCAACAGCATAATCTTCATTTCCAGTTATAACAAGTACAGGAACAATTATTTCTTTTGTAAGATCAAAATAATTTGTGAAATAATCTTGGTTGCTAAAAGCCTGATTTGCCATAGTTGCATTAAAGTTTTCTATTTGGTTACTAACATCATTTACTCTTAAAAAGTTATTATAATCTCTATACTGGAGTTTATAAAATATATCTTTTTCAATAAGTATATTAACAATATATTTCCATTTTTCTATAGTAGAATTATATGTATCTAATTGTACATTTTCTTCACCTAACAGTTTAGACCCGTAGTATATTTGACTTTCAAGTGAGTACTCAAAATTAAGAGTAGAATTTAACAGAATAATTTTATCAACAAACTTCGAATATTTATAAACGTAATTTACAGCTATAATCCCTCCAAATGAATGTGCCATTACTATCCACTTTGCTATTCCTAATTTTTTTCTTATTTCTTCAATATCATCTATTATTCTATCTATAGAATAATCACCATCAATAGTCCCTCCTGACCTGGCACTTCCCCTTTGATTAAAATATATTATATTCATAAAGCTTTCTAATGAATTACCGCCTAATACTTCAAAGTCAAGACTACCTTCTCCTGGCCCACCATGAATGAATATACAAGGTATACCCTCTCCAGACTGTTTTACATATAGATTAACTTTATCACTCATTTCTAAATACATTTAATTGTCCCACCGTTGTTCAATTTCTATATATATAGTTAGGTCATAATAAATTATCACTGTGCCTTAATATAATAATATGTTAGAATTCATACCTACTCAAATTATTTATATTCCATCTTACCATTCTTTCCTTAAATACATCATGCATAATACTGATACTCTCATCATTGAACTCTAACCATTGGTATTTATCATGTTCATCAGATAGTATTACATCACCATCTTTTATTGTGCATAAATATATAACACCCGTTATTTGGTATTCCTTAGAAACAAAATTCCAAGTATCTAAAAGTTTATATGAATTTATAACTAAATTAATTTCTTCCTTTACTTCTCTAAATAGCGTCTCTTCTGCTGTTTCTCCAAACTCCATCCTTCCACCAGGCAATTCCCATAAGTAACCTGTTTCTTCCGTCTTATGTAATGCTAAATATTTATTATTATTTATAATAAGTGCCTTTGTTGCAAAGTAAATTTTCTTGTTCTCCATACAATAAATCCCCCTAAGACCTTCAAATAACTATATAATCCACAAGAATTAATATCTCCATTAATGAGAACATAATAATTGGCATTATCTGTTTCATATCCAAATATGGTCATCTCCTTGTTGCAGAATATTTTACTGTTTAGCTTTGAATTTTCCTCTTACAATAAATATAAGTAACAAAAACTCCTCTATCATCTTGATTTTCAATGTATTTAATTAACTCAAATGAATTATTTATATTTTCAAAATCAGTTGCTTGAATTAAGTCCTTTTTTTTAATTTTAGAGTCAACATTATGCTTGTCCCCAAACCCACAGATAAATAAAATACCATCATCTGTTATATGGTTTTCTATATCTGCAAATTGTTCCTTATTTAATCTATAATGATTAATTAAAATATTATCAAATATGCCTATATCCTTTAATGAATTTGCAATACTTAAATCAATTTGTTCTGTATTTACTAAATAATTATCTCGTTTTGTAAACATTTTTAAACGTTCAAGTGCCTTACTACTGAAATCAACTCCTGTTACTTTAAAACCCTTATCACTTAAAAACAGTGTATTCCTTCCATCCCCACATGCAATATCAAGAACGGAACCCATTTTAAAGTATCCTATATTTTCAACCACTGACTTTTCAGGACTTAATGGCTTATCATCTCTATTAGCAAATTTATCATCCCAGTATTGTTTATTTCCCATATACTCCATTTTATAACCTCCCAGTGCTGTATTTCCAACACTATAGTAATATACCCATATCTAATACAGATACTTTCATTTCCAACAATGCTTTATAAAATGGATTTGATTTTTAAATTTTAATTCGTTTTAAAGATAACCAACCCCTATGTTCATTATTTTTCGTTATCAATGTTTTCAATATATAAACTTATTTCACCACAATCTGGGCATATCGCAACTATCGGTTTTTCACTAAAACTTTTTTAGTTATGACGCATGATATGAATGTTTCGACTTAACTAAAAATAAAAGATTATACTTATTTGTTGTTTTTAAAGTCTATTTTCTTATAATGCTCTAACTCTTCATTCGGATAAGCTCCTGTCCAATGGTATGGCTGTAATTCATTAAGAGTTACAAATTTAAGAACGTTGTCTTTATTTGTTACGCCAACTTTTACATCCTTTCCCCAATAGCGTAATCTCTCTTGACATACACCACAAGGTGAAAGCACCTTAAATGGAGAGACTTCATCGTCCCTTGTAATGCATAGGCAATGTGTTACGTTTGCTTGATATTTCTGTGCTTCGCACATTGCCCCTGTTTCTATACATACTGACACACTGGTATTAGCAGTTTCTAACGCCACACTTATTAAATACTTATCATCTTCAGTATGAATTACTGCCACACCACCCCATCTTATTGGAAAACGATGCTCAATAAATTCAACAGCTTTTCTGTACATGTTTTGTTCTATATCCATAATTTCAACCCCTTATTATATAAATAATGCATCGAGATAAACTACTATTGTCCTCAATCGTAGTTTAATGATTGAGGAAATATTTATGAAAATTACGAAGCAATTACTATTTTAATTTACACTCATATACACACTTTTGTTTTACACCCTTTAGATACATTTCATTATGTGGTGGCAACTCTACTATTTCTTTAAGTTTAAGTCCCGCCTTCTCGCAAGTTTTTCGAGATGGAAAGTTATCTGGATTGCAAGTTATTATTAAACTATCCATTCCATGAACAATTGCTACCTGTTTAATGATTTTACAAGCCTTTGAAGCATAATTGTTGCCTCTATAAGATTCTTTAATCTCATAACCAATATGGCCACCATAATATATATTCTGATTATAGCCGACACGAATATCAATAACACCTATACTATCATTAAAATTGTGTAAATAAATCCTATATTTATATGCAGGTACATAGCCTTTTTCATCATTAGAAGGTGTCTTTTCTTCTATCTTTAAATCAATTTCACCATCTGTTAAAAAATCAAAATCAAAATCCTTGAACTCGAACATTCTATCCCCTCTCCATTTCCATATAAAATATAGCTTTGGCACAAAACATTTATTTACTATAATCTACATTCGTGTGAATGCCATTTAGAAATTCTTTGTTAATCAATTTTAGTACAATCTTCTTATAAAACATGTATCCTATCCAAGCACCAAAAGTATTTAATATTATGTCATCAATATCGAATGACCTGCCTATATTTCCTACATAGTAAGATAAAAGTTGATTAATCTCTATTCCTAAAGAAAATAAAAATGAATATAAAAGTGTCTTTCTAACATTGTAAAACTTCCTCCATAATATTGGTAGTAGTAAGCCAAATGGAAATAATAGTAACGTATTACCCAAAATATTCTTAATCCAAAATCTAATCATAAAATTATGCATTTGTGAATCTTGTGGAATATTAATAACACTATCTATTGTGTTAAAAACTGGTACAAAGTTTACTGAAACCATCCCCTTACTTCCATCCCAGTTTATCATTAGTGGGAATAAAGTTATTCCTATAAAACTGAGAATATAGACAAGAAAAAGATTTAACACAATTTCTCTTTTAATTGAAAACTGAACTTTACTGCGATTTTTGAGAATTGAAACTACTCTAACCAGTATCCACATAGGTAGAATAATTATGAACAAAAATTCAATTTCTAACCTAATACCCATTAAAAATCACCCTTTCACTGCTTTTTGACCACTCAAATAAAATAATTAATGTTATTGTAATATACTTATGATCTTATCTAACTGTTATTTTAAATTTTATTTTCATCATTAAACTCTTACATATTAATTAATTGTTCAATTATTTCAGGTTAATTAAAAATACTGGATACCATTTTAGATATCTCCACAACCATCTATAACTAAATCTACTTGTTCATATGGGTTATGCTCCTTCATATATCTATCTTCTTGAACCATCCAGTTTTTCTCCCACATGTCTCTTGATGTTTCTCCATCTCGTTCAATTCCACGGGCAAGACGGATTCCCCTCGAACAATCAACAAAAACTTTATAATCATACAAATTAACCAATTCTTTTCTTATAGAATAAACTCCCTCAACAACTACTATTCCGCCAATACATACTACGTTCCAGTCACCTAACATATCTGAAGCCCAGTCATATATTTGATATTTAGAATTCACATTATTAGCCAATGGATCTAATACTTGTTCTTTAAATCTCCGCCAATCAACATCAGCTCCAATCGGTTTTTCTATAGCAGTCCCCTTAATTCTTTTAGCTGATGATATATAAAAATCATCCATATGTATAATAGTTATATCTGAACTCAATTCTGCTAATTGTTTTGTAAATGTACTTTTGCCTGAACCACCACAGCCATCTACTCCAACCAAAAGAGTTGACTGCTTTCTTGGCAGGTTATCCAATGTCATTAATAGCTGTTCAAATGATTTAAATTCTCCCCGTATACTTTTAAATATCATATTTTATCAATCCTTTTATTATCATAGATTTTTAGATCTTTTTTAAGATTATTCAGAACTTATAATTAGTAATCATACTCATACTTGCCAACACCGATCTTTTGAGTTAATACTTCGTTTTCTCTGGCTTTCCTTATCTCAATAAGATTTAGAACATTATATCCTCTTTTAGATAAGAACGGTATTATTTTATCATTATTAGGATGTACATAATTAAACACTGTACTTCCGCCCAATCTTTGTGCAATATCCTCTGCCTTTTCATATAATTTTGAGCCTATTCCATTTCTTCTTGTATTATGAGAAACAAATAAAGATTCAGCCCAAACCGTTTCACTTTCAACTCGGCATACTAAATATCCTAATAGCTCTTTGTTACTATCCTCAGCCACAAATACAGGATACTTTCCTTCCATATACTCTCTAAATTCTTCTTTTCCTTGCTCTATATTAGGAATAGATCTAACTGTTTTAAGCCGTCTCAAATCTACTCTGAACTGTGCTATTAATACTGATATTTTTTCTTCGTCATTTGATTTTGCTAACCGTATAATCATAGTTTCTTCCCCCTTAGTAATTCGTTTTATTTGAATTTATTTGAATACAATACAATTAAGGTTAACCAATTTGTTTGGTCATCTGTTCGATTTCAAATTATATTTTCCTTACTTTAAAGATAAATGATAGTGGACGCATTTTTGCCTTTTTTTTGACCTGTTGTCAATATTACAATAAAAACTGAAAGAAGTTTCCCATAACGTAAATTTATGAATTAGATAAAGCAAATCCTCCAATAATCATAGTAGTTACTTTATTTTTTGTATTTATTAAACTTAAAGCCAAAGTAAACCCAATTGCTAAAATTAATGTAGTGGTAGGTCCCATATCCCAAGGATTCTGATAATCCTCTAATCCTCTTCTAAAATCTATATCTTTAGGATACTTATATACTTGTCCAACTTTATTAAATCCTGTACTGACATGAGCACCAACAGTATAAGAACTTATTCCATGTGCAATTTCATGTAAGAATGTAGATACTATAAAACAGCAAACTAATATTACAAACCATTTTATCAAAGCTTTTTTCATTGTGAATCCCTCCGTTTTCATAATAAAAAACACTATTTCACATCATCGTCATATTTTATTATTGTGCCAACACTATATTCCTAATTGATTATGCATCTTTCTATACTTGAAAAACTTTCTTAAAATTCTTCTGTTCTTTATTCCCAATATAGCCACACTTTATATAAAATGCGTGAGCTCCAACTCTTGTTGCTCCTGACACCAATCGGATGCCATAAGCACCTGTGTCCTGTGCCCATTCTTCAATTTTACATAAAAGCATTTTTCCAATACCATTTTTTTTAAAATCAGATAAAACAGCAATACCCATAATGTTTTTCATAGGTGGTGCATATAGCAAATCATGATTATTTGCGTGAATATATCCAACTACTTTATCAGCAACTATTGCTACGTATATTTTATGATTACTATCATTTATTAATTGTTCTAATTTCTTTTTTGTACCTTCAGCGGGATACTCATAACCCATTTCATTTTTATTCAGTAAAACAATTCCTATATAGTCCTGTATTGTGCATTCTCTAATAATAATTTTCACATTAAAACCCCCAAGGAATTATAAATATATTCCATATTATAATTACAACCTACCATAAGAATCAACACACAGTTCATTATAAGATTCTATTTCATCTTAATTTAAGTGTTTTCTTATGTAGAAATGGTTGGATTTGTGGATAGGTTAGCTTTTCTGGTAATTCATCAAATAATTTAACCTCGCCTATTTCTAAATTTGGTAATTCACCTATTTCATTTATCTCACTAAAGAACAATCTTCCGAATAGTTTGCCATTAGAATCATTCATTGAATAATCGCAAACTGGTTTTATGATAAATTTCTTTGCACCAGTCTCTTCAAACAATTCCCGCTTAGCAGTATGATCAATACTTTCACCCATTTCCCTATGCCCACCTGGAATTTCCCAAGTATCTTTCTTCTTATGTCTAACATAAACCCATTTTCCTTTATATATTGTTGATATTACTGCAAACTTTAGATTTTCTTCATCAACCTCTCCTAAATCACAAAATTCTATTTCCATAGATTTCACACCCCATTTTCTATTTATTTCTGTTTCAATATGCCCTATTTTACTGATGCGTGCTATATGAAAATAAATCCTCCAGTATAAGTATATTTAGTACCTTTTTATCACGATGTAATATTTTACACATACAGCATTTTTTTACATGGCAGACATCATATCTTCAGCCACTTTAAATGCCATACGACTACCTTCATCACGATTACATAAAACGGTACATACAATTTTACTGTTCGGGTAATAGGCACTTCTGAATGATACTCCAGGATCTCCACCCATGATGTGAATTTTCATAACACTATCATTCAATGTGTCTAACCATACGCCATACCCATATGAAACACAATTTTCTCCAGTATTTACTTGCGGGCTAAGCATGGCTTGTACACTTTGAACTGAAAGAAGTTTCCCATTTAACAAAGAATTCCAGAATAAATACATATCACTTGCAGTAGTATAGGCCCCTCCATCTCCACCACCAATTATAGGCACAGAATAAATATTGGTTTTCAAACCACCTTTTCCATTGTCTGTGTAACCAATTGCAGTATCCCCTGGAAACTTATATTAGATTCTCCCATAACTTCTTGTACAATGGTTTCTCCATTAATGGAGAGTAATATGACCCCAGAAAAATTGGGGTTCTTATTTAATATTTGTGATTTTATAACATGAGCATCCACTATTTTTTTCACTGCCTTTCTAAACAATATTCTTGATATCTAATTGTTGTTTATATAACGTATATTGATGGTTGATGAATCATTTAAGAAGAAAGCTAATTAATACAACTACACAGTCGGTCTTATTTTTTATAATATAACTTCCATTGGTGTATATAAAATTCCATGATAATTTTTTTGCCTATCCAAATCTTTAAATCCTATCTCATGATAAAAATGTACAGCATAAGGAGAAGCGTTTAATTTTATTTTTTCAACTTGCTTTTCCTTCAACTCTGAAATTATTTGATTAAACAGCATTGTTGCAATACCATTTCTATGATATTCCTTATCTACAAAAACACATGATACATGATTATTTTCACTTATAGATAAAACTCCAACAAGTTTTTCTTTTGAATATGCTCCGTACATAATCTGCTTACCATTTTTAAAGCAGTTTTTAAAATCTTCAGATTCAATAAAATTAACTCTAAAAGTATCTACTGCTTCTTTGCTATAATCTGGTGCAACAAATTCTAAAAATGTATTCCAAATTAGTGAAAATGCTTTATCTAATCCTTCATAATCTACTTTTCTAATTAAATATTCCACTGCTTACTACCTCCAAGGCTTTAATAAATAATCTTTACTTCGATATTATCAACTATTTTTAATTAATTGCATAATTGTGATTGATAAAGGATTTAAGAAAGTTACGAATATATGTATACTACTAATATTAATTCATTATTGAATTGTATAGTAAAGGTATAATAATCAATGTTAATGGTATGATAAACACCACAAGTTCACCAATGCCACCAATAAATTTCAATATTTCTGTCATCTAAATTCGCCCTTATTTAATTAGACTTTGTACGCATTTTTTAACAATTATTAATCTATCGTAGTTTTAAGATTGCTGGACAATATATGAAGAATTCGAATTATCAAGAAGAAATCTAAATTGAGTTTTTACTTCTTCGCATCCTTTTTTTTATCTTCTTTTACAAGTAAATAAAATATAGTGATTGCAAGTAAAGCTACTATTCCAACTATTATATTTTCAAAAGTCTTACTAAGTGCACTCGCAAATGGTGTTTTAAAGTAAACAGCTATACATCCAATAATTGTCGCTAACAGAAATGACATTTTTTTAGATTTAATATATCCAATAAAGAAAAAAACAACCATTATTAAAGAAAAAATACTACTTATAATATTTGCCAAATTTACACCCCCTAATTACTTCGCAATTTTTTACTATTCTTCATCAATCATATAATTGTAATTTATGAAGAATTATAGAAAGTTCTGAAGTAACTGAAAATACTATAACCTTACTTTTAACCCTTTAATTTTTATGATTTTATTGATCTCTTCTTCATCTTTAGTTTCAATGTAACTTTCATATTCATGTGAAGTGTTAACTAACCAAGGCTTATGGTTTTTTATAAAAGATAAGTCCTCTGGTAAGTTTGGTTGAACCCAATCATGTAGTGAATTAGATACTTGCTTTAATATTTTTTTAGCATGATTGTCAGTATTGTAATAATATACCAACACGGGTTGCTCACCACCATATATTGTACCTGGCCATTCAAATTGTTCTTTTACTTCTTTTAGAGATGGTTTTAATTTTTCTAAAACATAATTAACATTAGTATTTATATCCATATCACTTCTTACCACTAATACAAATTCATTACAAACTTCAAAAGCTAAATCTATTAAATCTCTATAAATCTTCTCTCTTGGATTAGTTTCTATAAACATAAATTCCCCTCCTTACATTATAAGAATATTGTTAAGTATTATTTCCATACTACTTTAAATTCTTCACAAACAATTATCATATTTTCATCAAAGGCGAGGTCATATACTTTAAGTTCCTTTGTAAAAAAATCTTTATGTACCTTTTTCCAATATGCTATGGAAAAATCTCCTTCACCCTCCTTTAAAGCATGTTTTTCTGACACTTCCAGAAATGAGCAAGTATAAACTTTGGTCGTTTCAGTTATACAGACAGCATTATTATCAGAGTCTAAAATAATATTCAAACCGCCTATTGGTGGTAACTGACTTTTTTCAAGTTCATATAATTTATATGCAGACGCAGTTGCTGTCTTGATACCATTCACCACAAGTTTAGCAAGTTCATTTACTATTGAAGTATCTCCACCAAAACACCAAGAATCATAAGTCTTATTTTTAACGTGGTTGTTTTGTGTATATAAATTCCACATATCTTTTTCCGTCATTTGTTTTTAACCTCCCATTATATAAATAACCATTACGTCGGCATATTCTACCACTGTAGATTAATATAAGAATATGTTAAAAGTCACGCCTACTGAAGTCCTTTTAAATCCCATCCTATCATTCTTTCCTTAAATGCTCATTAGCAATGTTAATGGAATAGTAACTATTCTTTATAAGTAATTAGTTAGTTTGAAACAATTTCCTTTATACCCTCATCAGTATATTACGAGAAAAATCTATGAGGGGTATATCATATTAGCCAATTGTGTACCCCATAAATAAAGCATCATAGAATTTACCGTTAATCTGTAAATTTCTACTTATTATTCCTTCTTGTGTAAATCCTAATTTTTTATATACATGAATTGCTGAAAAATTATCATCCCTAACTATCAAGTTTATTTTCCTTATCAGCCCCGACTGTTTACTCCATTCAATTAAATATTTTATTAATTCTGTTCCAATCCCATTTCCCCAATATTCTTTCAAAATACTAACACCAAATTCTCCAGTGTGTGATATTCTTGGTCTTTTACCTCCTGAAAAAGATAAATTCCCAACTATTTTGCAGTCAATTTCAGCAACTACACATATAGCGTTATTTTGCTTTGATATATCATCAAGATATTTTTCTTCCTGCTCAATACTCATTACAAATTCTTCTTGACCAAATGTTAAAAAATCTGATTCACTACTAATTGTTTTAACATACTCTAAAATTATATTTGCATCAGAAGCCCTTGCTTCTCTAATTACAACTGAAATTCCATTTTTCAGTATCAATTTATTCATATAATACCCCCCTTAAACATTTTACAAATTAAGTCTTTTATTTAACTGTTTAAAATAATCCCATAGCTTATCACCTTTTAAATTAAATTGTTTATCACCCGCCATAACTGTTTCAAACCCTTAACCCACTTTGTTATTTATCGTTCTACCGTTAATTTATTAGAATTTATAGATTGATTATAATTCTTCTAATATCACTTTTAATTTTTCTTTTACAAAATCCAAATTATTTTTATTATCAAATTCTTTGCAAGTCCATCCAAATTCATCATCTATATACCTTGGAAATACATGCATATGATAATGGCCAAAATCAGTGAATATACCTCCATTTTGCATAATTGTATATCCATCGGGATTAAATGCTTTTTTTATAACCTTGGTAAGCTTTATAGATAATTTTGTAATTCTTAGTAAAGTTTCATCATCTAAATCATCAATATCATGATAATGTTCTTTAGGTACTATCAATATATGACCTTCATTGCACTTCTCCAAGCCTAACTTTAACATCAAAGTTCCATATCCCTTTTTTCTTTCAGTTGGTCTGATAGACTAACCTATATGTCCTCCCCTTTTAAATAGGAATTCATCTAATTTATGCCTTATAGTAATCCTTCTAATTGCTCCATTATGTATAAAGCTAATTCTCTATTTGACATATTAACCCCTTTCAAATTTTGATTTATGGTGTTGTTATAAATAATCCCTATGTAACGCAACTTTTCAATGATCTAATCTATGTTGATAATTTCCGTAGAATATACTTAATAAAATCTTTTACTATATTATCATTAATTTGGTTTAAAACTTTGTTTTTAAGGAGAAACAAGAAGATTATTAACCCAATAAAATGTTAGTTTAGATTACACCCAAATACTTTGTAGTATTCTACCAATGTAATATAACATAATGATAAATTCAAAGTTATACCTACTGAAGTCCTTTAAAATTCAATCCTATCGTTCTTTCAATAAATACAGTATGCATGAATATATAACCTTTTTTAAATTTTAATAAATTCAAATTCTCCACCGTTTGTTTTTTGCATGTATTTCTCTATATATTGAAAACCTAACTTCTCATTTACTTTTATTGCTCGTTTATTAAATGAAGCAACCGCTAACATAATACAGTTCTGGTTATAATTAAACTTTCCCACTCCAAAGTTAATACCTGAAATCACAAATTCAGCTCCAATTCTTCTTCCTGTTAACGCAGGTTTGAGCCCCAAACCTATATTCATAATTCCACATTCAAAGAATAATGAATAAAAACCAACTATTCTCATTAAGAAACTCCATTAAATCATTCTCATCAGCCGTCATGTCATAAAACGAATAAATCCTATTATACTTCCAATCATATGCAATCTCATTTGCATATTCTTTATTCATAGGTACAAATTTGTAATTCACAGTTCACACCGCCTACTTATAAAATTAAGTTATATTATTATTTAAACTTTATCTTCAAAATTTATGAATTATATACAGCAACTACATATCACTTTTATTATTTATTTTCAACTTATATCTCGCATAAAATGGGGTTATACACATCATAAGAATAATCCAGATTAGATAGACTGCTATGCCTGATATTATGGCTTCAAAAGGGTTCGATAAATTGAATTTCAATAATCTGAGTATAAATAAACTGTTGAAAATTAATGGTGGTAATGCTATAGAAAGTGCAATAATTAGTCTTGTTATAGGAGCAACCTGATGCTCAGTATTACAGCTATCGCATACAATAGAGCCATAACTCCTAATCCATATTGATTTTATAATTTCTTTCCAAGTAAATTGATTGGAACATTTCTCACATTTTTTCATATTATTTTCTCCCCCTTATTACACAACATTCTACTGTTGTGACGCATGAAAAGAACATTACAAGGTATTTTTACATATTTTCTTTAGTATAGTTCTCATACCATTCCCTACCAGTATCCCAATTTTTAGAAGCAGGATTTTCTTGTATTGTTTGATCAAAGGTTTTGTGCGGTGGAACTTTCTGTGCTGTATTGCTACATCCAATAAAACTAAATGCAAATAAAACAGCAAAACACATAACCATAATGTTCATTAATCTTTTTTTCATAAATCCCCCACTACCTCCACTTTCAGCACATCATTTTCAGTTATAACAAGTCTGCAGTTTCTCCAAACTCCATCCTCCCTCCAGGCAATTCCCATAAGTCAAATCAAAACAAACAATATCACTATTTTATAAAATATCCGCATGTATTATTCTACAAATATGTCTCCATCTCATTATACAGTATATGTTTTTTATTACAAATTCTTTGTCTAATTACATATAAATTCATTTCCACCTTACAAAAAGGCACACATATTTACCAGTTTACTACCAATAATATATATTCCAATATTAATACCAATACTAACAATGTTTAAAGATTTCCTTTATGTCCATACCGTGAGCCTCTCATGACAGAGGTCACGAGCTTCTAAGATTACTCTTAAAACTTCCCACATCCTCGTCCTCTTCAAATAGAAAATAAATTAATTCTTTAGTATAGTATTAACTTTTTTGTCATGATATAATATTTCTTAAGATATTATATCTATGTCTGTAAATAAAATGTATTGGGGGAGAAATTTGATGAAGTGGTTCAAAAATCTAAAGATATCACAAAAACTTATATCCAGTTTTATTATAATGGCAATACTTATTGGTATAGTGGGATTCATTGGTATATTAAATATGAGGAAAATCAATTCAAACACTACATCCATGTACCAAAATGATTTGAAGGGTGTAAGAGATATCAATATGATTAAATCAGGTCTTATGCAAATAAACGGAGATATATTGAAGATTTTAGATCCCCAAAATAATTACAAACTAAAAAGTGCGAAAGAGAGTATAAATCAATCAATAAATCAAAACGAAAAATTAATTACTGAGTATAAAACTAGAATTCCAAACACTGATGATAGACCAGAATTTGCCCAATTTGAAAAATTTCTTGGCGAATATAGAACTGCTCTTGAACAACTTATGAGTCTTCTTGACAATCGAGATTATGCAGGATCAGAAGCGATTTTCTCAGGTGTCAATAAAATTACTGATGAAATGTTTACCAACCTTGATAAAGAAATAGCGCTAAATTCAAAACTGGCTAATGATAATTATATAAATAGTAATTCAATATTTAAGGCTTCCTCAATTACTGTCATTTTTATAATTATTTTAGGAATAATTATTGCAATTTTCCTAGGACTTATGATATCTAACATGATTTCTAGTCAATTAAAGAAAATTTTAGTTTTTTCAGAAGCAATGGGGGCTGGTGATTTAACCCAAACAATTGATATTGATACCAAGGACGAAATCGGTAGCGTTGTTAAAGCATTAAATAAATCTATTAAAAATATTAAGAACCTTATATCTAATATAGATGGTACTTCTGAAAATATAAGTGCATCAAGTGAAGAACTCTCCGCTACTATGGAAGAAATCTCCTCTATGATGGAAAATATAAATCAATCTACCAAGGGAATATCTCAAGGTTCAGAAGAACTAAGTGCAACTACTGAGGAGGTCAGTTCAACGCTTGAAGAAATAAATTCAACTACAGATAAACTGTCTATTAAAGCAATTGCTAATAATGTATCTACACAAGAGATTAAGAAACGTGCTATTGAAATTAAAGATAAAGGTGTAAAATCAATTGAAATTTCAAGAAACATTTATACTGAAAAAAATAGCAATATTGTAAAAGCAATCGAAGAAGGAAAAGTAGTTGAACAAGTTAAAGTTATGACGGAATCAATTTCAAACATTGCCTCTCAAACTAATCTATTGGCATTAAATGCAGCGATAGAGGCTGCAAGAGCAGGCGAACACGGCAGAGGTTTTGCCGTAGTTGCAGATGAAGTAAGAAAACTTGCTGAAGAATCTGCTTTAACTGTATCTAATATTCAAAATGTTATAACTCAAGTAGAACATGCTTTTAATAATCTATCACAAAATGCACAGGATATCTTAATCTTTATGGAACAAAATGTGGGACCAGACTATGAGTTATTGGTGGAAACTGCAATACAATACGAAAAAGATGCTCAATTTATGAGTAATATGTCTGAAGAAATAGCCTCTTCTACCAAATCCATTTCGGAGTCAATTGGCCAAGTTACAACTGCGATCCATAACGTATCTACAATTTCCGAAGAATCAGCATCTAGTACAGAGGAAATACAGAGCAGTATTGATGAAACCACTTTAGCAGCAGAAGAAGTATCAAAATCTGCTCAAAGCCAATCAGAACTTGCCGAACAGTTAACAATTATGGTACAGAAGTTTAAAGTCTAAATATTATAGTAAGGAATGTGTTGCAAAATAGAAACACTAGAAGTAAAATAAAGATTTTCATTTTTAAGTTCTTTTTAATAAATATCATTCTTTTCCTATTTGAAAATCAATAAAAAACCGTAAGCTACTACTTCATCTGAAGCATTTAGCCTACGGTTCTATTTTTTTACTAATTATAATATATGTGTATTAGGAAACCAGCCACATATAAGTTTATAAATCATTGAAGTAAAGCTTATTTATTCATAGCCTCTTGAACCGCAACTGCAACTGCAACTGTAGCTCCAACCATAGGATTGTTACCCATTCCGATAAGTCCCATCATTTCTACGTGAGCTGGAACTGATGAAGAACCTGCGAATTGTGCATCTGAATGCATTCTTCCCATTGTATCAGTCATACCGTATGAAGCAGGACCTGCTCCCATATTGTCTGGGTGAAGAGTTCTTCCAGTACCACCACCTGATGCTACTGAGAAGTATTTCTTACCTTGCTCAATACATTCTTTTTTATATGTTCCTGCAACTGGGTGTTGGAATCTTGTTGGGTTAGTTGAGTTTCCAGTTATAGAAACATCTACGCCCTCTGAATGCATTATAGCTACGCCTTCTCTAACGTCGTCACAACCATAACATCTAACTTTTCCTCTATCTCCCTTTGAATAAACAGTTTCGTTAACTATTGAAACCTCACCAGTATAATAATCAAACTTAGTTTGTACATATGTAAAACCGTTGATTCTTGAAATTATCATAGCTGCATCTTTTCCAAGACCATTAAGAATAACTCTTAAAGGCTCTTTTCTAACTCTGTTAGCAGATTTTGCAAGACCAATTGCGCCTTCAGCAGCTGCAAAAGATTCGTGTCCAGCTAAGAAAGCAAAACAAGCTGTTTCTTCTTTTAAAAGCATAGAAGCAAGATTTCCGTGACCAATACCTACTTTTCTATCGTCAGCAACGGAACCTGGAATACAAAATGATTGTAAGCCTTCTCCTATAGCAACAGCAGCATCATCGGCCTTTGTGCAACCTTTTTTAATAGCTATTGCAGCACCTACAACATAAGCCCATGAAGCGTTTTCAAAACAAATTGGTTGGATTTCTTTTGCAATTGTATAAGGATCTATACCCTTTTCATCACAGACAGCTTTTGCTTCCTCTAATGTGTTCATTCCATATTGCTTAAGTACGGGTATGATCTGATTAATTCTTCTATCATAACTTTCAAATAATGCCATTTAAATTCACCCTCCTTTTCTTATTCTTTTCTTGGATCTATAACTAATACGGCTTCTGTAAATCTACCATAAGTACC
Source organism: Clostridium sp. (assembly GCF_050717635.1). Classification (GTDB taxonomy): domain Bacteria; phylum Bacillota; class Clostridia; order Clostridiales; family Clostridiaceae; genus Clostridium_AD. The sequence continues at coordinate 159,240 of NZ_JBOITO010000036.1, forward strand.
AGTAGCTTTTTTCATAGCATCATTAGCATCCATTCCTGTTTTAACCATGTCCATCATTTTTCCAAAGTTTATAAATTCATAACCAATTACTTGGCTATCTGCGTCTAATGCTATTCTTGATATGTAACCTTCAGCCATTTGTAAATATCTTACGCCTTTAGCTAGTGTTCCGTACATAGTTCCAACTTGACTTGTTAATCCTTTTCCTAAGTCCTCAAGACCTGCTCCTATAGGTAGTCCACCTTCTGAGAATGCAGTCTGAGTTCTTCCGTATACTATTTGAAGGAATAATTCTCTCATTGCTGTATTTATAGCATCACAAACTAGGTCTGTGTTTAAAGCCTCAAGTATAGTCTTTCCAGGTAAAATTTCAGATGCCATAGCAGCTGAATGAGTCATACCTGAGCATCCTATAACTTCAACTAATGCTTCTTGTATAATTCCTTCCTTAACATTTAATGTAAGTTTACATGCGCCTTGTTGTGGAGCACACCAACCTATACCATGAGTTAAGCCTGAGATATCTTTTATTTCTTTTGATTGTACCCATTTTCCTTCTTCTGGAATTGGTGCAGAACCATGATTAGGACCCTTAGCTACACATATCATGCTTTCAACTTCATGTGAATAAATCATTTTATAATCTCCTCCCTACGTGAAAAAATATTGTTTCTAAAAAATCAATCATCTATATTTTAACAAACTTATCCACTTCAAACAATAGATTTCATAAAAAAATAGCAGCAAAAACTATTTTAGTTTTTGCTGCTAAGTACTGTAAACATTACCACTAGCTATATTACTACTATTATATTTGATTTGCTTTAATACTTACCTGCGTAGATATATTATAATTAAATACATGTTCTATTCTAGGTAATGATATTCCAAGAGTTTCCCTAAGAACATCTTCTACTGTTTCTACTGTTTTAATAGTAAGCTTACTTAAAACTTCTTCCGGAACTTCCTTTAAATCAACTAAATTATCTTGTGGAATTAATATTTTTGTTATCCCAGCTCTTTGAGCTCCTATTAGTTTTTCTTTAAGTCCACCTATTGGAAGTACTGCTCCTCTTAATGTTATTTCTCCTGTCATCGCAAGCTTTGGATCCACCTTTATGCCTGTAACAAGTGATGCAAGTGCTGTGAATAGTGTAATCCCAGCTGAGGGACCATCTTTAGGAGTAGACCCTGACGGAACATGAATATGAAGATCTCTTTCCTTAAAGTTTATAGCGCTTAGCGGTAACCTTGACTTAAGAAGACTTAGTGAAATTTTTGCTGATTCTTTCATAACATCTCCTAGTTGTCCAGTTAGCGTTATTTGTCCACTTCCCGCCATATCAGTAGCTTCAATAAAAAGTATTTCTCCACCAACCGTGGTGAAGGCTAGTCCTGTAACAACCCCTGGTGGGTTATCATTTTGAGCTTTATCATGACTGGAAACTTTTCTTCCAAGTAGCTCACTTAGCTGATCTACGTTAACTTTAAATGGTAATTCTGCCTTCTTAGCTACAATTTTTTCCGAAGTAATTCTTGCAATGGTAGCCAGTTGCTTTTTAAGTCCTCTGACCCCAGCCTCTAGTGTATATTCGCTTATTATCTTTTCTAGTGCCTCGTCCTCAATAACCAATTGATCCGTAGTAATTCCATGCTCTTCAAGAACCTCTGGTATTAAGTGGTTTTTACCAATATGAAATTTCTCACTCATAGTATAACTAGACAATGTAATTATTTCCATTCTATCAAGTAGAGGTGTAGGGATACCTTCTAGCGAGTTAGCTGTTGCTACAAAGAAAACCTGGGACAAATCATAAGGCAAGTCCAAATAATGGTCTGTAAAACTATTATTTTGCTCTGGATCTAATACCTCAAGGAGTGCACTAGATGGATCTCCATTATTGCCTTTCATTATCTTGTCTACTTCATCTAAAACCATAACCGGATTTATTTCTCCTGCCTTTTTAATACTTTGAATAATTCTTCCTGGCATTGCACCTATATAAGTTCTTCTATGTCCTCTGATTTCAGCTTCGTCACGTATTCCTCCTAAACTAAGCCTTATATATTTCTTATGAAGGGCCTCTGCAATACTTTTGCCAAGGCTAGTCTTACCCGTACCAGGAGGACCTACTAGTAGTAAGATAGACCCTTTATTATCCTTTTTAAGTTGCATAACTGCCAAATGTTGTATTATTCTATCCTTGACTTTATCAAGTCCATAATGCTGTTTATCAAGGATTTGTCTTGCTTCTTTTAAGTCAATAACTTCATGTCCGGCCTTCTTCCAAGGAAGTTTTATGAGTAAATCTAAATAGTTACGTATAATATTATATTCAGCACTGTTTGGGCTTTGACTTTCTAGCTTTTCTAGTTCATCTAGGGCAGCATCTTTTACATCTAATGGCATTTCAGCTTGTTCGATTTTACTGAAATAATCTTTATCTTTTTTAGATCCTTCTCTTTTCCCTTCATTTAATTCAGTTTGAATAGCTTTTAATTGCTCTCTAAGCACTTGTTCTCTATAGCTTTTATTAGCTTTTTCAGTAAACTTTTCTGCCATTTCAAGTTGTAATTTCAGAGATTCCTTTTGCTTTAGAATGTAATCCACAAACTTAAGACTTCTCTCTTTTAACGATTGAATTTGAATCAGATTATATTTTTCTTCGTTTGATAGTGGCATAAATTGAGTAAGATGAGCCATGAGTTTATTTAAATCCGTTTGCTCTTCTACTATCTTCATAAACTGTTCTGAGCCCTTAAAATTTTCACTAACCTCACCAGTAACTTTTTTCACATACTCTAGTACTTCTTCTTGCCCTTCTTCTGTAATATCAATAACATCCTGTGCAATCTGAAATTCTACATTGATTAAATCATTAGAAATATTGAGTGATTTAATTTCTACCCTATCCAGTACTTCAATTTTTATTTGATATCCATTTTCAGTTTTTTCAACTTCATTTACATGAAATGAAACTCCAACGCTATGAAAATCTTCTTGCTTTAAACTACTTTGATTAAAATTTTGCTTTAGTGATAAAGCAATGCTAAATTGATCGTCCATAGCTAAATTTTTAAGTGTTTCTTCACTAACATTGTTTAATTTTAAAGTATAAGTCATTCCTGGCAATAGAACTATATTTGAAACAGGAATTACCATTCCCTCTTTATTCTTTTTATCTAAATTCATATTAATCACCCTTTCCTTAAATGATATTTACAAGTGTTAATTATAGTAGCAATGCCTCTTGAATAATTGTAATCATTTCTGAAAGCATCTTATCCTGTTCGGTTTCTAAATTATATTTCTTAATTGCAATTGATTTTATAGGATAAAAAAGTATAGCTACTAAATTAGGGTTTTGAAAATCTTTAATAATTCTTTTCTCTTTCATTTCCTCGAACAAATCATTTAAATTATTTATACCTTTCATATCTGAACATTGACTAGCTAATGCTGGACAACTTGAAAATTGATCTACAAAATGAAAAATCTCACCGTGTTCTTGGATGTAAGTATAATACCCTCTAGCAAGTATTTCAATGAGTTCACGCCCTTTAATATCCACATAAATCTTACTGAGTAGATAATCAAAAATCTCTTCAGAATATTCAATATATATATCCCGTAGCATAATCTCTTTATTCTCATAATAAATATAAAGAGTGGCTGGAGATACCCCTGCCTCTTTAGCAATTTTCGAAATAGAAGTACCATGAAAGCCTTGTTCAAGTATTAACTTAACAACTGCTTCTTTTATACTTTTTTCTTTCCCATCATCTTTTCTTCTCATCTTAACACCTCTATTATTATCTATAATAAACGACCATTCATTTATTGTCAAGTAGATATTTTATTATTTAATAACATTTTAAATATTCCATTGCTAACTTACAACTTGTATTGTATAATAAGTTGTTACTTGTCGTAGCCTTAGTACTAATCTATGCTACACTTCAACATAATACTAGCTAAGCATAACTACTTTCAGAGTTTTAACTCTTTCAACAAAATTCTTTTTTATTACACCTAATTGCCAAATATAGGTCAACTTCCACCTACCCTAAAGGGATATTGGTTTTGCGCCTAATTTTATAAGTATAACAAAATAAAAAGCACAATGACGTTATCAATTGATAGACGTTATCTGTGCTACAAAAAAATAAGGGGGATGAGATTATTGAAAACTATAGGTTTTCCAAGAATGCACAAAGAAACAAATGAAAAAAGAGACTTTTTACCATCTTTTTTTGGTATGCTAAGAAAAGAGAATGCACAAATATTTCTTGAAGAGGAATACGGCTCCGCTTTGGGTTATTCAAAACAAGATTATTTAAAAGAAAATGGCACAATAGAATTTGTATCTAACAGAGAATGCTATGAAAAAGACATAGTTGCAGTTTTAAGGTCACCAGAGTACGAAGAAATTGAGTACATGAAAGATGGTAGCACACTACTAAGTATGCTTCATTATCAAACTCGAGCTACAAGAGTAGAACAACTTAAAACGAAAGGCATATTTGCTGTTTCTCTAGATTCTATTAGAAACGACTTTCTTGAAAGAATCGTTGTTAATTATGGAGCAACTTCAGGAAATGGGATTAATGCAGCCTTTACTGAGCTAGTAAAGAAATATGAAAATATGTCTATTATTGATGTAAAGCCTATAATTGTAAGCATAATGGGAATGGGACGAGTTGGCTTAACGGCAGCGAAACTAGCTGGAAAATATGCAAGTAATAAGGTAAATGAAGATATACTGTCAGAGAAAAGCAATGGCGTTCTTGTTAATATGCTTTCTAGAAACATAACTAACAATAAAAAACTTATGATGAATATTTTAAAAGACACAGATATTTTAGTAGATGCAACTACTAGAGACGATGCAACAGAATATATTATAAGCAATGAGTTAGTAGGCTACTTAAAACCTCATTCTATTATTTTAGATTTAACCGCAGACCCATATTTAACAGATATTAATTCTGTTCAAATTAAGGCAATTGAAGGGATACCAAATGGTACACTAGATAGAATTGTAATGCACCCAAACGACTCTGAATATAGCAATATTCCTAAGTCCTGTAAATCAATTAACCAAAGAACGGTAGTAAGCTGTAATGCATGGCCGGGAGTAAACCCAAATTCTTGCATGGACTTATATGGTAAACAACTTATATATATTATGCAAAATCTTATAGGATATGACCCTCACGATTTCAATTTATATAGTAATGATTATTTTAATAGAGCTATTTACAAAGCAACTATTGAATATTTTGAAGAAACTGCAATTAACTACGAAGATGACATAGTAATGTAATATTTTTATTGTAATAATGAAAACAGTAGAAAACAAGAGTATCTTGTTTTCTACTGTTTTTGTTTATAGGGAAGGGTTAAGCCTCTCCTAGATATTTTTTTATTATTTTATCTATTGTACCATCTTCTTTAAGCTGCTTATAACCATCTTCAAACTGCTTAATGTTAACACTTAAATTATTGACTTTACTAAACCCTAACCTTGTATCAGAATCTTTTTCTTCAAAGCTTGTTTCTTGCTCCATTAATAGATTGCCTAGCTTATTTGTTTTACTATAGTATTTACCTGAAAAATCATTTATTAAAATAGTGTCTACCTGTCCCTTAATCAATTTATCAAACATAGTATCTTCATTGGCATTCTCTATTTTATTAATTTTCTTATCATTACTAAATTTATTACTATAATTATAATCCTTTATGACACCAATTTTATACTTATATAAATCGTTAAAATTGTTAATTTTAACATTACTATCTTTTCTAGTTAGAAAAACATATTTACTTGTATCGCGATAAGCTTCAGTAAAATCTAGGAAGTTTTCTCTTTTGCTATTATAGGATATCGTAGGAAGTATATCAGATAGACCCTCCTCTACCATTTTAAGAGAGGTATTCCATGTTGTTATTTTAAATTCCACATCTATATTGTTCCTTTTATAAATTTCTTTTATTATCTCAATATCTACACCACTTAATGATTTATCTTTTTCATTATATATAATAAACGGTGGATATGGTGAAGTGGCTACCACTAGCTTATCACATGACTTTTGAGTTGTATTTCTAGCTAACTGTAAATAAATATCTTCTAATTGACCTACTGCGGTACTAAGTCTTAAAATAGATTTCTCTTCATCGTCTATTGACAATGCAACCTCTTCTGACAGCTTAGCAGACTCATCAATATTATTTGTTATATTCCCTACCGAATTCTTAGCTTCCTCAAATTGGATTTCAATGGCCTTTGCGCTTTCTGCAATTTTAATTGTTCCTTCAAGTGTTTCATAAGTGATTTTTTCTATATCATTTAATCCTATTATTGATCCATTTAATTTTTCAGCTTGTTTTTCAATATTGTCTACTGCTTTATTTACTATACTTTTAGTAGTAGCTACAATATTCTGCATTTCTTCTACCGACTTAATTATTTGGGAGGTGAAACTTTGTGTTTGTTCAGAAAGCTTTCTTATTTCTGACGCTACAACAGAGAATCCTTTTCCAGCCTCGCCTGCTCTTGCAGCTTCTATTGAGGCATTTAGTGCAAGCAGGTTAGTTTGCTTTGTTATGTTATTTATTAGTGATATACTTTGTTGAACATTACTTGACTGTTTCTCTAAGTTATCTGAATATGTTTTTACCTCATGTAAAGAATCTTCTAGTATATTAAATCCTTCTATTGCATTTAGTATTTCGCTCTTTTTTTCCTTTATTATTTCATAAGTCATAGATGTTTTTTGGTTCATAACTTTGGAGCTTATAGCATTCTCCTTTACATTTCCATTTAAATTATCTAAAAATGAATTTAGCTTTATTATGTTATCTAATTGACTATTATTATTATTTTTAAGATACTCACTTTTGTCATTTATTGCCTTAATTGAAGTTGAAATATATTCTACTAAAAATGAGAATTCGCTTAAAAGCACACAGAATTTATCTGAAATAGGTCTTATATTATTAATATTCACAGTACTATCTTCTTTATCTAAACTTTTAACATCCTCTGTACTTCTGCTTAAAAATTTACTTATTTTCATATTCTCCCCCTAAATAATTGTTTTCTTGAATAATTCGACAATTGTAGGAATTTTCCTTCTTTAATATAGTTATTTCAAAAATAAACAGTATAATTTGTTTAAAAATAAGAGTACCAAATTGGGCGCTCTTATTTTTGTGATTTTCCTATAACGGTAGATATAATTGAAATTAAATTAATTTATATATGCAATATTTTAATTTTTGTTCTTATATTTTTTAAATATTCTTTAATAATTCAAGAGATATTTTGCATTATTAATCATGTTAAAAATCTCCCTACATATACTTAATTATAATAAATATAATGCTATCACAGGAGGTATTAAATGGACTTTAAAAAAATAATACAGAATGATAGAGAAGTTAAGATCAAAAGCAAGTTCGAAGGAACTTTTTTAGAGTATTTAGATAAAATTAAAGCAAATCCTGACAAAGCTAAACTTTCACATAAGAGGATGTATGACACCATTATAAAAGATGGCTTTGAAATTTTAAAGCCTGAAGAAAACCCAAGGATAAGAAAGATATACGGCAATGATCTTATAAAAAGATATAATTTTTTCAAAGAAGACTTTTTTGGAATTGATAAAGTACTTATGAAAATAGTTAGTTATTTTTATTCTGCATCCATGAAGGGTGAAGAATCTAGACAGGTTTTATATTTGGCTGGCCCTGTAGGTGCTGGAAAGTCATCATTAGTGGAAGCTCTTAAAAAAGCTTTTGAAAATACAGAACCTGTATATGTTTTAAAAGGATGTCCTATGAATGAAGAACCTCTACATTTAATACCAAAACATCTTAGACGCGACTTTGAAAAAATGCTTGGCGTTGAAATTGAAGGCGATCTTTGCCCAGCCTGCAAATATAGGCTCTTAAACGAGTATGATGGTAAATTTGAAGATTTTCCTGTTACAACAACTTCATTTTCAATAAGGTCAAGAAAAGGTATAGGTGTTGTTCCACCAGTAGACCCGAATAATCAAGATACTTCAATTTTAACAGGTTCTGTAGATATATCAAAAATGGATATGTATTCAGAAGATGATCCAAGAGTTTTCTCTCTTAATGGAGCCTTCAATGTTGGAAATCGTGGGCTAGTAGAATTTATAGAAGTATTCAAAAATGATGTTGAATATCTTCACACTATAATAACTGCAACTCAAGAAAAATCAATACCTTCACCAGGGAAGGGTTCTATGATTTACTTTGATGGTATAATTATTGCCCATTCTAATGAAGCCGAATGGAATAGGTTTAAATCAGATCATACTAATGAAGCTATTTTAGATAGAATCGTAAAGGTTGAGGTTCCTTATTGCCTTGAATTAAATGAAGAAATTAAAATTTATGAAAAGATACTTAAAAAGAGTAATTTTAATCCTCATATAGCACCACACACCATTGAAACAGCTGCAACGTTTGCACTACTCTCAAGACTTAAACCATCTAATAAAGTAGATTCTATAACTAAATTAAAGATTTATAATGGTGAGGAAATAGTAGAAAAAGGAACTACTAAAAAAGTTGATATTAGTGAAATAAGAGAAGAAGCAGGTATCGATGAGGGCATGCAAGGAATTTCAACTAGATTTATCGTAAAAGCCATTGATAATGCTATATCAAATTCAGAATTTGATTGTATAAATCCACTTAGTATTATGGAAAGTATAATTAAATCAGTTAGGGAAATGGATGTTGCTGAAGATGAAAAGAAGAAGTATATGGGCTTTGTCCAAGATACTATTAGAAAAGAATATAATAAGGTCTTAGAAAAGGAAGTAACCAAGGCTTTTATACACAGCTATAAAGAACAAGCTGAAAGTTTGTTTAATAATTATATTGATAATGCAGAAGCCTTTGTAAATAAGGCAAAATTAAAGGATAGTGCCACCGGTGAAGAGTTACAAGCTGATGAACATTTTATGCGCTCTATAGAAGAACAGATTGGAGTAGGTGAAAGTTCTGCAAAAGGGTTTAGGAGTGATGTAACTTCCTATATGTTCTATGTAGTTAGAAATGGCGGCAAAATTAAATATGAATCTTATGAACCACTAAAAGAAGCTATTGAAAAGAAACTAACTAGCTCAGTAAAAGAGCTTTCAAGAATTGTGACTAGGTCTAGAGTACGCGATAAAGATCAAGATGAAAAATATAATGTTATGGTGGAACAAATGAAAGAAAATGGCTATTGTGATCATTGCTGTGATGTAATATTAAAATATGCAGCTAATAATTTATGGAAGGACTAATCCTATGGGGGTATTTAGAGATAATAATTCAACTCCCATAGACCATGATAGGGCTGTAGAGGATAGAAGACGTCACCGCCAGCTTGTTGAAAAATCCATTAAAGAAAACTTAGGAGATATATTGTCTGAAGAAAGCATTATAGGGCAAAGTAAGGATAAAAAAATAAAAATACCTATAAGAGGTCTTAAGGAATATGAATTTATTTTTGGTAAAAACAAGGGTGGAGTTGGTAGTGGAGATGGCAATGAAAAACGAGGTCAAGTTATAGGAAAAGAAAAAGCACAAGGCTCCGGAAAAGGTTCAGGTGGAGCCGGTGACGATGAAGGGGAAGATATTTACGAAACCGAGATAACATTAGAAGACGCTCTAAATTATCTATTAGAAGATTTAGAGCTCCCTGAAATGGACAAAAAAAAATTTTCTGAAATATTAACAGAAAATAGTACTAAAAGATCAGGATATCAAAAACATGGAATTAATCCACGCCTTGCTAAAAAAAGAACAGTAACTGAAAAAATTAAAAGACAACAAGGAAAACGTAAAGCCTTAAAAGAAATATCAAAAGATGATGAAATGGAAAGATTACCTTTCAAAAATGAAGATTTAAGATATCATAGAGTAAAACAAGTTTTAAAGAGAGAAGCAAATGCAGTAATTATATGTGTAATGGATGTATCTGGATCAATGGATAACACAAAAAAATACTTGGCACGCTCCTTCTTCTTTGTTCTGTCTCAATTTATTAAATCTAAATACTCAAATGTGGAAGTTAGTTTTGTTGCCCATACAACTGTTGCTAAGGAAGTAAACGAAGTTGATTTTTTCCACAAAGTAGAATCAGGCGGCACCTATATTTCTAGTGGACTCAATAAAGCTTTAGAAATAATTGATAAAAGATATAATCCTGAATATTGGAATGTGTATGTTTTTTACGTAAGTGATGGAGATAATTGGCAGGAAGATAATCAAAAAGCTATAGATGCTGCAAAAAATATTTGCGAAGTAAGCAATCTATTTGGGTATGCTGAGCTTATGCGTAGTTACTATTCTTCTTCAATGAAAGAAATTTTTAAAAAAGGTGTAACTAATAAAAACTTTCTTTCGGTGGATATAAAAGAAAAACTTGACCTATGGAAAGGACTTAAATACATGCTAAAAAAGGATGGAGAGAGGTGACACTATTTTGGAGTATACCTTAAAGGGCTTAGAAAATTGGAATGAAAAAATCGAAAATTTAGCAATAAAAGTAGGACTTGATTTCTATCCTCAAGAATATGAAATAATAGGATATAAAGATATGCTAGGCTACGAATCCTATATCGGCATGCCTTCAAGATATCCACACTGGAGCTTTGGAAAGTCCTATGAAAAAAACAGTACCGTATATAAATATAATTTAACTGGACTGCCTTATGAAATGGTTATAAATTCAGATCCTTGTATTGCATATTTAATGAAGGAAAATACCCTTTTACTTCAGATACTTACAATGGCTCATGTTTATGGCCATAATGATTTTTTCAAGAATAATAGACTTTTTAAAGATGGGACTAGAGCAGCATCTACTGTGGAAATGTTTAAATTTCATGCAGATATGGTAAGGAGTTATATAAATGATCCAAGTATAGGTTATGAGAAGGTAGAAAGAATATTAGATGCAGCTCATGCCATAAAATTTCAGACCTCTAGGGTTATTGGAGAAAAAAGAATACATGGAGAAATCTTAAAACAGCGACTTTTAGATGATTATAAAGATAAAAATGAAGTTCATAGTAATTTAGAAACATATGTTAAATTACAATTTCCTAATTTAAATAAAATCCCTATAGAACCAGAGGATGATATTTTATATTTTATAATAAAATATGGAGAGCTGGAGGAATGGGAAAAAAGTTTATTAGAATTTGTAAGACAAGAAACATCTTACTTTATACCTCAAATTGAGACAAAAATAATGAATGAGGGCTGGGCTAGCTATTGGCATTATAATATATTAAAAAAATTGAATTTACCTGATTCACTCCATTTAGAATTCATCAAGCGCCATAATGATGTTATAGCTCCAGGTTTTGGATCCATAAATCCATATTTTGTAGGTTTCAAAATTTTTGAAGATATTGTAAAACGATATGGACCAGATAAGATATTTGAAGTTAGATCCCTTGAACGAGATGAATCCTTTTTAAGGAAATATCTAACAGAAGAACTATGCGCAGACCTTAATTTATTTGAGTATGCTGCTAAGGATGGAAATTATGTAATTAAAGAAGTAGCTGATGATAATGGGTTTAAGAGTATTAGAAATTCCTTATGTAATTCTTGCGGCGTAGGGAGTATACCCCTTATTAGAGTAATAGAAATGTCCAAAAATGACAAAACTTTAATTCTAGAACATGTTTTTGATGGAAGAGAGTTAAATTCTGTTTATGCACAAGGGACACTAAAGTATATATATGAGTTATGGGGCCATACGGTTAGTTTAAAAACAACACAACTTGGAAAAGAAATTAAACTTATATGTGATAATAAGGATATAACTGTAAAATAATAACATCACAACATCAAAGCCGTACTGTAAAAGGTACGGTTTTTTTTACTGTTATATTTAAAAAATCATTGCTATAATAAGATATTATAAGGAGTTGGTATTATTGGATAACAAAAAAATATACATATTAATGGTTTTATCTGCTTTGTTTTGGGGAGGAGCATTTATTGCTGGAAAACTTTCCGTACCTTTTATTCCAGTCTATACTTTAACTTTTCTAAGATTTTTTGTTGCAACTTTTATTCTTTTTTTTGTTGTAAAGTATAAGGACAAAAGCAACTATAAATTAACTAAAAAGGATGTTCCTATATTTTTGTTTACTGGTATAATTGGAATGTTTGGCTATCATGTTTTCTTTTTTAGTGCATTAAAATACACCACTGCAATAAATTCATCTCTAATAGCAGCCACTAATCCTATAATAACAACAATTTTATGTATTATATTTTTAAAAGATAAAATAACCTTTAAAAGAGCTATTGGAATATTTTTATCTTTTTCAGGCGTATTTCTAACTATAACAAATGCAAATTTGTCTATAATGCGTAATCTTTCATTAAACAAAGGTGATTTATTAATGCTTGTAGCTGTTAGTTTATGGGCTGCATATTCAGTTTTCAGTAAAATTGTTATACATAAATTTTCACCACTTATTCTAACCTTTTACAGTTTCCTATTTTGCACTATATTTTTAATTCCTTTTGTTATATATGACAGGCCTTGGATGTTTATAATGTCAGTTCCCTACTACTCATTTGTGGCAGTATTATATATGAGTATATTTGCATCTATTATAGGATATTTGGTTCAACAAATGTCCATAAAACAAATAGGTCCAAGTAAAACTTCAAATTTTATTAATTTAGTACCTATTTTTTCTATCATACTTTCAGTAGCTATATTGAAGGAGAATATGTCCATTGTAAAGTTTTTTACTGGTATTTTGATTGTCACAGGGGTTTATATATGCCAAAAAAGCTAAAAAACAAACCCTATAGGTTTGATCCTATAGGGTTAATAATAATCTTTTCATTATCTTCTGAATCCTCTGTCGTTCTGTTGTTTTCTTGCTCTTCTGCAATCAACACATCTTTGAGGCTCATTGTCGAATCCTTTTTCTTTGTAGAATTCTTGTTCGCCTTCAGTGAATACGAAGTCTTTACCGCAATCTTTACATACTAAAGTTTTATCTGCCATGTTAAACATTCCTCCTTTTTCTAAATATTAAGATCTAGAACCAATTAACAATTATATTCAAAAAGAGGATATGTTGTTATCTAGTTTAATCTCAGCACTAACTGTCATTTAACAATTAATATACATTTATTTTAGCATGTCTATAATTGAAATGCAATATATTTTCTCTTGTTTTATTAACAATAATTCTCAATACTTCGCTATTAAATTATGCTAAGTATACTTACTTATTTTATTTTTGTAAGCTGATTCCTATCTTCCATTTGAGGTGGTTCTTCCATCCACCCATGTTTAATCATCATTTTTCCACCCTTTTTCGAAAAAGAAAATGTGTTTTTTACAATTATTGCTAGTTTAACATGTAAATCACCTCTCATACTAAATGATGTACCTAAAGCATTGAAACCTAAAGCTGAGCTGGATATTAAACTAATTATAAACATCATAAGTTTATCTGAAAAGGGTGGTTTAATTGTATCTGTAGCTTTGCCTGCCCATGTACTTGGAGGTTGAATATCACTTTGTAATAATACAGCACTTAATTCAGTTATAATGTTTTTTGCTATTTCTTTACCTTCTATAAAATATGTTTTTACTTCATTTTCTTTGGCAACTTGTGCAAATCCTGTCATAAGTTGCATTCCTAAAATGTTATTTTCTAGAGCTTCATTAATATAACCAACCTCAATTGTATTTAATGAACGTTTCTCTGATAAAATATTATATCCACTCATGTAATTTATGTTTTCAATAAATTCTATATGTTTTGGCATAGTTACAGTTGGTGGTTGTGCAAGAACTCCTTTTCCTAATAGATAGTTTGTTGTCATAACATAATACTTATCAGCAATATCATATTCAAGTTTAAATAAATCATGAGCTTCTTTCATATTAGATAGAGCTGTAAAAACAGCACAATGACCAATTTTTAATTTCATCATCTGACGAAGAAACATTATATTGAAAATGTCATCAAATAGTGGGGGTTCTTCTCTTAGAATATCTCGTTCATCAAATCCCATGGGAATAACTGCATCTGCACTATTAAATATATTCACAATATTATTTTTTACATTTAAAATCTCAGTAATATACTCACTTAATATATTTTTAGCTTCACTATCAATAGTTTTATCTTTAAATATATTAAATATCATTAAATTTGCTGTTGTAGATTGATAAGCCATCCAGACTGTACCTAATTCTGATGAAGATAATTGTATCTTTGCCTCTGTAGTCATTTAAATTCTCCTTTCTTTTGTTTTTTAATATTAATATAGATATATACATATTTATTCTTTTTATTTTGTAAGTTGGTTCCTGTCTTCCATTTGAGGAGGTTCTTCCATCCATTTATGTTTAATCATAATTTTAGCACCTTTTTTTGAATATTCAAATGTATTTTTAGAAATGAGCCCAAGCTTAACAGGTAAATCATTTCTCATACTAAAAGATGTACCAAGTCCAGTGAAGCCTAATGCTGTGATGGCTGTTAAGCTGTTTATGTACATCATAAGTTTATCAGAGAAAGGAGCCTCTGTAGAATCTGTAACTTTACCTGCCCATGCACTAGGAGGTTGAATATCACTTTGTAATAACACGCCACTTAATTCAGTAATTACCTTTTTACATAATTCTTTACCCTCTATGAAGTATTTTTTAACTTCATCTTCTTTTGCAACTTGAGCAAATCCCGTTAATAATTGCGTATTAAAAATGTTATCTTCTATAGCTTCATTAATATAACCAACCTCAATTGTATTTAATGCACGTTTTTCAGAAAAAGCATTAAATCCACTCATGTAATTTTTGTCCTCAATAAATTCTACTTGTTTTGGCATAGTTACATATGGCGGTCTTGCAAGCACTCCTTTTCCTAATAAATAGCTTGTAGCCATAATATAGTATTTATTAGAAATATCGTACTTTAGCTTGAATACATCATTAACCTCTTTCATATATGACATTGCTGAAAATACAGAAGATTGACCTAAATGTAATTTTGTAAGCTGACGAAGGAACATTACACAAAAAATATCATCAAATAGTGGTGGTACTTCTCTTATAATATCTTGCTCACCGAATGCTAATGGAATAACTGCTTTTTCATTATTAAATATATTTACAATTTTACTAATTATATTTTTTCTTTCACCTACATAGGAGGCTATTATATTTTGAGCATCTTTATCGATGACTTTATCTTTGAGTAAATCAAAAATTATTATTCCTGATGATATTGTTTGATAACTCATCCATAATGTACCCAATTCTGTTGAAGTTATTTGTATTTTTGCTTCTGTTGTCATATAAATCCATCCTTTTATTTAAATAGTAATAACATCCACATCTTATTCTATGTCCATACTTTTAGTCTTTTATTTTGTAAGTTGATTTCTATCTTCCATTTGAGGAGGTTCTTCCATCCATTTATGTTTAATCATTATTTTGGCACCTTTTTTTGAATATTGAAATGTATTTTTGGAAATGAGTCCAAGTTTAACAGGTAAATCATTTCTCATGCTAAAAGATGTACCAAGCCCAGTGAAGCCTAATGCTGTTATGGCTGTTAAACTGTTTATGTACATCATAAGTTTATCAGAGAAAGGAGCCTCTGTAGAATCTGTAGCTTTACCTGCCCATGAACTTGGAGGTTGAATATCACTTTGTAATAACACAGAACTTAATTCTTCAATTACATTTTTTGATAATTCTTTACCTTCTATAAAGTATTTTTTAACTTCGCTTTCTTTTGCAACTTGTGCAAATCCAGTAAGTAACTGCATATTAAAAATATTATATTCTATAGCTTCATTAATATAACCAACCTCAATTGTATTTAACGAGCGTTTTTCAGAAAAAGCGTTAAATCCGCTCATGTAATTTTTGTCTTCAATAAATTCTACTTGTTTTGGCATAGTTACATATGGTGGCCTTGCAAGCACCCCTTTTCCTAATAGATAGTTTGTAGCTAGCACATAATATTTATTAGAAACATCGTACTTTAGCTTTAATACATCATTAACTTCTTTCATATATGACATTGCTGAAAACACAGCAGAATGACCTAAATGTAATTTTGAAATCTGACGAAGGAACATTACGAAAAAAATATCATCAAATAATGGCGGTACTTCTCGTATAATATCTTGCTCACCAAATCCTATTGGAATAACTGCTTTTGCATTATTGAATATATTTTCAATTTCATTAATAATTTTTTCTCTTTCAGCAACATATGCAGTTATCATATTTTGGACATCCTTATTGATAGCTTTTTCTTTAAATACATTGCAAGCTGCTACTGCTGCTGATAATGTTTGATAACTCATCCATAATGTACCTAATTCTGTTGAAGTTATTTGAAGTTTTGCTTCAGTAGTCATATAAATCCATCCTTCTTTTTAAAATTATAGTTCTATATACTATTATGTTAAATTTATGTTATCTTATACAGTTATAAGGTATTTTCATTATAAAAAATAAAATATGCGGGCTTATGAGTGCAATTATCCAAGCATACATTGGCTTTTTATAATGAAGTAATAGCATTGCAAATATAATATAATTGAACACCAAACTATACCATATATTCCACCCGTTATGATGAGTAAAGTATCCCAGTTTAATACCAACTAATTCTGAAAAAGTGTAAATAGCTACATAGATTGAAATGTGGAGTATTATTTTTGATGTTTTTTTTGGCAACCGTGAAATAAATAGAATAACTGTACTTGGATATACTGTAATACAAATAAATAAATCAGAAAAAGTACGATTTAATATTTTTGATTCATAAAACCATAATGGATTATTATATATTAATAGAATACAAGCAAGATTACTCAAAATAAAAAAAAGTATAGTTGGATAATAACTCTCCCAATTTCTCCAGTCTCCAAATTTATAACAAATAACAATAGATATAATTGCAAGAAATAGAAAATACATAAAAACACCTACTTAAGTTATTATTTTAGCCTTCAACTAAATTTTCATTGATAAATTTAATATACCCTGCTTATAAAATTAATATACTAATTGAAAACTATGAAATTACAAAAAAGAATCTTCAATTTAATACTTATAAATTTTATGAAAAAGGCAACAATAATTTTATTAACTAATTGTAAAAGAACTCAACGGAAGGAAATTAATTATGGATTTTAGCACACTGGAAAAGCTTTCAGACGTTTTATATGAAAAGCTTCAACATACTCATTTAGATTATTATAATTTTTGGAAAAATAATATTCTATTTACTTGGAGATGGTGGATAGCACTTTCATTAATTATTTTACCATGGATTATTTGGTTATTCCTTAGAAAAAAAGAAAGCACGGATAGACTATTATATACTGGTTTTTTTGTTATGATAATTTCAATCATTATGGATAAAATCGGAATATCATTGGGTTTATGGTATTATCCTATATATGTATTTCCTTTAATGCCAGAATATGTTCCTTATAATATTTGTGCATTACCTGTTGTTACTATGCTTACTATTCAGTATTTTCCTAAGGTCAATTCTTATATTAAAGCACTAATCTATTCTTTAACCAGCTCTTTTATCTTTGAACCCCTAAATGTATGGCTCGGACTTTATAAACAAACACATTGGAAGTACTATTACTCAGTCCCTATAATGATTTTAATATATTTGGCTGCAAACTATATAGCATCAAGAAATAAATTTGATTATTTAAAATAATAAAAATAACAAGTTGTTATGCTTTCATATTATACTTGTTATTTTTTTAATTATTAAAATAAATATTTAACAAAGTTTGCTTTTTCTATTGCATTTAATTATATATATGTTATTATATTGTTATATCTTAATATTAGAATATAACAATTTAATGATCTTCTAATAATTCAATTGTAACTAAATAATGCTCAGGTAAAATTCAGGAAAGGGAAAAGCTATGGATATAGATTATACGAAATACTGTGAAATTGCAGAAGTTCTAAAAGTGTTGGCACATCCTATTAGGTTATGTATAGTAAAAAGTATATTAGACCAAGGTGAATGTAATGTTTCACATATGCATACTTGCCTCTCGGTTCCTCAATCCACTGTATCACAACATCTACAGAAGTTAAGATATGCAGGTGTTATAGAGGGAAATCGAAAAGGACTTAACGTAAACTATAAAATTAGAGATGAAAGAATAATAAAGTTAATAAATTCAATTTTAATATTGAGTAAATAAATAGATAATGACAATACAAGGAGGAATATTTATATGAAAAAAGTATTAATTGTAGGTGGAGTAGCTGGTGGAGCTTCAACAGCAGCCAGACTTAGAAGACTTGATGAAACTGCAGAAATTATTATGTTTGAAAGAGATGAATATATTTCTTTTGCAAATTGCGGACTACCTTATTATATAGGCGAAGTTATAAAAGAAAGAGATAATCTTTTAGTACAAACTCCTGAGAGTATGAAAGCCAGATTTAATATAGATGTAAGAAATAACAGTGATGTAGTAGGAATTAACACAGAGAAAAAAACTGTGACAGTTAATAGTAAGGCTCGAGGTACTTATGAAGAAAGCTATGATTATATAGTGTTATCACCAGGTTCGAAAGCAATTAAACCTAATATAGAGGGCATTAACAGCAAAAGAATATTTACCTTAAGAAATATACCAGATACTGATAATATAAAAGCATTTGTGGATAAAAAGGGTATTAATTCTGCTGTAGTTATTGGCGGAGGCTATGTTGGAATTGAAATGGCCGAAAACTTAAAAGAAAGAGGTCTTGACGTTACTATAGTAGAAGCAGCTCCACATATAATGGCTCCTTTAGATACAGATATGGTTTTAACCGTCGAAAAGGAAATTTCAGATAATGGCATTGAAATAATTTTAAATGACGGAGTAAAAGCTTTTAAAGATAATGAAGATAGTGTGGACATAATTTTAAATAGTGATAAGAAACTAAGCGCTGATATGGTTATTTTAGCAATAGGGGTGGTTCCTGATACTAGTTTCCTTAAAAATAGTGGAATAGAATTTGGACCTAAAGGCCATATATTAGTAAATGATAAAATGGAAACAGCTGTACCTTCTGTATATGCAGTAGGTGATGCTATAGAAATAGTTGATTTTGTAAATAAGCAAAAAACAGCAATTCCACTGGCTGGACCTGCAAATAAACAAGGTAGGATTGCAGCTGATAATATTGCCGGCCTTGGAACTACTTATAAGGGTACTCAAGGAACTTCAATTATTAAGGTTTTTGGTTTAACAGCTGCTGGTACAGGGAATAATGAAAGAAGTTTAACTAGACTTAACATTCCTCATAAAGTTGTATTTGTACATCCTGTATCTCATGCATCTTATTACCCTGGTGCTCTTACTATGACTTTAAAACTTATTTTTAATGATGAAGGAAAGATCCTTGGAGCTCAAGGCGTAGGTTATGATGGAGTAGACAAACGAATAGATGTAATTGCTACAGTTATACGCCTAGGGGGAACAGTTACTGATCTAACCGAACTAGAACTCTCTTATGCGCCTCCTTTCTCATCAGCTAAAGATCCAGTAAATATGGCAGGTTTTTTAGCTGAAAATGTGTTAAAAGGAATAACTGATGTAATAACTACAGATGAATTCTTAGCCTACGATAAATCGAATACTGTACTTGTAGATGTACGTACTGACATTGAATTTGAAAATGGACATCTGGAAGGGGCTATAAATATTCCTGTAGATGAGTTAAGAGAAAGAATGAATGAACTTGACAAGAATAAAGAAATTTTTGCATACTGTCAAATAGGTATTAGAGGATATATAGCTGATAGAATTTTATCTCAAAATGGCTTTAAGGTTAAAAACTTAACTGGAGGATATAAATCAGCTCTAAATTCAAATATAAAGCTAGACAAAGTAAGTGTTCATGATGGAGCCAAAAGGCAGTCTGTAGATCCTGATACTCAAGTTGTAAAAAATTCTTTAGATAATGGTACTTCTAATTATGATAAAGCTCTAGATGCTTGTGGTTTGTGTTGTCCTGGTCCATTAATTCAAGTTAAAGCTCATATAGACGATTTAACTGAAGGTCAAATATTAAAAGTAACAGCTTCTGATCCTGGTTTTTATGAGGACATTAAATCTTGGTGTACTAAAACAAACAATGAACTATTAGATCTTAGAAAAGAAAAAGGTATGGTTTACGCCTTTATTAAAAAAAGAAATAGTAATGATACAAAAGTAAATAGATCCTTTCCATCGGATATAATAGAAAAAAGCAACAAAACTATGGTAGTTTTTAGTGGTGATTTAGACAAAGCCATTGCAGCCTTTATTATTGCAAATGGGGCAGTTGCAATGGGTAGTAAAGTTACAATATTATTCACCTTCTGGGGACTTAACATCATAAGGAAACCTGAAAAAGTATCTGTAAAAAAAGGAATAGTCGATTCCATGTTTGGATTTATGATGCCAAGAGGAAGTAAAAAACTTAAACTTTCCCAAATGAATATGATGGGAATGGGAGCTAAGATGATCCGTTCTGTAATGAAGAACAAAAATATAAGTTCTCTTGAAGATTTAATAAAATCAGCTATTGATAGTGGCGTAGAAGTCGTTGCTTGCTCAATGTCTATGGATGTTATGGGTATTACAAAAGAAGAACTTATTGATGGAGTTAAAATTGGAGGAGTTGGCTATTACTTAGGTGAAGCTGAAAACTCAAATGTAAATTTGTTTATCTAATTATGGTGAACACCTAAAGTAAGGAGCTGAATAATTTATTCAGCTCCTTACTACATTTATAACCATTTTAAATATTCTTGGTAACAACGCTTTATGATTAAACATCATTGGCGCTTCATTCGGAAATAAAACAAGCATCCTATATAAATATACCCCTATGAAAAGTACTAATAAATGGTATTTATATTCATATAAAATATTCATTTTTCTTGTTAAGAACAATACAACAATTATAATTGGTATAAAAAATAGTGGGTGCATATAAAAAGCTCCCTCTATATCCCCTTGAAACAATAACTTATAAGCTCTAGTCATTCCGCATGTAGGGCATGGTATACCCCACACCCCACGGATAAAACATATTGTAGATGTAAAAAAAGAGTTAATTTTCATACCAACATATAGAATAATTATGAATTTTATATACTTTCCCATGCATTATTTAAGTTTGATTGAATTATAGCTGAAGCTACAATAGCAAGTCCAAAAATACTTAAAAGAAGATAAAGTAGACAATCATCATTACCATTATCAATATCATTACTTTTACCCAATGTTTTACATTGGACAGCTTTAAGCTTTTTCCCCATAGTATAATACCAATATATAGTATAAATCCCACAAGTCAGAAAACTATAAACTAAAACCATTCCACCACTAGTATCTTGTCGAGATAAATACTCATTTACTTCATTTGTTGTCACATACATCCAATAAATATGATATATTCCACATGTTAAAATCGATAAAATTATAAGTCCAGCTACACTTCTTGTAATTCCTTTCATTAAAGTCACCTCCCATCACTCTACCTCTTTGTCTTGAGGTTTTTTGCGGTAAATTATAATCATTCTTCCAATTATAACATAAATAGACCTTTTAATTCAACATTTTCAACATTCAATGCTCTATGTTTTCCCAGTAACAAAATGGGCTTAAAGTAAAAAAAGGAGCAACATGCTCCTTTATTTTTTTAAACTCCCATTAAATCCTGATAACCCATGACTCATATGGTATATCGGCCCAAATTTGCTTTTCAATAATATATTTACTGCTCTAGGACTTCTACTACCTGTTGCACAGTGCACTAACATTGGTTTACCACGGAATTTTTCTAGTTCTGTAATCCTTGATGAAAATTCAGAAACAGGAATTAATTTAGACCTATTTATATGCCCTGCTTGGTATTCACCCTTAGTTCTTACATCAATAATAACAAGATCCTTATTATCTCTAATAAGCTTAGTTATATCATCTCCAGAAACATTTTGCACATTTTTATTAAATTTAATCATTATTCTAGGATAAATCATGTATGCTATTATAACAATAGCTAATACTGTAAATATATTATTCATGTTTTTTCTCCTTTTAATTTTATATTTTAATATTTATTACAACTAAATATTTTATATTTAACTCTAAAAAATTATTTGTTATGTACCCCCCATAGGTATATAGTATCATTATCATTCACTAAATGCAATATAAAATTTTATTCTTCACATAAAATCTTTTGATTATTCATCACTTAATTGGTAAAATATAATTTGAAGGAGGTGTTATTTTGGATAAACCACCACACAATAAGCGGTTAATATTAATCATACTTTTACCTTTAGGTATTATTCTTACTCAAATGTCTAGAAAATTTCCAAATTTTATAGAAAATTTCTATTCCTCATTTTTTTATAAGATAATTGCTAATATATTAAGCGCAGTGACAAGATTTTTACCCTTTTCTCTTGCAGAACTTATTATTGTATCCTTTGCAGTTTTCACATTATGGTATATTTTAAAAACAATTGTAAAATTATATAAATGCAAAAATAGAAGACTAAAAATCCTGAAAAATACCATTTTAAATATATTAGCTACACTAGGATTAATATATTTTTCGTTTCAAATTTTGTGGGGATTCAATTATCAAAGATTTACAATAAATAAAATATTTGAATTAAACCTGCGAAAGTCGTCCTCAAATGAGCTTGCACTACTTTGTAAAAGCCTTGTAGATAGAACCAATACTCTAAGACAAGAAATAAACGAAAATGAAAACGGTGTAATGGAACTTGCTTACAATAAAAAATATATATTCAAAACCGCTCATTTAGGATATGATAATGCTTCACTACAATATACTAAATTAAAGGGTAACTATGGAACACCCAAGGCTATACTACTCTCTACTCCAATGTGCTATACAGGAATTACAGGTTTTTATTTTCCTTTCACAAATGAAGCAAATGTCAACATAGCACAACCAGTTTCGTCCCTTCCCTTTACCACAACTCATGAGATGGCACATCAACTGGGATTTGCTAAAGAAGATGAAGCAAATTATATTTCATATATAGCCTGTATAAATCACCCAGATGTAAACTTTAAGTATTCTGGAACCCTTGCAGCCTTATCTTATTCAATTAGCGCATTACGAAAAGATAATCTAGAAGTATATAATACAATGATTTTATCCTGTAGTAAGGGTGTACTTAATGATTTAAATTACAACTATGAATTTTGGACTAGCTACTCTGGTCCTATAGAGAAAATAAATGATAAAATTAATGATACTTACCTTAAATCTCAAAATCAGAAGTCTGGAACAAAGAGCTACGGTGCAATGGTGGACTTACTTCTTGCAGAATACCGAAAAAAAATGTAAGTAGCTTTGTTTACACAAGTCTACTTACATTTTCTTTATTTACACTTTATTATCTAACTCTTCTTGCAGACAGATAATCACTTCTTGTTAAATTAGATATTTTAACTACATCACCTGTATGAGGAGCATGTATGTACGAATTATTTCCTATATAAATACCAACGTGATGTGGAGTTCTTGATCCAAAGAACACTAAATCCCCTGGTTGTAAATTTGATCTTGAAACATATTGTCCATGAGCTATCTGGTCCCCAGTAGTCCTACCTGTGGTAACGCCAAAATGTCTATATACATATTGAACAAAACCTGAACAATCAAATGAATTTGGGCCTGTGGCACCATATACATATTTTGTTCCAAGAAAATTTTTAGCATAATCTATTACTCCACTTGAGCTAGCTGGTGAAGTTTTTTCAGGCTCATTTACTTCATTTTTTACTACCACTGGTGGTTCAGCCTTTGGTTCAACATTTGTTTCAGCTTTTGCTTCAACTTTTGCTTCATTTTGAACAAAATCACCTCTTGATATAGAAGTTTGTTGAGCTTTTTTAGCTACTATTGCCAAATCATATTTAGCTGCTTTTATTGATTTTTCTTCAATTTCATTCATGGTACTTCCTAATAACGCCTGTGTTTGTGTTATTTCACTCTTACGTAATTCTCCCTGTTTCCTAGCTTCTACTATCAACTGGTGTTGTTGACTCTTTTTAGTATTAAGCTTGTCCAATTTATCTTCATTAACAGCTTTAAGGGTTAGCACTCTTGTTTTATTATCATTAAGAACATTCCTTTTGTTTTCAATAATTTTCTTTTTCTCATTTAGATCACTTATCATTTTATTATCATATTCTACGATTTTCTTAACATTTTCTACTCTCGAAATAAGGTCATCAATTCCATCCGAGCTAAGTAAAATTTCCAAATAGCTCTCTGTTCCATTTATATACATAACTCTCATTCTTTGATTAAATAACTCTTCTTCATCCTTTATATTGTTTTCAGAACTAGTTATATCTTTTGTGTTTTGCTCTATCTTTTTTTTAGTATCATTTATCTCATATTTTGCTTTATCTATTTCAGTGTAAATTTCGCCAATATCAGAGTCTAGCATCTCGATGGATATCTCTAACTCATCATAATTCTTCTGCGACTCAGCGTATGTATTCTGTTGATTTAATAGTTGTTGCTTTTGATTATTTAATTGCTTCGTAAGTGTCACTGCTAATGTTGGCATACTTATTGATATAGCTAGTCCAGTAGCTATAATTAAAGTTAATATTTTTCTTCTCATTGTGTTCCCCCCACCTCAAATATTATAAAATCGTCATAAATTTTCACATTATTTAATCTAATAACATTATAGCACTACATTAGGACAAACCTCAATGATAAATTAACAATTCCATTATTTTCTTCTTTAAAATCTAAGTTTAGTTTTCTATTACCATATAAATTCCTTAATAGTCTTTATAAATTCACCTTTTCCCATAAATTTTACTTTATATTTATACAAAAGGTTTGTACTAATATTCTGATTACTAAAAATTTCTTTTTTTTCATATTCATATTTATTTGATACTTGTAAAATTGCTTTCTTTAAATTTTTAACTGAACCATATCTATCTGCAATATCAATTTTAACGCACTTCTGTATTATAATTCTTAAACTATCATCAATATCCTTATCATAATTTTCGTCCAAAAGAGGCTCTATACCTGTGTATGGACCCTTACCTTTAAGCATAAAGTATATTAGCATTCCAAGGCCGTATATATCTGTTTGCACACAACTTTTACCTGATCCATATTGTTCTGGGGCAGCATATCCATTAGAGCCAGGACACGCTATATCATTCTCCGTGCCTTCCTTATAAACTTTCGAGATACCAAAATCAATTAAAACAACTTTTCTACTTGAAGTTATAATTATATTGGATGGTTTTAGATCTCGATATATGATAGCTGGATTCTGATTATGTAAATACCCTACAATATCACATAAATCTAATGTGATTGCACAAATTTCATCTCGATTAATATTACTACTTGACTTAACATACTCATCTAGTGTTTGTCCCTCTACATAGTCTTGAACCATATATAATTTGTCATTTTCATAAAATACATCAATTATTCTCCTAATTCCTGAATGATCTAAATTTTTCAAAATGTTAGCTTCAGTTAAAACATCTATGTTTTTTGTATCTTTTATTATTTCTTTTATAGCCCAAAGGTTTCCAAACCTAATGTTTTTGCATAAATAAACTACAGCCATGCCACCCTTGCCTAGAATTTTTATTACTTCATATTTCCCATCTAATATATCTCCACTATTTAACATAATTCACCTCTTGTATAAATCTATAATAACTTATCCATATAAACATATAAGGATAAATTCAAGTTTTTAAAGGAGTTTTTTCTTTTTCAGTCATATCTTATCTAAATAAAAAATATATATAAATATATATGTTTTTATTGTACCAAATTTCAAGTAAACTTACTAGTTTTATAATTGCAATCTTTCAATTATCTTGAAAATATATAAATTATATTTATTATAACTTTTAAGTACTATTCTTAGGAGTCTGAATATAATAATACTGTAAAGTAAATTGAGGAGATGACAAGTAGTGGCTTACAGTGCTAGAGAATTATTAGCGAGGATAATAAAGTGTGAGGCTGGCGGAGAGGGTGATAACGGAATGAAAGCCGTCGCATCTGTAGTTATGAACAGAGTCAATGTAGCTGATGGTGAATATCTAAGGCTAGGTCAAGGTGATTTAAGAAATATTATATTCCAGACAGGACAATTTGATTGTGCCACTTCTGTACTGAATGGCATGACTAACCCACAAACTATTTGGTCAAGTCCGCCAGAACAGATACATTATGATATTGCTGATTGGGCTTTAGCTGGTAATAGATTATATACAACAGGTGCTGCCTTATGGTATTTTAATCCCTTTGCACCAGGTTGCCCATACTTATTCCCGTTCAATGGTAGCGGAACCTATCAAGCTAGTGTAGCTCAGCATTGCTTTTATAATCCTACAGCAAAATATTTTTTAACCTAATTAAAAATCATTAATAACAAACAGCTAGATGTTAAATATAATTTTTTAAGGAGGATTTTTTATGTTTATAGCACCACCTAACAATTTTAATGGAGCTCCAATGTGGAACACTGATTCTATGTTTTCTGAGCCGCCAATGACACCTCTTCCAAATTTTGATATACCTTATGATACAAGACAAAAACCTATGCCTACAATCCCTCAGGGTAGCCAAGACTTTGAAATGGCACCTATCCCTCCAGTAGTAAATAATCCACTCTATACTCAAGGTTGGTTAACAACACAAATAGGTAAATATATAAAAATAGAATTTTTAATTGGAACTAGTATGTTAATTGACAGAGAAGGTGTTTTATTAGAAGTTGGAGTTAGTTATATTGTAATTAAAGAAAGTGGCACAAATGATATGCTAATGTGCGATATATATTCTATTAAGTTTGTGAGAATTTTTGATTCACAGCCTAAAAAATGTATTCCATAACATAAATGATAAATGTTATTTTCCGCATGTTGCGGAAATCTTGCTAAAATCTATAACAACCGAAATTGAAAATAATAACGGTATATATCCATAAAATATACCGTTATTATTTTCATTTTTTTCCTTTTTATATTTAAACGCATTGATATTTTTTATAATATATGCAATAATATAATAGTAAACTTGCAAAATGTACTTTTTTAATGCTTTTTATTAGCTTAAAATGAATGTTTACTTTGTTCCATATTCATTTATTTAAAATTTGTATTTGCATTGTAAAGGATAAAAGTAAGGCTTATTTTTGTTTGTTAAAAGGGGGCGGTTCATATGAAATATAACTTATCCACTGTAGAATTACTAGAGATATTAGATAAAGACCCAACACTTCGAGGGGTTAATGCTGATGGACATAGCGTAGAACTAAGGGGTGAGCGCAAAGAGATTATTCACAGAAAATTTAGGCAAGCTATACAAAGACATATCACTCTTCAGGATAAATGGCGAATAATTGAACCTATCTCATATGAAATAGCTAACGATTTATTTAAAAGACTAAGAACTATTGAATGTAGATTTGAAGATGGATCAAAAAGATTTTACAACAAATTATTGGATAATGCACATGTTATTATTGAAAGTGGCCTACCAGAATTTAATGACTGCATATATTATTGCTTAACCTACCATTCAGATGGCGAAGCAGAATGAAAAAATAATAAATGTGACTAGTAAGTTAATATAACTTACTAGTCACATTTATTATAATTTATTTTATTTTTTCTACTTCACCATACTTCACTCCAAACGTGTCCACAGTTACTTTTTTCATTATTTGATCCTTTTTAGGTCTATTAAAAGTAGGACTATCTTGATTTTCATCTCTTGGTGTGTTTACAATTTTATCTGCTATTTCTATACCTTCTGTAACCTTACCAAAAGCTGCATAGTCACCATCTAACTGAGCTGAACTATTAACCATTATAAAAAATTGTGATCCACCTGAATTTGGATCGCCACTTCTAGCCATGGAAATTACTCCTTTTTCATGCTTTAAAGCATTATCAAATTCATTATTACTAAACTCTCCAGCTATGGCATACCCCGGTCCACCCATTCCTGTTCCGTCAGGATCTCCTCCTTGTATCATAAAACCTGGTATTACTCTATGAAAAATCACTCCGTCATAAAACTTACTATTTATTAGTGAAACAAAATTTCTAACAGTATTCGGTGCAATTTCCGGATATAATTCTACTTTTATAACTTTCCCATCTTCCATCTCTATTGTAACCAATGGATTTTTGTCATTTGGTCCTTTTTCTGTTTCAACTTTTGGGTCAGGTGCTACATCTACCTCTTCTTTTACTTCCGGAGTTGGTTCAACCTTATTTACCTGTTTATTCGTACAGCCTGTAGCAAAAACTATAAAAAACGCTGTAAATAATAATATAATTTTTTTCATATGATAATTTCTCCTTTTATCTTTATAAATTTAAGCGTAAAACCGCTATCCCTTTAGGGTAGTTGGCAGTTGACTACTTGATTTTAATAATTCCATATTACCTATAAGTGTATACTTAATTCCACTTGATATGTATATTGTTTGTTCTTCTTTTAATTCAATTTGCTGATTATTAGATTTTATTACTCCTGTTCCAGATATTACAGTATAGCAATGGAAGCTTTCATTAACCCTGTCTTCATAATTATTGCTTACAATAACTTTTTCCACCTTGAAATATGGTGTCTCTAATTTATGAAAATCATCCATTTTACCACCACTATTTTTTCCTTGATAATCTATTACATCTAAAGATTTTTCAATGTGTAATTCTCTGTCACGTCCCCAGTCATAAAGCCTATATGTAATATTACTATTTTGCTGCACCTCAATAAGTTTTATACCAGCTTCTATAGCATGTACAGTCCCTGCTGGTATATAGATGAAATCTCCTTTTTTAATACTAATTCGCTCCAAATATCCTTCTAATCTATCTTCTTTTATAATTGCTCTTAACTTTTCTTTATTTAAGCCCTTCTTAATTCCTGATACTAAAGTTGCCCCTTCTTTAGCTTCTAAAATATACCAACATTCTGTTTTTCCATTAGTATTTTCAACCCTTTTAGCATAATCATCATTTGGATGCACTTGTACTGATAAATTATCTTCTGTATTTATAATTTTATTTAAAATAGGAAAATCACTACCACATCCTAAAATCTTTGATAATTCTTGTCCTTGATATATTCCTTCTTGTATTGTAGATTCGCCATCTTCGTGACATGAAAGCACCCATTTCTCCCATCCCCATATTTTTTCACTTAAATATGGCTTTAGTTTTAGAATTAATCCTTTAGACATTAACATTCCTCCAATTTCCATTAATTATTTTTTCCCATATTTGTTACAATAGTTTTCGCTTCTTCCTTAGTACTACTTGGACCACAAATGTTAAATTTCCCATTATATTTACTGTCTATTTCATTTAATCTTATAAGTATTTCATTGAAATCCTTTGATATATCTACCGTTCCGGTAACTTCATATTTCCCTGTTTCACTATTTTTAGCTTCTATAAATGAACTATATCCCATAGTTTTAAAAATATTATTTTTCGCCCATATTCTCTTTATAATAATCGGCAATTTAATACCATCCACTTCTATAGTGCCCGTAAATACATGATTCAAAGATAATTTCTTTTTTAATTCTCCAATGAGTGTAATTTCAATTGTTTTTTCAAATTCACTATTCTCTGCATACATATATCCACTAAAGCTTCTTTCGATTTTCATTGGTTTAAAATATATTACAGAAATTATAATGATACCAATAATTGCAAGCGTAATTGAAGCTTTTAATTCTACTCTCTCCACACTCATCACCTCAAATTTATATTATTCTAATAAATAATATTATTTCTACTCAATGCCACCCTTAACATTATAAACCATATTATCCTAAAGTGCATTAAAAAATAAAACAAATGGGACAGTTTTACAATTATCCGCAAAAAAAAAGAGGATACTGGAAGGTACTGAGAATACTCACAGCTTCGACTTATTATTTAGAGGCCTTGAAATAACTACCGGCGGACAAAGAATTCATAACTATAAACAGTTAAAAGAAAGTATCTCATCTAGAGGATTAAATGATGAAAGCTTTGCTGGCTATCTCCAAGTATTTAAATATGGAATGCCGCCACATGGTGGTTTAGCAATAGGACTGGAGCGATTAACCCCTCAACTTTTAGGTATTAGAAATGTAAGAGAAGTTACTTTATTTCCAAGGGATAGAGAAAGATTAACTCCTTAAGATAATACAAAAAAGAAAAAAACAGGTAAATTTATTTATTGAACTCTACCTGTTTTTTTCAACATATGCTTCTATTTCTTTATTCTAGGTAAAATAAAGTCAATAAACAGCCCTGCACCTATATTACTTATGAAACAAGTAACACACACAAATAAATATAGTGCTTTTATTAGATCTCCGAAGCCTTCACCTGGATTATTCCTAATCATATATATGTTATATATAGCCAAAATAAAAAAAATAATTGCCGGAATATATTTAGCATATTTTTTTCTACCTACAAGTCTATGAATTAAATAAGTTATCGCAATTACAATAATACATATAGCACCCACCATCAATACAAATCTTGCCAATATCTCATCTCCTCTAATATTAATAAATGACACTTTAACGACTTATCACTTAAAGGTCGTTAAATACAAGTTAATCTATAGTGATATTTTATAATATTATGCTCTTTTATGCTATATAAATAATTCAAAAAAAATTTTATAAATATCCACCAACAATTAAAAGCTCCGCTAAAACATACGTTAACATAATATATATATCACCATTTTTAAATTTACCTTTGAAAGTGTAAAATCCTAACATAGAATCTGAACATAAAAACAATAAGGAGCCAATAAAGGGAAGTAAAAATGATATACTCATACCCATAACAAAAATACGTGCTAAACTAGTAAAGCTCATTAATAAAATAACTAACATATAAATATAAGTTGGTATTACCATATCGCCAAGGTGCTGTGTTAATTTTTTCATTACAGATCTAGCGAAAGTAGCATATATTATGATAATAATATAAAACCATACAGGTACATCTTTTGCAAAAGAAATATTTTGTAAAAAAAGTAATACATAACATATATGTCCTATGAAAAAAGCTCCTAGGCCGATCAAAAAATTACTTTTCCTATTAGGCCACAGCAAAAACACATCACCCATGAATCCAAATACCAAGGACATTACTATAAGTTTATTAACTTCCGCTACACTTGATATATAATAAATTGCCAGTAGTGGCATTAATAATGGCTTAGTATAGATGCGCCCCACAATGTATTCATTTCTAGTAAAAATCATATGCATAACAAATGTTATACAAAATAATCCCCCAATTATTAATTTAATTACCATAAAATCCTCCCCATACGTAACAGGTGTTTTGTGTATATTTTACCATATTATAGATTTTACTTCAAATCAATTAATAGAATGGCAAAACCCCTAAAGTTTATACATTGTTATAGCTTTAGGGGTTCCATATTTTTTAAATTCATACTTATTTAACTTTCCAAGTCGTTCCTTCTTTAGTATCAAGAAGTTCAATATTCATGGCTATAAATTCGTTTCTAATCTCATCCGCTCTTGCCCAATTTTTGCTGGCTCTTGCATCTGCTCTTTCAATTATAAGCCTTTTAATAAGTTCCTCATCTATATCTGCATCTTCATTTTGGGCTTTCATAAGATCTAATGAGAACACCTTATCAAAATCTTCAATAAGTATAGCTTTTCCCTTATTATTAAGTTCATCATCTTTTAAAACATCAAAAAGTACAGTAAAAGCATTTGCTATATTCAAATCATCACTAATATATAATGAGAATTTTTCTTTGTAGATAGCAATTTTATCATCACTTATTGTATCATTTTCATAAGTAGCACTTAATACAGTAGCAATTCTCTCTTTAAGCTTTTTATAACCTTTCTTAGCCTCATTTAAACTCTCAAAGCTAAATACTAATTGTTTTCTATATTTAGATTGGAGGCAGAAATATCTATAATCAAGAGCACTATAGCCTTCTTCTTCAAGTTTTGCTATCGTTAAAAATCCTCCAGTAGATTTTGACATTTTACCATTATCTACTACTAAGAACTCTGCATGCATCCAATATTTAACCCATTTATGCCCTAGAACCCCTTCAGACTGTGCTATTTCATTAGTATGATGAATAGGAATATGATCTACTCCACCACAATGAATATCTAAATACTCACCAATATATTTAACAGACATTGCAGAACATTCTAAATGCCAACCCGGAAAACCTTTACCCCAAGGCGACTCCCACTGCATAATTTGATTAGAAAACTTAGAATTTGTAAACCATAATACAAAATCAAGCGGATTTTTCTTATTAGGATCTATTTCTACTCTACTTCCTGCTTTCAGTTCATCTATGCTAATATTTGCAAGTTTAGTGTAATCTTCAAATTTATCAATTTCAAAATATACATTTCCATTAGAAACATAAGTATATCCTTTTTCCTGAAGTTTGATTATGAAATCTATCATATCCTGTATATGTTCTGTAGCTCTACATACTATAGTTGGTCTTTTTATATTAAGTTTAGCGCAATCATCAAAAAAAGCTTCTTCATAAAATTTAGCAATTTCCCATACAGTTTTATGCTCACGGCTTGCGCCTAAAGCCATCTTATCTTCACCTTCATCCCCATCAGATTGAAGATGACCTACATCAGTAACATTCATTACGTGCTTAACTTTATAGTTTACATACTCTAAAGATTTTTTTAATACATCTTCAAAAATATAAGTCCTTAAATTACCTATATGTGCATAGTTGTACACCGTAGGTCCACAAGTATACATACCCACCTTACCTTCTTTATAAGGTATAAACTCATCTTTATTTCCAGTCATCGTATTATAAACATTAAAACTCATTATATTCACTCCTTCTTAGCTGGTACAATAAAATCTAGGATTTATATAAATTCTAACATAATATTTAGATAATGCAATAAATTATCACAATAATTCAAAAGTTTATTTTTAAAAAAATAACAACCAAGTCTTATCACTAAATTAGTTTTAAGCTTGGTTGTTTTATAATTCAATTACTTTCTTTTGGCGGATTGTTTTTTATTTGTAGCATTTTGATTTTTTCCAGTCTCTCTAGTTATAGGTGTATCATAGTTACTTTTAACCAATCTAGAAAATTTATTATCGGGTTGGCTATCCTTAGGCATAAAAACATCTCCCTTATCTATACTTATAACTATAGGTTTTGCAATTTTTAAAATTCTATTCTAATATTTTTTTAAATATGCTAGGTGCTCCAACTGTAATCCATAATCCAATTACGAAATACCTAAAAAAATCTGCGAATATGTTAATAGGAAGCACTCGCCCTAATGTGCTTTTTAAAGTTATAAGAATACCTAATCCAAATACTAACTTCATTAATTGTATTTTAATAGTGTTTCTAACCTCAAAATGCACATATTTTGATTCTAATATAAATCCAATAACAAATCCTAATACCGTTCCTGATATAGTATAATAGCTTTTATCTCTAAAAAACATCATTCCCACAAGCATAGGTACAACAATTATCATTAATACCCAGTTTTTTTTCGTTAACCTGGCATATTCAAAAACATAGTTAGATATAAGAGTCCATATAATTCCAATCATTATTCCACCAATTACATCTACTGGATAATGCACCCCAAGATATAGCCTAGAAAGTGCGACTAAAAAGATTAGCGAGATTCCAACTATATAAATCCATTTTCTCTTTACCTGAATTATACATGAAACCCAAAAGGTTGTAGAACCTTGAGTATGTCCACTTGGGAAAGACTGTCCTGTAGCTGTTTGCACTCGCAAGGACCTTACTCCAGCTGCTCCTATGGGTCTAGTTGAATTGACCATATCCTTAAGTGCTACATTTATAAATGTACTTGTGAGTATTGCAAACCCTAACTTATACCCAAATTCTTTACTTATGCACCAAAATATTATAGCTACTACAATAATGTAAAAATACTCTTCACCGGTCATTGTGACTATTTGAAAGAATACATCCCAAAATGGAGATGTTATAGTTTGAATAAATTTAATAATTTCTATCTGCATATTGTACTCCTTCTTTACCACATATAATTAATATCTATAAACTATTCGTGAACTCTATATGAAATTCCTTTATATTTTTTGTAATATACAAAAAAAAACAAAAATCAATCTATAATATATAATATAGATTGATTTTTAAAATATACTTTATAAACTTAATTTCCCTTTAGTTAAACATTCCTTATTCTACCTTTTCATAATCTACATCAATAATATCACTATCATTATAATTAATATCAGCAGATTCTGAAGTATTATTGTCACTGTTATATAAATTAGATTTTGAATCGATATTATCTTTTTTACTTAATTTATATATAATATTCTTTACGCCCTTTATCATTTTAAAACTGCCCCATACTAAAAATCCAAACGCTACAATGGAAAAAATAAATAAAGCTATATAAGGTAATGTCATAAGTAAAAGAATAAAGATACCAATTGATAAAGCTGATTTCATAAATCTCGAAATTGTATATTCCATGATATTATTACCCTTCCTTCATTTAATGCAATTATTTCCTAAGTAATACTTTCATTATATCATATAAACGGAATTTAGTATTACTTGTACCCTAAGAAAGTGTTAATAATCTATTAATTTATTTTATCATATCGTTTAGTTCATTGCTTATATTGTTAATTTGCTGAATTTCCTGTACAATTTCAGAAATTTTATTATTCTGTTCGTGTATCACAGATAGAATTTCTTCTGTAGTGGCTGCATACTCCTCAGATACCGCAGCAATATTTTGCACCTCTGTATCAACTACAGTAAAGGTGTCTTTAACATCATTTATAACATGGCTTTGCTCTGAAATGTGTAAATTCAATTCTTCAAAAACTGTAATTAAACTTTCAAAGGTACCATAAAGTTTCTGCGCAATTCTATCTCCCATATTTACTGCTTCATTACCTTTTTCAGCCTCAACAAGTGCTACATTCGTTGTAGTACTTGTGTTTTTTATAATCTTATATATATTTTCAACAGTGCTATTACTTTCTTCGGCAAGTTTAGCAACTTCCTTAGCTACAACTGAGAACCCTCTTCCTGCTTCTCCTGCCCTAGAAGCCTCAATTGAAGCATTTAAAGCCAATAAATTTGTCTGCTCTGATATGTTTTTTATTCCACCTAAATATTTATCTATATCATTAACCTGCCCTTGAAGTGTAACCACAGTATCTAAAGAAG
Organism: Clostridium sp.; assembly: GCF_050717635.1. GTDB lineage: Bacteria > Bacillota > Clostridia > Clostridiales > Clostridiaceae > Clostridium_AD. The sequence goes on from NZ_JBOITO010000036.1 coordinate 194,675, forward strand.
ACTTTACAGCATTTTTAATTATACTCATTTGCTTGTCCATCTCTTTAATTTGCTGTGCTCCTTCTGTAATCTCGTAATTTACCACTTTTGAAACACTTACTATTTTTATTGAGATTTCATTACTCTGCTCAACGGTCGTAGCAGTATCCACTATGGTTTGGCTTATGTTATTTACATTATCCGCTTGCATAGATATGCCGTTTGTCATCTCATTAACTGCAGAAACCACATCTTCACTTATTCCCATTACACTATTTATATTTACATTGCATTTTTCTATACTACTATCTAAAACTCCTGTGCTTTTATCTATACAACACATTGTATTTTCTAACTTAGCTAATAACTCCAGAGTTTTTTTCTCTTTTTCTACACTTTCGTGAATTAACTCTAAACTCCATTTATTAAGGATATATAATAGAAATATGCCTATATTTATTATAGCTATGCTAGCTTTAAATCCCGCAAATTTCATAGTAGTTCCTAGCATAGAGCTTGGTGATAGAACGTACATTGAAATTAACGATATATCTAAAACAAGTCCGTAAATACCTAACATAACATTATCACTATATACGGCTACCAATAGTAGGCAAACAATATATACTAAAAATCCAGATTCCATTCCACCTTGTATATAAGCTAAATATAAACAACCAAAAAGTATTGATGTATTCATAAGTAATGCCTTAATTCTTAAATGGATTTTTGAAATATAAAAAACACTTGCAATTATTGAAGCTGTTCCAGTTACCATTAAAATTTCAATAAATGATACTTCGCCCTTTGCTCCTAAACTTTGCAATGATAATACAATAGTGCTTACCCATATAGCTATTATATTAAACCTTAAAGTTCTTTTATCCCTATTAATATTTTGTTTTTCAATGTTCATACCTTTCCGTCCCCCCATAATTTTCATTTTATATTTTTTTATATTTTTTGTATAGTATATTTATCTAAATTATACTATATTACCCTATACCTTTCAATTAAATTCGAATTATTATTGCATCCCCCCATCAATTGTTATCACTTGCCCAGTAATATATTTTGAGTTTTCACTTGCTAAAAAAGTTACAAGCATTCCAACATCTGAGACCTCCCCAAACTTCATCATAGGTATTTCAGAAACTAAGGATTTACGTTCTTCCTCGCTTAACCAAGTATTCATTTCTGTATCTATAACTCCTGGCGCTATGGCATTAACCCTAATATTAGATGGTGCAAGTTCCTTAGCTAATGCCTTTGTAAAAGAATTGATTGCTCCCTTAGATGCAGAATAAATGACTTCACAAGAAGCCCCTACATTCCCCCACATTGAGGATATATTTATTATGCTACCACTCTTTTGTTTTATCATTTCTTTTACTACGCTATGAGAGCAATTAATTGTACCCTTGAGATTTACATTTAATATATTGTCCCACTGCTCCGGCACCTCATCCATAAATAACCCTATTTTAGAAATGCCTGCATTATTTACTAATATATCTATTTTGCCTAATTCTTGAAGGGTTGTTTTTATCATCTTTTTCGAAAACTCATAATCGCTTACATCACCTTTAATTTTTATGGCATAAACTCCTAGTTCTTTAATTTCCTGCAGAGTTTTTTCTGCTGCTTCATCATTGCACTTATAATTTATGACAACACACGCCCCCGCCTTAGCTAGTTCTATGGCAATGCCTTTTCCAATTCCTCTAGATGATCCTGTAACTATAGCTACTTTACCTTTTAAATTCATAAAATCTCCCCTAACTTATAATATAATATATTTTACATTTTTATTAAAAGTTTTTTCCTTTTTATTAAACTTTTCACATTAATATTATTATCATTCTATTAGATATATTTTGCAACAATTAATTTAAAACTAAAATTCCCTACCCCTCTGTACATATTACCAAATTTAAGCCATCTTTTTTATAGCTTCTACCTATTTGCATTTCACACAATTTATGTTACATTTTAATTAGATCTATTTAAATACTAGCATTTGATAAATGCAGCTTTGGAGGAACAAATGGCTAAATCAAAAAGAGAATTTGGAGAAGGACCTATATACACAATAACTAATTATATATTCTGGTTTTTCCTCGGCAATCTATACTTTATGCTTCTCAACATACCATTACTTATGGCATTAGTTGTACTTGCATCTAGTGGTTCTAACCCGCTGCCACCAGGATTCATATTTGTTTTTATTTTATGTTGTATTCCAGTAGGACCTGCTATAACGGCTCTTCTTAGTGTTATGGGCAAACTTATTCGTGAAAAAGAAATAAATATTACAAAAGACTTTTTTAAAGCTTATAAAACTAATTTTTTTCAGTCATTAATCTTTGGGACTATAGAGTTAATTATAATATCTATACTATTATTTGATACTAGATTCCTTGTTTCACATAATTACCCACAAATTTTAATTAGTGTTACTTATGTGATTATATCTTTTATTTTTTTAATCAGTCTACATGCATTTCCAATAATGTCAAGATTCTATTTAAGCCTAAAAGATATTGTTAAACTTGCTTCGTACTATACCATTAGGAAATTTCATATTACAGTGTTAAATTGTACTAGCTTCATAGTTGCAGGATTCATATTATATACTGTTTCTTCAGTTGCCTTCATAGTTATGTGGAGTATTATTTGTTATATGATAATGTTCTATGAGCGTAAAATACTAATAGAAATTGAGGATACATTTTTAAAAAATACTGAGAAATCAGAAGAATAAGATGTTTTATTTTAAAAAAAGGGAACGGTTCATTACTATTGAATAAAATTCAAATAGTAATGAACCGTTCCCTTTAATTTGATTCCATGAATGATAACGTGTTCATTTGTTTTTAAAGAGACAAAATATATAACTTAGTTCACTTCATATATACATTCATGTATGATAAAATGTATAATATATATAATTAATTTATATACTTTATCACATCATAATAAATATACAAGAAAGGAGTTTATAAAATGAAACTATTTATCGATACCGCAAATGTAGATGAAATCCGTAAAGCTAGCGAGATGGGTGTTATTTGTGGTGTAACTACAAATCCATCACTAATAGCAAGAGAAGGACGAGTTTTTAAGGAAGTAATAAAGGAAATATCAACTATAGTAGATGGTCCCATCAGCGCCGAAGTTATTAGCTTAGAAGCACCTAAGATGTTAGCGGAAGCAAGAGAGCTTGCAAAACTTCATAAAAATATTATAATTAAGCTACCGATGACTACTGACGGGTTAAAGGCCGTTAAAATTCTCTCTGCTGAAGGCATAAAAACAAATGTAACTTTAATATTTTCTTCAGTTCAAGCACTGTTAGCTGCTAGAGCAGGAGCAGCTTATGTAAGCCCATTTCTTGGAAGATTAGATGATATTGGAACTAATGGAATGGAACTTATTAATCAAATAGTAACTATATTTAAAGTTCATAACATTAAAACTGAAATAATTGCAGCAAGTATAAGAACCCCTATGCATGTTAATGATGCAGCAATGCTTGGCTGTCATATAGCTACAGTACCATATAAAGTAATTATGCAAATGACTAAACATCCACTTACAGATGCAGGTATTGAAAAATTTTTAAAAGATTGGAATGCTACTTTCAACAATTAAGGAGGAAAATAAATTGAATAAAATTGATCAACTAACCGTAGATACTATAAGAATTTTATCCGCTGAATCAATACAAAAAGCAAACTCAGGTCATCCAGGGCTCCCACTAGGAGTGGCACCAATGGCCTATACCTTATGGGCAAAGCACATGAAACATAACCCTAAAAATTCTAAATGGCAGGACAGAGATAGATTTGTACTCTCAGCAGGCCATGGGTCAATGCTTGAATATTCACTTCTCCATCTTTTTGGATATGGTCTAACTATGGAAGATTTAAAGAATTTCAGACAATTTGGAAGTTTAACACCTGGTCATCCTGAATATGGTCATACAAATGGCGTTGAAATCACCACAGGGCCTCTAGGTCAGGGAATTGCAAATGCAGTAGGTATGGCAATAGCTGAAAGTCATCTCGCAGCAAAATTCAATACAAATGAACATGCTATTGTGGATCATTATACATATGCTATATGTGGTGATGGAGATAATATGGAAGGTATATCTTCCGAAGCAGCGTCCCTAGCAGGCACTTTAGGACTTTCTAAGCTTATTGTAATGTATGACTCAAATAGTATATCTATAGAAGGAAGCACAGATATCGCATTTACAGAGAATGTAGGCAAAAGATATGACGCCTATGGATGGCAGGTTTTATACGTAGAAGATGGCAATGATATGGAAGCAATAAGTAAATCCATTGAAGCTGCGAAACTTGAGTCAAATAAACCTTCCTTTATTGTAGTTAAAACTATTATAGGATTTGGTTGTGCTAAAAAACAAGGTACTGCATCAGCACATGGTGAGCCACTTGGAGCAGACAATATATCTGAAATGAAAAAATGCTTAGGCTGGAACCTAGAGCCATTTACAGTTCCAACTGAAGTAACTAATCATATGGAAGATATAAAATCAGATTTTAATGCAAAAGAAGAAACTTGGAACACTCTTTATGCGCAGTACAGTAAAAAGAACCCTGAACTTGCTAAGGAATATGAAGCATGGCAAAGTGGAGATCTTCCTATAGATTTACTTAAAGTAGAGGAAATGTGGAAGTTTGAGGGGAAAGCTGCAACAAGGAACTCTTCTGGAGCAATAATAAATATATTAGCAAAATATGTACCGAACCTTATAGGTGGTTCAGCAGATCTTGCTCCTTCTAATAAAACATATATGAAAGGCATTGGTGATTTTTCAAGAGAAGACAGAAATGGATCTAACCTTCATTTTGGAGTAAGAGAGCATGCAATGGCAGCTATAGCAAATGGTATCTATGTACATGGTGGTCTTAAACCTTTTGTTTCGACCTTCTTTGTATTTAGTGATTATATGAAAGGTGCAATGAGATTATCTGCCCTTATGGGTCTTCCAGTAACTTATGTTCTAACTCATGATAGTATAGCAGTTGGTGAAGACGGACCAACTCATGAACCTATTGAACATCTTGCAGCACTTAGAGCTCTACCAAATTTCAATGTATTTAGACCTGCTGACTCTAAAGAAACAGCTGTTGGCTGGTATGCTGCAATGACTTCAAAAACAACCCCTACTGCATTAATACTAACAAGGCAAAACCTTCCACTATATGAAGAAACATCAACTGAAGCACTAAAGGGTGCCTATGTATTAAAAACTTATGAAGATGAAGGTAAAAACCCTGATATCATATTAATGGCTTCTGGTTCCGAAGTAGAATTTATTTATGAGGGCGCCAAGTTATTAAATGATCAAGGTATCAAGGCTAGAGTAGTAAGTATGCCTTGTTTAGATTTATTTGAAGCACAATCAAAAGAATATAAGGAAGCTATATTACCAAAAGCTTTAAGAGTTAGATTGGCAGTAGAAGCAGGTTCTTCATTGGGTTGGCATAAATATGTAGGTCTAGACGGAGATATCATTGCTATTGATACATTTGGAGCTTCTGCCCCAGCGGATGCACTATTCAAAGAATTTGGATTTACAACAGAGAATGTTGTTGATAGAGCGCTTAAATTGCTTAGTAAATAGGTAATTGTTTAATAAGTAGGAATAATGCTGAATATTTTCAAGATTACTTGCATATAATACTAACGATAGTTATTAACTCACAGCTAAATAGATGAGCTCATCATTAATATAAATACAGCTAAAAAAGTTATTAACTACCACAGGTATTAAATGAACTGGTTTAAATTAAGTTTCAGCTGTAACTTTAATTTAATTCAATTCATTTAATACTACATTTTTTGTTAATATCCTCATTATTTTCTGTTTATAAAAAACTCTTTATTTATTAGGTCAATTATGATACTATGTATAGGTAAATTAGTAAATAAAGGAGGTAGTTATTATGTCATATAAGATTACTGATGCATGTGTAAGTTGTGGAGCTTGTGAGCCTGAATGTCCAGTAAACGCTATAAGCCAAGGAGATTCAATATATGTTATTGATGCAGAAGTTTGTATCGATTGCGGAGCTTGTGCTAGTGTTTGCCCTGTAGGCGCTCCAGTTGAAGCTTAATTAAACATATTTTTATAATTAATATAAAAGCTACTGACTCTTGTCAGTAGCTTATATATTTTTACTCATTTATATCCTTAAAACCCTCTCCCAGTGTTTCATGTACATTATATGTAATTATAAAGGCTTTTTTATCAATTTCTTTTATATAATTTCTAAGTTTTATAAACTGTTTTTTATCTAAAACAGTAGTTATAATTTCTTTTTCCTCATTAGTATAAGCTCCTTTAGCAGTATATAAAGTAGCCCCCCTGTTTAATTCTTCAATAATAAATCTTTTTATATCTTCACCTTTTTTACTAACCACTTCAACTTTTTTATAAATATTCATTCCTGCAATAACTGCATCTATAGTAAACCCATTTATAATAACTCCAAGCATTGCATACATTCCAATTTTAGGACCAAATGCTACAACTGCCAAAATAGTTATAAAAAAATCAGCCAAAAGTAAAGCCTTACCTATATCTAAGTGAAAATACTTATTAAGTATTTTAGCTATTATATCGGTCCCTCCTGTAGAAGCGTTTTGATTAAACACTATACCAAGTCCTACAGCTCCAATTAATATTCCAAATATTAGTTCTAGAAATAAATCGTTTGTTATAGTACCACTCATGGGATAAAACTTCTCTAATACCCATACCATACCAGATAAACCCAAACTGGAATATATTGTTTTAACTCCAAAACTAGATCCTATGAATATAAATCCTATAATAAAAAGAATCACATTTAATACAAGCATTATTGCACCAATAGTAACCCCTGGCATATACCACTTTATAATCATAGCTAGACCACTAACTCCACCAACTGCCAAATCATTTGGAATTAAGAAAAAATACAGCCCTACAGTTACAAGTGCAAGCCCAATGGTTATATAGATATATTCTTCAATGACTTTTTTCATATTTGTTTCCTCCTAATGCACAAAGATATTATATTTACTACCTTCGAACAAATTAAAGCAGCTCCCAATTTAAATACACAAGAAACCTATGTATTTAGGGAGCTGCCATATATAATATAATTTTTAAATTAAAACTCAGCAGACCCAGTTGTTCTTGGGAAAGGAATAACGTCTCTGATATTGCTCATACCTGTAATATACATAATTGCTCTTTCAAACCCAAGTCCAAACCCAGCATGCTTAGTTCCGCCGTATTTCCTTAGCTCTAAATACCACCAGTAATCTTCACTATTAAGACCACATTCTTCCATTCTAGCTTCTAATATGTCTTGTCTTTCTTCTCTTTGACTTCCACCGATAATTTCGCCAATTCCTGGTACAAGTAAATCCATAGCTGCAACTGTCTTATTGTCGTCATTTACTCTCATATAGAAAGATTTTATTTCTTTTGGATAGTCTGTTACAAATAGTGGTTTGTTATACACTTCTTCTGTTAAATACCTTTCATGCTCAGTTTGAAGATCACAACCCCAAGTTACTGGGTACTGGAACTGCTTTCCTGATTTTTGTAAAATATCAACTGCTTCCGTATACGTAACCTGACCAAACTCTGAATTTACAACACTATTTAATCTTTCAATTAAACCCTTATCTACGAAACTATTGAAAAACTCCATTTCTTCTGGAGCATTTTCCATAACATATTTTATAATATATTTCATCATATCTTCTGCTAGTTTCATATCATCTTTTAAATCCGCAAAAGCTATTTCAGGCTCTATCATCCAGAACTCAGCTGCATGTCTTCCTGTATTAGAATTTTCCGCCCTAAATGTTGGTCCAAAAGTGTAGACACTTCTAAAAGCTAATGCAAACGCCTCTGCTGCTAACTGTCCACTTACTGTTAAGCTAGTTTCTTTACCAAAAAAATCTTTTGCGTAATCAACTTTTTTATTTTCATCCATTGGCATATCAGTGAAATCGAGGGTAGATATTCTAAACATTTCACCTGCCCCTTCACAATCACTACCAGTAATTATTGGTGTATGGGTATATACAAAGTTTCTTTTTTGAAAAAACTCATGGATAGCAAAAGCTGTAAGCGAACGCACTCTAAACACCGCAGAGAAAGCATTACTTCTTGGTCTAAGATGTGCAATAGTTCTTAAATACTCAAAAGAATGTCTTTTCTTTTGTAGCGGATAATCAGTATCTGACATTCCCTCCACGACTATTTTAGTAGCCTTAATTTCAAAGGGTTGCTTAGCTTCTGGTGTTAAAACTAACTTTCCTTCAATGGTTAGAGAAGAGCTTATAGGTAGCTTAGCTATATCTGCAAAATTCTCTAATTCTTCCTCAAAGATAACTTGAATGTTTTTAAAAAAACTTCCGTCATTAACTTCTATAAATCCAAAAGCTTTAGAAGACCTTAATGTTCTTATCCATCCAGAGATAGATACTGTTTGATCCCCATATTTTTCTTTTTCCCTGTAAATTTGTTTTACTAATAACTTTTCCATAAAATTGACCTCCTTTATATTTTTCAAAACAATAAAAAAACCTTCCGTCTCCTAATAATAAAGGGACGAAAGGTTATAATTTCGTGGTACCACCCAATTTGTCATAAAATATGACCACTCTAATCAGTACAGAATTATATATCCAGATACTACGAATTTATAATTCGATACACCCAATATTTAACGGATTGGACCCGTCTAGGCCTATTACCCTAAGGCTTTCGGTTAGAAACTCTGAGATGTTCTTCAATATAAACTTCGTATTGGTCTTTCACCACCACCAACTCGCTATAACTACATTTTATATATACTCTTCTCTTCATAGTCTGTATATTTAAAATTATAATGTTTTTAATTGTAAATGTCAAATAACTTTTAAGATTAATTTAACTTTTAAATTAAAAGGCAACTATCAGTAATCTAATAGTTGCCTTTTAATTTCTATTCTTACTTATCTACCTAGTAATTAAATACTTTCTAATATATTAGCACAAAAAAATCATTAGTATTCTTCGTAGTCTTCATCATATTCTTCTTCATCTACAACTTGATCTATTTCACCGATAATTGCATCTTTCTTAACTATTTCCCCAGTAACCTTATTTTCAACAACGATATTAGATTTTACACATCCATCTTCTTCACTTATGAAAGATTTTGCTACAACATCTCCCTTTTCTAAAGAAACTCCCTCAGTAAGTTTTTCTGGGTGATCAAATGTAACTGGTTTACCATTTAATTTATCACTCATGTTATATCACTTCCTTTCTGCATATAGTTTGTGCATCAAGGGTTGCAAATATACTTTGAAAATATTTCCTAACTTACTTACTCTGTAAATCCTTCTCCCAGTACTTCTCTCACATCCGCAACAGTTATGAATGCACATTTATCTATATCCTTAACCATTTTTTGAAGAGGAACTATTTCATTTTTACCAACTACTACAAATAACATCTGTTTTTGTCCCTTTGTATACATCCCAGTAGCGTTTATTCCTGTAACACCTCTTTTTAAATCTAACATTAATATTTCTGAAATTTCCGCAGAATGATCTGAAATAATAAATACTGCTTTCGAAAAATTTATCCCTTCAAGTATACTGTCTATAACCTTAGTAACTATATATATGGATATCAGAGCATACATAGCCTTTTGAGCCCCAAATACAAACGCACCTATTAGTACTATAGTTGAATCAATTACTAGTATTATTCTAGCAATAGTAACATTCTTCAAATATACTTTTATGATATTTGCAGCTAAATCAGTTCCTCCCGTACTAGCAGATGCTCTTAATACAAATCCTAAGCCTATTCCAACAAATACCCCACCGAATATACTCGCTATCAAAAGATCCACCTTTGGAGCTGGTATAAAGCTTGTATAAAAGAGGGCAAAAGATAAATATGCCGCAGCAAACAAAGATTTACCTACAAATTCTTTTCCCTTTAATTTTACAGCAATAATAAGTAAGGGTATGTTCACTACAATATTAGTAAGCCATAATGGTACACCGCTTCCATAATATTTTTCTGTAATATATTTAATTATAATACCCAGTCCAGATACTCCGCCTGTTACCAGTTGTAATTGTGCCAAAAACATATTCACCCCTGCTGCTAGAATTGTAGCACCTATAATAATGTATAAATAATTTAGAATCTTTTCATTTTTAGTATCTCTTCTCATTTATTTTATCCTACTTTCATATATATCCAGCGTACTCGCTTGTACACCGATTTATTATGCATTTCACCTAATTAATTTATCACATTTATTATATTATGTAAATACAAAAACTACTCTTTTGAGTAGTTTTTGGTTTTCTATTGAATTTTATACCCCAAATATTATTCTCAATATAAAAAGCACCCTATGCAATATTAATTTAGGGGGACTAATAAAAATATTGCATGTGATGCTTTTTTATTTGGTTTAATTAAATGATTAACATAAATGACTTTATTTATTCAATATATTAAAACATTTTTAATATATTATTTTTTGACCAGAATAATCTATTTGTACTACTTTTACTTTGGGTATGTTAATTCTTTCAGAAAATTCTTTAGTAATTCTTAAATCATCTGCAAAGTGCATGGGTATGAGTAGCTTTGGTTTAATTTTTTGTGCAAAATACTCTCCCCCTATATAATAAAATTCTTGGAGTCTTGGATCTACAGGAAAAAAAGCTATATCAATATGTTTTTCTTCTTTTAACTTTTCTATGTGAGCTTTAAATGAGTTCTCTGCTATTGATCGTTCCTCTACACTATCCTCTTTCCAGTGCCACCAATTAAGATCACCAGCATGAAAAATAGTTAATCCATCTACTTTAACTAAGAGTGATATCCCAATATCTGTTGAGCCATAAGCTTTTACATAAACATCCTTAAATGATTTTTCTTCACCTTCTTTTATAAAGGTATAATTTGATTTGTTTTTATCTATTTTAATATCACTACTGAATACATATTGTATATTATTGTTATAATCATCCCATTTTAAAATACTAGGATTAAAATGATCTTCATGACTATGAGATGCAAACACAATAACATTCTTAGCGTTTTTAATATTTTCAGGAGATAACAATGCCGCTTTCTGATGAGTAACATCATTTTCTATAGGTTCTTTATAGAAATCGAATATTAAAAAATGATTTTTCGTTTTAATTGCAAAACCACTATGATATATGTAATATATTATTGTTTCTATTTCTTGCATAAATTTTTCTCTCCTTTTATTTTTTATTATATTAAAATAATATCATATATCTATAATAACTTATATACAAAAAGCCTGCTCATTATGTGAACAGGCTGTTTGTTATTTTCTAAAGTTTTTAGTTAACATATACACTCCAATAACGATAAGGATAATAGGTATTATTAAACTTGTACTTAACCAATAGAATACATTTCCAAAAAACATAATTATAAATGCTATTACTGTAATAGTAGTTAAAATGAATACTGGAACAAGTAATCCACGCTCTCTAGTTCCAAACAAATAAAGCTGATACAATCCTATAGCAACAGCTAATGGATATATAGGCCAGGTATATTCTGCAAAATTCCAATTGGTAAATGTTTCAAAAAAGAATAATATTCCTATTGTTGTAAGAATCCCTCCTGGCACTAGTAACCCTGGCTCTTTTCTACTCGAAAAATAACTAGCCTCAAAGGTTAGTCCAGGAATAAGAACAAAAATAGGCCACAACTGATTAATTGTAATAAATCCAATATTAAAAATATTAATTAGAATTGCTCCTACTCCTATAAAAATTAAAATTATTCCCCAAAAATAATTTCTACCCCTCATATGATACCCCCTAAATTTTGAATTCTTTATGTGAATAATAATTTTGTAATCTTATTTTACCATAAATATAAGTTAAATTCACAAATTATATTCATATTGTAATATTTTTACTTGTAAACTTTTTATAAGTAAAAATTGGAGTTAATATATAATAATGATATACTGTATATGATATATTAATTTTTGTACAAAAGGTGGTAATGTTAAATGAAATTTTCTTTTGATCATAATAGTATAAATGTATTAGATTTAGAAAAAAGTATAGAATTTTATAAAAACGCGTTAGGCTTTGTAGAAGCTAGTAGATTTAATGCACCAGATGATAGCTTTACTCTTGTATTTTTAGGTGATGAAACTACTTCTCATAAGTTAGAGCTAACTTGGATGAAAGATAGAACAGAAATATACAATTTAGGTGAAAATGAATTTCACCTTGCTGTAGTTACAGATAGTTTTGATGAGGCCTATGCACTGCATAAAGAAATGAGATGCATATGTTTTGAAAATAAACCTATGGGGATTTATTTTATTATGGATCCAGATGGCTATTGGATAGAAATTATTCCAACAAAATAATTATAGATAGTTTAATAAAAAAAATGTTGCCGTTTTATGGCAACATTTTTTTTAAATCTTCTTTAATAATTGTAAGTTTATCATCCACAATATCGATTGTTGCACTACCGCCTTTAGAGAGTTCTCCAAACAGTACTTCATCTACAAAGTAAGTCTTTATTTCCTTTTGAACTACTCTATTTATTTCTCTCGCTCCATACGCCTCTGAGAAGCCCTTTTTACTTAACCATTTGTACAAATTATCAGTAACCACTAATTTTATATTCTTAGTTAAAAGTTTTTCTTCAAATTGTTTCATTGCCTTCACAGCTATTTTAAGTGCCATAGCCTCATCAATTTTATTAAATACAATTATATTATCTAATCTATTTCTAAATTCTGGAGAGAACACTCGCTCTACTTCTTTAGTAATTGCTCCTTCTGACCCTAGTCTGTCTCCAAAACCAATAGTATGTTTACTAGCCTCTCTTGCTCCTGCGTTGGATGTCATTATTAAAATCACATTTCTAAAATCCGCTTTTTTACCGGTATTATCTGTAAGTGTTGCATAGTCCATAACCTGTAATAACACATTTAGTATGTCAGGATGTGCTTTTTCAATCTCATCCAAGAGTAACACACAATGAGGATTTTTTTTCATAGCCTCAACTAATAATCCACCTTCTTCATAACCCACATATCCTGGTGGTGAACCAATAAGTCTAGCCACAGTATGCTTCTCTTGGTATTCACTCATATCAAATCTAATAAGTGGAATAGCGAGACTCTTTGATAATTGCTTGCTTATTTCTGTCTTTCCTACTCCTGTAGGTCCTACAAAAAGGAGAGATGCTACTGGCTTTTCTTCTTCATTAAACCCCGCCCTAGATCTTTTTATAGCTCTTACTAAAGTATCTATTGCTGTACTTTGACCAAAAACTTGCTTATTTAAATTAATGTCCAAATTTTTTAGTGTTAGTGTTTCATCAGTAGATACACTTTGCTCTGGAATTTTTGCAATAGAGGCTACTATTTTTTCTACTGCACCTACCGTAATCACTATATTTTCTTCATTATCCTCCGCATAAAGCCTAGCATAAGCTCCTGCTTCATCTATAACATCTATAGCTTTATCTGGGAGGTATCTATCGTTAATATACTTACTAGATAATTCTACTGCTGTTTTTAGTGCTTCATCGTCGTATATCACCTTATGGTAATCTTCATATCTATCCTTTAAACCCATAAGAATATCAAAAGTATCCTTAATGGAAGGCTCTGGCACTTCAATCTTCTGAAATCTTCTAGCAAGTGCGCTATCTTTTTCAAAATGTTTCTTATATTCATCATAAGTAGTTGAGCCAATGAACCTTATTTTACCATCTGCAAGAAATGGTTTTAGGATATTAGAAGCGTCCATTGAGCCTCCTGAAACTGCACCTGCTCCAACTATGGTATGTATCTCATCAATATACACTATTGCTTTTTCTTCTTTACTAATTTCTCTTAATACTTTTTTAATCCGTTCTTCGAAATCCCCTCTATACTTTGTGCCTGCAAGAAGCGATCCCATATCCAGATAGAATATCTTACTTCCCTTAAGTAAACTTGGTACTTTATCTTCTACAATTAATTGTGCAAGACCCTCAGTGATAGCAGTCTTACCTACTCCTGGTTCCCCTACGTGCACCGGATTATTTTTAAGCCTCCTACATAATACCTGTAAGGTTCTGAGCAAAATATCATGCCTTCCAATAAGAGGATCCATTTCTCCTCTTCTGGCTTTTTCTGTTAACTCAACAGTGAAATTACTTAAAAAGTTTTCTTTCCCCTTAGGATTGTTATTTTCATCTTCATCATCGTATTCTATATCTTCCTTTTGGTCTTCTTCATAATTTTCTTCAAAATCAATTGACTCTTCTACATCATTAATTAAAGTACCATCAAAGTCAAAAGTATCTACTACCGATATACCATGAGCTATATAATTAAGAAGATCTCTCCTCTTCATTTGCTGTTTACGTAAAAAATATGAGGCAAAGCTTTCTTCATCATCATACATAGCTACAATTACATCGCCTATTTTAACCAGTTCTTTTCCAGAAAGCATAACGTGGTCTGCAGCTGTTGATAGAATTGTTTGTATTCCAATTGATTGTATTGGTTCTGTATCTTCTACAACATCTATATTTTCCTTCAAAAATTTAACTATCTGTTTTTTAAGCCTTTTAACATTTCCACCACTATTCTCTACTATATCAATACCCTCTTCAAAAAATAAGGAAGCGTACAGAATATGTTCTGGAGTGAAATATTCATGATTGGACATCTGTGCTTCATTATAAGCCGCTGTAATAATCTCATTTACTATATTATCTAATTGCATAATTACTCCTCTTCTAGTGTTAATTTTAGTGGAAAACCACTTTCTTCACACATCTCAATAGCTTGGGCAATTTTTGTTACACCCATGTCATAACTATATATTCCTGCTGTGCCACTACCTTTTTTATGGACATCAAACATGATTTTTGTAGCCTCCACAACCTGTTTTTTAAAAACCCCAACTAAAACCTGCACAACAAACTCCATACTTGTATAATCATCATTATGAATGATTACCTTGTATAAGTTAGGTTTCTTTATCTTTATTTCTGTTTTTTCTTTAATACTAACTTCATCATCAAAAATCTTTTGTTCCGACATAATCAACAACTCCATTATTTAATTGATTTATTTCTATACCTTACTCATAGACTATTATATCCTACTTGTTTATATATTACCGCATATACCTATACTTTTTCAACTGTTTTATACTTATCCCAAATAATCCTCACCATATCTTCTAAAAACCCTTATAAATAGTAAAAAACCCCAAGTTAACTTGTGGCTTTTACTATTTATAAAATCATTATTATCTTATGTCTATTTTTGAGCTTTGAGCTGAAACTACAAATGTGGTTTGTTCAAACTCATCTTTTTTAACGTCAAACTCAATTACTTTCCCATCTACAAATATTTCTTTGGCACTAAGTCCTATAATATTAAATGTAAATTCTTCGTAGGCTGGCTTATAATTATTATGAACACTGTTTATATTTAAACTAATCATTCCCTTTAACGTTTCCATCGTAAATTCATATAAATTATATTCTCCATCCTTGTATTTAAAACTTTCTCCATCATCTTGATAATGAACATATCTCCCATTATCTAAATACACATCAAGTGTAAGGTTTTTGTTTTCAGACTCACCTATATAATTTTGCGGATGGTAGTTTGGAATTATGCTACCCGATTTAATAAATACTGGACATACATCAAGGGGTGTTTCGCGAAGTACATATCTTCCTCCCTCTATAACTTGTTTTGTCCAGTAATCTACCCAAGTCCCTTTTGGTAAATATACAGTTCTTGCCTTTTGACCCTGCTCTAAAACTGGTGCTACAAGCATATTCTCACCAAACATAAACTCATCATTTATTTCATAAGTTTTTTCATCCTGCTGATAATGTAGCATTAGTGGTCTGATAACTGGAAGTCCAGTATTTTCTGAAGTCCACATCATATCATAAAGATATGGCATTAACTTATATCTTAATTTTATATACTTTCTATTTATCTCTTCAGTTGTTTCATCAAAAGCCCAAGGTTCTTGATCCCTTGTGTGAATTGCTGAGTGATTTCTAAATAACGGACTAAAGCATCCTACCTGTACCCATCTTGATAAAAGCTCTGGAGTGCAATCGGAACTAAACCCACCTACATCTGTACCACAAAAGGTAAGTCCACTAAGCCCTAAATTCATAAGCATAGGGATGGATAATCTAAGATGTTCCCAAAAACTCTGATTATCTCCTGTCCAAGCAGTAGAATATTTTTGAGTGCCTGCATAACAAGCTCTTGTTATGACAAAAGGTCTTTTCCCTGTATATTTTTTTATGCCCTCAAATGTAGCCATTGACATAAGATGTCCGTACACATTATGAATTTCTGTATGATCACTAAGTCTACCATCATTATCAAACATAACATCATCTGGCAGCGGTCCTTTAAAACTAGCAGGTTCATTCATATCATTCCATATGCCTTCTACCCCTGCATCCATCATGTTTTTTTGGTTTTCACGCCACCAAGCTCTAACTTCTGGTTTTGAGAAGTCTGGATATAGCGAATCCCCCGGCCATACTTCATTTACATAAGGAACTCCATCTTTATCTGTAGCAAAATAATTATTTTTAATCCCCTCATCATATATATGGTATCCCTTGTCTTTTTTAACACCAGGATCAATTATTGTAACAAGTTTAAATCCCATTTCACTCAGTTTTCTTATCATTAATTTATGTTCCTTAAACTTCTCTTTATCCCAGGTAAATACTCTGTATCCATCCATATAATCAATATCTAGATGTATTACATCACAAGGTATATCTTTTTTTCTAAAGTTTTCTGCAATCTCCATTACTCTACTTTCATTTCCATAACTCCATCTACTTTGTTGATAGCCTAAAGTCCATTTTTGTGGCAGTGGTGTCTTACCTGTAAGATATGTATATCTTTCTAGTATGTCTATAATGTTTGGCCCAGCTATAAAATAATAATCTAGGTTGCCATCATTTGCACCAAAGTAATAGTAATTAGAATTTTCCTTTCCCATATCAAATTGAGATTTAAAAGTATTATCAAAAAATATTCCAAAAGCTTGTTTTTCTCTTAGTGTAATAAAAAAAGGTATAGATTTATAAAGAGCCTTGTGACTTTCTACATGTGGCGATGGGTCATCAGTATTCCACATTTCATATCCATAGCCATGTTTATTTAGTGGCCCCGTTTTATCTCCGAAACCATAAAAATACTCGTTTCCCATCATTGTTTTAATCACTTCAATTTTATGTGCATCATTATTTTTTTCTATTTTGTGCCCTTCTCCTGCTGCAATACTGCCATTCCCCCTTCTTATGAAAGGTTCTCTAACCCCTCTATAATCCTCACAAAGGAGTATACCCTCTTTATCAAAAAAATCCACTTTAAAGTTATCATAGACTAAAATCTTTACAGCCTCTGTTGAAATTTCAATTCTATCATCATATTTACTTACTTTTATAGGGCAACCTTGTGTTTTTTCACCTTCAATAGCTCTTGAAAAATGTTCATCTCTTTTAAAAGCTGAAAATACATTTATTATGTAGGGATTTATTACTTCTATTTCTCCTACTTTCTTTTCAAATGTTATTTTTATTTTATTTTCTATACGTTCAAAGCTTATAATCTTACCAAACATATTGCATCCTACCTTCTTCCTTAAACTTAATTATAAATTTTATTATATTAATCACTTATATGATAATTTATTCCATGCATAAAGTCTATGGCTTTTAATTTTTATATAGTTATGCACAAATTTATCTTATAAAATCTGTGTACACTTATATATACGTTAAGGAATTTTTTTAAATATTAGTATATTGTTGTTGACTTTTAATATATTTTTATCTATAATGGTTTGCATAGGAACTATTATTTGTTTTACTTTATAAGCAAATAGCTTCTGTTACAACAGTATAAAAATCCTAGCTTCTGCAGGAGTAGGCTTTCTATATAAAGATAAAGTGTGATAAATCGGAGGAATAAATTTATGAAAACAAACTTTAAGATAGCTTATAGATTTTTAAAATCTAACAAAGGTCAAACAATTCTTATAGCATTGGGTATTGCAATAGGTATATCAGTTCAAATTTTTTTAGGTCTACTTATTAAAAATTTGAATGATGACCTTGTTAACAACACAATAGGTAATACTTCACAGATTACTATAATGGCAAAGGATAAAAAAAATAAGTTGTTTACAGATTACGACTCAATTTCAAAATCCATCAAAGCAGCTGATGGAGATAAAATTAAACAGCTAATGGGTGTCCTCGACTCTCCAGCTTTAATTCAAGTAGGAGATTCGAAGGAGTCAATTATAGTTAGAGGTATGGATTATTCTGAAAATCAAGATATATATGATTTGAAGAATAAAATTATATCTGGAAGCTTTCCCAGTAGTGAAAACGAAATATTAATTGGTAAGGGATTAAAAACAGATATTAACCTACAAGTGGGTGATACAATAAAAATTTCTACCCCAGATAAAAGAGATTTGGAACTAATTGTTAGTGGTATAGCCGATTTTAAGGTTAAAGAGTTAAATAATAGCTGGGCAGTAACAAGCCTAAGCTTTGCACAAAAGCTTTTTAAAAAAGAAGGTGCTCTTAGCTCCATAGAAATGAAGGTTGCTAAGGGTGACATATTTACTACAGATGAATTATCTAAAACCTTGTCTGGTGTTATTCCCTCTACTTTAAAGATAGAGAATTGGAAAGAAAATAATGAAGCCTTATTAAATGCTCTTAGCGGACAACAATCCTCTAGCCTAACCATTCAAGTTTTTATAATAATCTCTGTAACCATGGGCATCTCTAGTGTGCTTGCAATATCAGTGATGCAAAAATCAAAACAAATAGGAATTTTAAAAGCAATGGGTATTAAAAATAGCTCTGCTGCCACCATTTTCCTTATTCAAGGCTTAATACTTGGCATCATAGGTGCAATATCTGGTACTGGTTTAGGAATAGGCTTATTCAAGATATTCAATATATTAGTAAAAACTTCAGAAGGCAAACCCCTGATTTCAGGAAACATATACATTGATTTCATAGCAATTTCAGCAGCTTTATCAATAACCGCTTCAGTAGTTGCAGCAGGAGTCGCTGCAAGAAAATCCTTAAAGTTAAACCCTATGGAAGTAATAAGAAATAACTAGATTATGATTATACAAGGAGGAATTTAAATGATAGCATTAGAAATTAAAAATATAAATAAAATTTATGGCACTAAAATTAAAACACAGGTCTTATTTGATGTTAACTTAAGTATAGAAGAGGGTGAATTCATATCAATTATAGGCCAAAGTGGTAGTGGAAAAAGTACCTTACTTAATATAATTGGTACCCTAGACACTCCTACCACTGGAGACGTAATAATAAACGGTATAAATATAAATAATATGAGTCAGAACCATCTTGCGAAAGTAAGGAATGAACAGTTAGGCTTCATCTTTCAATTTCATTATCTTCTACCTGAATTTACTGTTATGGAAAATGTTCTAATGCCCTACATGCTTTCAGGTAAAAAAATGACAAATGAAATACGACAGCGAGCAGAAGAGCTTCTGGATATTGTTGGTTTATCAAATGTTAAAAACAATAAAGCTACAGATCTTTCAGGTGGTCAACAACAAAGAACAGCCGTAGCCAGAGCTTTAATCAATAATCCTAAAATCATTTTAGCAGATGAACCTACAGGAAACCTAGATTCTAACACTACAGATGAGGTTTATGCACTTCTAAGAGATATCAATAAAAAGTTTAATACCACCTTCTTAATAATCACACATGACAATAGAATTGCAAACAAAGCAGATAGGATAATAGAAGTAACTGATGGAGTTATTGCCCAAAACATAGCACAATATAAAGCAAGTTAAAAAAACTTTTGTCCTCTAATTTTTAGAGGACAAAAGTTTTTTATATCTTCTTTAATATATTTTTTAAATCAGTTGTCATTTGTTCCAATTCTTCTCTGCTACAATCTTTAAATATACTTCTAAAACTTTCATTTATAGTGCCCATAAACTCCCTGGCAAAATCAATTCCTTTTTCAGAAAAAGTAATATAGGTATTTCTTTTATCAGTCTCATGCTTCTCTTTCTTTATATATCCTGCCTTTGTCAGTCTTTGAACAATTCCAGAAACGGTCCCCTTAGATAAGCTCATTTCCTCACAAATTTCTGAAATAGTAATTTCTTTCTTATGAGCTACTAGTTTTATTACTATTATTTGCTGATGAGTAAGTCCACTATCTTTAAGACTATTACTTACCACACTCATGGTTCTAGAGCTAATTTCTTTTATAAGCATAGCAATATTAAATGCTTCTGAATTATGATACATATTTAACACCTCTATTTTTATTTTATACCAAAATTAGTTTGCATGCAAATAAATCACATAGTTATCTATCAAAAATAAAAGAATTTATTACTGCTAAATATTCCCTTACAAAGTAAGTAGGCACTAGCATTGGATGAAGCGGTGAAGGATACCCATATGCCTTTAACCCCTGTCTTTGTGCTAAAAATTTAGCTCTGAACATATGAAAATTATTTGTTACAATAGTTACTTCTATATTTTCATTTTTTTCTAATCTTTTTAAAATCTCTGTTGTGAATTTCATATTTTCTAAAGTATTAGTAGATTTTTCTTCCTTTATTATCTGCCCTTTCGCTACTCCATTTTTAATTAAAAATCTTTTCATAGCTTCAGCTTCTGTAATCGTTTCACCAGGACCTTGTCCACCTGTTGCTACTATCATAATATTAGGATTGTGTTTAACATATTCTAGACTAGCGTAAAGCCTTTGGTAAAGTGCGGTTGAAGGAATTTCTCCCCTAAGACCTGCCCCTAAAATAACTAGATAATCAGTTTTTTCCCTATGTTTTGATACAGCTGCTCCAATTATTACTCCTTCAATAACTACAAAAGAAGCTAGTCCTATAAAAAAGCATATTTTTATTGCAGTTTTAAGTTTACCTGGTTTTAATAAAGTATATTCACCTTTATTGCTTTTATTAAATAATCCCATAGCTATTAATAATACTCCAAGTCCAAGATAAAACTCAGCAAAAGTTACCCTTCCTCCAAATATTATAGTTCCTATAAAATAAATTTCACATACTATTCCTAAAATTATGTATACATTTCCTTTGTTTTTCATAATTCCTCCTTTCTTTTATATCTCCCCACAGGTAATGTTCCTAATAACCTTATTATTATCTAAAATTATAAACTCACTTGGATATGTTTCTGCTACAAAAGGTATTGGGGTTTCATTTATTCTATTATGTTCTGCTAAATATCTTAGATGAACCTCTTCATATTTTTCCCCTTTACTTAACCAAAAATAATCTTCTAAACACATCGCCCTGGTCTTTCTGCATAATTCCCAAAAATCATAATCAATTAATCCCATAACTTTTAATATTTCATCTATATTTGCTCTCTCTTTTGGAACAACTCTATCCTCAAGCCAGAACACAATATCATCATGAGTAGGTTTATAATCTGCATTCCAGTTTCTATAACTATACATACCTAATGGTAGATATTTCCTTTCTGTAATTTCATCATACTTATTAAAGCTAAATTTTTTAGTGTTTGTATTATAAATAAAATCTCCAGCTGGAACGTTTTTGGACATTAATATATACTTATCTATCATAAAATGCCCCTCTCTACTAAGTAATTGTATCTTATTTCTAATAAATGCTTTATACATTCAATTCTATATTCTGATAAATTCTCCTTATAATTATCTACTATATTAAATAATTCTTTTAAAGATACTTTAGGCAAATTGACATCACCTATTAACTCTAATTGCTTATAATGTGATTCACAAAACGGCTTACATTCATCTATCATTTCCCAATTTTTTTTATCGTCTTGTTCTAATTCATAATCCTGAATATCTGCATATAAAGATAATCCATGATCATATAAAGGTGCAAATTTTATAATAACTCCATCCTTATTTACAACACTGAAATTCCTTAAATGTCTATCAATATTATTTATTAAAAAATCCATTACTATCATCTTATCTATATCAGTTTTAAAATTTGGTATTATGTCTATAACTTGTTTATACAAATTCTCTCTATTATCATTACCTAAGATACTTCTAATACTCATTAATAATTCATTTTCTTTTAAAAAATTCTCTGATATATTTACTATTACTTCTTCATTAAAACCCGGTAATTTCATTTTGCTTAAAGTATTGACTGCACATTCTATATTAAACTTCTTAATTATTTTACTAGCAACAACTTCACTAACAGGCTCTAGTATTGAAAATTTGTTTTTTAGTTTCGTTCCAGTTTTAATAAAAACTTTTTCACCATCAACATTACCTATACATTTATATAACATACCTTTTGATGTACTTGTAAGACTTAATTCTCTCATATTACCAATTTTCATCTCTGGCAGCTCCTTTTTTAACACTTTCTATCACTATCCTCATATCATTTCCATTATTTGCTTTCTCTTAGGCAAATATCATCAGTTATTATTTTATGCAGTTTGTCTGGATAATCAGTGATAATGCCATCAACCTTCATTTCTAAGAATGATTTCATATACTTCTCATCATCCACAGTAAACACATTCACATGAATCTTATGCTTTTTAGTTTCTTTAATTACTTCTTCATTTATCGCCAAAAAATATGGATGAATAGCATTTGCTCCAACAGTTTTCGCATAATTATATGGCTTATAAATCCCTTCCATATAAAGTATCCCTGTACTAATTTCCTTCGATATTTTATTACATTTAGCTATAGAATAATGATTAAAACTAGATAGAATAACTTTATGACTTATCTTATGCTTATAAATAAGTTCAATAAGTTTTTGTTCGATATCTTCATATATTACTACTCCGCTTTTAATTTCAAAATTAATAATAATGTTTTTATCTTTGAGTAAGTAAATTAGCTCCTCTACTGTGGGAATTTTAATACCTGCAAATTCTTCACCCATCCATGACCCAGCATCTAACTTATTTAACTCTATATAAGTATAGTCCTTTACAAGTCCCTCTCCATTAGTTGTCCTATTCACCATTTCATCATGAATAAGTACTAATACACCGTCTTTGGTCATCTGCACATCTGTTTCTATGCCTGTACATCCCATTTCCAAAGCCTTCTCAAATGAAAGCATTGTATTTTCCGGGAAATACGCACTTGCACCTCGATGAGCATAATTAATTGTCATTTCACAAGCCCCCTTTAAAGTTTTCCGCTATTATTTTACTAAAGTATAGTTTATATTATATCATCAATATTCCTTATTTTGTATTATAATACTTAATTTAAAATATACTTACATAAATAGTAAGGCTACTCCCCCTATGGTTATAGCCGCTCCTAGTACTTCTTTTGCTGTTACCTTTTCCTTAAATACAATTATAGAAATTGGTATAATTAAAATACGTGAAACAGAAGAAATTGTTGACGCTACTCCCGTAGATATGTATTGCACTGCTACTAATGATAATGACACCCCTATAAATGGACCGAAAAATGACCCTATAGTAATATATTTAAATGCCTTTAAATCTTTAAGTGCTAGTGCTATTTTACTCCAATTCTTCCTTAAGGTGATTATTATTGCAAAAACAACTGTAGCAGATATTATTCTAATTTGAGTTGCAGCAAAAGCATCATAATTACCCATACCTAGTTTGCTGAGAACCATGCCTACAGCCTGTCCTATAGCTCCAATAAATGCGTATGAAACACCTTTTATAGGATGAGATAATTTAACTTTTTTTTCATTAGACCCTCTAACAAGTATTACAAGGAAAATGCCACCCATTGTTATAAACATTCCTAGAAGGTCTAGAACTGTTAGTCTTTCACCTAGAATGAAAAACCCAGTTAATGCAGTTATTGGAGGAACCACAGCCATAATTAATAAGGATATGCGTGAACCAATAAGCACAAAGGCTTCAAACAAAAATAAGTCTCCTAAAACAAATCCTATAACCCCAGAAATACTTAACCATATCCATGTGGACCCCGATGCATCTAATGGTAAAACCATACCCCTTGTAAAAAAAGTAAATATTGCTATTAACAAAAATGCTATAATAAGTCTTATAAAATTTACTGAAAGTGATCCTACTCTTTTACCAGCTGCTTCAAACGCAATCGGTGTTACTGTCCAACAAATAGCTGTAACAAAGGCTGCCATTTGTCCTATATTCAAGTCAATCATATGTTTCCTCCTAAGTTATTAATTTATGTTGTTTATCACCTATAATTTAAGAATATCATATTGGATTCTAAAAATCACTACTAGTTTTTAATATCTAATAAAATAACTATGTATAATCAACAGAAGACTGTAAAAACTAAAAGTTAAGTATAATATATAAGGAGAAAACTTATGGAAAATGAAAATGATTTATCTGATTATATAACTAAAAAGGCTCTAGCTGAAGGAGCCTTATTAGTTGGCTTTACAAAAATTAGAGTAGTGGAACCTGTAATTGTATTTGGATTTCCTTTTACAGAAAAGTGGTTCCTTAAGCAACCTTTAAACATAGTTAAAAGGTTAAAAAAAGAATATTCTATAAGTACCCATGTACAAGATATAACTTCCAAAATTCTTAAATCTGAAGGTTATACAACTCAAAATAAAAATATTATGTCCATATATGGTGATTTTAGGCCTTTAGCTGTTTCTGCTGGACTTGGACAATGGGGAAGAAATGGAATTATTGTAAATGATGATTATGGAGCTGGACTTCTTTTTGCAGCCACCTTTACAAATGCTCCTCTAGGACAAAGTTTAATCAAAGAAAAGATAAAACATTGCACGAATTGTGAAGAGTGCATAAGTTCATGTCCTGGAAAAGCCTTTGAAAATGGTACTTTTCATCCCTCCCGTTGCATTCCATATACAATTCGTGGGTGCTGTGAGTGTTTGAAGGTATGCACAAAAAAATAAGCAGGAAACCCTGCTTATTTTAATTCATAATTCAAACATAATGGCGCTACTCTTTTAATTTAAAACTACTAACATGCTCCATCATCTTACTTGTCATATCATTTAAAGCTCGTGAAGAATTTGAAACATCATCTGATGACTTATTCATTTTCTCTGCTGAAGATGAAATTTCTTGTGAAGATGCTGCTACTTGTTCTGCAACAGAAGACGCCCCTTCAATCTTTTCAAAAATAATACTCTTGTCACTGTTAATTTCTAATGCAGAGGAATTTATTCCTTCTATTTGCTCAATAATCTTATTGACAGAATATAAAATACTTGTAAATGAATTTGTTGAAGTATTAATGATATCAATCTGATTCTTTAGCTGATCATCCATATTATCAGTAGTTTTTAGTATAGAATTGGAATTTTTAAATATACCTTCAATTAGTTTATTTATTTTTTCCGATGATAATCTGCTCTTCTCAGAAAGTTTTCTTATTTCATCCGCCACTACAGAAAATCCTCGACCTGCTTGCCCAGCTCTTGCAGCTTCTATAGCTGCATTAAGTGCCAGTAGATTAGTTTGTTCAGATATACTGTTTATAACGTTTGTGATATCATTTATTTTACTTATATCATCATTTAAACTTAGAATTTGGGACATAAAACACTTAAAAGAATTACTTATTTTGGATACAGATTCTATTAAATAGTTCATATTAGCACTGCTTTCATTAGAAATTTTACTAATTCCTTTTGAATTAACATTAACATCATCAATAGCTTTAACAATATTATCTAACTTGCTAGAAAAATCATTTACTATTCCTAAAATGTCCATAAGTCCAACTGCCTGAGAGTCTGTACCCTTTGCAACCTCTGATATTGATGTTGCTGTATTTAATGACGATTGGGACATCCCATCAGAAATAGAAGATAAATTTTCAGCCTCAGTATCTATGCTTCCAGATTTTTCTTTAATTGTTTTTAAGATGTTTGATATATTTATAATGGTCTTTGAAAGAGATTTTTTCATTACGCCAAACTCATTTTTACTACCACTTTCAAGTTCTACAGTAAAATCTCCCTTTGCTACTCTTTCCAAGCTTTTAGTCATTTCGCTTGAATACTTTCGCATCATTATTATAACTAGAGAGCTAATAGCAATTGACATTAAAATAGATATTATAGTTATAATAACCATGCCATTTGTACTTCTTGAAAATTCAATTTCCCCTTTATTAATAACATCATTAGCCATTTTTTTGTTATAATCACCTATAGTAACAAGGGTAGCTTCTGCTTTTTTCCCTAGTAAAATAAAATTATTATATTCAGCATTACTTATACTTTCACCTTTTGATAGCTTAAGTTTTGCTTGTTCCCATGAGTTTAAATATTCTAGATAAATGCCTTTAAATATATCTAAATTTTTTCTTTCAAAATTATCAATATTACTGCTCTCATATTCCTTTAAGTAATCATCTACTGCTAACTTATAATGATCTATTTTATCAACGGTGTTTAAATCATAATTAAAAACAGCTTGAGTTGTAAATGCCTTCATATTAAGGAATCCTGCTCGAATTTCAGCTCCTTTTGTAATGGGAAGAAGGCTCTTATTATATACCGAGCTAGTGTTAGCATTCATACTCCTCATATTTAAAAAACCTATAGATCCTATCATTAATATAAATAAGAATGAGAATACACTCATAATAAGCACAAGCGTTGAAATTTTTATATTTTTAAGTACATTAGTGATTCTTTTGATTTTTAGCACTCTTTTCATGATTCCAGCTCCTCATAGATATAATAAAGTCAATTCATTATTTCTATTTTCTCACTTTTTACAATTTCATATAACACATCATTAACTTTTAGTTTTATAGGACGTTCACATTGAACAGTTATATCCGTTTTTTCTTTTTTCACATCCACCCCAATTTGAGCACCTTTGTACAAAAATTTGAATTTAAGCTCCTTCCAATGTTCAGGAAGCTTAGGTTCTAGGGAAATGTATTCCTCTTTTATTCTAAGACCTGCAAAGCCATACACTATTGCCATCCAGGTTCCACCCATATTAGCAGTATGAACTCCATCCTTGGTGTTCCCGTGGGTATCATCCAAATCCAGTGTTGCTGTTTGTATAAAGTATTCATATGCTTTATCAAGGTATCCTATTTTGGATGCCATAATACTGTAGGCAGCACAAGATAAGGAAGAGTCATGTGTTGTTATTTTCTCATAATAATCATAAGAATTCTTTATAGTCTCAAAGTCTGAATCATCTTCCACAAGAAAATGTGCAAGTACCGTATCCGCTTGTTTTAATACTTGATATCTGTAAATAGTTAGTGGATGATAATTCAGTAATAGCGGATATTTATCTTTTGGTGTTTTTTCAAAATCCCATACTGCTTTTGATAAGAAGGTATCATCTTGAGCATTAATTTTAAGCTCTTCATCATATGGCAAATACATGTTTTTATAGGCACATGCAAACTGCTCTATTTCTTCACTAGTTAAACTTATTTTATTACATAAATTCTTTAGCGTTTGTGGATCAACATCTAATAGTTTATAATATAATTTTGATGCCCATTTTAGATTATATTTTGCCATCACATTTGTATAGTAATTATTATTTACTATGGCAGTGTATTCATCAGGTCCTGTTACTGCATCAATCTTAAATAATCCCTTATGAAAATGGCCTATTTCAATCCATATTCTAGCAGTTTCAAAAACAACCTCTGCTCCAAAATCTTTTATAAAATCTATATCTCCTGTTGCTAAATAATATTGTATATAAGAATAAGCTATATCCGCATTAATGTGGTACTGAGCAGTTCCAGCTGGAAAATACGAAGAACATTCCTTCCCCGCTATAGTCCTCCATGGATAAGCTGCACCCTTTTTATGTCCCATCTCTCTTGCTCTTTTCCTTGCACTATCTAAAATTGTGTAACGATATTTTAGAATTCCCTTTGCAAGGTCCGGATAACATAGTGTGAAAAATGGAAGAATATATATCTCAGTATCCCAAAAATAATGACCTTCATAGCCTTCTCCGCTTAACCCTTTTGCTGGTATATTGCTTTTATCATCCTTACCTACTGCTTGAAGGAGTTGAAATAGATTATATCTAAGCCCTAGCTCTAGTTTTTCATCTCCGTAAATGTTGATATCAGCTATTCTCCAAAACTGATTTAAATATTCCCTTTGATATTGTAAAAGTTTCACAAATGATTCACAACTGACCTTCTCTACTATATCAAACCCCTGACTTTCTATGTTTTTGTAACGCCTTGAGTCTGTATATACATTATATTTTGTAAAGTTTATCACACTTTTTCCGGGCTCTGTTTTAAAAGTAGCTTTTACTCTTTTGTCTTCTTTCACAATAGAAACTTCACAATTAACATTACAGCTATGTTTTGTTGTAACTGCTACAAACATCTTAGAGTTTTCAGTTTCAGACACTACCTGTATAATATCCTTCTGTGTAACAATGGATTTTACCGATAAAATATTAGCATGCCCTGCTGCAACCCGTGGATCACTCTCATCTGTAAAATTTGTTACATCCCCATTAATTTCAGATTCTATAATAACTGCTTCATTAAAATTAACCTTTTCTATTTCATAATGAATAGCAAATAATTCTGTGTATTTTAGTGAAGCGAGTCTTGTTATCTTTATTTTGAGCTCGAAGCCTCGTGGTGATATCCACCATATATCTCTTACATAACAACCTGTTTCCATATCAAGATATCTGTTTAGGCTTTTTACAGTTCCATTAAATAGAGAGAACCTCTCCTCGTTAATTATTATATTAATATTTTGTGCGTCTGTAACATTCACAATTTTCTCCATAGTTTCTGGGAAAGCAAATGCTTTTTCACCGTACTCTATAGGCACTTCTTCATAAAATGCATTTATATAGGTACCCCTAACTGTTGGATAATTGTTGGGATACCCTTCTTCAAAGTTTCCTCTAATGCCTATATATCCATTTGAAACATTAAATATACTTTCATTTTTTAAAAGATCTTCTACATTTAAACTATTATCACTTATAATCCATTCATTTTTCATAATGTCTACTCCCTTTGCTAGGTTTAATTCTAACTCTAAGTTATTTTACGGCTCCTGCCATAACACCTTTAATAATATATTTTTGTGAAAATAAATAGAATATTATTATTGGTATAATTGTAAGGACAAGTCCTGCCATTGCCAAATTCCATTGTATTGTAAATTCCCCGAAAAAGTAAAAGGTTGAAAGGGGAATTGTTCGAAGTCCTGGACTTCTAAGTACTAAAGATGGTAATAAATAATCATTCCATATCCATATTACATTTAAAATAGCTACTGTTACTGTAATTGGTTTTAAATTAGGAAATACTATACCCCAAAATACCTGAAACTTATTACATCCATCTATCATTGCTGCTTCTTCAAGTGATTTTGGAAAACTCTTAATAAAGCCATGATATAAGAATATTGACAAACTAGATCCAAACCCAATATACATAAAGATCAGTCCATAAAAACTATCTATCATTGTAAAATTAATAGCTTTAATTTCCCAACCGCTCATGTACTGCATTAAGGGAATCATAACAGACTGAAAAGGAACAAGCATCGTTACTACAAAAGTGTATAATACAAAATCTGCAAACTTTGAAGTACTTCTAACTAATGCCCATGATGCCATAGATGAAAAAATTATTATTAAACCAATACTTGTAACTGTTACAAATAATGAATTTGCCATTGCACTTAAAAAATTCATTTTATCAATTGCTGTTATATAAAAAGAGAAATCTAATGATTTTGGTAGTCCCATGGTGTCCGTAAATATCTGCGCTCTACTTTTAAAGGAATTGACTACCATAATATACATAGGTAATAGTGTTATTGCCGCTGTTATAAAACCTAATATAACAAAAATTGTGGAGGCTTTAAATTTTGCTTTCATCACATGTCCACCTCTCTTTTTTTAGTAGTATAAATCTGCAAAACTGTAATTATCATTATTACCAAGAAAAAGATAATAGACTTTGCTTGTGCCTGTGCATACTTGTTATAACTAAAGGCTGTCGAAAAAATATTCATGGTAACAAGTTCAGTTGATCCAAAGGGTCCACCATTTGTTAATGATAGATTAGTATCATATTGTTTAAAGGAAGTAGAGAGTGTTACAAATAAACTTATAGTAAAAGCAGGAGCTATTAGTGGAAGCGTTATTCTTTTGAATTTAGTCCAGTTGTTTGCCCCATCTATACTAGCTGCTTCCATAATGTCCTCTGATATACTCTCTATAGAAGCTATATATATTACCATTACATACCCTGCCATTTGCCATACCCCTACTATAACTAGTGCCCAAAATGCTGCAGTAGGTTCATCTAGCCAATTAAAAAATATCTTTTCTGTATGTGTAATTACACCAAATTCCTCAAAAAACTTTGTAAATATAAATTTCCATATAAATCCTAGAATAAGTCCTCCAATTAAGTTAGGTAAAAAATATACTCCTCTAAAAAAATTCTTATGTTTAATTTTTGAAGTTACTAGGAGTGCTAGCGAAAGCCCTACAATATTAACAAGAATAATCATAACAATGGTATATTCTGTTGTAAGCCAAAAGGCATCCGTAAACTTTCTATCACCAAAAGCTGCGGCGTAATTTGCAAATCCTACAAATGTAGACCCTTTAAAAGCAAACCCATTCCAATTTGTAAATGAATATACTAGTCCCATAACAAAGGGAATAATAACCACGTTTATGAATATAAACAGCGACGGAATAACAAACAAAGCTGTGGTTATTTTGCTTTTGAGCTTTTTATCCATACTTAAACCCTCCAATCTCATTTTTATTTTATTAGATTAAAAGCCTCTTATCGAGGCTTTCATCTAATATATATATTACTATTTTGCTGCATTAACCCAAACTGTGTTTATTTCATCTAATAGCTGTTCTGCATTTATTCTACCTGCATAGAATTTTTCCATTGCACTTGAAGAATCCTTATCCACACCTGCTGGGAACAAATTGAATGTCCATGGGATAGTCTTTCCTGCTTCTGAATATGTTGCAATTTCCTTAGATAAAACATCTAATTTACTAGTATCAAAACCATCGTATGCTGGAATCACTTTAAATTTTTCAGTAACATACACTTGTCCAGCTGGATCTGTAAATAACCAGTCAAGGAACGCAATTGCTCCTGCTTGTTGTTCTTTCGATGCAGCTTTATTTACTCTAAAGAAGTTCGAGTTTCCTACGGATAATGACTCATTACCATTTATAGGCATTGGCATCATACCATACTCAAAATCAACTTTATATTCATCAATTATTCCTTGTGCCCAGTTTCCTTGATGAATCATTGCAAAATAACCTTGTGCAAATCCTGCAACTTGATCATCATAACTATCCTTAGCAAGATTTGTATATGGTTTTAATGCTTCTAAATCTTTTGCGTATTGCATAACTTCTGGAATGTCTTTTAGTTTCTTTTCTCCACTTATAACTTTAGGGATAAGCTCTTTGTAGTTACTCATTGTTGCAAATGGCCAGTTAAATGGGTGCATGAATTGGAAGTAGGTTTCTTTTGCAAAAGCTATTGGGCTTTTAACGCCTTTAACCTTAGCAAGTTTCTTGCTTGCCTGGACTAAATCAGCAGTTGTCCTTATAGTAGCTGCATCTATTCCTGCTTCTTTAAACATAGTTTTGTTATATATTAATCCAAAGCCTTCAATTGCCATTGGTAGACCATATAGCTTACCATCTTTCATTGCGTCATCGGCTTGTCCTTTAGATATTTTTGCTGCTGCTTTTGCGGAGTCTAGTGGAGCCATAAAATCAAAGAATTTATCAAACTCACTACCACTTCCACATGTAAATAATGTAGGTGCTTTTTCTGGGCTTGATGCAAACTGCGATTGTAGCGTTGTTACCAAAGCATCTCCTGCCGATCCTAAGATTTGTACTTCAAAATCACTTTGAGTGCCATTAAAAGTCTTTGCTGCATCTTCCAGCTGTTCTTGAATTTCAACCTTGTTTTGAATTACTGTAATTACTGCTTTTTCCTTTTTAACTGCAGCATCAGGTGTCTTTGCTGCACCGCTATTGTTGTTTGCTCCACATCCAGTCATAGTTGATAATGCTAAAACAACAGCTAGAATAGTACTAATAGATTTTTTCATTCTAATTCCCCCTATTTTGTTTTTTTATCTTTATCCAAAATTTAATGAATACCTTTACAATAGCTAGTGCTATGCTTCAAATTCATTAAGGTATATTGACATTGTATACAAAAAATAGTATGATTTTTGTACAATGTTAATATATATTATACTTTATTAAGGTTAATTTTTGAGGAGTGATATTTATTGGGGAATATTTATAAAAAACTCGAAATCACAATGTCTAAAAATAGATACACATCTTATATTCATCCTCCTTATGCACTTGAGTGTATGCTAGTCCAAGCTATTCAACAAATGGATAACGATAAAAGCATTGATATCTTAAGACAGATCAATTCCCTAGAACGAGCTGAACTGTCCAAGAGACCCCTTAGCTCCCTTAAGTATTCTCTTATAGGCTCATGTACACTTTTTACACGAGCTATAATTGAAGTTGGCCTAGATACTGAGACATCCTTTATGTTAAGTGATTATTATATTAACCTTATTGACGAAACTGTTACCGCAGATGAAGCTGAGGCACTAGAATATAAAATGTTGTATGACTTTATTAAAGTATTAAAAAAATATAAAGGAACTATTTATAATTCACTTATTAATAGGGTTATAACTTATATAAAGAAAAATATAGAAAATAATATATCCTTACAAGAACTTTCTTCTTTTGCCAGTGTTCATCCCAATTATTTATGTAATGCTTTTAAAAAAGAAGTTGGAAGAACCTTAACCGAGTATATTAATGAGCATAGAATTATTGCCATTAAACAATATATGAATCACGCAAATTCAAGCATCAGTGAAATAAGCTACACTTTTAACTTTAATCATGTAACCTACTTTTCACGCTATTTCAAAAAACATACGGGATTAACTCCAAGGGACTACAGAAAGCAATGTTCAAGTACAAATTCCATGATGGAGGAAGATGAGTAAATTTTCACGGAGTAACTTACAATAAAAAACAATAAAACTATTAAAATTCCATTAGAACTTTTTAATGGATTTTTTTGTTTTAATTAAATATTTCTACAATGTTTTTAAAATCACTTTACAATTGAACTTTATTGTTCTATACTATGACTGTACTATTAATAGCAACACGGTTAATACAGTTAATACAGTTGTAGGTAAAGGAGGTCTGAAATGTTTGAATTAGATTTAAGAAGTCGTCTCCCATTATACGAGCAGTTAGTTGAAAAATTTAAACAACTAATTATAAATGAAGTGCTAAAAGCTGACGAGCAATTGCCTTCTGTACGTGTTCTTTCAATGGAGATTACCATGAATCCCAACACTATACAAAAGGCTTATAAAGAACTAGAATTTCAAGGATTTA
Organism: Clostridium sp.; assembly: GCF_050717635.1. GTDB lineage: Bacteria > Bacillota > Clostridia > Clostridiales > Clostridiaceae > Clostridium_AD. Next base: position 228,300 of record NZ_JBOITO010000036.1, read on the forward strand.
TATACTCAGTTAAAGGAAAAGGTAGCTTTGTTACACCTGCAGCTCATGTTCCTAGTAATGAGAAACTAAAGAAGATAAAAGAAGAACTTATGAAACTAGCATCTGAAGCCGTGTATATAGGCATTAACAGAGATGAATTACTAGATATTATTTACGAAGCAGAAAAAATGGTAAAAGGGGGCGCTATGAATGATAGAAATTAGAAATGTATCAAAGGTCTTTGATAACTTAGAAGCATTAAAAAATATAAATTTAAACGTAGCTAAAGGTTCTATTTATGGACTTTTAGGGTCTAATGGTTCTGGAAAAACTACTCTTTTAAAGCTTTTAGCTGGGATATATAAACAAAATACTGGGGAATTGAATATATGCAATGAAAGTGTATTTGAAAACATAAAAGTTAAGTCTCAAATGGTATTTATGCCAGACTCGCCTTACTTTTTCCCACAACATACTATTAAACACATGGCAAATTACTATAAAAGTATTTATAAAAGTTGGAGCTGCGAAAGATATGAAAAACTTAAACAGGTATTTAACATGGATGTAGATAAAAAAATATCTAGTCTCTCAAAAGGAATGCAACGCCAAGTAGCCTTTTGGTTAGCATTTTCCATAATGCCCAACATTTTAATTTTAGATGAACCTCTGGATGGCTTAGATCCAATAATAAGACAAAAAGTTAAAAATCTTATAATACATGAAGTAGCCGCTAGAGAACTTACTGTAATTATTGCCTCTCACAACCTAAGAGAAATAGAAGATATATGTGACCACGTGGGAATTCTTCATGAAGGAACTCTTATTCTTGAAAAAGATATAGATGACCTAAAGTCAGACATTCACAAAATACAAATTGCATTTAAGGGCACCGTTCCAGATGGACTTTTAAACAATGCACATATTCTTCACGTTGAAGAGAGAGGTAGTGTTTTATTAATAATTATTAGAGGGAGTAATGTATACGTTACTGATTATTTCAACAACTTTAACCCAGTAATCATTGACATAATTCCTCTAACACTTGAAGAGATATTTATTTATGAAATGGAGGATGTGGGATATGAAATACAAAATGTTATTCTTTAATAAGGGCGTACTAAAAAATGATTTAAAAAGATTTTCATGGATTGGAATACTATATTTATTATTCTTAACATTTGCACTTCCACTCCAAATACTAATGACTCATCACATCAATAACACAAAAAATTACAACATATCTATGCAACTTGTATTTGATCTTAATAATGGTACTGAAATGCTACAACCACCAATGTTTATTTTGCCTATAATACTTGCATTATTTTTATTTAGATATATACAAAACAAAAATTCTGTAGATATGATTCATAGCTTACCTATAAAAAGAATAACTTTGTATGATAATCATGTTTTTTTTGGAATAATGACACTTATGATACCTGTAATTATAACTGCTATCATTTCATGCATACTTAAAAGCACTTTAAATCTTAATGACTTAAATCTACACTTTACTTATAATCAAATTTTTGTTTGGTGTGGTATAACTATACTATTTAGTGTTTTTACATTTTTATTCAGTGTTTTAATTGGAACAATAACAGGGCTATCTACAGCTCACGGTCTATTAACTTGTATATTTCTATTGTTACCTACGGGTTTAGGCATCCTAATTATTGAAAATTTAAATAAATATCTTTTTGGAATTAATCTTTCAAGCAGATTATTCGTAAATCTTTCACCGATTACTAGGCTAGATAGGCTATATAATAATCCAATTAAACTTAATGAAATAGTAATTTATATAGTTTTATCTATTTTTATTTACGCACTAGGAAGATTTGCATATGCTAAAAGAGATTTAGAGTCAGCAACTAACGCTGTGGCTTTTAAGGCCTTGCAACCAATATTCAAATACGGCTTAACCTTCTGTACCACTTTATTAGGTGGATTGATTTTTATAAATGATCAAAAAGGCCTATCGATACTAGGGTATCTCATTGGAGGGTTAATAGGCTATTACATTGGAGAAATGATTATAAAAAAATCCATAAAAGTTTTTAGAAATATAAAAGGATACTTGATATATGCAGTAATTTTCTCTGTTATATTACTGTGCGTAAACTTTGATGTTATGGGATATGAAAAACGCATTCCTGATATAACCGAAATTTCAAATATATCCTTTCGAGTTAGTAATTCACCTCTAAATTCTAAGTCTCCGTATTATGATAATGATAATTTTCACAACATTATAAACTTGCATAATAAAATTCTAAATAACAAAGATATTTTAAAAAGTAGCTCCGGCACGCTTAATAGTTTTTATATAAGCTATAATTTAAAAAACGGGAAAGATATTACAAGAGAATACTACTTACCTGAGCAGCCTCTTAGCGAATTTCTAAAACCCATATATGAATCTAAAGAATATAAAAAGATTAACTTTGATTATTTAGAAGTAAATGCAAATAGCGTAGATAAAATCACAATTTCATCACTTAATAAATCGAAAATCTTAGCTTTAACAAATCCTACCGAAATTAATGAAGTTGTGGACATAATAAAAACTATAACATTAAATAAAACTTATGAAGAAATGCAAGATATTAGACAACCCTTTGGAAGCATTGTTTTATTAATGTCAAACGACAAAAAGATAAATTTATCATTTTTAAAAACTAACATTGAATTACAAAAATGGCTATTAGATAAAAATCTCCTTAAAAATGCAATAGTAATGCCTGAGGATATAAACAATATATTAGTTGCTAAACGTATTGACAATGGACGTATTGGAGATATATCTAGTGCTGATGTTAGAAAACTTAAAATAACAGATAAAACTAAAATTGAAGCTTGCATGCAAAATAGTTGCGATGAGTATGCTAATGATAGTTTAAATAATATTGAATATGATATAGAGATTACTCCCAAAAATATCAATCAAGTTAAATTTGCAGCATTCTTTGATGAGAAACATGCCCCTGACTTTATAAAGGAATATTTCAAATAGCAGTGTTCTAGTAGTACTTTGATAAATTTCTATATATTAAAAAAAGCCTCTTATATCTGATAACTATTCAGATATAAGAGGTTTTTCACATGTTACACTATACAAAATTGAATTTTTATTTATATTCGTATCCAAATTTAAAATTCAATTATAATGATGAAGGTGAAAGCATGTAGGCGTGTGATAGATAGTATATAATGAGTTTTACAGGCTCTTAGTTTATGTAATGAAAAATCCCCGTAAGCAGGCCAAGGATGGCTTGCTAGCACTTCTGAGACAGGACGTCGAATAAGTGCGTTAGGGGATTTTTCATGGAATAAACTTAGAGCCTGTTAACGAATTATCTACTATCAGAACAGCCTACATGCCGAACCTTCATATTTATTTAAAATTCAATTATGTCCATATGAGCATTACTTAGCCCTTCAAATATCTTGTCAGCATTTACTAGTACATCCTTTTGTCCTATTCCAATCACCTTCATATTAGCAGCTTTTGCTGCATCTATTCCAGCTTGTGCATCTTCAAATACAACACATTCCCATGGCTGAACGTTAAGTTCTTTTGCTCCTAGCAAAAACACCTCAGGATCAGGCTTTGCTTTTGAAACCTTATTACCATCTACTATGGCATCAAAATATGAAGTTAAGTTTAGATTATTTAATATCATCATAGAGTTCTTTGATGCAGACCCTAGCGCAATCTTAATACCATTTTGTCTTAATTCTATTAAGAAATCTTTAACTCCTGGTAATATTTCACTCTCTTCCAATTTAGATATATATTCTACATACCAATTATTCTTATCCTTAGCCATCTTTAATTTTTCTTCATCGCTAGGATTAACCTTTCCTATGGATAATAATATTTCTAAAGATCGCATTCTACTAACGCCCTTTAGCCTTTCATTATCTTTCTGAGTAAAATCAAAACCTAAACTACTTGCAAGTCTGTTCCATGCTAAATAATGATATTTTGCTGTATCCACTACTACTCCATCTAAATCGAATAAGCATGCTTTTATTTTGTTCATATTAAATCCTCCGTCAAATGTTGTATTTATATTTTTTTACTCTTTACTACCTGTGGTGGCAATTCCTTTAATAAAGTTCTTTTGAAGTATTAAAAACACTATTATCATAGGTAAGGATAGTATCATTACTCCAGCTAAAACTTGATCTGCAAATTGAAAATATTCCGACTTGAACGAGTTTAGACCAACTGGTAAAGTGTACATATCAGATGACTGTGCTATTAAGCTTGGCCACATGAAACTATTCCAATTGCCTGTAAATACCAATATAAATTGTGTAGTTAATGCTGTTCTTGCCATAGGCATTATTATTCTAAAAAAGGTACCAAATCTGCCTAGCCCATCTATAGCTGCCGCTTCCTCTAAATCCTTAGGTATACCAAGGAAGAATTGTCTCATTAAAAATATAAGAAACATATTTGTTAAAAATGGTATTGTAAGTCCTGCGTAAGAATTTATCCATCCAATCTTACTTAAAAGCATATATGTGGGCACCATAACTACTTGCCCAGGTAACATCATCATTCCCAAAATGGCTATAAACAATTGATTTTTCCCTGGAAAATTAATTCTTGCCAGAGCATATCCAGCCATGGAATTAAATATTAAATTTCCAAACGAAACCACTGCTGCAACTATAAGACTATTAATCATCCACTTTGAAAAGGGGAAATTTTTAAATATGAATATATAATTTTTAAAAGATAACGTACTGAAATCAACTGTAAATTTGTCAACCTCTGAGGTTGGCTTAAGTGAAGTAATCAAACTCCATAGGAATGGCCCAAGAGTTATTACAGCATATGATATTAGTATTAAATAAAACAATATTCTAACTGGAGAAATTCTTTTTTCTTTTTTCATAGCTCTACCTCCTAATTTGCTTCTTCCTCTTTAAACAATTTCTTTTGTATTAATGTAAGCGAAAATATTATTGCAAAAAGCACAAATGCTATTGCTGATGCATAACCCATTTCGAATTCTTTGAAACCTTTATTATATAAATATAATACTACAGTCATAGTACTATCCAAGGGGCCACCTTTTCCTCCAGATATTACATATGCTTGATCAAACATTTGAAGAGTTCCTATAACCGTCATTACTAAATTAAAGAAAATAGTTGGTTTAATTAGTGGTATTGTTATTCTAAAAAACCTTTGAAACTTATTAGCTCCATCTATTTCTGCAGCCTCATACACCGTTTGTGGAACTTCTTGAAGTCCTGCTAAGAATATTATCATAGTTACTCCAACCGAGGACCATACAGCCATAAATATAATAGCTATCAATGCAAAGTTTGGATCATCAAACCAACTTTTTCCAGCAACACCAAATATAGAAAGAAATTTATTAAAAATCCCATCTGCTTTAAATAAAAATAGAAATATAACCGATACCGCAACAATTGATGTAAGTGTTGGTATATAATAAGCTACTCTAAAGAAAGCCTTTGCCTTGATTTTAGAATCCACTACTAAAGCTAATAATAATGATATAGTTAGCTGTATTGGTACTACTCCTAAAGAATAGAAAAAAGTATTTTTAAGTGCTTTTCTAAATACCTCATCATTGAATACTTTTACATAATTATCAAACCCTACGCTTTTTGCGCCTAAAATAGTTGTTTGATCTAACAGTGAATATTCTTTAAAGCTTAAAATCAGAGCTGCAATTAATGGTCCTATGAAGAATACTAAAACAGAAATCACAAAAGGAGCTACAAATAACCAACCATCTAATTTTTCCCTAGTTCTATTATTGAGAATTCCTTTTGGCGCCTTTTTTATTTTTATAGAATTATTTTCGGTGGGTGTTTTTACTGAGAACATACTATCCCTCCTTTTAAAATAGGAGGCATGAAATCATGCCTCCTCTCCAAGTATTATTGTGCTGCTTTTATTGCTGCATCTAATGCTGCTTTACCGTCTGCACTTTTCTTAAGTCTTAAGCTTTCGCCTGCTTTTCCAAGCGCATCTTGAATTTTAGAATGTTTTAATCCATAAGAGAATACAGTTGCATATTTAGTACCATCTACTAAGGCTTTTCTTTCTGGGAATTTATCTGTAAAAACAGTTCCCATTGAAATTCTACTTGGTATTGCAAGACCTGAAGTTGCTACCATTTCTTGTGATGCTTTACCTGTTAAGAATTTAATGGCTTCTGCTGCTTCTTTTGGATGTTTTGTATTGTTACTCATTGAGTATGAAACTGTAAATAATAAATTACCTTGCTTTTCTCCTTTTGGAAGTTCTGCAATTCCATATTCCATGTCTGGTGCTTTTTCTTTCATGAAAGGTATCATCCAACCGCCTTCTATTGCCATAGCTGCTTTCCCATTAGAAAGTGAATCGCCAGGCCATCCATCCCCTAAATCTTTTGGAGTTGCTGCATAACCTTTTTTGATCATTGAATAGTAAAACTCGAATCCTTTTACAGCCTCTGGGGAATTAAATTTCATTTCTTCTCCATTAACAATCTCTCCGCCAGCTTGGAATATGAAAGGAGCAAATCTAGCTGAATCATCAGCGAGTACTAAGCCTTTTACCTTATCTTTTGTTAATTTTTTAGAAACTTCTTCAAATTCTTCCCAAGTTGTTGGTGGTTTAACTCCTGCATCAGCAAACATTTTCTTATTATAGAAGAGTGCTAATGAATTATAATCTTTTGGCAAGCCATAGGTTTTACCATCTTTTTGGAATCCTTCTAATAAATTAGGATAAAAATCTTTTAAATCTTCTTTATCTAAGTATTCATCTATTGGTGCAACTACCTTTTTATCAATATAAGTTGCTGCTAGTGAGACATCTAAATAGAATATATCTGTTTCTGTTTTAGAAGCTATTTTAGTTTGCATCACCTGGTTATAATCTCCTGTAGCAACTTCTTTTTTGAGTGTTATTTTTTTCTCTTTGTATTCTGTATTAAAAGCAGCTATCTGCTCATCAACAAGCTTTGTTTCTGCGGGTGATGAACCCCATACTTGAACGGTTATAGTAACTGGCTCCGCTGGAGCTTCAACCTTAGGTTTGTCATCCACCTTAGTATTATTAGTCTTATTACCACAGCCCGCGAATAATGTAGCTGTTAATGCTACTGTACATACTAATGCAATTATACGGTTTCTTTTCATAAACAAAATTCCCCCTAATTATTATTTTATATTTTTAATTGTAGATTCTCTTTCAATTAGTTCAGGTTCCATAACGATACGGCCTAAATACTGTTCTGATATTATGCTTAAAATTAAATTGCCTGCTGCTTTGCCTATTTTATCCATATCTTGCCTGATTGTGGTAAGTTTTGGTGTGACAAAATTACATAAGTTAATATCATCAAATCCAACTATAGATATATCATTTGGTATATCATAGCCCCTATTTTTAAAACCATCTATTGCTCCTAGTGCCATTAAATCACTAGCACAATATATTGCTGTTATATCTCCATGATTTTCAATAAGGTATTCTGCAGCACTTTTTCCGCCTTCATACGAGAACTCCCCACTAATTATAAGATCCTCTTCAATTTTGATACCTCTTCTACTTAATGCCAAGTAAAAACCATCTAATCTTTCATAGCTAACTAGTGCCTCTTTATGTCCATTTATAAAAGCTATTTTCTTATGGCCTAGGTCTAAAAGATGTTCCACGGCCAATATTGAACCTTTTATATTATCAACACCAACGCATCCTACTTTAGGATTTTTTATAAATACATCGTGTAAAACGCAAGGGTAAGACATTCCTTCTAGTTGCCTATAATAATCATCTGTCATTTTAAGTCCCAATATTAATGCTCCATCTAACTGTTTTTCCTTGAATAATCTTTCAAGTTTTTTGCCTTTTTGCATATCAGAAGTTGTAGATAATATTACGGTTTCATATCCGTAATCTGAAACCACCGACTTAAAGGCCATGAACATTTCATATATTATATAGTCGTTTTCGTTATAATCTTCAACTAATAGCCCTAATCTAAAGTTTTTTGCTCCACTTAAACTTCTAGCAACTATATTGGGCCTGTATCCCAACTCCTCTGCTATTTGTAAAATCTTTTTTCTTGTGTTTTCATTTATGTCAGCATAATTATTAAATGCTCTGGATACTGTACTTATAGATACACTCGCTTTTTTTGCAACATCTTTTATAGTAATGACCTTGTTATCCATTTTTCTCTGCTTCCTCTCATAATCTAATCTATAAGTACTATTATCCAGTTTTTTAATTATCTTGCAACTACTAAATTTTTTCCTTCATAAATTAAGTATTCTTCATCATATATATATAATGAAAGTTTTCCTGTTGAATTTACTTCTATTTTATCTTGCATTATTGATATTACTACCCTTGAATCTTTCCAATTAATATTAAAGGATAATCCTGTCCATTCTTCTGGTAACCATGGGTTTATATTTAATATGCCTTCTTTATTAACTGATAGTCCTACAAATCCAAAAATAGCACTTTGCCATGAACCTCCTGCTGCTGCTGCATGTAAACCAAAATCTGTATTTCCTTGATTATCTTCTAGATCTGTATATATTGTCTTCATAAAGTATTTATATGCATTATGCCTATCTCCTACTGCAAGTCCCAGTATTGAATACATAGAAGGACTTAAGGAAGATTTGTGCATTGTTCTTTTCTCGTAATATTCATAGTTTGATTTCTTCACTTCTTCTGAAAACTCTTCAGGAAGCATAATCATAAGTTGAACAACATCTGCTTGTTTTACAAGTTGTGTTTCACCTAATTTGTTACCTTTAAAATCTGGCCATATAGGCATTTCATTTTCATCATACTCAGTTATTTCTATATCTGCTAAATCAAAGTATCCTTCAAACTGTTCAATTATCATTCCGTCTTCGCTTTTAGGAATATACATTTTCTCAGCTATAATTTCTTGTATCTTAAAGTCCTCTTCATTTAGTCCAAGTTTTGAACAAAGCATCTTGTACATAACATTATCTTCAATTTTTAACCAGTCTTTAAAATATAATGCTTTTTCTATATTCCATTTAGCTAGATAATTTGTAAATACATTATTGTTAACATGTTCATGGAATTCATCTGGTCCTATTACTGAGCTTATTTCGTATCTGTCTTTGTCTATATTGTATTCAACTCTACTTTGCCAGAATTTAGCTGTATCTAAAAGTATTTCAACACCATAATTTATAAGGAATTCACTATCCTTTGTTGCCCTATAATATTCAACAATACCAAAAGCAATATCTGAATCTATGTGGTATTCTTCATCTCCAGTCCAAATTCTAACTGAATTACCATCATAGTCCATACCCCATTTTGGAGTAACCTCCAAGCCCTCATCAGCTGCTTCCCAGGGGAAACGTGCTCCTTTATAACCTGTTATAGCAGCATTTTCTCTTGCGCCCTTAAGGGTGTTATATCTATACATTAGTAGGGCCTTTGCTACTTCTGGTCTTGTATATATAAAGAAAGGAAGCATGAACACTTCAGTATCCCAGAAAATATGACCTTTATACCCTTCTCCATGAAGTGCTTTTGCTGCTATACTTATGGTAGTATCTCCTTCATAAGCTGAAGCTGCAAGTTGAAATAAATTAAATCTTATTCCTATTTGAGCTTTTTCATCTCCATCAATTCTTATATCTATTTCATCCCATATTTTACTCCAAATTTGCGTATGTTCTTTGATTTCATTTTTGTACCCAGTTTTTATGAATTTCTTAAGTTCATTGCTACCAGCTGTAATTAGATCAGATTTAGTATCTTTATCACTGATACTTATACCATATTTCACTACAGTGCATATTTTTCCTTCTGTCATGTATGTCTCGTAAACTTCACTAACTGTTTCTCCAAATTCACTATACCTTCTGGTTTTAAAAATATTACCCTTTTGATTTTCACCCATTAGTGCAGTTATTTCTAAAGATTTCGTATTATTGTCATTTGTCTCTATGGTTAGTGCAATACCTGGCTTACTATCACACATTCCCAATACTTTAAAATGCTTAGTTTTGTTCATTACATCCCATGTGCTATTGGTTACTGATCCGTCTATATAATTTTCTATAAATACCTTCCCATTAAAATTAAGTGGTGTTATCTCATATTTTGCAGCCCATCTACTAACCTTGTTTCTACTTACAAATCTCTCACATTCAACTTGTACACTTTTACCATTCTTAGTAGTTGCCATAAAACTTGTATGTAATACCCCCCTGTGCATGTTAAGTTCTCTTTTATAACTATCTAACTTACATTCATCAATATCAAGTTTTTCATCTTCAATATAAATATTGAAACCTAATGGGTCTTGAAGATTCACTATTTCTGTAACTTGGCTTTGAGATTTATCAAATATACCTGCTATATAATTCCCTCTATTACCTTTCGATGAAAATTCTAAGGCGCCTCTGATTCCCCTATATCCGTTTGCTAATGTAAAAAGTGTTTCATATTTTTTGTTATCGTAACTATTATATTCATCTAATGAAATTTTCCATAAATCCATATTTAAACCCTCCATACTCTTTCGGCATTTTCCGAAAACGTTTTTGTAATTTTATTATATGTTTTCGTGAAACCATTTACAACTACCGTTAAATCCATTCCAGTGATTATTTTAATGGTTTTCCTTTTAAATGCTCTTCTATTCTCTAAATATCATAATTTCATATTTTTTTTTAAATTTTATATTTAACCATTAAATATAAAAACACTATAAATATTATTGAAATCAATAATATTTATAGTGTTTTTTATTTTTTATTTATTTAATTATCTATTCTCTAACTTGCCCTTCACCATATATAAGATACTTTGTAGTTGTAAGCTGTTCAAGTCCCATAGGTCCTCTTGCATGAAGTTTTTGAGTACTAATACCAATCTCTGCACCGAATCCAAATTCAGAGCCATCAGTAAACCTAGTTGAAGCATTTACATACACACAAGAAGCATCAACTTCTTTTAAGAATCTTTGTGAATTTTTATAACTATTAGTTATTATAACTTCAGAATGTTTTGTTCCATATTTGAAAATATGGTCTATTGCATCTTCCATTGAATCAACAACTTTAATTGAAAGTATTAAATCTAAATATTCAGTAGACCAATCTTCAGAAGTTGCAGCCTTAGCAGTTGAGAGAATTTTAATTCCATTTTCACAAACTCTAATTTCAACACCTAATGCATTCAGTCTTTGTGCTAGCCTAGGTAAAAACTCACTAGCAATATCACTATGTATGAGTACTGTTTCTACTGCATTACATACTCCAGGTCTTTGAGTTTTGGCATTAATTATTATTTCTTCAGCCATATTAAAATCAGCTTCTGAGTCTACATATATGTGACAAATGCCAGACCCTGTTTCAATTACTGGAACTGTAGCGTTAGCTATAATAGCTTTTTTTAGTCCTTTACCACCTCTAGGAATTATCACATCTACGTAATCATTAAGCTTTACTAAACGATTAACAAGCTCTCTATCCACCATTTCAATAAGCTGAATACAACCTTCTGGAAGTCCTGACTCAGTGGCTGCCTTTTTAATTACCATAGCTAAAGCAATATTCGTGTTTATAGCTTCTGAACCGCCTCTGAGTATTATTGAGTTACCTGCCTTTAAACACAGTGCTGCTGCATCTACTGTTATATTTGGCCTTGACTCATATATCATACCTATTACACCAAGTGGAACTCTTACCATTGAGATGTCTAAATTATTTGGTCTTTTGTATCTTTTTATTCCTTCACCTATAGGATCTGGAAGTGATGCCACATTTATAAGTCCCTCAGCCATATTTTTAATTCTCTGCTCATCAATCATTAATCTATCAAGCATTGCCTTGGATAAATTGTTTTCTGCACCTAATCTCATATCTTCCATATTCGCTTTAATTATAACGTCTTTATTATTTAATAGTGCTTCTGCCATTTGTATAAGTGCATTGTTTTTCAAATTAGTACTAGCAGTAACCATAATTCTAGAAGATTCTTTAGCAAGTCTTCCTATTTTTATAATATAGTCTTCAAAGTTCAAATTTTCTCATCCTCCATCCAATACTATTTAACCTTTTGGTCATTTAATTTTCTTTCAAATAATGTACCTATTTTTTTTCCACCAAGAATATCACTAATAATGTTAGGCTCAGAGCCTTCCGCAATAATCATATCAGCGTTTGCATCTACTACAATTTTTGCTGCCTTAATTTTAGTTGCCATACCTCCCGTCCCAAGATCTGATCCTACGCCATCTGCTGAATTTATAATTTCATCAGTTATTTCTCTTACATTGTAAATGAATTTAGCATTAGGATTTGTCCTAGGATTTGAATCATATAATCCATTAATATCTGAAAGTATTATAAGTAGTTCTGCATCTATTAACTTGGTCACCATTGCAGATAGGGTGTCATTATCTCCAACCTTTATTTCATCAGTAGCCACGGCATCATTTTCATTTACTATAGGAATAACACCTTGTGAGAGTAACGCTTTAAATGTATTGTGTGCATTTAAATATCTCTTTTTATCTATGATATCCTCTTTTGTAAGTAGAATCTGCGCTACAGTTTTTCCATATTCAGAAAAAAATTTTTCATACATGTGAATTAATGTCCCTTGACCCACAGCTGCAGCTGCCTGCTTTCCTGGGATGGTTTTTGGTTTTACTTTAAGACCTAATTTTCCCATACCAGCTGCTATAGCTCCTGAACTTACTAGTACAACCTGAACCCCTGCATTATGAATGTCCGCTAATTGACGTACAAGATTCTCTATATGCCTTAAATTTAATAATCCTGTAGAGTGAGTTAATGTGGAAGTTCCTACCTTTACTACAATTTTTTTTACATCTTTTAAATATTCTTTTCTCTCATTCATATAACTACTCCTCATCTCATCATTTTTATTATAATAAACTCTGTATCTATTTTTATTAATTTACCATACTTTTTAATGTTTTAACAGACATTTTTTTCTTATTTTTTTAAATAATATTTATATAACTTATTTAGTATATACTCTACATATAAAAAATACATCTATTATTATAATAATAGATGTATTTTTCTGGTATTAAACTATCATAAATACGTAAGCCTAAAGGTCTCAACTGAAATTTCATAAGATTTTATCCCTTTTTCAATATATAAATTTGTAGGTGCAACCTTTATAGGTGAAGTAAAAGATGCTTTTGAAGCATTCCCTGTGCTCTCTGATCCCTGCTTTGTAGAAGTCTTAAGATTATGAAGTAATATCTTTAGTTGACCTTTCTCTACTATATTTTTACAGTATGTAGCTACTCCTTCTGCATCAAAAGGTGTATAACATAAACTCCCTTTTAAAAATGGATTATCAACTATTGTTAAGCTCTCAGAGCCAATAGTGGGTTTGAAGAAGCTCCGCAGATACAGAATTTTTAAAAATTACTTTGTATTTACCTGTTTTAACTGATTGTGCACCAAAATATGCTAAAGATTCTTCTACTATTCAATTTATCTATCATATATCCTTTTAGAATACCATTTTCGATTAATACATTTCGTTTCGCTGGAGTTCCTTCATCATCAATATTTATTGAGCCCCATAAATTTGGCATTATACCATTATCAATTGCCGTCACCTTGTTTGATGCAATCTTCTGTCCAAGTTTACCTGCAAATACTGAATTCCCTTTAGCTACTGCTGCAGCTTCTAGAGCATGGCCACATGCTTCATGGAATATAACTCCACCAAATCCATTATCAATTACTACAGCACAGGCTGCCTTGTAAGTTATTTCTAATAATGCTTGGCGGTTTACATCATTTGTATATGCATATACACTATTAAGGCCTTTAAATATTCTAATACCTATTCCAAAATCTCCTCCTGTACATAACGCATTGCTTAATACTTCTTCGATTAATATCTTTGATAACATTGCATATCACCCCACTTCTTTAAATTTTTTGCAAAAATTATTTAACCTACCATATTTTACTTATAGATTGAATATTAATTTTTATAATATAAATAGAGTTTTGTATCATAGTGTATTTAATGATATAATTAATTTATTGTTATTGTACATTAAATAAACCATACAATGGCTAAATAAAAAATGTAAAGCGAGAAGATTAAAATGAGAAATGCCAAATTAGAAAGAGTAATAACAAAAATAGATAATGAAATTGCTGCTATGAACATAGCCAAGAAATACTTATCTAATTTAGAAGAAATTAATGATGTTCAAATTACTTTAAATAACAAAAGACAACTATTAGCTGATGAACTATATTGTGAGGATAAGAAATGTTATGAGGAGTGTTGTGACATTATTGAAGAAATGCTCGATAAAGAACTAGGAGAAGACGATCAATTAGATTTACTCCAAACCATAAAAGAAAGTTTTGGAAGACAAGCTCCTAATGTAAGTAAAAAAAGCAGTGGACTTAATGCCTGGTTAAAAGAACTTTGCATCGAATACAATTGGGTTAAAAATGAAGAAATTGATTGGGATGTATTAGTTATTACTGGATTTGGTATTTACGAATAATTCCAAATCATAGAAAAAGCTGCTTATAATAAGCAGCTTTTTCTATTTACCTACCTCTGGAACTCTCTTTGCATCATTATCCTTCATTTTCTTCTTATTGTCACCTTTAGGTTGAGCTTCTGGTGGTGTAGGTCTGCTCATTCCTTTTTTTGCCATGATTTTACCTCCTCCAAAATAAAATAAGGTATTGTAATTTACTATTACAATATCTTATTTTTACCTAGAAGATAAGTTTTATTCTAAATTACTAACTTATATCTAATTCTTTCTATTTTATTTGTTTTCATTTGTTCCTTTATTATTTTGTTTTTTATCATTTCTAGTTTCTTTTTTTTCTAATTTTTCTTTTACTTCCTTTACTTCTTTAACTTCTTTAACTTCTTTAATTTCTCTAATCTTTTTAGCTTCTTTTACTCTTGCTTTGATTTTTTTAACTTTTTCTACTTTTTCTTCATCAATTATTTCTTCTGTAAGAATAACTTCATCTTCTTTATCTTCCACTGCTATTACTTCCTCTTGTTTAACTTCTTCTACATTAACATCGCTTTTCTTATGTTGTATATGTTCTTTCATTTCCTTAGAAGCCATTTCAAACTCTTCTTTAGCTACTTTATAAAGATCCTGTTTTTCTTTTAGCTGTACTCTAGCTAATTTTATAGTTTCCTCATCCTTAAATTTTTCAGCTTTTTTCATAGCAACCTTTACTGCTTGATATTCTTGTCTTGCTTTATTTAACTCATGTCTTTTTTCTACCATATTAGCTACTGCTGCTTTTTTAGCTAATTGTAATTCAGATTTTTCTATTTTAGGTTCGTCTATTTCAGGCTCCTCTATTGCAGGTGACTCTATTACTAGCTCTTCTATTAAACCAGCTACTGCAGTTACCAAATTATTAAATTCTTCCATTGTACTTGTTGCTAAGGCGTATTTTTCTTCTTGTGTCATAGTTTCACTTTCAGCTAATCTTTCATCTGCTATCTGTGAAATTATTTCCATTTTCTTTTCATCATTAAAGGTTATAAACAATCTAAAATTATCAAAGGCCTTATCAAGTATGTAAATATTTTTCTTTCTTTTCCCTCTTAATATTGATAATATTTACGTATACATAAATATGAGGGGTGTACAAATGAACTTAAAACTTCTTTTTCATAAAAGTAAAAAAACAGTCTCCAGTTTAAATGAAGAACAAAGTTTTAATATAAAAGCTTTGTCCCCCGAAAATCGTAGCGACTTTATTGATGCTAACAAAGGACTGGTTTATTCAACTACAAGTAAACTATGCAAAAAGCATTTAACCTGGGAGAATGATGAAGAACTTAGTATTGCGCTTATGGCTTTTAATATAGCCTGCGATAAATATGATAAAACTAAAGGCAATTTTTATGGTTTTTGCAAAATTATTATTAAAAATGCACTTATAGATTCTTTTAGAAAAAATAAAAATTTACCTAATTTACTGTTTGATAACAATGATGGTAATGTAGATTATATAGATGGAAAAAATTCTATAAATAATTATGAAATTAAAATAGAAAATCAATTTAGAGTAGATGAAATAAACATATTTTCCGAGGAATTATTAAAATATAAAATCGATTTTAATTCCCTTATTAGTTTATCACCGTCCCACAGAGATACAAGAGACAACTTATTAAATGTTGCCTTTTTATGTGCTAGAAATGATTCAATATTAAGCCATATGAAGACTAAAAGAAGGCTACCAACCAAAGAAATAATCTTATTAACTTCTTCAAATAGAAAACTTATTGAAAAATGGCGCATATATATAATTTCACTAATATTAATACTTACAAATCCAGAATATGTGTATTTAAAATCATATCTAAATATAAAAGAGGGTGAACTACATGATTAAAACAGGCATTGTAATAAACATTATGCGTGGCAAAGTTGGCATTATGACCTCAAGTGGAGAATTTCTATATATAAAAAATAATAAAGTATTACCTAAAATAGGTGAAATTCATACTGGACAAATATGTAGGAAATCCTTGTCCCTTTATAAATATGCCATAACTGCTGCTTCATTAATGTTTATATTCATTTCTAGCACTTTGGCTTATGCCTACTATACTCCGGTTACATCTATAGTTGTTAGCATTAATCCTTCCGTTTCTCTAGAAGCTAATAGATGGGATAAAATTATTAGTTCAAAAGCACTAAATTCAGATGGTTCTCAAATACTTAATAATATTAAAATAAAAAATAAATCTATAGATGATGGTCTAGAGCTTTTACTTAAAGAAGCTAAAATCGAAAACTTTATAAATGATAAATATATAACCGATAAAAAAGTTATCAATGTAAATATTAAAAGTAAAGAAGGCCGTACTATAGATGTGTCTAATTTTAAAAAAGTTATAGACAATAATAATTTGAACTTTAAAATTAGTGCCTCTTCAAATAATAGTAGTAATAAAATAGAAATTATAGCTAATAATAAGAAAATAAATACTAACGACTTAGTTCCTAATGAAAAAGAAAACAAACACATTAAAAATAGTGAAGTATCTAATGATAATAATGAAAGTCTAAAAAAGGGTATAAATAAATAGAAATATAAAACATTTATTCTATAAATTTTTCAGTATTAAAAATCTCACATTTGTAAAAGATAAGAGTATAAAATAAAAAGGGAGGTCTTTAATATGCGTGAAGGATTAATTCCAACTATTTTAGGTTCCGTTGTAACTGCTGCTGGAGCATCATTTTCAAAAAAAGATATGAAAAAGAATAACGTAATGCCTATGATAGAAGCCGGCGTTATTGGGTTCGGACTTGCTCACATAGTTCTAGGTGCAATTGATTTAGTTGAGCACAGAAGATAACTCCATTTTTATTCTAGCCACATTTAGTATTAGAATAAGCCCATTCTGTTTTTTTACAGGATGGGTTTATTTGATTATAAAAAAATGTGCTACAAGTGTTATAATATGTTATATATTGAGATATTATCAAGGTTAAAAAATATTTTCACCTTGATATACTATAAATCTTGAAATTAAAGGAGATTTTTATATGATTTTAATTAAAAATGCCAATATACATAGCATGGCTAATGAGGATTTTGAAAACGGAATGATTTTAGTCCATGAAGGTAAAATCATTGATATTGGGAACGCTGTTTCAACCCCTGATTTTGTGGAAGTCATTGATGCTAAAGGTAAGTTTGTTATGCCGGGAATGATTGATGCTCATTGCCATTTAGGGATGTTTGAAGATGGGATGGGCTCTGAAGGCGCTGATGGGAATGAAGCCGTTGACCCAGTTACTCCACAGTTAAGAGCAATCGACGCAATTAATCCTATGGACATATGTTTTAAAGATGCACTTAATGCTGGTATAACAACTGTTGCAACAGGTCCAGGTAGCGCCAATGTTATTGGTGGCCAGTTTGCAATTATTAAGACCTATGGAAATAGAATTGATGATATGATTGTAAATGAGTGTCACTCTATGAAGGTAGCTTTTGGTGAAAATCCTAAAAGAGTATATTATGCTCAAAAAAAATCTCCAAGCACAAGGATGGGCACCGCTGCAATTTTAAGAGAAAACCTTATTAAGGCACAAATGTACATTAAAAAGCAAACTAAAGCTTTAGAGAGTCCCGATAAGTTACCTGAATTTGACATGAAGATGGAAGCCCTTGCAAAGGTTATAAGAAAAGAAATCCCGTTAAAAGCTCATGCTCATAGAGCTGATGATATTCTTACTGCTCTTAGAATTGCAAAGGAATTTAATGTAGATATAACCCTTGATCACTGCACAGAAGGCCACTTAATTGTAGATTATTTAAAAGAAGGCTATCAAAAAGGTATAATTTTAGGACCGGCGCTATCTAATAGATCAAAAGTTGAACTTCAAAACCTAACTTTTGAAACACCTGGAATTCTCTCAAAAGCCGGCTTAAAAGTTGCTATAATGACAGATCACCCTGTTATACCACTGCAATATCTTCCAGTGTGTGCAGGTATTGCATCAAGAGAGGGTATGGATGAAGCAGAAGCTCTTAAGGCAATAACCATAAACGCTGCTGAAATTCTTGGTATAGACGGCAAAGTTGGAAGCCTAGAAATTGGAAAAGATGCTGATATTATTATGTATAGTGGACATCCATTCGACTTAAGGAGTAAAGTAGAATTCGTAATGGTAAATGGTAATATTGTAAAAAGTAATTAAAACAGGCTGTTAACATAATTATTATGTTAACAGCCTGTTTATTTTATAAAGAAAATTCATAAAAAATTCTACAAATTAGCGTTTGTTTTTACTTGTACTTTTTTTGCTGCATTTAAGAAAATTATCATTGATGCAATTGCTGCTATAATTCCTACTGGATATGCAATCCCTGCTGATAGAGTAAATCCTTCTGGTGCAATTAAAATATAGGAAATAGACACCGCTGTCATAAATGTAGCTGGAATTGTTGCAATCCAGTGATTTCTAGCTATACTAGCCAAGTACATACCCGCTGTCCATAATACAATGGTAGCTAAAGTTTGGTTAGACCATCCAAAGTATCTCCATATTATTGCAAAATCCATTTTAGTTAAGATGAACCCTATCAAGAATAATGGAAGACTAATTAAAAATCTATTTTTAATAGGACCTTGATTAAATTTAAATGCATCGGCTAATGTTAATCTTGCACTTCTAAATGCGGTATCCCCAGATGTAATAGGACAAGCCACAACTCCAAGTATAGCAAGCATTCCACCAATTTTTCCAAGTAATCCAACTGAAACTCCATTAACTACCCATGCTGCATTATGACCAGTTATTGCCATAGTAGCATTTAACTGAGGCACTCCTCCAAAGAAGCTCATAGCTGCTGCTGCCCAAATTAATGCAACTACACCCTCTGATATCATTGCACCATAGAATACGCTTCTTCCTTGTTTTTCATTTTTTAAACATCTTGCCATTAAAGGTGATTGAGTTGCATGGAACCCTGAAATAGCTCCACATGCAATTGTTATAAATAACATAGGGAATATTGGGTGTGAACCTGGATTTGAATGCATATTTGTCAAATTACTTAGTGTTATTTCTGGAATAGGGAATCCTCCAAAAATCAAGGCAATAGCAACACCAACTGCCATAAATAATAATGCAAATCCAAACACAGGATATATTTTTCCTATAAGCTTATCTATTGGAATCATTGTTGCTATTACATAATATGCGAATATTATATAAATTAATGTTGTAACATTTATTCCTGTTAAACCTTTTAAGATACCCGCTGGTCCCATTACGAAAACTACTCCTACAAGTACCAAAACTACTATTGAAAACACTCTCATAAAGTTTTGAAAGCCTTTACCAAGATATTTCCCTACAACTTCTGGAATACTTGCACCATCATGTCTTAAAGATAACATTCCTGAAAAATAATCATGAACTCCACCTGCAAAAATGGATCCAAGTACAATCCACAAAAATGCTACTGGTCCCCACATTGCACCTGCGATTGCGCCGAATATAGGTCCAAGTCCTGCGATGTTAAGAAACTGAATTAAGAAAATTTTCCATCCAGGCATCTCAACAAAATCTACACCATCAGCTAGCCTAATAGCTGGTGTTACTATTTTGTCATCTGCTCCAAAAGCTTTTTCTACAATTTTACCATAAACAAAATAACCTACTATAAGAGCAATAATTGCTAAAATAAACGATATCATATGAACGCCTCCTATTTATTTGTTAACTAAATTGTAATATATTTTTATGAGTTGAATACGCTTTCATACATGAAACAACAAAAAAAGCACATAAAGTGCTTTCATATACCCATTATACGCTTAAACTCAATTATATTGCTTCTACTTACTGGTATCTCAACTTCTTCACCTTGTAACTTTATCATGAAAGTATTGTTAAACCATGGAATTATCTCCGTTATTTTATCAGTATTAATAATATATGATCTATGGCTTCTAAAAAACAATTCTTTAGGAAGTTTTTTATAGAATTCTGTAATACTACAATTTATACTATATTGAATTCCTTTAATAGAAATTAATGTTTCCCTTTCACTTGCCTCACAATAAGAAATATCAATTATATGCCTTACTATCATTTTATTGTCTTTCCAAAGAGTTATTTTACTATGCACATTTTTTCCATCGGTTGGCTTCTCAAGCTTTTTTAATATATTAATTATACGTTCTTCTGAATAAGGTTTTAAGATATAATCATAAGCATGAATTTCAAAGGCATCTACAGCATAATCTTTATGAGCGGTAATAAAAATAATAAGGGGATGTTTTTGAAAATGACTAACTATTTTACCTAATGCCATTCCATCTAATTTAGGCATATTAATATCCAGAAAAATTATGTCAGGTTTATTTTGTTCAATGAACTCTAGTGCTTTAATAGAATCATCGAATTCATCCATTATTTTAATATTACTAAAATTCAATATGAAATATTTTAGTTCCTCTCTTGAAGGATATTCATCATCAACAATAATACAGTTCACATCATCACTCCCTTATTTTTCTGACATTAAATTTAATTCTAGTACCATTTTCAAGTCTTTCTATTTTTAATCCTTCACCATAAATGTATTTAAGTCTATTATGAACATTAGACATACCTATTTTATTTTCTTCCATTTTACCTTCATATACCTTTTCTATGATGTCATTTGAAATGCCAACTCCATCATCCTCAATTACTATCATAATGTTTTCAGCATCAATTTTTTTAATATTAATAATTACGCTACCCCAGCCCTTACCTTCTAAAATACCATGTTTTATAGAATTTTCAACAATGGGTTGAATAATAAGACTTGGGATTTTAACGTCCAAATTATCTTGGATATTATAAATTATATGCAGTTTATTTCCAAACCTTGCTTTTTCTATTTCTATATACGCTTTAACCTGCTCTAGTTCCAGGTATATATCCACAGGTTTTTCTCCTTGTTCCAAGTTATACCTTAAATAAGTAGATAAATTTATAATTAACTCTCTTGCGCGATTAGAATCAATTCTAATAAAAGAAATTATAGTATTAAGTGCATTAAATATAAAATGAGGATTTATCTGAGCTTGCAGTGCCTTAATTTCAGCCTTATTTGCCAAATGCTTTAGCTCTCCAAGTTTACTTATTTCAAGTTGGGTAGAAATAAGTTGAGATAATCCTAATGCTAAACTTATATTTCTAAAAGAAATTGCATCCTCCTTGCAATAATACAGTTTTAAAGTCCCTATAATTTCGTCTCCTTCTCTTAATGGAGCAATAATTGCAGATTTCAGTGTACATTGCTTACTATGGCACTCTATCTGATTTGCATTAGTTAATGAAATCAAGTTTCCTTCCTTAATAACTATTTTTGTAGCCTCAGTCACAACCTTATGGCCTTTAATATGATGGTCCGATCCTACCCCTACGTGTGCTAATATATACTCCTTATCTGTTATAGCTACTGCATCTGCTCGAATTGAACTTTTAATTATTCCACATATCTTATCGTATGAACTTTCATCCATCTCTCTAAAATAAGGCAAGGTTTTATTAGCTATTTCCAAAGCAATCTGTGCTTGCTTTGCTGCAATTTCATCCTTTTCCTTAAATATCTTTTGAATTATTAATATTAATATTGCAATTCCAATGGCATTTGCAAAACTCATAGGAAAATATATACTTTTTACAATAATTACTGCCCTACTATAAGGCTTTGCAATGGTGAGTATTAAAATCATTTCCATAATTTCCATTAAAAGCCCACCCATTAAGCCATACCACCACTTGTTAGTTTCATTGGACTTGTTATATATTATGCTTGCAACTACTCCTGAAATTATAGTTGTAATTGTACAAGGTACTGATGTAATTCCCCCTATATCTACGAGAAGTCTGTGGATTCCAGCTATAATTCCTGCCATTATTCCTACAAATGGACCATATAGGATTCCCCCTGCCATAACCCCAATAATTCTAGTGTTAGCAATAGCTCCATTAACATCTGTGCCTGTGTAAGTTCCTAAAATCCCAAATGCCCCAAAAATTATTGAAAGCATAATTAATTCTCTTTTCCTAAATTTATCCTTTTGGACAATATTCTTAAAGCCTCCTATTTTAGAAACAAAAAAAGCAATAAGAATTACATATCCTAAATTATTAGTAAGATTTCTTAAAAGTTCAATCATTAGTATTCTCTCCATTTCTAACCTTTACTATCATTATTAAATACAGCCTTATTAATAGTATATACAACATTCAATAATATATAAAGCTATAAAATCTATGTTATAATTAATATTAGGTTGTTTTAAATTAATAAAAATATAAAGGACCATTAATATGTTATCTTGGAGGGTTTTAATGAGAATGATTTTTTTTGATACAGAAACTACTGGCATAAGGCCAGGAAACATATGTCAACTTAGCTATATACTTGTTGATACGGGTTATAAGCCGACAAAAACAATAGGTAAAAATTTTTTTTTCACAGTAGATTATGTAGAACCATCTGCGCAAGATGTTCATGGATTCAGTGTTGATGCATTATTTGCACTGAGCGATGGTAAAACTTTTGAAGATTCATACGAAGATTTTATTGATGATTTTATAACTGCAGATATTCTTATAGGACACAATGTTAATTTCGATATAAAATTTTTAACTCACGAACTTAAAAATTGTGGACATACTCTAACTCCTAAACATACATTCTGCACAATGAAATATTATAAAGATATCTGCAAACTTTACTCTGCACGGGGTGGTTATAAAAACCCAAAATTATCAGAAAATATTGAGTTTTTAAAATTAAATGAAAAAGAAATAAATTTTAAAAGCATTGAGTATTTTGGCGATACTGCAAACTTTCACGACGCTAGATTTGATACAACTGCAACTTATTTATTGGTTACACAAGGTATTAAAAAAGGTTTTATACCTAAGCATTACTTTTCGCAGCTTGCAAAATAATTCACCTAAAAATAAACTACACTATAAATAGTACTTATAGTGTAGTTTATTTTTATTAGAATTCATATATTATACCTTGGCAAAACACCCTTTTAATAACTCTATTATCCACATAAATCTGAATTGTATCACCCTTTTGCGAGTATAATTCTACAGGTAAATTAAGATCCCATACAAAGTTTCCTGATTTTAATTTTAATTTTGTTTTATGATTATGTTTTCTCCCTGCTAAATCATCAAGGTCTGCACCTAATAACAAACCTTGTCCCGAGGACATACTATCAATTTGTATTCTTGGATAATCAATAATCTTTGCAACCATAGGAATAATATTTCCTATGGTTGCATTACTTATATAATCTATCTCTTCATCTATAATAATGCAGCCATTTTGGATTACAATATTATTAATATCCAGTAAAAAGTATGAATTAATTTCTTCATTATCAATGATTTTATAACGAAAATTTTGTTCATTACGTAATATTTTAAGATATACTAGTTTTAATAATTCTTCATAAGTATTATCTTTAAATTTACTAAATTCTTTGTTTACTATATTATCTATACTTTTGTTTAATTTTTCTTCATTTATTTTTCCTAAAATACTTTTGCATCCCATATAACCTGCTAATTGAGATTTAATTTTAACTATATCAAAATCAGCATCCTCTAACAGAATACTTGTACTAGCCACCATAAATACATTTGTATATTGCTGATATGCGCATTGAATAAACCCTAAATATTTATTATTTTTGTTATATACATTAAATGGCATATTGTATCACTTCCTTTTAAATGTTTTTTTATTCTATAGATTAATATTATACATCTAATTGCTGTTACTTTCGACCTTTATCTTTTATAAATATCAATATAGCAATAATAGATATGTATGCAATATTAAATAAAACTATTTTAGGAATCACATATCCAAGGAAGTCTCTTCTTTGCACTTCATTTTTAAATAGTGAACATAAATAAATGATAATCGGAAATAAAACCCAATATACATTCTTTTTATCTTTTATTTTTAATAAATCGTTTAAAATATATGTAACTACATATTGATCATTTGCTATAATTTTAAACATTACTATACTCCATAAAAATAGAAACAAATACCGAAAACTATTTAATACTGGTACATTTATTACTTCTGTTGCTAGTAAAACTGGCCATAGTGCTATAGAAGTAACCTTATAACCTAAACTATATATGCATATAGCTGTAACCCAAAAATAAATTACGATAGTGGTAAACAAGGCTTTAAAAGTTATATTTTTTACTTTGTTTTTTTCTTTTAAAACAGGATAAATTAAAAATATAGCTTCCATACCTCCATAAGCTAAAGCTGATTCAAGGCTACCACTGAAAATATTTTTAATCCCTGTCCCAAATATAGGGAAAAAATTTAAGTAGTTTCCTTCTTTTAGTGTTCCTATTAATATAAATGTTAAAATAACTATAATATATAGTGAGATTTTATTGATTCTCCCCAATACTTTTATACCTTTATTACTTAAATACATAGCGGATAATATGGTAGGAATAAAAATTTTTATTGGTGTTAAAAAGGGTGTTGCATATACTCTAAAAATATTACTTAAACTTACAACAGTGATCACTAAAAATATACCAAATTGAACCATAAATAGAATATTGCATATAGTTCCCAACACCTTACCTAAATATATTTTACTCAAAGCCAATATATCCTGATTGGGATGTTTTTTTGCATAATATATAGCAAGTAATGCTAAATATAGAGGATAGATACCACCAATTATTACTGCTACCCATCCGTCCTGCTTTGCAGCCTGCACCATGGTATTAGGTAATGCTAAAATACTTGTTCCAATTATAAATCCCACTAGTATTGCAATAGCTTCTCTCTCTTCCAGCAAGTTCTGTTTTACTTTATCCATCTTATTTACTCCCCATGTACATCTAATATTGCCCTATTCCAATCTTATCAATTTTCACCTTTACTTTCACTTTAATATTAGCGTCACTTACCTCTTCATTCCAATCTACCCCTGTTTCCCTACCATATTTGGCTGCAGCATACATTCCTAAATTTAAGCAATCTATTTTATAATTATTTTTCATTTTATCCAAAAAATCATAACATATTTCCTCTATTTTTTTTGACATAAGTTCTTCAAATTCACTTTCACTTTCTTTATTAATATTTTTATATAATGTGTTCTCTATAATGTCACCCTGAAAATCTAACTCAATGATGAATTCGTATTTTCCACCTCTCTTATTGCATTTTACTTTCCTTTTCACCATTGCATCATAATTTATATACTTATCTGGGCCTTCCTGCAAACACAATATTCCTTTCCCTTTTTTCTCCCTAAGCATATTCATAACTTTTCCATCTTCCATAGGTAATACATAGGCCATTTTATTCCCTTTAAATAAAGCCATACCTGATAAAATAATATTATTATCCTTTATTTCTAAATAGGGAAGTACTAAATTCTCTCCTTCTGATTTCAATGCTAAATATATATTCACTAAATTATATTGCGGACTTAAAAAATTATAGTTTTTGGCATTTCTAACCATACCTTCCATATAATCTGCTGAACTAGGATATCCGTCTACCTTAAACTTTAACATATCTTCTGCCTTCCCTTTACATACTGAAAATATATCTGTATCATTAATATTAGGATTTAAAAAAAGTATATTTATTATATCTAATATTCCATAGTATGCCTGCTGCTCGCCTACTATAGATATTCTTTCAGTACCAACCGTATAAGGTTTTGTGGACTTTAATTGTCTTTCTTGCCTTGTTTCTCCAATACTGCTGGCATTTGTCTTTATAATACTACTGCTATGTTCTCTATTTCCTACTGTTTTAATCGCACTTTTTAGCACAACCCCTTTTCCCTTCTTTTTAAAATCATATATACTAAACGGAACACTATATTGCACTTTACCATTTAACTCTTCATTAATATCAAACCCAATGCCTGCAATTATATTTAAGTCCTCCATAGAACTTACTTGCAGTCTTTCCACATAAATGGAAGCTATAAACGCCACTAAAAATGCAATTAATATTTTTCTATTTTTCATCAGGTGTCACCTTCTATTTTCATATTACTGCTTTATTACTTACGCTATATTTAATACTGTCCTCTTCCTAATTTATCAATACTTACCTTTACATTTATGTTGATTTTAGAATTAGAAACAACCTCATTCCAATCTACTCCCGTGTCTCTACCATACTTTGCAGCAGCAACCCATCCTAACTGCAGTAAGTCTAGCTTATATTTATTCTTCATCTTCTCCAAGAATTCAGTACACATTCCACTCACTTGTCTTGCCATATCATCTTCAAATTTTTTGGTTCCCTCTATGTCTGATGCCATGTCTTTATATAATTCATTGTTAATAATTTCTCCTTTCAAATTTAAGTTTATATTAAAAGTATATTTATCCCCTATTTTCCTACAAGTTATTTTTCTTTTAGATTCTACTTGAAAATTCACATATTTCTCTGAATCCTTTTGTATAGTTAATATGCCCTTCACGTTATTTTCTCTTAACATATTCATTATTCTTGTATCCTTCATATCCAATATAGCAGCTAGCTTATCCTTACTAAAAACGGTCAATCCACTTATTTTAATTCCATCCTCCATTATTTCAATATAAGGACTAACTATATTTTTGCCCTCTGCATCCATTGATAATATTGCATCCTTAAGCATGTAACCCTTTTGGAAAAAATTATAGTTTACTGAGTTTTCAACCATATCAGCTATTCCCTCTGCTGAATTATCATAACCTGGAATCGTATAATTAAAATATTCTTCATTTCTACCTTTACATATCACTAAAAATGCATTATCATTAATTTTAGGATTTTTAAAATTCACATCCATTAAAGCTCTTATTCCGTATTTAGCATATTCCTCTTCTACTAAACAAATTTTTGTAAGTCCTAAAAAAAACTCTTTTCCTATTTTCTTTTGCCTATTTTCTCTTGTTTTGCCAATAGTACTGCCTACTCCTGTACCTATTAAAGTTTCAACACTTGAATCTAACCTATATGTATTAGCTGTGGAAGTAATTCTATAGCTTATATCCCCCTCAACCTCTTTATCTATGCCTACACCTATTCCCACAGAAATGCCCAAATCCTCCACACTTAGTAAGTGTATTTTCTCACCGCCAAAAAATACTAGAATTAATGTACTACATAAAAAAATAACAAATATTATGTTCAAAACTCTTTTCATTTTATCCTTCCTTTTTTTATCCATATTAAGCTGGCGATGAGGGTTATATACATTAAATTGTATATAGTGCTGATTGGGGAAGTATATTTTGTGATTTGATCCATTGCTACCATATCCCCATAATATGTGTTTGCTATTATAATAACTACAATAGCAATAACTACATATACTACTTTTTTATTTTTTATTTTTTTAATATCATCTAAAATAAAAACACACACATAATTGAAAATTCCCACAGATTTAATCGCGATAATTAACCAGCAATATATAAAAACATACCTAAAATTGTTTACTATTTCAACCCTTACTGCCGACGTCACTGCAAAAAAACTCCATATTGTCTTAGGAATAATATCTTTTCCCATATAATATATAGTTATAAAAGTAATCCATGTATACATAACGGTAGTAATTCCTACAGCCTTTAAAACGGAACTTTTTATCTTTTTACTATCATTTATAAAGGGATAAATTAAAAATATAAGTTCTAATAATGAATAATCATAAACACAATCCAAGCTTCCTTTTAAAATGTTTACTATTCCTGTTCCAAATATAGGGCTTACATTTAGAAAGCTTCCATCTTTTAAAATAGAAATAGTAGGGATTATGATTGCAAGCGTTAGCCAAAAGGTTATAGTACATATTCTTCCAAGCACTTTAATTCCTTTACTTGCTGCATATGCTCCTAAAATAAATAAAACTACATAAATCTTTAAAGGAGTTAAAGAAGCTGTGGTATCTGTTCTTACAATTATACTAAAAGTTGAAATTAGAGGTGGAAAATAGCTGAAAAAGCTTAGTAAAAAAAGGAAATTCAACATGGTTCCAAACTTCTTGCCAAGGTATTTTTTACTAAGCACTAAAATATTTTCCTTAGGAAATTTCCCACTTACATATATAGCTAAGAGAGCAACATATAGTGGGTATATAGACCCTATTAACACAGAAATCCACCCATCTTGTTTTGCATTAACAATTACATCATTAGCTAAACTTGCTACCGTTACATCAACTATAATTGCTATTAATATAAAAGTAACCTCATTTGGAGTTAGTAGATTTTTCTTTTCTATCTGCATCCCTAATAATCTCCTCTACCCTGTAAATCTGCATTAACTACTACATATACTTTAATCTCTGCGTTGGAAACCACTTTATTCCAATCAGTCATCTTCTGTCTTCCATACTTTGCAGCAGCTTCTCTTCCAAGTGAAAGACAGTCTACCTTATAATCACTCTTCATTGTTTTTATAAATTCATCACATTGTTTTTCTATACTCTTTTCCATATCTTTTTCAAATTCTTTTTTTTTGTTTATATCCGCCTTCATATCAGCATACATTTCATTATTAGTAACCGCACCTGTAAAGGTCAAATATATATTGAAACTGTATTTCTCTCCTTGTTTATAGCATTTTACCTTTCTCTTTTTACTTGCTGCATCAAAATCAATATATTCTTTAGAACTCTTTTGAAGGGATAATATCCCACGCACATTGTCATTTTTTAAAATATTAAGTATTTTAGATTTATGTATATCTGCAAGATGTACCATTTTATCATCTTTAAAAATTGCCATACCAGTGATTTCTATCCCTTCCTCGGTTAATTCTATATATGGAAGCGTCAGACTTCTACCCTCAGCTCCAATCCTAACATATGCATCCATTATCTTGTAGTTATTAGAGAAAAAGCTGTAATTACTATAAAATTCTATAAGCCCACTCATATACTCTGAAGCGTTACTATACCCTTTTTTATTATATTTTAAAAAATCTTCTGCTTTCCCTTTACATACTGCCATATAAGCTTTACTATTTGTTTCTGGATTTCTGAATCTATCCTCTATCAAAGTTTCTAATCCATATCTTGCATATCCCTCGCTAATCAAAATTATCTGTTCTTGCCCTTGTACAAACTTTTTATCCATCTTTTGTTGTCTTTTCTGAATTATTTCACCTAAATTTTGACCCTTATCATTAAATAAAACATTTTCTTGTGTACCACTAGATTTATAAACGTTTGTATTAATTGGTATACTGTATTCAATAATATCTTCGCCTTTTCTTTCAATATCATAGCCAATGCCACTAATAGTCGCTACCGCTTCAATAGCAACCCTTTCCTGGCCAATCATAATAAATACATAAATAAAAACTCCAATGATTATGATGAAGTATTTTTTCTTGTTCAAGCTTTGCCTCCTTTCTTAAAAAGAATAAATACAGCAATAGCAGTCATGTACAATAAATTAAATAAGGTATACCACGGTAAAAAAATATTACTGATGTTTTGCCTACTTATCTCATTTCCATAATTAAAAGCTAAATATAAAAGTATTGGAAACATTAAAAAATAAATTTTTTTCTTCTGAACTTTATATGCAAAATCCTTTAAAATAAATACACTTGCATAACTGTTAATGGTAATAGTTTTGAATGCAATTATGCTCCATACATACATAAAAACATATCTATAGTTATTAATTACTGATAAACTTAAACTTTCTGTAACTACCAGAAACGACCAAAAACTTTTATTCACAATATCTGGTCCTAAAAAATATGTGGTTATGAAAACACACCAACCATAAATAACTATAACTATAGTTACACTAATTAACGACGCTACTAGCATCCTTTTTTTTTCTTTCAGAAAAGGATAAATCAGTAGAATTATTTCCGCTCCTGAATAAGCAAAAGTTGACTGAAAAGCTCCCTTCAATATTGAACTAAATCCAGAACCGAATACAGGATAAATATTTGTAATATGTGAAAATTTTAAAGCATTTGTAGATGTTAGCATCATAGCTATAGTAAGATAAAAACAAATTTCACTTATTCTTCCTATTACTTTCAGCCCTCTAGAAGCAGCATAAATAATACAGATAAAGAGGATACCTAGGAATTTAAAAGAAGTAAGAAATCCCATCATATAACTTCGCATTAAATTACTATAATAACTAGCAATTAATGCTGCAACGAAAATAAAATAAGTTGCAAATATTAAATTAAAGCTAGTTCCAAGAATCTTACCAAAATACTTTTTACTTAAAATTAAAATATTATCATTAGGAAACTTTTTACCAATATAGCTAGCAATAATTACAACATATAATGGATATATACCACCTATTAGAGCGGAAATCCATCCATCCTGATGAGCAGTTTTTACTACACCATTTGGAAGTGATAAAATACCAACTCCAACAACGGTACCAAAAATAATAGTGCCAAACTGACTCACCGTTAAGTACTTTTGATTTTTGTTAGAGTTCCCTTCCATTTTATTCACTACCTTTTTTTCATAAACTTATTTCTAAAATCTGTTTGCCTTGTTGAGTCCCCAGTAGGAATTCCCTGTGGCCGCTTGTTCATCTTCCACAAGGGAGCTCTAATAAAGGTATCCTTCATATCACTTTTATTAAACGCAAAATATGGTACACCTAAACTATCTAAAGATGAGAGATGAACTAAAATTAAAAACCACCCTACAGCTATTCCAAATATGCCCATAATGTTTGCTAGTATAAGCATTGGAAACCGTATTAATCGAATAGAAAGAGACATATCATAATTTGGGATTAAGAAAGTAGTAATTACGGTAATCCCCACTACAAGCAAGGTAGTAGGACTAACCATTTTAGATTGAATTGCCGTATCCCCTATAATAATACCTCCTACTAAACTTAATGTTTGCGCTATTTTTGTAGGAAGCCTTAATCCACCCTCCCTTAAAAATTCCACAACTATTTCCATGGCCATAATCTCTAAAAATGGAGTTAGTGCAATTCCTACCCTTGACTGAACAATTGGGGTAACGAATTTTATGGGTATAAGTTCTACATTAAATTTTATTAGTGTTAAATAAATAGATGGTAGGGTAATGACAACGCAAGCCGCCAAAATCCTAAGAAATCTTACAAAAGAAGATAGTATAGTTCTCTGCGTATAATCCTCCACCGCTTGAAAAAACTGCATAAATTTTGCTGGATACATAAGAACCATTGGTGTTCCTTCTAAAACAACAAGTATTCTCCCTTCTAACATATTTCCAATAGCTCTATCTGGCCTTTCCGAACTATCGGCTTGTGGAAAAATTGTATAGGTATAGGTTTCAATAAGCTGGTCAAGCGCTCCAGCTGAAAGTACACCATCTACATTAATGGCTTCTAATCTCTTTCTTAATTCTTCAACTACTTGATTATCGGCTACACCATCTAAATAAACTATTGCCACATCACTCTGCATTCTACTACCTACATTTAATATCTCAATGGTCAGGTTATTATCTTTGACTTTTCTTCGTATTAGACTAATATTCACTTCTAAATTCTCTACGAAACCATCTCTTGGCCCTTTTGATGCAGTTTCATTCATAGGCTCCATAATAGCCCTTTGTTGTCCACCTGTAGTGTCAGCTATTATTACTCCTAAATCACCATTTATTAGTACCGCAGTTTTCCCTCTTTTTAGATAATTAATCACAACTTTCAAATCTACCTCTACCAATGTATTACTCATAGAAACATATCTTTTACTAAGATAATCCGCTACGTTAGCCTTCCCTTTTAAATTTTCTTGTATATGAAGCATAAGAGGATTTAATATATCTCTATCAATAATGTCCTTGTTAGCAATTCCATTAACATAGATAATAACAGCTTCTAGAGGCTGATCAATACCAATATAAAAATGCTTTACTACCATAGGACTTTGTGCACCTAACCCATTTCTAATTAAATCTATATTTCCATCTAGATTTCCATTTTCCATTGCAATCACCATGTCCTTTTCTCATAGATAAGCACCTTTACAATACAAATTGATACTTAGACTTTTATTTTTTTATCTTACATAGTTTTTCTATATTACATAGTTTCTCTTATTTACTCTAAAATATCCACTTTTATAAACATTATTTATATTAATTGCCCACACCTTAAAATATAAGAGCAATAGATTCATAATGCTATACACCATTATGGATCTATTGCTCTTATTATAAAAACCATATAAGTCTAGTGACTTATATGGTAAATTTATTTACCGTTTTTAAACTAATCATTTAGAATAAAACTAAATCATCATCAAAAACTATATGCTCGCTTTTATAAGTTTCCACACTATCTGTTTGCATGTCTATTATTGAAGTTTTTTGACCATCTCTTATGTTTAACGTAATTAGGTAGCGATTATTAATGCATTCTTGTGGATACCCTAATTTTTCTGCATAAGTATAATCAATATTACCACTCATAATTTCTTTCACGCGTACTTTACCTTTAGGGAAAAACCTTTTTTGAAAAATCACTTTATACTTTCCATCTAAATTCCAAGTATAACTGGAGGAGTTTATGGTTGTATCCTCATCATTTTCTGATAGTAATGTAACAAAAGTTTTTTCTAGGCTTCCCCTATTTAAAATAACCATAACATCATTTCTAACTTTCCCAAACTTATTTATTTCATAATATATATTATCACTATCTGTACCAGCAAAAAACTCGTAACCATCAATACCTTGAGTTTCCAAATCTACAAATTCTAATTTCTCAGAGCCTTCTTCAATGCCTCTAATGAATTTTTTTACTGGTATGTATCTAATACGATCCCAGTGAAAAAACTTATCTTTCTTAGATTTCTCTCCAGCTTGTATATCAAAATATATCTGTTCTTTGTCATAGGGTTCTAAATAGTTTTCTTCGTACACAACGCACTGCTCATTTTTTAATGAAGTTTTAAAAAACACTGAACGGAGACCTCTTAAAAAATCTTTATCCACTACTTCGAAGTTTTCTTCACTACGTGTATTATAAATTATTGCCTTATCATATCCATAATTTTCTTCTGGAGTTTCAAAACTCTCAAATTCTTCAAATGTTAATGTATGCCCTTCCTTGAAAAAGACTATATATGTATCCTCATCTAATTTTTCAACTAATAAAGAATCAAATTTCTTATCCATTTTAAAATTAAATACTGTTGTGACCTTTAAAGTATTAATGTTAACACTATTCAAGCTATACTCGTTAATTAAAATCTGCTTTTTAACTGTTACATAATAAAACCCGTCTTCTCCCTCTACTGTTTTTTGCTGAAAAAAGTCCAATATTATTTTATCTCTATCTGTATTCACTTTGGTAATTTTTTTATCATAAGTATTATAAGTATAATAATTTATAATGCCTAGGTCATTAAAATCTTCACTAAATACATCTACTGTTTCCCTCAAAAATAGTTTTCCATCTAATTTACAAACTGGTTCTAACTTATTATTTGTTAGTTTCTTTAAATCAATTATTTCCATAACTTACTCCTTATTCTCTAATTTAGTATATACATTGTAATTATTTACTAATATATGTATTTTATTCAACACTTAAATATATTTTTTAATATACCCATAACATATAACAAAAAAAATAACTAGTCAGTATGATATCATACTGACTAATTATTTCAGTCTAACGCATTAAAATACAAAATTCCCATTTTTAAATACAATCACTTCTTTTCCATCTCTTGTAATACCTACTATTTGCAAATCTTTTGTGCCAACCATAAAGTCTTCATGTACAAAGGAATCATTAACTTCAAGTTTTTGGAGTTCCTGCGCACTTAAATTTTCACCATTTTTTATACATACTGGATATGCTTTTCCAATAGCCAAATGGCATGAAGCATTTTCATCAAATAGTGTATTGTAAAATAATATGTTTGAATTAGATATTGGAGAATCATACGGTACCAATGCTACTTCACCAAGATAACAAGATCCTTCATCAGTTTCAATAATGCTCTTTAAACTATCGTAACCTTTTTTCGCGCTGAAATCTATAATCTTACCTTCCTTAAAAGTTAGTGAAAATTCTTCTATTAAATTTCCATTATAGTTTAGAGGTTTTGAGCTTACGACTATTCCATTAACCCCAGTTTTTTTAGGAAGTGTAAATACTTCCTCAGTAGGCATATTAGCTATAAATTCTACACCTTCAGGAGTATACTCTGATCCCCCAAGCCATAAATGATCTTCTGGAAGTTCAATTTTAAGATCAGTACCCAAGGAGTTTTTATATTGTAAATACTTAAAATTCTTTGAATTTAAGAAATTCATACTTTTCTTTAGGTTTCCTTTATGTGTTTCCCATGCTGCAACAGGGTCAATTGTATCAACTCTTACTGTTTTAAATATAGCATCCCAAAGTTTTTCCACTGCTTCATCTTCTGAAACTTCTGGAAAAACTTTTTTTGCCCAAGATATTGTTGGAATTGATGCAACACACCAAACATTTCTATTACTCATAAGCCTTTCTCTATATTCCTTTATTGCATTACTAGCTGCTTTATGCGATTTTGCCAATCTCTGTGGATTAACATCCATCATAAGCTCAGGGTCAGAAGCTGAAATACTTAAAAACGCCGCTCCCTTGCGCACATTGGACAAATAAAAATCTCTCTGCCAATCAGGGTATTCTTCAAAGACCTCTTCAGGGGCATTCATGAATCTAATTTTTGCAGATAATTCATCTCTCCAGTTTACAACTACATCTCTAGCGCCTTCAATATACGCAATTCTAGATGCGATTCTAACAAATGCTGCACACTCTATAGGAGCATTAATTACGAGGATTTGATTCTTTTGAATATTAATTCCTGCCTTCACCAATAAGAGGGCATATTTTTCTAATAATTCGTTGTTCATAATAAAACTTCCTTTCGTTAATATAATTTGTGTATTAATTTGTTTTAAGTTGCTTTAACCATAAGAAAATTATACCATAAAGAGCCAGTATATAAAATTAATATATCACTAAGAGTTTTCGATTTCCATCCACTTTTCCATAATCATGTCTAATTCTTCTTGAATTCTTTGTTTTTTATTTCCTAACTCCAATAATATTTCATATTCACTGCCCTTATTCGTCATTTCCACATCTATATCACTAAGATTTACTTCAAGCTCTTTTATTGTATTTTCTAAGTTTTCTGCTTCTTTTAATTTGTTATTACTTGTTTGTTTGTGGATAATTTCTTTACTCTTTAATTTTTTCTCTTTATAAATACACGTAGTTTCTATTTTATTTCTTTTAAACTCATTTTTCTTTTCTTTGTAATATTCATAATTACCCTTATAATCAACAATCTTCTTATCTTCAATTTCGCATATTCTCTCTGCCAATTTGTTAATGAAAAATCTATCATGAGATATAAATAATATAGTCCCATTAAATTCCATTAAAGCTTCTTCAAGATTTTCTCTTGAATCGATATCCAAATGATTTGTAGGTTCATCCAGTATCAAAAGATTTATATCATTTTGAATTAATATACAAAGTTTAAGTCTACTCTTTTCTCCACCAGAAAGATTTTTAACCTTTTTAAACACACTTTCTCCATAGAATAAAAACTTAGCAAGAATTCCTCTAGCTGGACCTTCCAGAATATAAATGTCCTCTCTAAAGGATTCAAGAACTGTTAGCTCTTCATTATTAAATTCTATATTTTGAGGGAGATATCCTATTTTCGTATTAGATCCTAACTTCACCTCACCTAAGTCCCCATTAGTTTCGCCTAAAAGAATTTTTATAATAGTTGATTTACCACTTCCATTATCCCCTATTAAAGCCGTACGCTCACCGAATCTTACTTCTAAATATAAGTTATCTAATATATCTTTCTGTTCAAAGCTTTTACATAAACCTTTAATACTTATAGTGTCCTTTCCAGACCTATCAGTATCTTCAAAATTCAATTGAATTTTAGGTTGATTTATTAGAGGCTTATCAATTTTTTCTACCTTATCTAATCTTTTTTGCATACTTGCTGCTCTTTTAAAAAACTTTTCATTATCTGCTTGAACAGCCCATATCCTCAATTGCTTTATTGCTTTTTCCATAGCTTTTATTTTTTTCTGTTGATCTTTATATGCTTCAAACTGTTCAAAGACCCTTCTTTGCTTTTCAATAACATAATAAGAGTAATTACCATGATAAAAAGAAGTTTCTCCATCTTCAATTTCAACCACTTTTGTTACAACTCTATCCAAAAAATATCTATCATGTGAAATAACTATTACAGTCCCTTTGTACGCTTTAAGGTAGCCTTCAAGCCATTCAATAGATGTCACATCTAGATGATTTGAAGGTTCGTCTAAAAGAAGTATATCTGGATTCTCCAGTAGAATTTTGCCCAGTATTACAATAGTTTTTTCACCACCACTTAGACTGATAAAATCTCTACTCAAAAACTCGTCATTAAACTTTAGCCCAGTGCAAACCTTGCTCATTTTTTCTTCTATATCATAACCGCCTTTTGTTTCATATAGAGCGCCCAGTTCTCCATATTTTCTTAATGCATATTCTAATTCATCGCCCTTTAAACTAGACATCTGCACTTCTAATATTTTCATTTGACTATTTATTTCATATTGAACCTTAAAAGCAATTTTTAAAACATCTATTACTTTAAACTTTTCCGGGTAATCCGGTATTTGATGCAAATAACCTATAGTTGAATTTTTTCTTATGGATATGGTACCTTTATCTTGATTTTCTATACCAGCAATAATTTTAAAAACCGTAGTCTTACCTGTACCATTTCTTCCTATGAGTCCTACTCTATCTCCTTCTTGAACCTCAAAAGTAATATTTTCAAAAATCCTATTACCTCCAAAATATTTTTCTACTTCTTTTAACGCTAATTGTATCATTATAAATTCCTCCTCTATATTTTTCTAATTTAAATTCCCCTGTACAAAATAATAAAACCCCAGTAAGATATACTTACCAAGGTTTTTATTTGTATTTTGATATAAATTAGCTATACTAACGAATTTTTAATCGAAACAAAAACCTAGGCAAGATAATCCTCACCTAGGCTTACAAATAATATAATTATAATGTAGTTAAGGCAAAAATAGCTCACTTCTTTTTAGTAACATATTCAATTTTAGGTAGACTTCTCCAGTAAAATGAAAACCTGTAAATGAGATTCCAGCCAGTGACATTGGTAGTCTATCTAAAATTGTATTTTCTAAAAAGAACATAGCCATTATTTCACCTCCATAGATTTAAAAACTTATTACTCTAATATTACCATATATTTTATTTTATTTCAATATTGTAATTTATAAAACAAGTTAACAATATTGATATAAAAAATATTAATTTATGTGATTTTGGTTATACTAAATTCAAATATATCTTATCAGAATAAGGAGGATTTTTAATGAAATCAAAAATCATACTATTAACATCTGCTCTATTAATTGTATTGTTTGTAGGTTGTTCTAAGGCTGCTGAAACGCCACCAAAACAAACAACCCCGCCAGAAACAACACCTGAAGTAGTAACTACAGCTTCAATAGTAGATACTGAAGCTGCTTTTGAAAAAGCCATAAGTGGTAAAGGTACGTGGATAATTGCAACAATAAAGAACTTAACTTTTGACAAAGATCTAGTAGTTGAGGGCGAGTATAAAAACGGCAAAAAAGATGATGCTGGTAAAGATGTTATACAACGTAAGATAGCCCTCTACGCTCAAGATGAAGATCGAAATGTAACCGCTAGATACACTTTGACTGCTCCAAAATTAACTTTTAATAGTCCGATGGGAAGCATAGAACATGGAACCTTCAAAGGTGACCTTTATGTTTCAGCAAATGATTTCCAGTTAAAAGATGCTACAGTTGACGGAAATGTATATTTTACTACAGCAGAAGCGAAATCCACTTTCAAAATGGATGCTACAAGTAAAGTCACTGGAGTTCAGGAAATGGCAAAATAATATAATATTAAATAAAAATCAGTTAACCAATAGATGAGTTAACTGATTTTTATTTTTATTTTTATTTAAATAGTTAAAATTTATATTTCCATATCATAAGATGCCACTTGCCACGTGGGTGGCACCATATTGGTATATACAACATGTTAACTATATGATATACTGAAGTAGAACTAATTTATATTCCTAGGAGGAAATTTATATGCGTATAATTTCAAAAGTTAACCCTCTACCCTTATATTATCAGCTTAAAGAAATTTTACAAGAAATGATTGAAAATGAAGAATTAAAGCCTGGTGATATGATCCCAGCTGAAAGAGAATTATGTGAAATTCAATGTGTAAGTAGAATGACTGTTAATAAAGCTATTATGTACCTTGTTAATGAAGGCATTATATATAGAGAACAGGGCAAAGGTACTTTTGTATCCGCCCCTAAAGAAAAACAACAAATTTCTAAATTAAAAGGATTTACTGAGGAAATGGAGGATAAGGGCTTTAAATCGCAAACTAAAATTCTTTCTTTTAAATTAAAACCAGCCACAAAACAGGTTAAAACAATATTAGAAATTGAAGATCCGTCGACACAATTAATAGAAATTAAAAGATTACGGTTAAGTAATGATGAACCACTGGCAATTGAAACTGTGTGGCTTCCACATCATCTTTTTAATGATATGACAACAGAAATGATAGAAGGTAAATCTCTTTACTCTATTTTCAGAGGAAAGTATGGCATAAATCCAATAAAGGCAAAACAGACAATAGAGCCTATTATTCTAAGTGAATATGAGTGCAACCTTTTAAACCAAAAACCACACTCAATAGCCCTTATGTTTAAAAGAACTACTTACACTCAGGATGGAACACCTATAGAATACACTAATTCAATATATAGAAGTGATAGATATAAATATGAAATTATTTTAGAGTAGGGGGCGAATTTATGAATTTAGATGAATTAAATACCATTGAAGTCTTGCAGCAAATTAATGATGGAGATAAACAAATAGCAGTGGCAATTGAGAAACAGTTAGATAATATTTCAAAAGCTGTGGACTTAGTAGTAGTTGCAATAGAAAATGAGGGCAGATTAATTTATATCGGCAGTGGTACAAGTGGAAAACTTGGGGTTATAGATGCATCTGAATGTCCACCTACCTTTGGCACTGATGATTCACTTGTTGTAGGAATTGTTTCTGGTGGAACTGATGCACTAAGTGGATGGCTTGAACATACAGAAGATGATACTGAGCTTGCTATAATAGATTTAAAAGAAATACACCTTAGGAA
Source organism: Clostridium sp. (assembly GCF_050717635.1). GTDB lineage: Bacteria > Bacillota > Clostridia > Clostridiales > Clostridiaceae > Clostridium_AD. The sequence continues at coordinate 268,196 of NZ_JBOITO010000036.1, forward strand.
AAACGATATTTTAGTTGGAATTACAGCCAGTGGAAATACTCCCTATGCTATAAGTGCTCTTAAATATGGTAAATCTTTGGGTTGCAAAGCTATTGGAATTAGTTGTAGTGATACCGGAGTGATAAGTGAGATATGCGATGTTTCAATTCAAGTTATTGTAGGTCCTGAGATAATACTTGGATCAACAAGAATGAAAGCTGGTACAGCTCAAAAAATGGTTTTAAATATGATAAGTACTACTGTTATGATTAAACTTGGAAAGACCTATTCTAATTTAATGGTTAATGTAAAGCCTATTAATATTAAACTTCAAAATAGAGTTAAAGAAATAGTTAAAGAGGCAACTAAAGCTGATGAATGTATAGTTAATGAGGTAGTTCAGAAGTGTAACTATGACGCTAAAACCGCAATTGTTGCAATTGAAACTGGCAGTAGCATTACTTATGCCATGAAATTATTAGAAAAAAGTAACGGAAACGTATGGCAAACTCTTAAACTATGGAGGGGATATAAAATTGAAAATCATAATTAACGGAAAAATTCTTATTAACAATGACGTAGTTTACGGGAAGTCACTATTGTTTGATGAAAAAATAATAGAATTTGTTGAAGCTGAAGATTTAAAAAAATCACTGCTCAAATGTGATGAAATTATTGATGCAGGTGAAAATTTCGTATCCCCAGGATTTATTGATATGCATGTGCATGGTTCTGGTGGATATGATGTTATGGATGGAACCAAGGAGGCACTGAATGTTATAAGCAGCTTCCTTGCCCAAAATGGAGTTACAGGTTTTCTTCCAACTACTATGACTATGAGCGCAGAAAAGATATATGCTGCTCTTGACAATGTTCGTAATCAAATGAAAAAGAAAATAAATGGAGCTAAAATTCTTGGAGCACATATGGAAGGTCCTTTCATAAATAAAAAGTATAAAGGAGCTCAAAAGGAAGATTTTATTATTAAGCCTAATTTTAAATTTATTGAAGACTATATTGATGTTATAAAACTCATAACCTTAGCCCCTGAAGAGGATGAAAACTATGATTTTATTAAAGAAACTAAAGAAAAAACAAATATAATACTTTCAATAGGCCATTCTAATGCTCAGTATGAAGAAACAATGGAATCCATAAAATGTGGAATTAGCCACGCCACACATACTTTCAATGCCATGACTCCACTAAATCATAGAAAGCCAGGTATTGTAGGTGCAATTTTTAGTAGCGATGTATATTGTGAATTAATAGCAGATGGGATTCATGTTCATCCTTCAATATTTAATATATTAAAAAAAGTTAAAGGACTTGACAGAATAATTTTAATTACTGATTCAATGAGGGCAGGTTGTTTAAAAGATGGCGTATCTGAACTTGGAGGCCAGAAAGTAATAGTCAAAAATAACTCCGCAAGACTAGAGGACGGGACCTTAGCAGGAAGTATTCTAAAACTTAATGAAGGCGTTAAAAACTTTATGAATAATACTGATATAGGGATATGTGAAGCAATAAGTTTAGTATCCATTAATCCTGCTAGAGAGCTTGGACTAGATAAAGTAAAAGGCAGCCTAGAAGTAGGTAAGTACGCTGATATAGTAATTTTAAATAGTGATTTTGATGTTCAACAAACCATAGTAGAAGGTAATACAGTTTTTAAATCAAACGAAATGAAGAGGTGCTTATAATGAGAATTATTGTAGTAGACAATTATGAGGAAATGAGCTGGAAAGCTGCAAGCTTAGTTAGCAGTCAAATGATCTTAAAACCAAATACCATTCTAGGTTTAGCAACAGGAGACACTCCCCTTGGAATGTACAGTGAACTCATAAAATTATATAATAAAAAAGAAATTGATTTCAAAGAAGTAAAGTCTTTTAACTTAGATGAATATTACGGAATAGATGGAAACAATAATCAAAGTTACTATTATTATATGATGCACAATTTCTTTAAACATATTAATATTTCACATGAAAATATTAATGTCCCAAATGGAGATGCTGAAAACATAGAAGAGGAATGCTTGAGATATGAAAGAGAAATTAAAAAATCTGGTGGCATTGACATTCAAGTTCTTGGAATAGGAGTTAATGGACACATAGGTTTTAATGAGCCGGATGTCAATTTTGAAGCTGAAACTCACCTTGTAAATTTAGATGAGAGTACTATAGAATCAAACTCTAGATTATTTAAGAGGATAGAAGATGTTCCTACTAAAGCCATTAGTATGGGAATAAAAACTATAATGTATTCAAAGAGAATTGTCCTTTTAGCAAGTGGACTTTCAAAAGCTGATGCTATTTACAAACTCATAAATGGTAAAATCAATCCTGAAATTCCTGCTTCAATCCTTCAACTACATCAAGATGTAACTGTAATTTTAGACAAGGATGCCGCAAGCAAATTATAAAAAGCAAGTGTATCAAAATCCCCAGAGGGTGAGGATTATGATACACTTGCTTTTTAATTTAAGATTATACTTTAAATTGTTTTATTAATTCTTTCATATTCATAGCCATATCTTTAAGCACATCAGCTGAAGAATTGACTTCTTCTACTGTCGCTGATTGTTCTTCCATTGATGCACAATTGTTTGTATTGCTATTAGATAGTTCAATCGAATGTTCTTTTAAATTATTCATTTCAAATAGCACATTTCCCATTTTGCTCACAATTTGATTTATACTAGAATAAACATCACTTATTGATCCATTCACTCTTTTGTTTGATTGTTCAATATTAGAAAAGGCCTCATTAACACTGTTAGCAATTTGCTTGTTTTCCTGTAATTCTATTATTCCAACTTTCATTTTGGAATCAATTTCTTCTGTGTCTTTTTTAATAAATGTAAGTATTTTGCCTATTTGACTTACAGCACTAGCTGATTGTTTTGATAACTTTCCTATTTCACCAGCAACTACAGCAAACCCTTGACCCTGTTCCCCTGCTCTAGCTGCTTCAATAGCTGCATTTAATGAGAGCAAGTTAGTTTGATTTGATATGCCTGTTATTAATTCTAGTATTTTCCCTATTTCTGAAGATCTTTCATTTAACATTTTGGCTTGCTTTTCAAAATCCACTATTATGCTATTAATTTTTACTAACTGTTTCATCATATTGTCTAAATCATTTCTGCCTTGTATTGAATAGGTTACTGCCTCATTTGATTGCTGTTGCATTTGCTTTGAACTAGTCAATATATACTCCATTTGTTCATTTGAATTTCCTATTTCAATTAAAGAAGAGTCTACTAAATCACATTGTTTACTTGATATTTCTGTTGAAGAAATAATTGAAGATAATATATCTTCATTTACTTTACTACTTTCATCCATACTTACTGATAGTTCACTAGAAGCTTCAAATATTTCAGTTCCATTTTCCTGTACTTTTTTAACTATATTTTTCAGTGAATTTTTCATATTTACAAAAGATATACCTAAATCTTCAACTTCATCATTTGAATTAAAATTCACATCATCAATGTTTAAATTTCCATCCGATATATCTTTTGCAAAAATAATTAATTGCTTTAATTGTTTTGCTATATTATTACTGAATTTAACTACATATAGAATACAAAACGATCCTACAAGTAACACAATTGTTATTGTTATAATTATGCTTGTAGTATATACTTTCTGTATCTGTTGACCTAAAATTTTCATATACTCAGATTCACTTATAAGAATCCTTCCAATAGTTTTTTCTACGGAATTATTTTTCTCTAAAATAGACTTATATATTTCATCAGTCTGCACTGCTGCGCTGGGTGTTCCCATTTTAGAAAAGCCGTCAATACAGTCTTTATTTATATTGTTTATAAGATTCTTAGCCATTTTATAATCAATTATACTTTCGTTATAAATAACTGATTCATCTAATTTAACAGTTAGAGATTGAATTTCACTCCATTTATCCTCATACTTCTGTTTACTAACTTCAACCTTGTCACCCATTTTTATTGTCTCTCTGTAAGTATCAATTAGTTCCGAAGTTTTTGTCTTCAGTTGCCCTTCTAACACTATATTATTTATTAAATTTTGATACTTATTAACTGTTTTAACATTTATAATTACGGAAATGATATTTAAACTTATCATAAAAAACAAAATAATAAAAAAACTCTTAACTAGTTTTTTACTGATAGAACTCCTACGTTTTTGTCCCCTTTTACTCGTCTTCATCTTTATTCTCCCCTTTAATATAAGAATTACCTTTTGCAAATTCTAATGGCGAGGCTTTTATATATTTTTTAAATACAGTGGCGAAGTGCTTATATTCATTAAATCCCACCATATAAGATATTTCATATACCTTATAGTCACTGTTAATAAGTAGCTCTATTGACCTTTGCACTCTGTATCTGTTTAAAAAATCATGGAAAGTTTGCGCCGTTTGCTCTTTAAAGTTTCTACTTAGGTAACTAGAACTTACCCCTAAATTATTCGCAATATCTTCAATACCAATCTTTTTCGAGTAATTTTCTTTTACATAGCAAATCATTGCATCCGTGTATTTAGATTTTTTTGTGTTCGGTTTTAAATAGTAATCTAAATTTTCCACATCGATGTTTTTATAATCCTTCATACCATTTTTGAATTCATCATATATCTTTTTATCATTGATTTTGTTTTTTACTTTTTTTATTGTTTCTTTGAGTTTATCCTCATCAATAGGCTTTAATAAATAATCAAACACCTTTAAATCTATAGCACTTTTAGCATAAGTAAACTCACTGTAACTAGTTAAAATGAGCTTCTCGAAATCATAAATTAGAACAGCTTTTTGTAGCATATCTATACCGCTCATAATAGGCATTTTTATATCTGTAATAACTAAATCTGGTCTAATTTTTATAATTTTCTTTAGCCCTTCCTCTCCATTTGCTGCTTCTCCTGCAATAATACAGTCCATACTGAGCCAATCTACAGTATTTATTAATCCTTTTCTTATAAAGTTTTCATCCTCAACAATAATAACTTTAATAATTGTCCACTCACCACCTTTATAACCCTTAAGAAATTGGAAGCATAATAATTATATTTGTACCTTCACCTATCTTGCTATATATCTTTATTCCATATTGGTTACCATATAGAAGTTTAATTCTCTTTTGAACATTATAAAGTCCAATGTGTTCTGTATTGTTATCATTACTGGCCATTATCGCAAATATTTCTGCTAAGACTCCTTCTGTCATTCCTTCTCCATTGTCCCTTATATCTATAATTAAATTTTCATTTTGGATTTTACAATTAATATCTATTTTCAAATAGCTTTTTGTTTGATACCCGTATTTTATGCTATTCTCAATAATTGGTTGTATTATTAGCTTTGGTATTATACAATCCTTAGTTTCTTCAGGAAGTTGTATGGTATAATCAAAATCACTTTCAAATCTAAACTTTTGTATTACAAGATAATCATCTATGTATTTTATATCTTCAATTAGTTTTACCTTGTGAAAATTGGAATTAATACTATATCTTAACAAATTAGACATAGAAACAATGATTTTAAGTGAATTCTTTTGATCCGTTTTTATCATATACTTAAGCATTTCCAGAGTATTAAACAAAAAATGAGGATTAAATTGTGCTTCTAATTGTTTTATCTCCGACCACATGCTTCTTGTTACTTCTTCTTTATTCTTTTCTATAAGTTCATTAATCTTTACCAGCATCTCATTGTAATATTGCCCTATAAGTTGAAATTCATCATTAGAATTTATGTTTACAACCGTATCTAAATTTCCCTCTTGAACACTTTTAATGGCATATAATAATTTGTCAATTGATTTTGTCTTGCTTATAGATATTTTTTTTGCAATAAATAGCATTGATAAAAGTAATATTAAAAACAAAATCATCAAAAATATTTGTCCTATAAAATAAATTGTCTTAACAAAATTTAAAGATGTAATACTATGAATATATATATTTCCCTCTAGTATAGGATTACTGTATAAATAATTATTATCTTCCTTTAAAAATGGTTTTAATTTCCCTATACTATCGAGGAGTCCAGCATTGCTTGAAAATATATTATTGTTGTACCTATCAGTTATTACAGCATGATGACTAGTGTTACTATTAATTATTTTATTCATCTGATTTTCTAATATATCAAAAACAACATATCCCACAATTACATTATTATCATTAATAATAGCATGACCTATAGAGTATACCGTTCTCGTATTCACATCAAGTTGAGCTCTATTTAACATCATTGCAGTTTCTTTAGGATTATCCGCCATTTTCTTGAAAATACCCCAAAGGAACAGATCATCATTTTTAGAATATTCAGGTGAAACTTTAGAGTTTGTTATTACAACTTCACCTTTTTCGTTGAAAACGTAAAAAATGCTTCTGATTTTGTGTTTATTAACAATATTGTAAAATCGCTCATATACCTGTGCTTCCTCAGATAGATTATAAAAGTCCTCTTCAAGTATATTCCATTCAGCTAACTCTGATACTTCCATTTTATAATTACCGAATTCATTACTTATTGTATTTGCTATACTATTATTATATTTTTTGTTATTGCTTTCCACCATTTTATTGCTATACCAAAATAGTAAATTATAAAAGAGAAAAGATAATATTATAATAGGAGTCAATGCATATATAATAAAAGTTTTTCTTATTTCTTCCTTGAAAAATTTTCTTTTACTAGCTCTCATATGCAAAGCCCCCTATTATGTTACTCATAATTTAATTGTTTTTTACAAACTAATTTCTTTTTTACCTGTTACTCTAAAGAATATAAGTAATGATATAATAGTCGTAGCAGTTAATATAGCTGATAGTGCCGCTGCTGTACCATAACTTGCTCTTATAACGTCTGTATATATAGCAACTGAAAGTGTTCTTGTAACTCCTGTATATAGAATAATTGAAGAACTTAATTCATTTATTACAGTTATCCAACTTAAAATTGCTCCAGCTAATACACCTGGCATCATCATAATTGCTGTAACTTTAAAGAAGGTTTTCATTTCAGAATATCCTAAACTTATTGACGCTTCTTCAAGACTTGGACTAAGTTGCATTAATATTGCCGCACTAGACCTAATTGTATAAGGTAGTTTTCTTATAACATATGAAATTACAATTATAATAAAAGTACCACTTAATAACATTGGCTTTTTATTAAAGGCTAGTAACAATGTTATACCTAAAACAGAACCTGGAATAATATATGGGAACATAGTTAATGTATCTAATAAAGATGTCAATGCACTTTTCCTTCGTATTGATACATAAGCTATAAGCATTCCTAGTATTATTATAATAACTATAGCTATTATACCATATACATAGGTATTCCGAATTGAACTACCAAGTTTTGAAAGTACAATTGTATAACTATCTAATGAAAATCCTTTAACAAACATTGATCCACTTGTTTTTAAGAAAGATGTATATATTACTGTTATCTGAGGGATAGCAGCTAGTATAACAATAGTGTAAGTAAATAAATGTGCAAGAACATTTTTGTAGCCCTTAACCTTTTTAGCAGATATAGGTTTTAATGAGTTCATAACATATGACTTTCTATTAACTACATATTTTTGCCCTATAAAAATAACTGCAGTTATTATTACCATAAGTGTACTTAGTGCCGCTGCAAAATTTGCTTGGCCTCCTACCTCGGATACAAACTCTGAATATATCAAAACTGGCATAACTCTAAAGCCCTCACCTATAAGCATTGGAGTTCCAAAATCAGCAAGACAATTCATAAATACCAATAATGATCCTGCCATTATTGTAGGAAGGATAAGTGGAAGTATTATAGTAAACACTTTTTTTATCCCAGTACATCCTAAACTTTCTGCTGCTTCACTTAGTGAAACATCTATTTTCTTTAGTGCACCTGATACATACAAATATATGAATGGGAATAATTTCAAGGTAAATACCAGTAAAATTCCTTTGAATCCATAAATACTTGGGAACTCTATTCCAAAGGTATTAGAAAAGAATTTAGTAATGACTCCGCTTCTTCCTAGTAGTAATATCCATGAATATGCTCCAATAAAAGGTGGAGATAATACGGATATTATAATGAGTACCTCTACAAATGATTTGAATCTTATTTTTACAGTACTCATAATATAAGCTAATGGTGCACCAATCAAAATAGCTAATATAGTTACTATAATACTTATAGTAAAACTATTTATAAGTGCTTCATAATAATATTTTTTAGAAAAAAACTTAACAAAATTGTCTAAAGTATATCTTCCTGTTTCTATATCCTGAAAACTGGTTATAAACAGTGACCCTAATGGATAAATTAAAAATATTCCAAACAAGAAAAAAGAAGCTATTATTATTATTGTCCAAAAATCAAATCTTATTTTTTTTAATTTTCTACTTTTCATTTTCATTCACTCCAATAATAAGACTTACATTCCCTTCCTTATTAAAGATATTAATTTTTTTTACGTTTACTTCTAAAAATATCTCTTGTCCTATTTCATGGAAGGTATCATTATTACTAGTATCTTGTGTTAATTCAATTATTTCTCCATTGTTAAGCTTTACCTCATAATTTATATATTTCCCAAGGAATGTGTTAAAGTGAATTACGCCTCTAATTCCATCTTTATTGTTGCACAATATAAATTCCTCTGGACGCACAGATATTTTAATTTCATCATCATTTTGAGCCACATTATTCAAATTTTCCATTGGAATTTTATATCCATTTTCAAACACAATATATTTTATTCCTTGTTCTACAAATACTTTTCCATTAAATATATTAGAGTGTCCAATAAATGTAGCAACAAAAACATTTGATGGTCTTAAATAAATTGTTCGAGGTGTATCTATTTGCTGTATAACACCCTTGTTCATAATGGCAATTCTATCTGATATGGCAAGTGCTTCTTCTTGATCATGGGTTACATAAACGGTTGTTATTCCTACCCCCTTTTGTATTTCTCTTATAGCGCTTCTCATTTCTACTCTAAGTTTAGCATCTAAATTTGAAAGGGGTTCATCCATAAGTAAAACTGTTGGATGAATTACAATAGCCCTTGCTAGCGCAACTCTTTGCTGCTGTCCACCTGAAAGTTTATCTGGTGCTCTATCCTTATATTCATATATCTTTACAACTTTTAAAATCTCCTCTAATTTTTTAGTGACTTCTTGTTTACTATGTTTTCTAAGCTTTAATCCATATTCAACATTTTCAGACACTGTCATATGAGGGAATATAGCATAGTTCTGAAATACCATGCCGATATTTCTTTTATGTGCTGGAATATTATTTATTACCTTTCCATTAAAAGTAATCTGTCCTTCTTCAATGGAATTGAATCCTGCTACCATTCTTAAAAGAGTTGTTTTTCCACAACCTGATGGCCCTAGTAATGTAAAAAACTCGCCTTCCTTAACCTTTAGTGAAAGCTTAGGAATTACTGTAATATCATCATATCTTTTTACTACGTTTAAAAATTCAATGGATGTACTCATGTTCTAAACCCCTTTCTAATACCAGTATTATTAATAAAACCCCTACGACTTTTTAATGAAATAATATTAAAAATTCGCAAGGGTCATTTTTAGTTGCTTGTAATTATTTCTTTATATTTATCTAAGATATTCTGTTTGTTTTCCTTAAGCCAAGCTTCATCGTCTTTTATAACTTTTATATCTTCTAATGGTTTAAGACCTTCAGCTGGTGGTACATCAGTTCTAACAGAACGTCTATTTAATTTATTAGCTATTAGTGTTTGTGCATCCTTACCAGTAACAAAATCAATGAATTTCTTAGCATTCTCCATATTTTTGGCACCTTTTATGATAACAACACCATCTGCTTTAGCAACAGTACCTTCTTTAGAATAAACTAATTTAACTGGAGCTCCATCTTTTACATATTTTGCTGCTGCTTCTTCAAATGTTAATCCTACTGTATACTCTCCATCTCCTACACCTTTATAAACTGCGGAAGACCCACTTAAAAGTTTACCATCTAAGTTCTTTGTTAACTTTGTTACATAATCCCAACCTTTTTCAGGTTCTCCATTTCCCATAGCATATAATTGATTTATTATTTGTTCAAATGATGAGGAAGATTTCGCTGGATCTGCATTAGCTATTTTACCTTTTAAAGCTGGGTTTAATAAATCTTCAAAACCCTCCACCTTAATGTCTCCTATAAGCTTTGTATTAATCATGATTACGCTTGGTATAACAGTAAATCTTGTTATTTGACCATCTTTATTCTTATAATCATCAAATACATCTTTTTCATTTACAGATTGATATTTTTCAAATAAGTCTTTTTTTGGTTCTAATGTAGATAATGAACCACCCCATAAAATATCTCCTAATGGATTTGTTCCTTCAGCTTCAACTCTCTTTAGAAGTTCTCCTGTTCCCGCTGCTACCACCTCTACCTTAATTCCTGACTGACTTTCAAATTCATTAACTACTGGATCAATAAATTCTATAGGATGTGGACAATAAATAGTTAATTTATCTGATACATTTTTCTCTGCTACCTTTTTCTCTGTTACTTTGTTATTTGATGAACAACCACTAAAAGATAAAATCATTAAAGATACTAGTAAAATTGATACTGCTTTTTTCATTAATTAACCCTCCCCCGAATTCTGATCTTACTTAAAATTTACTATTTCCGTGTGGATGTAAACGTTTATGTTAATTACATTGTATTCTTATTCGGCTTGTACAACAATACTATAAAACGGGAACAATATACGAAAAAATGAACACATAATTATATTATCAAAAAAAAGTAAAAGCTATTGCACCATAGCAACAGCTTTTACTGGTTAAACTATTTATAAGTAATCTTTTGATTCTTCTGCAACCCTATCATCATAAGATTTATCTTTATTGCTTGATGCATAAATCACTTCATTAGAACACATAAGCTTTGTTTGTTCCATTACAATCTCTACTGCCTTCATTGTCTTATCTGGTGGATAGCCGTATTTTTTAAGTAACCTTTTAATGGTCATCTTCATCTTAGCTTGCACACTTTCTCGGATTGCCCAATCAACACTTATACTGTTCTTTATGGAAACAGTTAGATCTCTAGCTATTTGTTTTAGGATATCTTCACCCATAATTTCTTTCGCAGATTCATTATCTGATAGAGCATCATAAAACGCTAATTCATCAGGAGTAAGACCTGTAGATTCACCACGATTTTCTGCTTCTGTAATTTTCTTAGCAAGTTCTATAAGTTCCATGATAACTTGAGTAGTTTCAATGGATCTATTTTGATACTTTATAATAGCTGCTTCTAGTAATTCTGAAAATTTCTTAGATTGCACTAGATTACGTCTAGAAAAAGATTTAATACTTCCTTTTAACAATCTATTAAGTAGTTCTACTGCTAAATTTTTCTGTTTCATTCCCTTAACTTCTTCTAGGAACTCATCAGAAAGAATGGCTATATTAGGTTTATTAAGTCCTACTGATGCTAAAATATCTACCACTTCATTTGAAGATATTGATTTAGAGATCAATTGATTTAATTCATTATCAAGCTGAGATGTAGTTTTCTTCTTGTTGTCATCGCTAATCATCTTAACTATGCTTGCTTTGACAGCCTTATGAAATCCAATCTCTATATTTAATCTTTCGGCAATGTCTGTTGTTGCACATAGTGAATATGCTCTTGCAAGTTCTGTTACTAGCTTAATATAATCATTTTTCCTATCTTCTCTAAGTCCAATTATAAAGTCCATGGTTTCTATAATTGCTTTCATTTTTTCACTTGCTTTACCAGTAAAAAATTTGCTATAGTCATGACCATGAAGTAACTCTTTAATAAGATCATATTTTTCAAGAAGTACCATAGATGCAACATCTGCATCAACCCCTGTAGTCTCTTTATCGCTTTCTGTGTATTGTGAAAGTGCTTCTTTTAAGTTCTCAGCAATCCCAATATAATCAACAACAAGCCCACCTTGCTTTTCTTTAAATACTCGATTTACTCTTGCTATGGCTTGCATTAAATTATGACCTCTCATTGGTTTATCAATATACATGGTGTGCATACTTGGTACATCAAACCCTGTAAGCCACATATCCCGAACAATTACCAATTGTAATTCATCTTCTTTATCTTTCATACGTTTAGCAAGTGTCTCACGATTTGCCTTTGTACCTATGAAAGGTTGCCAATCTACAGGATCTGAGGAGCTGCCTGTCATTACTATTTTAATTTTACCAGCCATTAATTCATCACTGTGCCACTCTGGACGAAGTGCTATAATCTCTTTGTATAAATCAATAGCAATCCTTCTACTCATGGCAACAATCATAGCTTTACCGCCTTCAAATTCCTGAGCCTTCTGACGTTTTTCAAAATGATCAACAATATCTTTTGCTATTAACTTAACTCTTTGATTTGAACCAACAATTGCTTCAAGTCTTGCCCACTTACTCTTTAGCTTTTCCTTTTGTCCTATCTCTTGGTATTCTGTAATTTCGTCATATTCAGTATCAACCATAGGCTTCATTTCCTCTGGAAGCTCTAGTTTTGCAATTCTACTTTCATAGAAAATTTTAACGGTTGTACCATCGATTACAGCTCTGGTCATATCGTAAACATCAATATAATCCCCAAATACTGCACGAGTATTTTTGTCGGTAAGTTCCACCGGTGTACCTGTAAATCCAATATAAGAAGCATTGGGCAAACTATCACGCATATATTTAGCATAACCGTATTTGACATCAGCAGCGTCATCACTTGTTACAACATCCGCCCCAAATCCATATTGGCTACGATGTGCTTCATCAGCCATTACGATAACATTTTTACGTTCTGTGAGTATAGGCGCAGCATCGCCTTTTTCTTCTGGTGAAAACTTTTGAATAGTCGTAAATATAATGCCACCACTAGTGCGGTTATTAAGTAATTCTCTTAGGTTAGTTCTATCTGTAGCTTGTACTGGTGTAGTTCTAAGTATATTTTTAGACTTTAAGAATGTTCCAAACAGCTGGTCATCAAGATCGTTTCTATCTGTAATAACCACAATTGTTGGGTTTCCAAGTTCTGAACTAATTACAAGCTTTGCTGCATAGAAAACCATGGTCAAGCTCTTTCCACTACCTTGGGTATGCCATACAACACCTATTCTTCTATCCCCACTTTTCATAGTCGCACGTTCTGTACTTAGAGCAGCCTTGTTAACTGCATGATATTGGTGGTACCCTGCAAGTATTTTAAAGGTATCCTTACCATCACTTTGGAATAATACAAATTGCTTAATAATATCAAGGAAACGGTTTCTCTCAAACATTCCTTTAATTAATACTTCAAGCTGTGGAATAGACACAGGTGCAACATCATCACCCTCAATAGTACGCCATGCCATAAACCTATCCTCTTCAGAAGTTAGTGTACCGGCTCTTGCATTTATTCCATCACTAGTTACCATAAAAGAGTTATACGTAAATAAGGAAGGTATAGTCATCTTGTAAGTTTGAAGCTGATTATAAGCATCTGTTATATCTACATTTTCATCACTAGCACTTTTAAGTTCTATAACTACTAATGGAATACCATTTACAAACACTATTACATCTGGTCTTTTTTCTGTACCATGCTCCAATATTGTAAACTGATTAGCTATCATAAACTCATTGTTTAACGGCTTTTCAAAATCAAAGACATAAATTTTTTCCGTCTTGTAACTTGAATCTTTTTGCTTTACTTGAACATCTATGCCATCAGTTACCATCTTCTGAAAAGCTTTATTATTCATCAGCAGGCTTGGACTTAGTGGTATTATTATCTGACGAAAAGCCTCTTCAATAGCATCACTTGGCATTTTAGGATTTATCCTTGAAAGAGCATCTCTTAGCCTCTCAGATAATATAACATCACTGTAATCCCCGCGCTCAGGATATTCACCTTCTGGTGCGATGTCTGGAGCAAAGACTACCTCATAGCCTAGCTCCTCAAACCATTCAAGAGTAGCTTCCTCTAAGTGAGACTCACAAAAATTATTTTTAGCCATCTATTTCACCTCCTTTATAGGAACTCGAATTTCACCTGACATGAGCTTTGGTAATAATGTGTCACGTATTTGTTGGAGCTGTTTACTCTCTAAGTTGTTTTGATCAATATAAACTAATATATTAGTAAGTGCATCACCAATTTCTAGTTGAATTGATAAAGGTGGTAAAACAAACTTTAATGCACCAAGAACTTTATTACTTAATGATGTTTGACCAGTTGAACCCGTACCCATACATTCAATTATACTTTCAACGCTCTTTATAAAATACCCTAATATTGTTGGAACAATTAAACTTTCATTTGCTCTTAGTATAGTTACACAACTATGCACTATTTTAGCATCATTAATTATTGCAATTTGTGCAACTCTGCCTAAAGTACCAACCCCCATAGAATTTATAAGTATGTCAAATGGTTTGATATAGCTATCTTCCGGTGCTGTTTTTACATCATTATCATGGTATTGTACTGCTTCTTCAATGATTGTATGATTTCTAATACATCTTTGGTTTATAACAGGTACTCCTTCATTATTTCTATTATATTTTGGAGAAAATCCTCTTTTGTTAACAACGACTACACTTGATAACTCAGAAATTTTCCACCCCTTAGGTATCCTTCCCATCTCACTTTCCTCAAACTCACCTTCTTGAAACGGCTGAAAATCTACAAACCAGCTTTTAAAAATAGTCTGTGATATTTTTTCAAGATTCTTATTAATACGCTTGTTTAGCTCTATTTTTTCATCAATAGAATAAAGTATATCTGCAATTACCTTTTGTTCATTATAAGGTGGAATGTAAATTTCAAAGTTTTTTATACTACCTAAGCTTATCGTTTTATGTGTGGATCCAGTGTTCATATTTTGTATTTGATTCTTAATAATGTTGCTTACCATTATATAATAAATATATTTGCTATAAACACCTTTTTTATACTCTGTTAAAATACATGTATTTTGTCCAATACAAAAATCTACATTTGTATTAACATATGATGATATACCATTGTTAGCTCCAACACGTGTAAATAAAATATCCCCTATTTGTGGCCTGTGGTTTTTCGTATACTTTTCATAGACCTCTTTTGACACATATAATGGACTTTGAATATCAAACAATCCTTCATTTATATCTTGTACTCTTATGATTGGATATCCTAATTCAGCATATTTGGGCGTAACATGTAGAGAATCTACAATTTTAACAGCATCTTCTAGCTTAATTTTCTTCCACTCACTAAAACTCATACCCTATCCCCCCCAATCTTTGCTTGATTTCAACTTCTAAATGATGAGACATAGCAAACAGCTCTGCAAGTTCACCTGTTAGTTTTGTCATTTTTTCATCAAATGGTTCTCCATCATCCTCTACATCCTCAACTCCAACGTACCTTCCAGGAGTTACTATATACTCATGACCTCTCACTTCTCCAATGCTTGCAGATTTACAGAATCCTTGAACATCTTCATATTCCTTTTCATCTCGCCAGTTGTGGTAAGTATCATATATTTTTTTAATTTCTTCATTTGAAAGTTCTCTATGTTTGCGAGTGACCATAGTTCCCAATTTTCTAGCATCCATAAATAGAATCTTATCTTTACGATTTTCTCTTTTCTTAGATATAAACCATAAACATACTGAAATTGTTACATTATAAAATAAATTTGCTGGCATTGTCACGATACAATCCACAAGTCCTGCTTCTATAATGTTTTTTCTGATTTCAGCTTCTGTCTTTGTTAACGTACTCATAGATCCATTAGCTAATACAAACCCAGCAATACCTCTAGGTGATAGCTTACTTATTATATGTTCTATCCAAGCATAATTCGCATTGTTTTGTGGCGGAATGCCATATTTCCAACGTACGTCATCTTGTATTAACGTGTAGTCACTAACATTGAAGGGTGGATTAGCTAAAATATAATCTGCCCTAAGGTTTTTGTGAAGATCATTACCAAATGTATCTGCATCTCTATCCCCTATATTTCCATCAAGTCCACGAATAGCAAGGTTCATTTTACATAGTCTCCATGTAGTAGCTGTATATTCTTGACCATATATATGGATGTCGTCGTTTCTTCCTTTGTGTTCCTCCACAAATTTACCAGATTGTACAAACATACCACCTGATCCACAGCATGGATCATATACTCTACCTTTGAATGGTTCAATCATCCCTACTAGAAGTTTTACAATTGATGGTGGAGTGTAAAACTCGCCCTCAGAACTTCCAAACTTCCCTAAAAAATATTCATAGACACGTCCTAGTAGATCTTGAGCTCTTGACTCTTTGCTTCCTAAATCAAATGAGAACAAATCTATAAGCTCTCCAAGCTTTGTTTTATCAATCTCTGTTCTTGCATAAGTTTTAGGTAATACTCCTTTTAATGAAGCATTTTCCCTTTCAATAGCTATCATAGAATCATCGATGATTTGTCCTATTGTTACTAGTTTTGCGCTTTTTTTAATAAATTCCCATCTAGCACTAGTCGGTACAAAAAATATGCTTTTTTCTGTATAAGCATCTCTATCTTCTTCAAATCCATCACCATCTGCTACTAATTCTGCATGTTTTTCTTCAAAGGCATCAGAGATATACTTTAAAAATATAAGCCCCAATATAACATGCTTATACTCACTACTTTCTATATTGCCTCTTAGCTTATCTGCCATTTCCCATAGTTTATTTTCAAATTCTAAACTTACTCCCATTATTATCGTCCCCCATCTTTTTCTATTTTCTTCTGTACACTTTTCATATTTTCTATAAAATTTAGTTCAATTACGGAAAGGTCATCTTTTGTTTTTTCTTTATATTTTTCAAATTCTAGCATAGCTTTTGTTGTTGCTTCTAGGTGGCTAACTTTCCCTGTGTTTTCCAAAAGATCGCTACCACTCAGTTTGATAAAATCATCAAGTTTTTTTATCCAATCACTCATATACATTGGAACATGTCTAATCGCTTGAAGTTCTGCAAATTCTAAGTAAGCAGTCACAATTCTATTTAAAATCTTAATCTCATCTTCATACAGGTAATTTTTAGCGACAGTTATATCCCTTTTCTTTATTGTTTTACCCTCAAACGTTGTCATACCCATAAATAGACTTTCTGCATAACGTCAAGACTAAAAAATGCAACAGGTTTATCTGAATTTGCAATGTGCAAAAAATGCACATTGCTTTTTTCATCGACTTCATTTTCTTGAAAAATATTTTTAACGTGCTTTGAAATAACGCTTCTGTCCCTTTGAAAAAGCTCTGCCATCTGTGCTTGTGATAGCCAAACAGTTTCATCCTCCATTTTTACATCAATTTTCGTAGTACCATCCTCGGTTTGAAATATAATAATTTGTGTGTCATTTAAACTCATACCCATAGCCTCCAAGTCTTGTTTGTTTTCATATTAGTTGCCTATAAATATTACTTTTTATATTATTCCATCTATTTTCAGCTTCACTAATATTAGCCTTATATATACTCTGCTCTTCATTGTAACTCTTTATCATTTCCTCTTGCACTCGTAATTGTACTATAGGTATTTCCATCTCCATAATATCAGAATGATTAATATTCATTATAGTTGTTCCTCTTTGAAAACTTTTAATGATAGCTATCCCAATGGGACTTTCAAAGAATATTTTGATATATTCGCCAAGTATTTTTTCTTTTGGTCTAATTACTATTAGATTAGCTGAAGCAATAATAAGTTTATCTTGAGCTTTAAACACTGCTGATTTAATAGCTGTACCTCTACAAGAAAGCAAAACATCATTATTTACCAGCTCATATCTCTTAATTTTGCGTTCTTCTTGTTCTTCAATAGTATCCATATTTAAATAGTTAATCTCACCATCTTCAATATTCGAAATATTTACAACTGAAATGTTGGAAGCTTTAGTATCCTTTTTGAGTATAGATTTACCTCTAAAAACTTCTGCAACATCCTTAAGTTTTACCTTTTCCAAGTTAGAGTTTTTAAACATTTGTATATTTTCATTATCATCAGAAAGTAAAAGCTCTATTCTCCAATCCTCATGAGATAAAAACTCTTTAGTTTTTATTTGTTTATTATCTTCCACATAAAATATCTCTTTTCCTAGCTTCACTGTTCCTATTTTAATTTTATCCTGCGGAACTTTTGTAATTGTAAACAAATACGTTTTAATAGCTGTTGATGGTTTAAAAGTCCCTTCAGGCAATATAAAGATGCTTTTCACATTATAGTTATTTGTTATAAAAGATCTGAGCTTCTTATAATCCATACCAGCAAAAGTTATCTTAGCAGGAACAATAATATCTAAAGTACCATTTTGATCTAAATGTTCAAGCATATTCTCCATAGCTATGCCATCACTATCTCTTGTAATAAACTTGCGTCCAACATTTTCAGGTTTCCCCCCAAAGGTAGGTATTGTGTATATATAATCAAACTTTTCATTAATTAAGCAATCACTGTATATAGATTCAAATATTATTCCAATGTTTTTATAATCACCAAATGCCAAGTTTAATAGTAAATACATCTGTTTTGACTGAGTAGTTAATGTACTTTGTGCATCTGTAAATTTTTCTATAAATTCCTTTAACCCAGATAAATGTTTTTCAGCTTCAGTTATAAGAATTTTTTTTGGATTAATCATTTTTACTTTATTTCTAATATAGGTTGTTAAATAACTTTGTGAAATTATAGTACCCATTCTATCATTCTTAAATATCTCAATGGTAACCTCTATAAGATCAATATCTTTTAAAGATTCATATATATCTGCAAAATCATCTCTATCAGCCGGGAAGAACCCTAGTTCATCTTCTGTTGTCTTTTTCATAAATTGAAATAACTTCTCTTTATCATTTACAACCTTTGTATTTAAATGCAATTCTTTCTGTGTTAACTTTACTCTTAATATTTCATTTAAGAGTTGTTCTCTAGTAACAATTTGTCTTTGATACAGCTTATTTAAAGCTAAATCAATATTTTTATTCAAGGTATCCCTCCTTTCAATTTTTACATTAGCATAGTTTTTATTCTATCATTTAAATTTTAGTATGTCAATACTAAACAATTAATAAGTTCTAATTCTTTTATGCAATCTGCAATAAAATTTTATAACACTAATTTGATTTTGTTAATTTTATCTAATAGCATGTTATCGACTTTTTAAGTATTCTTTTAAATAAAAAAAGTACCACATTATTTGAGTAATGCGGTACTAAGTAATTTAAACTTCAACATCTTATTTAGTTGTTTATCCTGATACATTGATATAACTAGATTTATATTGGAGCTGAAAAAGGGGATCGAACCCTCGACCTACGCGTTACGAGTGCGTTACTCTACCAACTGAGCTATTTCAGCAAATTATATTTCTTAACTTGTTAAGTATATACCATATGCTACCTATATTTCAAGGTAAATTTACAGATAAATAAAAATAAAGAATGTACTTCAATCTAATTCGTACATTCTTTATCTAAATCTTATTACTTTAATCAGTAACTGGGAACCAACCTGGTGTATTCATTATTGCATTCCAAAGTGGCTCTGGAATATCTAGTGATTTTCCATTACTTTTACTTAAAGTTGTACGTATTTCGGAAATTTTCCCTTGTTGAACTTTGCTTACCCACTCTGGTTCCATGATTATTTCTCTACCTAGGGATATAAATTCCGCACCACTATCTATTACCTTAATAGCATCTTCAGGTGTATGAATAGACCCCACTCCAATGAAAGGCACCCTACCATGAATTTGATCTAGTATTTTGCAAATAATAGGTCTTGTATTTGTTGTATCTCTCATTGAACTTTGCCAAAAATCCATTATAGAAATATGCAAGTAACTAAGTTTCTGATTTGCTAATACATCTAGAAATAAAAGTGTATCTTCTAAAGTTATACCTGGTTTTTCCATCTCCTCTGGTGAAAAACGATAACCAACTATAAAGTTCTCATCTGCTTTTTCACTTACTACTTTCTTAACTTCTGCTATAACAGCAAGTGGGAAATTCATTCTTTTTTCTATATTCCCTCCCCAATTATCTGACCGTTGGTTTGAGTGTGGAGAAAAGAATTGTTGCAGTAAATATGTGTTAGCACCGTGAATTTCTACACCATCAAAACCAGCATCTATAGCTAATTTTGCTGCTTCACCAAAGGCTTTAATAGTACCCTTAATTTCTTCTTCCGTCATTTCTCGAGGTACCATTGCTCCTGGCCTTTCTGGTGCTACTGAACTTGCACTAATTGTTTGCTTACTTGGTATATCCGAAGGAATTGCCATTCTACCGCCATGAAATATTTGTAGAATTGCTAAAGATCCTTCCCCCTTTATGGTTTTCGCTAGCTTTTTTAGTCCTGGTAAAAAACTGTCATCATAGGCAGCAAACTGACCTGGAAAACCCTTCCCTGATAGACTAACATATGTTGCTGCTGTAATCACCATGCCTACACCCTTTGACCTTACTTTATAATAAATAAGTTCCGCCTCAGATACCGTTCCATCAGCATTCCCGGAAAAAGTGGTCATAGGTGCCATAACTATAGAATTCTTTACATTTACTCCAGAACCTAATACTCTAGGTTTAAATAACTTTTCAATTTTCAATTTAATCTCTCCTTTCAAAATATATCGTTTCACTTTATTACATATTACTATATATTTATAAGATTGTAAATGATAATTGTTATTATTTAATACTAATTTCTTTCTTAGTTTTTGAGAATATTTTCACATACGTTACTTCTCCATAGATATCACTACCCGTAGAAAAGCATTCTTCATTTGCATCCATTAATGCGTTAAGATCCTTAACCTTCTTTATATCAGAGTTATTAATTTCTACAGTTTCAGCAGTTTTACCATGAAATTTACCAATGTAATATTTTAATTTCGGGGTAAAACTTCCCTCTTTATCACTTATATCAAAATTAAAAGTTCCTTCACTATCCTCTACAGTCATGTTCTGTATAAAGTATCCTCCTTTTTCATACTTATAAGTTAAACCGTCATCATCATAATATTTAAAAGAAGTTTTTTTAGCGTCGGGGAAAATATCCAGGTAAATATCAGTTACAGGTTTTTCTCCCACATAATTCATAAAATCTTGAGTAGGAATTATAGCACCCATCTTTATAAATAATGGTATATCCTCCCAGGTAGTAGTATTTAGAGCATAATTAATTGTTGTGTTTCCAGCATAACTCTTACCTTTGAAATAATCTATCCAAGTCCCCTCGGGTAAATATATTTCTTTAGAGGTTTCTCCTTCTTTAACTACAGGAGCTACCAATAGATAATCACCAAACATCCATGCATCCACATAATTTGCTAACTTTCCATCTTTTGGATAATCATAATTTAGCGGCCTAACTAAACCAATTCCATCTTCATAAGATTTCCTCTCATAGGAATATATATATGGTATTAACTTATATCTAAGTACCATAGCTTTTTTTGATGCTGCTTCTGCAACTGGACCAAAAGACCAGGGCTGTCTTTGATAATCATGCTGACCATGCACTCTATAAATAGGTGTAAAAGCACCAAATTGCATCCATCTAGCATAATTTTCAGCATTAGGCTGCCCATTAAAGCCACCAATATCCATTCCCCACTTTACTTGTCCAAGATTTACTGCTGAAAGCATTCTCTCTCTTTGGTTCGCCATAACCTTAAAACCTGATCCTATATCTCCAGACCACATTCCATAGGCATATCTTTGCGCTCCTAAATAGAAATTCCTATTTATAGACCATGCTCTCATATCATTTGTATCTCTTTGGCCCTCGTACATTGCCTTTTGCATGTCTAAAAACTGCGTGTTGTCAAACCCTGCATCAGCTTCATCATTCCACCAGCCTAAAATTCCTTTATCCATTGCATTTTTACTATTATCAAAAAACCATTTTCTTGTTTCAGGAAGATGAAAATTCAAATCGTTTACCTTTTCCCCTGAAATATAATCCGTATATACGTCTTTACTTGGCCACCAAAGTTTATTATCAGTAGCGTATTTACCTTGCTTTGAATCCACAAGAATTCTAGGTTTCATAATTCCTGTAAGTTTAATTCCCTTAGCATCCATATCCACCTTTAGTTTTCCAGAGGGTCCACTAGGGAACTTTTCCTCGTTCCATCTGAATTCTCCATAGTTGTCCTTTGCCCATGCTTTCCAATCAACATCTAAGCAATAATTGTCTATAGGAATATTCTTAGCACGATATGTATCTACTATATCCTTTAATTCCACTTCATCAATTCCCCATTCAGTATTAGTAAATCCCATAGCCCATTTAGGAAACATTGGTGGCTTTCCACTAATCTCAGCCGTTGTAGACATTATTTCATTTGGATTTCCTACCATAACATAATAATTGGTATCTTCTTTTGACGATCTATCATAGGTCAATTTATTATCTGTAAGATAAAAGAACCCCACTTCGGAATCTACAAGTACCCCATATCCGCTTGTACTCCATATTAATGGTGCTCCACAGTCACCTTGCTGACCAGCCTCTACTCTTGCTCCCTCATTTCTAAGCAATAATTCTGAAGACTCTTCCATAGCACTATATCCACTGGCTCCATAAAAATTATCTCCCTTATTTATATCAAATGCTACACCACCATTATAGACATTAGCAATATTCTGTTCTTTTATAAGCAATTTATCATTGTGATCATAAACTGATATCCTGTTAGTTTTATTATTAATTTTAACAATCATTTTATCAGTAGTAATAGACGTTAGTCCCCCACTCTTCTTAACCTTAGCTTTCACTTTTTCAAATTTTGTTTTTCCTATTACTTCAGTATTTGGAGTAGACTTTCCTTGTGGTAGAAAACTCACCTTTACTAAATTAGATTTTAATAGTTCAACAATAACTTTATCATTTCCTGATTTTAATGTAATTCCATCAAAATCTGATATTCTATTAGAAAATAATAATTTTGCAGCTATTGCTCCAATTAGTAATATAGAAATACCTGCTATAGCAAATAATTTCAATGAAATCTTTCCTTTTTCTTTTTTACTCAAAACTCCCAGCCCCCTATTTTTCTTTACAAAAAATGCCGTTAAATTAACGGCTTTCTATTTTTAAAATTGTTATTAAGTTGTCTTTCTTTCTATAAGATTTATAGGTAAAACATTTTCTATTTCTACACCTTTACCTTCAATTTGGTCAATAAGTATTTTTACAGCAAGTTCTCCCATTTGCTTTATAGGTTGCTTTATAGTAGTTAATGGAGGAACAATTAATGTTGCTAGATTTATATCATCATACCCTACTATTTTCAAATCTCCAGGTATGTTCTTCCCTATTATATTAGCAATATGGATGATAGATGCTGCTATCATATCACTACTGGCAAATATGCCATCTATATCTGGGTGTTCTCGCAGTAATTTAGCTACTAGCTTTTCATAACTTTCAAATATATCTAATTTAGCTTGTTTAATGACATATTCGATTTTTCTTTCAGTAACCACGTCTATAAAAGCTTCATATCTCTTATTAGCTGGGGTATTCAGTTCTAGTGGTCCACTAATATGAGCAAGCTTTCTACATCCTCTATCTATTAAGAGATTTGTGGCAAGTAATCCGCCCTTATAATTATCCGATGTAACAAATGGGATTCCCTTAGATAAATTTCTATCTATTGCTACAATAGGTAATGTAGGTGTTAGATAATCAGAAGTATCCAAAGTATGACTCCCCATGATTATGCCATCAACTTGATTGCTTTTAAGCATTTGCACATAATCTTTTTCCTTAACACTATCCTTATATGAATTACATATTAAAATTTTATATCCTGCTTTATAAGCATAGTACTCTATACAACTCGTAAGCTCAGCAAAAAAAGGATGAGCTACATTGGGTATAATAAGTCCTATAAAATTAGATTTCCTTCTAAATAAAGATCTTGCTATTTCATTGGGCTGATAATTTAACTCCTCCATAGCATCATAAACCTTTTTCCTTGTAATATCACTTATATATCCTCGATTATTTAATACTCTCGATACTGTAGTAACTGTAACTCCAGATACTTTAGCCACGTCCTTTATTGTTGCCATACAAACACCCTTTACATTAATATTACTGAAATGTATATATGGACTAATTTTAGCATATCTACAAAAATATATCAATTTAATACTGTTTTAAAATATGCAAATTATATTATATATTGAGCTTTGTTTCCATTTTCATCTACGTAATCAATTAATGATTTATTAGTTTTAAGGTCTATATATAGTGTACAATGCTTATTTTTATTTTCCCACATAAGATAAATTTCATCATCAGCTGAATCCATAACTTTAAATATTCCCTGGAAAGCATCATATTCATTTCTAAATCTTATAAGTTTAAGTAGTCTCTGCACAACTTCTTTTTCAAGAGATTTCTCAATTTCCAATATACTGAAGTTGTGGCGGTTAATTTCACGTCCTTCACCAGTTTTCTCTACATTTTCAACATCGTTTTCACCTGCTAAGAGTCCCACATAATATACCTGAGGTATTCCTGGTGCAAAAAATTGAATAGCTCTAGCTGCCAAATAGGCGTCATCATCACAATTTAGAATAGAATAGTATGTGCCTCTAATTTGATGAACATCAAATCCATCCTCAGCTTTATAATCTTCTGACAAAATAAGGCTTAAATTTGCACCTCTTTGAGTACAAGTATCCACTACTTTTCTAGCTTCACTTGTATCTATAAGATCATCCATATCTGGTTTTACGGGAATTCCATCATGGCAGTCAAGCATTGTAAATTGTTTGCTAGGACGAACCTTTAGGTAGGAACAAAGCTTCACGCTAGATTTATTAATAAGGGTTTCTAAAATGGTATATGGCAAAATAAAATCATATATCCAAAAGCCCTTGTCAGCTAGTTTGTACTGGGTAGTATAATGCGCATGAACCTCTGGTAGCAGCTCAATTTCCATAGAATCTGCCATTTCCCTTATCCAGTCAAGAAATTCGTATATCTCTGGTTCCACGAAAAAACAGCTCGTTCCAATCTTTTTAATAATATATCCTACTGCATCTAGTCTTACTATTTTAATATTGTTGTTACTAAAATTCACAAAAAAATCCGTTATAAGCTTTTTTACCTTTTCTGATTTTATATCTAAATCGATTTGCTCCGATTGATCTGTTTTCCCAAAGGTCGTCCATACCTTTTCCAAATCACCAGTTTCTTCTATTGTAAAAGTGGAATACGGCGCTTGCCTTCTAAGAAACATCTTTTCAATGTCCTTCTTAACTGGTTTACCATCCTTCCAAACTTTATCCAATGTAATAAATAAATCGGCATATTCTGATTTTCTCCCTTTTTCAAGGAAATCTTGAAAAAACATAGACTGTCTAGAGATATGGTTAATCATCAAATCAACCAATACATCAAAGTTTTCCCCTATATCTTTAATATCCTCCCAGCTACCAAACTTAGGTTCTATTTCCAAGTATGTAAGTGGTGCAAACCCCCTGTCCCCAGAAGACGGAAATGGAGGCAAAATATGAATTCCTCCTTTGAAAACATCTGAAAAATACTTTAAAAGTACATTGTTAAGTGATTTTAAATCTCCTCCTAAGGAGTCTGGATAAGTGATAAGCTGAACCTTATTTTTTACTGTCATCTTAAATCTCTCCTTCTAAAATGTGGGTATTTTTATAATCCATATATTCTTTTTATTTCTTCTAACTTAGGTAAATTAACTACTGCTCCTGTATACTTTAGTTTGTATGCACTTACTGCAAAGCCTAGTTTTAATGCTTCTTTTAAAGTATACCCATTTATTATAGCTGCATAAAATCCTGACCAAAATGCATCCCCTGCTCCGGTTGTATCTACCACCTGGCTTGCTAAAGTGTCCATCACTATAGTTTCTACTCCGTTTGTTACTATAGCACCATCTTTTCCTAATGTCATAATTACAAGCTTCACACCAAGATCCAAGAATTTCTTAATCTGATTTTCATTAGAATCTTTTCCGAAAATCCTCTCAGCATCGTCTTCTGAAGGTTTAACAATGTCTACTTTACCTATTAAACTCTTCACATATTCTACCCCGTCTTCATTTTTATCCCACAACATTTCATGATAATTCGGATCAAAACAAACTAATGCGCCATTATCTTTTGCTTCTTCAATAGCCCTCTCAATAGTACTTCTTGATGGCTCCTTTGATATTGGCCAACAAGAAAAATGCATAATCTTACAGTTCTTTAAAGCATTATCTAATTTTTCATTGTAAGATAAATGATAATCTGCATCTCTATAAAATATAGGGATGGGACTAGCCTTACTTTTAGTAACTAAAACCATACTAGTTGAATTCCTAGTAACCGCAACACAGCTTGTATCTATTCCTACATCTATAAGACTATTAATTAAAAATTTTCCTAAACCGTCGCTTCCAACACAAGCTGCCACTATTGAATTTATACCAAGCCTCTTTGTATTTATAGCAATATTTGCAGGTGATCCTCCGAAATATCTATTGTAAGTTGAGCACTCAAAATTATCACCATAGTCTTCTGCTATCATATCTACAAGCAGTTCTCCTATGGTAAGAATATCTATATCCTTATTTTGAAATATTATTCTTTCATTAAATTCAAACATTTTTCTCCCTCTTCTCATTCATCTTTATAGTAAATGCCCTGTTAATTTTAAGTCCTTTATACTATTTTAATTTCCCACTTTTTAAGGGACACTATGTTACATTCACCCTTTGAAAACAATTTTATAGAAGTAGCATCTGCGCTAGGATATATTCTACCTGTCATTGTCTTTTCTCCATCATTAATAAATACTTCAACTGAACACTTATCTACAAATATTTGTAGTTTCAGTTTATTATCTATAAGTTTCACCTCTGTATTTCTTATTCCCATAGGTCCAATTCCTGATTTATCACGATTAAAACTAAATATACTATTATTAATATTATAAGATAATACCGTTTGTTCTTTTTCATTAACACGTAACTTTATTCCAAACTCACTGGAATTCCCAGCATCAAAGATTACTATAATTTCATAGCTATCTCCGGTTATATCCATTAACTTTTCATAAGCTAACTTCATATCTTGAATCTTATATTCATTTTTTCTATACTTTTTAATTTCGTCGATTGGTTTGAAAATTAATTTATCTTTATAATACAATACCTCTCTAGGAAGAGTCATTGCTCCTGCCCAATTGTCTCCTCTATCATGTGTTGGCATTTTGCTTTCCCACATATCCATCCATGCTATTAATATCCGTCTTCCTTTATCATCAATAATTGTTTGAGGTGCATAAAAATCAAACCCATAATCTACAGGATAATACTGCTTAAACTTAAATGTACCTTCATCAATTCTCAAATTACCTATCATATATATAGTTGAATGTAAATTATTATAATCATTTCCTTTAGGTTTCATATATTGAGGTGAAACCATTAAAACATCATTACCTTCTAGTTTAAATAAATCTGGACATTCCCAACAAATGCCCAAATCCCCATCACTGCTAGCTAAAATGTTAATGAACTCCCAATTGAGTAGATCCTTAGATTTATAAATAGCTACTGCACCATGATTACAATTATCATTTGTTCCTAAAATCATATAGTAAATTTCATTTATTTTTATCACCTTAGGGTCACGCAAATCCACATTACTTATAACCTTTGGAATTTCATCAGTATCTATTATTGGATTGTCCAAAAGTTTAGTGAATGTTACACCATCTTCAGATTTTGCTATACACTGCACCTGCCTATACTCACTTTTTTTGGACTCTTTGGTATAAATGTGTCCTGTATATATAAGATTAAGTTTTCCATCCACTTCAATGGATGACCCTGAAAAACATCCATCTTTATCAAACTCACTATCTGGAGCTAAAGCTATAGGAAGGTAGCTCCATTTCACTAAATCTTCACTAACTGCATGACCCCAATGCATTGGACCCCAAATTGCTTCATAAGGATAATGTTGATAAAATACATGATAGCTACCATTAAACTGAATGAATCCGTTAGGGTCATTGATCCACCCAATCTCTCCCATTAAATGATAATTCAGTCTATATTCATCATTTATTGTACCCTTATTAATTTCTACAAACTCAGTAGCTTCATATAATTTATCCATTATCATTTAACTCACTCCTAGGCTTCTCTTTACTTTATAGATCCTTGTAGAACTCCATTTATTATACTCTTTTGCATAAATAGGTAAACTATTATCACTGGTATTATAGTTAAAATAAGTCCAGCCATAGACAGACCATAATCCACTGTATAAGTACCATAGAAATAGTAGGTTGATAGTGGTAATGTTCTTTCAGTAGCCTTAATTAAAACTAGTGAAGGAAGTAGGAAGTCATTCCATATCCAAAGCACATCTAAAATAGCTATTGTCATTGTAGTTGGTTTTAATAGAGGGAAAACAATTTTCCAAAATATTTGGAATCTAGTACATCCATCAATCATAGCAGCCTCTTCAAGTTCTATGGGAATGCTTTTTATAAAACCATGGTACATAAACACAGCTAGTGCTGCTCCAAAACCCACATACATATATATAAGTCCCCATTTATTATTTAGCATTCCAATTGATCCATAAATTTTAACGAGTGGTATCATAATCCCTTGAAATGGAATAATCATAGACGCAACTAATATTAAAAATATAATTTGAGTATATTTTGTTTTTTTTCTTACAAGAAAATACGCTGTCATAGATGAACATATGATAATTAGAATAACACTAAAAAATGTTACTATAAGCGAGTTAGTAAAAGCATGCATATAGCCCATCTTATCAAAAGCACTTATATAATTATCAAAATTTATAGACTTTGGTAAAGCTAATGGACTTAAGATTATATCTTTTCTAGTTTTAAAAGAGTTCACTATAACAAACAAAAATGGAACTATATATAAAAGTAACACTACTGTTAATCCTACAGTCTTAATAATGTTTAGTTTAAAATTGAGTTTTTTCATTTAAGCTTCCACCTCCATTTTCTTACTAAAGTAAACTTGAACTAATGTAACTACTGCTACCATTAGAAATAGGAAAAATGCCATTGCTTGCCCTACACCATATTGCTGTGATAAAAAGGCTTTATTATATACACTCATGGATATAAGTTCTGTGCTTTTAAAAGGTCCCCCACCAGTCAATGTAAGATTTACATCGTAAACCATAAATGCTCTTTGCAGTGATAAGAAAATGCATACTGTAAATGATGGAATCATCATAGGAAGAACTATTTTCTTAAGTTTTATAAATCCATTAGCACCATCTATGCTTGCTGCCTCTAAAATATCCTTTGGTACATTCATAAATCCGGCAATATAAATAATCATCATGTAACCCGAATATTGCCAAACCGCTACTATTACTAAAGCCCAAAATGCTCTAGTAGGATTTGAAAGCCAAGATGATGAAAAAATTGCAATATCAAAATTCTTTCCGATATATGTTAATACATTAGAAAATATGAATTGCCAAATATATCCTAATATAACACCGCCAATAAGATTAGGAGTAAAGAAACCACTTCTAAAGAAGTTTTGTGCTTTAATTCCAGATGTTAATATATAAGCAAGTAAAAAAGCTATTATATTGGTGAATATTACTGTAAAAAACACATAATATACCGTTAATTTAAATGAAGACCAAAATACCTTATCTTTAAAAACCTCAATATAATTTTTAAGTCCTGCAAAAGACATACCTGAAGATATTCCATTCCAATCTGTGAAAGTTAGAAAAATACCGTATAAAAATGGCAGTATTATAACAGTAAAAAATATAAATGTAGTAGGACCTGCGAAAACTAAATAATTTTTTAACTTTTTAAAAGAGCCTTTTTCTTGATCCATAATAATATCCTCTCCCCCTAATTTTAAAATTAAACAACGGGTAGGAATCATAATCCTACCCGTCACCTAGCATTAATCAGCTATCTATTTTACATTTTTCCAATAATTT
Source organism: Clostridium sp. (assembly GCF_050717635.1). GTDB lineage: Bacteria > Bacillota > Clostridia > Clostridiales > Clostridiaceae > Clostridium_AD. The sequence goes on from NZ_JBOITO010000036.1 coordinate 298,249, forward strand.
TGAACTTCAGTAGCCAGTGTAGCTTTATCAATTTTATTTACTAAATATTTTTGCATCGAAGCACCTACCTCTTTCCAATGATCTGAAGGCATAACTGTCATAAATTGTATTGTTTTTCCATCACTCATGTAACTCTTAATTGATTTTGCCAGAGGATCCTTTGGCTCTAAGGTAATATTTTTAAATGCTGGTATTATATTTGATTTATTTACAAGAATATCTTGTCCTTTATCGCTATACACGAGCCAGTCTAAGAATTTCATTGCTGCTGCCTGTTGATCAGCATCATTATTTTCTTTATCAACACCAATATATTTAGTTACTCCTACAGGAATTCCAGCATTACCATAATCTTCAGCAATATTGCTTACTGGAACTGGTATAAATCCGAAGTTCTCATTTTCACCTGAGAATTCTTTTATTTGTGGCCAAGTCCAGTTTCCCATAAACCAGAAGCCAACTTTTCCAGATCCCATATACTGTTGATCATTTTCATAAGTACCAGCTAATGGATCTTTAATATCTATATTATACTTTTTCATCATTTCTAAAGTATCTATTAACCCGTTAAATTGTGTATTTTTAGCTAAGTCAACTTTGCCTGCCTTTAAGTCCTCTAAGAATTTACTAACTTCTTTTGAATCCTTTGACTGAGTTGCATAAGAAATTGGAAGAAGATGTCCAGCTAGTGACCAATCCATTGGTGATATCGCTAATGCTTCAACTCCACCATCCTTTACCTTTTTAAATGCTTCTTCTAAATCATTAGTTGTTTTAATATTTTTAGGGTCAACTCCAACTTTGTCTAGAACATCTTTATTATAGATTATCCCAGTACCTTCTACAGTAAGTGGAAAAGCCATAACCTTACCATCACTTGTTTTAACAGAATCAAGACTACCTTCCGATGAATCAGAAACCCATTTCTCATTTGTTAAATCCACAAATTTCTCACTAAATTTAGGAATATCTCCTGGGTCTAACATTGAAAGTGATGGTGCGTTACCTGAAGCATACATTGCTGATACTTTTTCAAATGGAGATTGTCCAGCTGCAGCTGCAATAACCTCAACTTTAACGTTAGGATTTTCTTGTGTAAATACCACTGCTGCTTCCTCTAATTGAACTTGAATTTCACCTTTTGAATTTAAGAAAGTAATTTTAACTTCTTTTGCTGATTCAGTCTTTGTTGTTCCCTCTTCAGCTTTTGTTGTACTGTTATTGGTGTTTGCTCCACAACCCACAAGCAAAGATGTCATTAATGAAACCGATAGAATTAAAGATAATAATTTTGATTTTTTCATTTTTTTTGCCCCCATTTAAATTATTATTTACCTTTTGATCATAAGCTTTATGTAAAATTTTATGTAAAGGTTTAACTTATATTTATATTATAAGACTATTGATACTATATGTCAACCGTTTGACATATAATTATAAAAAAAGTTTTTTATAAACAAACAAGCCAGCCATATAGTAGCCCGCTTGTTTTCAACACATTATTCAAAATAAATATCTCAATACTATTTTATTATATGATGTCAATTCGAATAATTATTAATCAGTTTTATAATTGGAGTTGCTAATTTAAGAAAATCAATGCTGCTACTATCACTACATAACTTATCAACCAAATCACCCATGATTTTGCTATCTAAATCCTTAACTGCTGAATCGAATTTATCATCACTTAGATTCTCTAAAAATCTTCTTAATGCAAGAGAATGATTATAATTTTCAAATAATGGTTTAGCAAGTTCCCTATAATCTCCTTGTTTGCAAATATCAAGCCCTGCATATATTCCTGTTAAAATAGATGTATATTGGCCAAACCCAAGACCTGGAGAAATACTACCAAAACAATTACCAACGAAATAAGTATTATCAATTATAGGCCTATCACATATTCCCATAATATATTTTGTTATCTCAAAGTTATCAGTTATTTTAAGGTTTTGATCTAATTTCTTGCATGCTAGATTATAAAACTTTTGCCACATATCATCAATATCTAATTTTATATTGTCAGGATAATCAGGGTAAGCAATAACTAAATTTGCCTCCTTTTCAGAAAAAGGAATAAGCCAAGCATATCCTTTAGGTAATATCTCATAATTAAACCATACATGAGGGTTACTCACCACAAATTCACCTTGGACGATAGCTCCTTTTATAGTGCAAGTAAGATCGCTCCTATAATTACCTAAATCAGAAGCATATTGTCCATCTCCAGTGGCTAGAACTACACACTCAAAATCCTTACACAACTTTCCGTATTCATAAGTTGAGTTAAAATTAATTTTAGCTTTTACTTGTTTTTCTAGTTGGCTTTCATATGAATCAACATGCCTACCTCTTGAATTTGTAGATCCAATCTTCCCATTAATACAACTAATTTCATTTTTAGAATGTATAAAAAGTTTATCCACTTCAGCTATAGGTTTTAAAGTTATATGATAATTCTCTTTTAAGTAAGGTACCCAGTCTTTGTTAGGTCTATTAAGAATACTGAACATTGCTTCTGCATTAACAAACCTATCTCCCACCCTACTTCTTTTTTCAAAAATAGTTGGTGTAATTCCAAACCTCTCTAAAGTTATTGCACAGCAAAGTCCAGACATTCCAGCTCCCATTATAGCTACTTCCATATAAAGCACCTCCTACACTATATAGTGTGTGCTTTAGAGAAATTCCTATTCATTAGTATTTAGTCCGATTTTATACAAATAAAAAAGACTTGTGATTAAACCTTCATCACAAATCTTTTTTACGCTTATTTATTTTGCTATATTAAAAAACTGCTTTGAAAAATACTGCTGCAACTACAGCTCCACATATTGGTGCAACTACCGGTATCCATGCATACCACCAGTCAGATCCTTTTTTATCTTTAATTGGAAGTAGTGCATGAGCTATTCTTGGTCCTAGGTCTCTTGCTGGGTTGATTGCGTAACCAGTTGTTCCACCTAAAGACAAACCAATTACTAAAATAATACCCCCTACAACAAAACCGCCCATTCCCTCAGCAAGCTTTGTATTTACAAATCCTAAAAGTGAAAACACTAATATAAAAGTACCAATAAACTCCGAAACAAAGTTTGAAAAAGTGTTTTTTATAGCTGGGCCTGTACAAAATACAGCTCTTTTAGCATCCGCATCATCAGTAGCATCAAAATGATCTTTATATTGTAAGTAAACTATACAAGCACCTACAAATGCTCCAAACATCTGAGCAATTATATATCCAGGAACCTGACTCCAAGGAAAATCTCCTACTACAGCTAGTGATAAAGTCACAGCAGGGTTAATGTGAGTTCCTGATATTGGTCCGAAAATAAATACCGGAATGGCAACTGCTAGAGCCCAACCAAATGCTATAACTATAAGACCCGTGTTATTACCTTTTGTTTTATTAAGTACTACATTTGCAACAACACCATCACCGAGTATAATTAATATTGCGGTGCCTAAGAATTCAGCTAAATAAATTGACATTTAATAACCTCCCCCGAAATAAAATTAATAATTTACTTTAATTACTCAGCCCAATCCTGAGATCTACCAATTGCTTTATGCCATCCTTTAAGCAGTTCCGCTCTTCTATCTTCTTCCATATTAGATACAAAAGATTTTGATAGTGCCCAATTACTACGTATGTCTTGTTTATCTTTCCAATACCCTACAGCAAGACCTGCTAAATAAGCTGCACCTAGTGCGGTAGTCTCAATTATTTCTGGTCTATCAACTTGTACACCTAATATATCTGCTTGGAATTGCATTAAGAAATTATTAGCACAAGCTCCACCATCAACCTTTAAAGCTTTAAGTTCAATTCCAGAATCTTCTTGCATTGCTTTTAAAACGTCATTTGTTTGATATGCTATAGATTCTAATGTAGCACGAATTAGATGTTCTTTTTTTGCTCCTCTTGTTAGTCCAACAATTGCACCTCTTGCATAAGCATCCCAATATGGTGCCCCAAGTCCTACAAAAGCAGGAACTACGTACACTCCATTAGTATCTTCAACTGCTGTTGCGTATCTCTCAGAATCAGCAGCATTATCTATCATTCTAAGTTCATCTCTTAACCATTGAATTGCGGCTCCAGCAATAAATACGCTACCTTCAAGTGCATATTCAACCTTTCCATCAACACCCCAAGCAATAGTAGTCAAAAGTCCATTTTTAGATTCAACAGCTTCTTCTCCAGTATTCATCAGAAGGAATGCTCCAGTCCCATAAGTGTTTTTAGCAGCTCCTGGCTCATAACAACATTGACCAAATAGTGCAGATTGTTGATCACCAGCGGCTCCAGCTATTGGTATCTCAGCTCCAAATAGTGCAACGTCTGTTTTGCCATAAACACAACTTGATGGTTTAACCTCTGGCAACATAGATAATGGTATATTTAATTCTTCTAATATTTCCGTATCCCATTTTAATTCATGAATATTAAATAACATTGTCCTTGAGGCATTAGAATAATCAGTTACAAATGTTTTCCCCTTCGTCAAGTTCCAAATCAGCCAAGCATCCACCGTTCCAAATAGTAGGTGGCCAGCTTCAGCATCTTTCCTTGCACCTTCTACATTGTCAAGAATCCATTTAACCTTTGTTCCTGAAAAATAAGCATCAAGAATTAATCCAGTTTTTTGTTTTACAATTACATCAAAGCCTTTAGCTTTAAGATCATCACACATATTTGCAGTTCTTCTACATTGCCATACTATAGCATTATAAACAGGGAGTCCAGTTCTTTTGTCCCATACAATTGTAGTTTCTCTTTGATTTGTTATTCCAATAGCTGCGATATCTGAAGCCTGTGCACCCACTTTTGCCATTGCTTCTATAGCAACTGAGAATTGTGAGGCCCATATTTCTGTTGGATTATGCTCTACCCAACCTGCATTGGGATAAATTTGAGTAAACTCCTTTTGTGCTGAACTTTCAATAAGTCCACTCTTGTTAAATAAGATACACCTTGAACTGGTTGTTCCTTGGTCTAATGCCATTACATACTTTCCCATTTTAATACGCCTCCAATTTTTATTGTAATCGATTTCTTAATTTATATAAAAAAAGGCCGAGTAAAATAAAGTATTAAACTTTAAATTTCACTCGGCTCTCATTTCTCTAGCCTAAAATTAACCTATTTAATTATTTAGTTCCCAGAGTTCAGATGCTGTTGTAGATACTGCCATAGCCCCTGAACTAATGGACTCCATTATCTCTATTTTTGTATTTATTAAACCACCCGCAATTATGGGAAGATGTATCTCTTTTTCAAGAGATTTTATTATCTTGCTTGCAATACCAGGCATAACCTCAACTGCGTTAGGTGAAACTGCATTTATATTCTTTATACCAGTTTTAAGTGATAGAGAATCTATAACAAATATTCTCTGAATGGTATATAAACCTAATTTATGTCCATATTTAATATTATTCTGTTTTGTTGTAATTATTCCAAAAGGATTTGCATATTCTTTAATAAATTCAATCCCCTTTTGATCACTTCTTAATCCATCTATCATATCTACATGAACAAACACAACTTTACCAGCCTTTTTTAGTGTATCACATATATCTTTTACGTTTATAATTGAACCATAAAGTATAAATACAATTTGCACTTTACTCGTAATTATCTTTTGTAAGTCCTTCTCATTCCTAATTGCACCAACTACTGGATTTTCTATTAAAAGTTGTTCAAAAGAAAATTCATCCATACTATTGCCTCCAAGCTTATATTTATCCAAGCTTCATTGTTTTCCTACTTTTATTATTGCATATTCAATTGAAATAGTCAATAATTGTTGAAACTTCTAGTTTTTAGCTAAATTTCTTTGTCTTCAATTGTTCTAGTAGCAATAAAATTGACACCAGTGCCTGCAACGTTTTCTAAAATTATATCACCTATATTAATTGGAACATTTACCTTTATTCCCTTTAAAGCTTTTATACATATTTCAATTTTATCTTTTGGAACATCAGTTTCAGTTTTAACTGGAAGCATTATATCATCTCTACCAATTATCTCTACTGTGGAGGTTAAAATCCGTGTAGGATTGGTACATTCCTTTACTCCGTATTCTTGGCCTATCTTACAATTATTTCCTGTTATTTTCACTTCTTTATTATCACTGATTTCAGCAGTGAGAGCACATCCCATTGGGCATCCTATACATACAAGTTCTCTCTTTTCCATAGCTTTTACTCCTTCTCTATTTTTACTGTTATTTCCTTGCAATCAGGATATTTATCGAACATACTCTTGGAAATTTTTAATTCCTCCATTTCACCTGGAGCAAGTACTTTTTTCTTAATATGCATTACCCTAGTTTCGTCAAAATATAAGGATACGTAATTTTCTTTAAAAACTTCTCCCACTCTAAATCTTATTATTATTGACTTGTCTACCTTTAAGGTATTAATTAACGATGGCACAGTATACCTTACGCCGCATTCTCCATTAACCTTAATATACTCTCCATCTCTTTTATCCCCTTTAACATAGGTTGCTGCTTTCCTACCTGCATTAGAACTTTCTAAGGATACATTATCAACTAAATCATGAACATGTAACCCATTGCCACAAGCAAATATTCCCTCTATGTTTGTTTCCATTGATTCATTTACAATTGGTCCACCAGTAACCTTCGATAATTCAACCCCTGCTGTTTTTGATAATTCATTTTCTGGAACTAAACCCACTGACAAAAGTAATGTATCACAGCTTATAAATTCCTCAGTTCCCTTAATTGGTGTTCTATTTTCATCAACCTTTGCAACAATTACTCCCTCTAGTCTATCTTTTCCTTTTATATTTATAATAGTATGACTAAGTTTTAGTGGAATATCGTAATCGTCTAGGCATTGAACAACATTTCTTTTTAAACCACTTGAATAAGGCATAAGTTCCACGACTGCCTTTACTGTCGCTCCTTCAAAGGTCATCCTTCTAGCCATTATTAGTCCAATATCACCAGAGCCTAGAATAACCACTTCCTTGCCAGGCATATATCCTTCAATATTAACAAACTTTTGAGCAGCACCTGCTGTTAGAATTCCTGCGCATCTGCTACCAGGTATATTTATAGCTCCACGAGGTCTTTCTCTACAGCCCATAGCCAAAATAATAGCTTTTGCCTTAATTTCCATAATTCCATTTTCATTAACTGCTGTGATAACTTTTTCCTTTGTTATTTCTAATACCATAGTATTCAAAGCGCGTTCAATCTTATACTCATTTACTTTATCAATAAATCTACTAGCATATTCAGGTCCTGTAAGCTCCTCCTTGAAGGTATGAAGCCCGAATCCATTATGAATACACTGATTTAATATCCCACCAAGTACATTTTCTCTTTCTAATATTAAAATATTTTCTATGCCTTCATCCCTGGCTGCTATTGCAGCTGCAAGCCCTGCAGGGCCTCCTCCAATTATAACTATATCAATCTGCTTCATAAATAACCCTCCTTATCCTATTGTAAAAACAGTTTTATAAATTCTCTTTATTTTCACCAATTACTAATTTAGAATTTTTCCCAAATTTTGTAATTTCTGTTAGAGGAAGATTTAATTCTTTACTTAAAATATCTACAATTCTTGAAGTGCAAAATCCTGCTTGACATCTTCCCATTCCAGCTCTCGTTCTAATTTTAATACCATCGAGAGTTTTAGCACCTAGAGGCCTTCTTATTGCATCTTTTATTTCGCCTTCAGTAACCACCTCACATCTGCACACTATTCGTCCATATTCAGGATTACTCTTTATCAAAATATCCCTTTCCTTATTGCTAAGTTCTCTGAATTTAACAATTCCTTTTCTTATCTTTATAAAATTCTCTTTTGGAGTTGCCTTTAATATATCAGTTACAATAGAAATAACCATTTCTGCAATTGCTGGTGCAGAGGTTAACCCCGGTGAATCAATGCTTGCAACATTTATAAACCCTGGTGAGCTCTTTACTTCACCTATTATAAAATCATTATCTTTAGTTTTGGCCCTTAGTCCTGAAAAAGAAGTAATTATTTGATTCGTCGGAAGATTTTTTACACTTAATTTAGCTTTGCTAATAATTTCATCTATTCCTTCTTTTGTAGTATCCAAATTAGTTTTATCTTCTACATCCACAGCATTGGGTCCCACAAGTAAATTGCCATCCACCGTGGGTGTAATTAAAACTCCTTTTCCAGCCTTTGTAGGTAACTGAAATATAGTTTTAGAAACTAGATTTCCAACAGCTTTATCAAATAAACAATACTCACCTTTTTTAGGCGTAATATCAAATTTCTCTTCAGAAACTAGATTGTTCATTACATCTGAATATAACCCAGCTGCATTTACAATAATTTTGGTTTCTATAACTTCATCATCATTTATTGATAAACTATATCCATCATGATTTTTAACAATATTAACTATCTTAGACCCAAATTTAAATTCCACACCGTTTGCGAAAGCGTTTTCAGCCATGGCTATATTCATTTCATAAGGACAAACTATTCCACTTGTAGGCGCAAATAATGATGCTACTACATTTTCAGAAATGTTAGGTTCTATTTCTCTAGTTTGTGCCCCAGTTAATATCTGAAGATTAGGTACTCCATTTAATTCGCCTTGCTTCTTAAGTAGTTCTAATTCTTCTTTATGGCTTTCATCAAAGCACAAAATTAGAGAACCATTCTTTTTAAATGGAAAATCTAACTCCTTTGATAACCTATCAAACATAGAATTGCCCTTAGCATTTAATTTACCTTTAATGGTATTTGGACCAGCATCATGACCAGCATGTACAATCGCACTGTTAGCTTTTGTTGTCCCGGAGGCTACATCTAATCCCTTATCCACTACTATTACCTTTAAATTATATTTACTAATTTCCCTAGCAACGGAAGCACCTATAATTCCTGCACCTATAATTACTACATCATACATTAAATAATCCCTCCTAGCATCTACTTATAACCTGCTTCGAAAAATAAAAGGACAAAAAAAACCACAACTAAAGCGTAAACTCTAATTGTGGCTCTCAATATCTCGGCCATAAATATTTCATTAATTTAATAATAACACAGATTACTTTAGAAGTCTAGTAGTAAATACAATTTTAATCCAAATTATCAGTCTTTAATGTATTTATTAATTGTAGCTGCACCTTCTTCGTTTGCATGATAGTAAACCCTTAAGTTATCTGTTTTATCCATTTCAAATCTTGTTTCTTCAAGAAGGCCATTAGCCTCAGCTGTCATTAACGCTGAGATTACATCTTCTCTGTTAAGTGCTTTGAAGTTACCATATTCGCCTTTTAAAACTTCAATAACATCTTCTGCACAAGCTTCTTTAACTTTGGTAAAATGTTTTAAAATCGCATAATTAAGCGCTTTCATACTTACTTACCTCCTTTTTTTTGAATAAGTCCATTGGATTCATAGCAATTACTAATATACCAAATACCATTAATAGGGCAGCAATCCAAACGATAGGAGGTAACGCCCAACCTTCCATACCTGCGAATACTCCAAGAATTATCCAGCAGCAGAACGGTCCCCAAAATGAGAATGTACCATTACATGCCATGCCAAGAGCTGCACCACACATACTATTACCTCTATACCAGGTCATATATGAAACGAAGGCACAAAAACCACTTATAACAAACCAAATCATAGCAGGACCACTTGAGAATGCCTGAACAACAAGGCTAGTTGAAACCTTCATACCACCTGCCATCATACCGAAAAGTGGAACTAAAATGATTAAGTTTGAAACACCTGATACTGTCTGACGAATAGCAATACCAATTTCAGCGTCAATCATAGATGTACCATAACCAGCTACACAACCTTCAAATCCCCAACCAAGTGCTGCGATAAAAGCAATACTAATGCCTAGGAACATACCTTTTGGTGCATCTCGACCTATACTTGCACTACCAATCATAAAACTAGCAAAAACACAAATAGCTATACCTAACACCATACGCCTGCTTAATTTTTGTTTGTATAATACTCTACCTAAAATAGCTCCAATAGCTGGGCAAAGAGCAGTAATAGGAATAACTATTGAACCAGCCATCTGAAGCCCAACAACATATGCTGTGCTAGAAATAGGACCGCCTACAAGAGCTGCTAAAATCATCACACGACCTGGAGTGGTGTGAATACATCTAAAGAAATCTCCAAGCTTCCCTCTAACACCTGCATAAACTAATGCCCATATAGCACTTAACGCATCATTTACCGCACTACCAATTGAACCTAGTAAAAATGTTATAGCAAAAACAGATAGACCAGCTGTGTTTGCACCATACCAATCACCCCAAACCCCCTTAGACATACCCAATGTCATAAATGCTGAATAGAATCCATACATAACACCTGAGAATAAAGCAATCCTAATACCTTTTTTGTAAAATTGTGATGATAACTTGTTTTTAGCAGCAACTGCAGTGGCATTAACTGCTTCTGTAACCTCGCTCATAAACAAAACCTCCCTTTTTATTAAAAACGTTTTCATTAACAATATATTAGTGCTTAGAAAACCATTTGACTTTATGTTAATAATAACTTAAGAAGCCATTTTTTCATGGCATAAAGTGCAATTTTTTACTGCATTATATCCGCCAGTTTTTTTAAGTTTTTGTACTATCGTTACTTTATTGTACTAATAGTCTTAATTAAGACATCCTCAGTTAAGAAGATAATTCCTTTCCCCAATTTTCATCATAAAAAATACACCCCATTGAAACGGACACAACTCTTTTTTAGTTGTGCCCATTCAATGGAGTGTAGTTCAGATATCAAAACACATTTTCTCTAGCACCGCTATGACTACCTAATTCTTTACCATATCGGCAATAGAATAATCTGATGAAACAGTAATCGCCTTAACATTCTTCTGAAAGCGTTCGTATCTAATACTGCAATAATCCAGAAAATCGTCACCGCTGTAGTGTCTAATCATTGCCCATACCATCCAAAGCAAATCCTGCGCTACCATATAGCATTTTATTTTTAATATTTCTTCAGCTGTCAACCCTTGGTCATAGTAGCCTAAAAGAAAATATTCAATTGCCTCTTCGTTTAGTCTGGATTCAAGAATATACGCAGCCACATCCCAGCTTGGGTCGTTCATTCCAGAATATTCCCAGTCTACAAGGTAAGTTCTACCATTGCCATCCACCACAAAATTTTCGGGCACTGTGTCGTTATGACATGGAACAGAAATTGTATTTTTGATATTTTTTTGCATAAAATCAAGCAATTGTTTTTTTAATACAGTATAGTCAAAGAAAAAACCGCCCTTAAGCTCTTGAATAATGTTTTCGTATTTAGTAAGCTCCATTTGCCAATCGAAGGAATTAGGAAAATGTTTTAGGCTAGAATGGGTTTTTTTCAGTAGGTCAGAAACGGCATTAAGATTTGTTAGAGAGCTTGGGTCTGTTTGAGCAATGTTTTTGCTATTTTTAATGTATATACAAATTTTAATCCCGCTAACCTCATCAAAACAAACACACTCAGAATTTATACCAAATTCCGAAGCGATGCGATTGTTCTCTTTTTCAATTTTCCGATCGATCATTAGGTTAGTCATGCCACCAGGTTGGCGAACAACGTACTCAATTCCCTTGATATTCATAAGGTAATTGTAATTGGTAAGTCCTCCTGCGAAACGTGATTTGTCGAATATAATGCTATCATCCTTAAAAACGAGACGCAATTTTTCTTGTACTAATTCTTCCATTTTCATTAATAATTCCACCACACATATTTTAATCTATTATTTTCTTTACTTTTGAATTTCGCTTTAGTGTAAATTTTCTTCACAATTCCTACTAACAGCCCCTAATATTTAGTATCTACAGTCTATTATACTGATTCCTAATAGTAAAGGGTATTTTCGCGAAACAAATGTTGAATATATTATTATTATATCACATTATCATCTCAAAAAAGATAAAAAGAAAAAATCATACTTTTGAAGTAGCTATTGTTCAAGAAAAACAATATTGTACAATATCGGATTTTAACTGGTTACAATAGTGCTAAAACTATATATTAAATCTGCAATAAAGTAGTTATTCTGTATGATATCATATATTATGAGTTTACTGTAGCGTCAAAAATAGGAGGTCCATATTATGGAAGATAAGTTTAAACTGAAGTCCAAGGTTTATTTTAATAAGGACTCTATGCACCTTTTAGAACAGGTTAAAGGTACTAGAGCATTTATTGTCTCGGACTCTATAATGGAAACGCTGGGATATCTGAAAACTGCCGTAGATTACCTAAGCAAAGCGGGAATAAGTTCCATTGTTTTTTCTGGAGTACGCCCAGATCCAGATGTTAAAGTAATTACAGAGGGATTGAAACTATATGAGGAAAGCAATGCAGATGTCCTTGTTGCAATTGGCGGGGGTTCTGCCATCGATACAGCCAAGGGAATTCTGTATTTTTCTTGGAAGTTAAAAAGTGTAGCGGGTAGTGAAATGAAAAAACCTCTGTTTATTGCGATTCCCTCCACAAGTGGAACAGGGTCGGAAGTAACGGACTTCACCGTTATTACTTCTGAGGGTACAAAGTTGTGTATCGTAGATGAGTTTATAGCGCCAGACATCGCTATACTCGACTCTACCTGTATCCAACATGTTCCCCAGCGTGTGGTTGTGGATACTGGCATAGATGTTCTAGTTCATGCCGTTGAAGCATATGTTTCCACAAATGCAACGGACTTTACAGATGCTCTTGCGGAAAAAGCAATCAAACTGATTTTCGAAAACATTGAGAAACTTTACAAGGACCCCAAGGATCCAGATGCCAGAGATCGTGTGCAAAACGCTTCTTGCATGGCAGGAATGGCATTTACAAATTCAAACCTTGGTATAAATCACAGCCTGGCTCATGCCCTAGGAGCGACTTTCCACATTTCCCACGGCCGCTCCAATGCGATTTTACTTAATGCGGTGATGGAATACAACGCCGACTTAAGAGGAAGTGCCAACGTTTATGCTGCAGAAAGATACGCAAAACTGGCAACTATTCTGCAGCTTCCTGCTCGGACGCCACGTGAAGGAACTGTGAATTTCATACAGGCTGTAGGTAAGCTGAAAAAAATTCTAGGGATAGAAGTGAATATTCGGATGCTTGGAGTTGATCAGAATGAGTTTGAAATTGCTTTAGATCATATGTCCGAAACAGCCATGTTGGATCGTTGTACCCCAACTAATCCTAAACAACCTTCTAAAGAAGAACTTATTGGTATTTATCAAAAATGCTATTAACAAATATCCAAAACCATTAATGGTTAGCAATAAAAAGAGGTTGAAACTTAGAAATCTGAGTTTCAACCTCTTTTTTCAATAAAACACCTGTCAAAACATAATATAGGTTGTTTACTATTATAGCTTTATACCTTATAATAGTATAAGATATGCACAGACTTGAAGGAAAATTGTAACCCATAGAATTTCAATAATTCATTTGTTAAAAATAAATTGCATGGTAGAAAAGGTGGGCTAAAAGCATGTATAAAACTAATAATCTGCTGAAAAATTTAATAGCCTCCAATATTTTATATACCCGCTATATGAGTATTTTATCTCTGTCAGATCTTCCCCTATTTTTGGTAGATACAAATGGAGATATTTTGTTTGAGTTTATTCCATCCCCGGATTTTTGTACATATATATGCCAGGAAAGTAGAGGTCGTGTATGCCACGACTACAAATGCCGACTCAATCTTAGCGGAGAGAATAGATTTGTCTGCCATTATGGGCTTGAAAATATCCTTTTTCCCATCACACTGCAGGATGAGACTGTGGGTTATATATCCGGTGTACAATCATATTTGGAAGGCAACGAATATCAAAAATGTATGATTGAAGTCCATTCCCTGAAAAACGATAAAAGTCTAGAATTGGAATTTATCGGCAAATCTATTTTGTCACTGAAAACAGTGGAATCAACTAAAATTAAAATACATGAGCAACTTTGCGCCCATATTGCCAAAAATATTTCTCTTGACTTGTCCGAAAGCCTTAGCCAATCAGATCCAGATGCGGTAAGGTTGTGCATTGAAAAGGAAATTCTAGAGAAAAAGATTATTGATTTAGAAGGTAAAAACATGGCTCTCATTATCAATCCCCATTTTTTATTTAATACCTTGAACTGTATTGCCCGCATTGCGTATTTTGAGCATTCCCAAACGGAGGAGCTTATCTATTGCCTTTCCGACTTGCTCAGGTACAATTTAAAGCAAAACAATCAACTACACACCATCGGTGCCGAAATTGACAACATTAAGAAATATCTGTATATCCAGAAGGTAAGATTTAAAAACCGTCTTGAATATGACATCCTCATTCCGGAGAATATTAATGCTTACAGAATCCCCAACATGGTGATACAGCCTATTGTTGAAAACGCTGTTATTCACGGCATCACCCCAAAACGAGATGGAGGCAAAATAAGCATTTACGCAGAAGAATATAAAAACGAGATCGTAATTTCCATTATTGATAATGGAAATGGTTTTCCAAAGGATGTTTTGCAGAACATACAACAATTTGAAAATAAATCAGGTCTAGGGTTTGGAAATACAGATAAACGTTTAAAACGATATTACGGAGAACAATATGGTCTTAAAATAGTAAAGTCTGACTATAGCGGAAGTACCATAACTATCACCATTCCCACCGAACCTATTGAGGGGTTATTACTATGAATGTGGTCTTGATTGTGGAAGATGAAATACTTGAACAAGATTTCCTCAAAACAATTGTGCTTGAAACTCTTTCTCCAGAGGATACGCTGCTGACCTGCGAAAGCGGAGTTCAAGCCATTAAACTTGCAAAGCAGCATCAACCGAATATTATCATAATGGACGTGATGATTCCAGAAATGGATGGTCTAAGCGCCCTTCACGAGATCAGAAAATTTCTTCCAAGTGTTTGTATCACCATTTTATCTGCCTATGCGGACTTTCCCAATGCACAGAAAGCCATTAAACTTCGGGTTTTCGAATACCAGTTAAAGCCTATCAAGCCCAAAGTCTTCAAAGAAATTTTCCTTAAAATGCTGACCTCTGTAGCCGAATATCCTGTTCTATTGGAGGAAACGACTGAAACAACCATCATAGAACACAAGGAATACCAACATAACTTTATTGAGGAATCCGTAAAATATATTAAAGAACAATTCAAAGAGAGATTAACTTTGGAAATGGTAGCATCTAAGGTGTTTATGAATCCTAAATATTTCAGCCATGTTTTTAAAAAGGATATCGGCATTTCATTTACAGAGTATGTAATTGATCTGAAAATTCAATATGCCTGCAGGTTGCTGGGGACAACTAATTACCCTGCTTACCGAATTTCAATTGAATGTGGCTTCTCAGATCCCTCTTATTTTAACAGGGTATTCTCTGCGAAGATGAACATGACTCCAAATATCTATAGAAAATGTAGATATGCTTCAAAAACGAAAGAATGAACAAAGACTACACAAAAATTTTTGTGTAGTCTCTTTTTATCTTATTTAATTAGTAGTTGAATCATATCTTTATATTGTTTCACCTTATACGATGATTTTGCAAACTTCACCATTTTTTTTGTTTTATTCCTTGTCTATTGTTTTAGGAAGAATAGCTTCAACTTCAGAATGTGGACGAGGGATAACATGAACAGAAACCAGTTCTCCAACGCGTTGAGCTGCAGCAGCACCAGCATCAGTTGCTGCTTTAACCGCACCAACGTCGCCTCTTACCATTACTGTTACTAGACCACCACCAACAAATTCTTTACCAACTAGGTAAACATTTGCTGCCTTAACCATTGCATCTGCAGCCTCAATAGCTCCAACTAAACCCTTTGTTTCAATCATTCCTAATGCATCTTGTTTCATTTTTTTGTCCTCCTAATATTTTATTTATTTTTTTTATAATTCTAGTATAATTTATGTTAATTACTCTCATGACCTTAGATTTTATTTTGCCTCTTCTTCTCTCTTCATGGTTTTTGGAAGAATAGCTTCAACTTCAACATGTGGACGAGGGATAACATGAACAGAAACCAGTTCTCCAACGCGTTGAGCTGCAGCAGCACCAGCATCAGTTGCTGCTTTAACCGCACCAACGTCGCCTCTTACCATTACTGTTACTAGACCACCACCAACAAATTCTTTACCAACTAAGTATACATTTGCTGCCTTAACCATTGCATCTGCAGCCTCAATAGCCCCAACTAAACCCTTTGTTTCGATCATACCTAATGCATCATATTTCATTTTTATTTCCTCCTAATTTTTTATTTTGTAATTATAATTTTTGATAAGGAATTAAGATTCATAGCATTTGCTTCTTCTGTGTCAAGATGACATTCTAGTGAAGAAGCTTCATTAGCTCTAACTGCCACATTATTATAAGTGCCCCCACGTTCCCCATTAATCTGAATGGATACCATCTGTCCATCATGTACACCAAGACCTTGTGCATCTTTAAGTGTCATATGAATATGTCTTTGTGCAACAATCAAACCTTCTGTTGTCTGAACAGATCCCTTGGGACCAATTAACGTAATTCCCGGTGTTCCCTGTAAATCACCTGATAACCTTGCCTGTGAAACGGTGCCAAGTTTGAAGGAATCTCCTGTGAGAACTTCCACCTGTGTCTTACTACGCACAGGACCAAGAATTCTAACTTTCTCAATGGCACCCTTTGGTCCGCAGATTGTTACAGTTTCCTTACATGCATACTGTCCAGGCTGTGATAAATCTTTACTTTTTGTCAACTGATACCCATCTCCGAACAGACCCTTTAAATCAGCCTGGGAAAGGTGAATGTGACGATTGGAAACTCCAACTGGAATCTCATATATGTCTTCTTTCACTTCTGTAGACGAATCATTAGCTTGAACAGTCTCCAGCAAAAGCTTTAGAACAGCATTATACTTATCCATTTCCATTCTAGTTGGCTCCCTTCATTGCGGTTACCAAATCATTTACAAGTTTCAAAAGCTTTTCATTATCAGTGCAATCCTTCTTATATGCAGATGCATATAAGTCAGGACTTAAAGCACCGTATCCTACGCCACTTTTAACTTCACAGCTTTCTGAAGACTCTGGATGGTTGAAAGTCGGATCATCAGAAGCTAATGTACTGCAATCCTTAGTTCCATATGCGATTCTCTTGATATTAATCAAATGCATTGGAGTAACATTTTCTGAAACAGAACTTCCGCCCCATGTACCGCAACCCAGTGTGAATGAAGGTATAAGTCCTGTGCTTGCACCGGTACCACCTTGGCTTCCACCAGTATTAACCAAAATACGAGCTGCAGGTTTTTTAGCAAACTTCATTACAATATCTCTGTCTTCTGTATGAATACTCATAGTATGTCCGATTCCGTTCTGAAGTAGTTTAATGCTAAGATCGCATGCCTCGTGCCAATCTTTTACTGTATAAAAAGCTAGTACCGTTGTCAGTTTTTCGTAGGACAGTGGATAAGCCTCACCAACATCTTGCTGCTCACCTATAAGAACCTTAGTTCCTTCTGGAATGGAAATACCAGCAGAAGTTGCAATAACCTGAGGAGATCTTCCTACGAATTTAGCACTCATTGTGTGTCCATTCTTAAATAATAAAGCACAAACTTTTAAAGTTTCTTCAGCTGTCATAAAATAACCGCCCTGCTTCTTAATTTCAGCAACTACCTGATCATGGTTACACTCTTCGACGATTATAGACTGCTCAGATGCACAAATAGTTCCATAATCAAAAGTCTTACTTGCCATAATATTCTTAACCGCTTGTGCAACATTAGCAGTTTTCTCAATATAAGCCGGAGAGTTACCAGCTCCAACACCCAATGCAGGTTTACCCGCACTATAAGCGGCCTTTACCATTCCTGGACCACCAGTTGCAATTATTAAAGCAACTTCTTTACATTTCATTAACTCATTTGTAGCTCCCATAGATAGGGTAGAAATACTGCTAATAATATTAGCAGGAGCTCCTGCCGCTACTGCAGCCTCATTCATAAGGCTAATAGCCTTTATTGTACATTTTAATGCAGCAGGATGTGGTGAAAATATAATTGCATTACGTGATTTAATTGCAATTATTGCTTTAAAAATAGCAGTAGATGTTGGATTTGTTGAAGGTATAATACCCATTATAAGTCCAACTGGCTCTGCAATATCAATTACCCTTTCAACCTCATCTTCGCGAATAATACCAATGGTCTTCATATTTTTAGTGGCATTATACACCAAAGTAGAAGCCATATGGTTTTTATAGGTCTTATCCTCTACTTTTCCAAAACCAGTTTCTTCCACGGCCATCTGAGCTAGACAAACTGAATTTTCCTCTGCTACTCTAACCATATTGCACAAAATCTTATTTACTTGTTCTTCAGTATAATCAGCAATCTGCTCTGCTGCAATTTTTCCGAGTCTTGCAAGATTTCTCGCTTCTTGTACGGAACGTAAATCATGATCAATATTCTCCAATTAATACCCCTCCATTATTTTTGTCACAAAATTTTATGACTTCTTTAATTATTTTCATAATATTTTCTGAACTCTGTAAGCAGGAGCATCTTATTAGCCTTAGAAACTTTCCTTCCTACTATACCAAAGGTTTTATATTGACGAGCTATATTTCGAAGCTCTATCACTTTAAACTTGCTCAGAATCTTAATAGCTTCTTCCAAACCATATTCAAGTATCAGCTTATCTACATCTTCCTTATTATGCAACTCATGCAAATCAATTTCTAAGGAAATATCTGTTTCTTCAATTTCAACATAAACCTCTTTATTGTCGTCTTCAATGATTTTATTTTCCAGTTCCTCTTGTAATTCAATTTTTGCTGACTGAGTAGTTATTATATCTTCATTTTTTAGAGGTACTGCCGGTACAATTATCTTATCCAAGTCTTCATGTGGGCGCGGAATCACATGCTCTGAAACCAGGAATATGCTATTTATTTTTCTAACTGCCGCACCACCAGCCTCTATAGCTGCTTTCACCGCACCCACATCGCCAGTTACAATAATTGAAACAAGACCTCCACCTACATATGTCTTTTCCAAGAGATTCACATCTGCGGCCTTGAGCATAGCATCTGCACCCTCAATAGCTGCAATAAGTCCTTTTGTTTCGATTAACCCAAGTGCCTGCATTGCTTAACCCCCTTAACTTTGCTGAAAGGTTCTAATATGTAACATAGAATGCTTTCATCTTGTTTGGTGAACCAAATGCTAATTTAGCTCCCTTAGGGAAGAACACTGAATCACCTGGATTTGCAGTATAACCCTTTCCGTTTACTGTTACAGTCAGTGTACCTTCCGCAACGCAGTAAATTTCTTCACAAGTAGTTTCCCAGTCGAATGTACAATCTTCAATTGTAATAAATCCTGCATTCATTGAGCAAGCGTCATCACCATTGATAATTTCCTGGTAGAATACTTTATCGTTGGGATTTCCAGTATCCAAAACTTCCATCTTTACCGAATTGCCACGAACTACCTTAAGCCCACTAGAATCAATCTCAGCAATATATGGCTTGTTAGAAACAGAATCAATAATTCCATTTAGAAGTCCTTTATCCATCATAGCTTTAAATACCTTATAAATCGTATCAACATCTATTCCACCTTCACAGGCTTTGGCAAGTTCAGAAGTCATTACTTCTTTTGCTGGTACGGAAGCTTTTTCACTCTTTGTTTCACAGACAGGGGCCTCTGTAGAAAACTCTATTCCACAATTTCTAGCTGCGTCTTTGGCTGACGGAGTAATAATCGTATCATTTTCAATATATAATATCTTTTGTCCCTGCTTTTCTGCATCTTCCACATTTTTCACACTAATCAATTTTTTCATTACTTCACATCCTTTTATTTATTAGGTATGGTAATTGAAAACACCTTTATATATATAAGTTCTAATGTATTAGAACAAAGATGACAACAGTCTGTCCGACGGAGAAGCTATAAACTCTGCATTTACAAGCAGTCCTTTTTCTTTTGCAATAGCCTTTCCTGTTTCAATACCGGTTTCAACCGCAGCCACATCGCCGGTGAAAGTAAAGAATGACTTACCTCCTAGTCCATTTCCGAGACGAAGTTCTATTGGCTGTAAATCCGCAGCTTTCAAAATTGCATCTGCAGCTATAACCATGGTTGACAAAGAGAAAAACTCAATAATTCCCAGTGCCTGAATTTCGTCTGGCATAGTTGCACCTGTAATTGCTGGGAATACTAAAGGGCTAACATTTGGTATAATAATAGAATCAATAAAAAATTCTTCTGCTAGCCGTTCACCAATACCTACTGAATCTTGAACTGATGCAACATCACCATCAACAATAACTATATACTTGCCAGGACAAACAGAACTAGCTGTGACTATTTCAACATCAGAAATTTTCAACATCTGATCTGCTGCATATATACCCCGTGCAATACTTGTAAATTCAACCATTCCTATTGCTTTCGACATATTAGTCCCTCCTTAGCGTAATAAAATCATTTTCACACTCTAGAACCGTTCCTGAAATGCTGGCATGAATTGCAGCACCCAAACTGCCTTCAGGTATTTTGCCGATTAGCTGTCCAAGCTTTACATGATCCCCAACAGAAACAACTGTAAGCGTAGGTGCTCCTACATGCTGCCTTGTTGCAATATGAACCAATTCAGGTTTTATTTCAACTTTCATCATAGGAGCAGGCTTGTCAAAATCATGTAACCCTAGTCTTGCCACAAGCCGCTTGCTTGGAACCAATCGATATTCACGGTTTTTGCGGGAAGTGAATTTTGATTTCGTCGGTTTATACTTTATATTCTGCTTTGCCAATTTCTCTTTAAAATAGAGGTTTGCAGCTTTAGGATAAAGTCCTACTGGACATGAAAACAATTCACATAAATTACACTGGCAGCATAGCTGTGAAATCTTCTGACTTTCAACATCCGTTAATGCATAATTTAAAGCTGTCATCATCTTATGTGGTTGCACGTTATGTCCAAGAAGGAAACGAGGACACATATCCGTACACATCCGACATTGTTCACATGAAGCTCTATTCACTCTTCTTGCCTGTTCAATGTTCATAGATTTCTTGCGAATCAAAGCATGCTGTTTTTTCAAAATTACGAAACCCTTATTTTTCTTTGTAATATATCCATCAATATTATCCATCACAGGACCCATCATAGGACCACCGTCAATGACTGCATAGTCATCAAAATTTTCTATACCACTTTGCTTAAGCACATCTATAATAGGTGTACCTACTGGCACCTTTATAGTCAAACTTTTCGGTATATCTCCTGCAACTGTGATATATTTTTCTGTAACAGGCTGTCCCATCGAGGCATTGTAAAGATTTAATACCGTTTCTGAATTTACTACTACACATCCAACCTGGATTGGGATACCCATTTCAGGAACAACTCTGCCCGTAAGTTCATAAACCAGAACTTGTTCATCACCTACGGGGTAAACATCCGGAAGCTCTTTCACTTCAACGAAATCACTTACCTGTAGCGCTTCTATCCTATCTCGCAAAATACAAATCGCTTCTTTATGCTTTCCTTTAACACCTATAAGAGCTTTACTTGCTGAAACAAACTTGCCAGCTGCTACAAATCCTTTTATTATTTCATCGGGAAATAGCTTCATCAACTGCTGGTCCACCCTGAGTAACGGTTCACATTCAGCTCCGTTAAGAAGTATATATTCACAGTTTGATGCTAGTTTTACATGAGTAGGAAATCCTGCACCACCTGCACCAATAACACCAGCTTCTCTAACCATATCAAGAAGACTCATTCTTATCCCTCCTGTAGTTCTCTGGGGTACATAATAATTATCAATTCTTATGCCTCCTATAATTATCTATTCAATGTTGCAATCGTCATCAATAATTCCGATAACAGCTGCATCAACTGGGATATTATCATCACCAAGCATTCGGCGAGCCGCGGAACCCGTACATACAATAACCTTGTCTCCAATACCGGCACTGATAGTATCAACAACAATCAATCTCTGACCAGCACTTGTGCCGCCAATTACTTCCGCCAGCATAAACTTTAGTCCATTAAGCGAGTCTGATTTTCTTGTTGCCCATACACTACCAATCAGTTTCGTTATTATCATAAATCTTACCCCTTTTCCATCTTGAGTTTAATCTCCTCAATGGCGGATTCAACAGATGAAGTATCGCCAAACATCGCAATCATTATCATGTTCTGAGGACAACTTCCCCTAATATCTTCCACCGTGACACCAACCGCCTTTTCTGCAATATCAGCTGCACAAATCATATCTATCATTCTCCCTTGCACCAGCCCAACTGCATCAGTACAAATTGTGTCTTTACTAACTCCCGCCCCCATACGCCCCATAAGAATATCTATAGTACCCGCCGTAGGAGATTTAATAATTCGAAACTCCATATTTTATACTCCCCCTTATCATATGCTTTCCTGGGTGCAACTAAGTGCTATTCCTAGTGGAGTTACAAACATCGGATTTTGTGGCTTATGAGTATAAATACCTGTCTGCTTCTCTATAATTTTTTCAATACCTGTAAGGCAACACGTTCCACCAACCAAACATATTTCCTTTACATCATAACCTTTGATGTGCTGATTAATGATAGATGCAATTTTTTCAACTACTGGCTTAAGCACTGGTAACATTTCCTTGTGATTTTCTGGATTACGCTTATACATTTCTGCATCTGGAAAAGACATTTTATATGCACCAGAAACAACCAAGGAAAAATGTGTACCTCCTGTTGGCTCATCAGCAACATAAATAACTTCTCCATCCTTTAATATAGAAATTCCGGTGGTTCCGCCGCCAACATCCACAACTGCACCATCTTGAATTTTCAGCACATTATTGGCAGCCGTAGATTCATCAAGAACGTTGGTAATTTCAAACCCAGCAGCCTGGACCACATTGCTAACTGCTCCTGAATCCAAAGCATCTGTCCCAGGAGGAATTGCAGCAGCTGCATATAAAAGTTCTGCACCCAATTTCGCCTCAATCTCCTGCTTAAGTTCTCTAACAATTTTAATTGCACCAATATAATCTACAACCATACCATCTCGAACTACATCTGCATACCTATAAGCACCTGCCACCGGTTTGTAGTTTTCATCTAAAACTGCTAAAACAACACATGCAGTACCCAAATCAACTCCTGTATAGTAAACGGAAGATTTACTCACAATAGGGTGTTCAACTATATATTCAAAATCCCTAACAAGCTGATCACAGTATTCAAAATTTAACTTTTTCTCTGACATTCTTTACCTCCTAAAACCGAACAAATTATTTGAGACAAGGTATTAATAATCTGATTAACCTTCCCAATAACTTCTGTGCATAGTTCCTTCCCATCATCACTGTCCTCATATAGTTCTAAAACAACTGGTTCAATTTCACGAAGATCACATCGTAACCTATGCAAAAGTATAATCTTCCTTCCCTGTTTAAGCTGCATATGGGCCTCTGTGATTTCAAAGCAGTCATCCAAATCATCTGAAAATTTATCAGCCTTTATGCCTGTGCATTCTGTGAAACTTAAGTTTTCCACTACGGCCTTACCCTCTATATGATTTTTAATGGAGGAGAACTGTTTACCTAAACTAATAACACTCTGTGCTAAAGAAGCATCCCCACTCAAAAGTTCTTCGTAAAATTGAAGAAACAAGGCTTCCGTAGAATTCATATTACTGCGTAGTTTCCTCTTTTGCCAATTATTCTTCCTCTGGATTACTTCAGATGACTTCTTTGTACTTATAGTGTTTTGTTTTGTATAAGAATCAGTGTCAAACATATTAATGCCTCTATCCGACAGGAACTGACGCGCTCCAGGCGTAAGTCTTGCTCCTGGCTCTATCTCATAATTTGTAAAAGGTTCTCTTCTATTTAAATCCCGCAAATCATTTTCGGTAATAAATTTCATTTTAGTCCCCCTTTACTCTTTCTTTTCAAAATTAAGTAAATAATGTTTCAAATCAGCTATGCCCACCCCACTGGAAACACTAATGTTATAATAAGGCTCAGATACTCCTATGTGCTTAAGCTGTTTCAAACACAATTCCTGATTTTCCGGCATTAAATCAATTTTCGTTATTACACCTACAACAGGACATCTAAACACCTTGGCAAAACCTGGAGAATAGATATTATTGTACTTTGACTGATCAACTAAGATCAAAACAAGTGATGCATCCTGTGCAGCTGCAATTAGATGTTTGTACATCCAAGGATTTTCAATATAAGACCCTGGGACATCTATAGTGTTCTTTCCATAAATCATATCCTGTGTTTTCCTGAGTGGTCCATGATAATCATTAAGCATAT
The DNA here is from genome assembly GCF_050717635.1 of Clostridium sp. Lineage (GTDB taxonomy): Bacteria > Bacillota > Clostridia > Clostridiales > Clostridiaceae > Clostridium_AD. The sequence goes on from NZ_JBOITO010000036.1 coordinate 322,637, forward strand.
TAACCAATGTGGTCTTCCCACAATGTGTTGGTCCTATTACCATTACACGTTTCTTTCTCATGTTCTTGTAATTTTTGCTATTGCAAAGTTAAGCAAATTTTTTAATGCATCATTTACTGCAATAAGTGCTGTTTCAACGCTCTGAACATCACCTACAAGAATTAAAGACCCAGTAAAACGATCTAAAAATCCAATTTCAACATCTGCAGCCTTTGTTGCAACATCCGCTGCAATAATAGCCGCTTCATATGGTGTTATAGTTAAAATCCCAATTGAACCTTTATCGTCTATTCCCAAGCGCTCATAAATGTCCGGCATAGGAGATGCAATAACATGAGCGATTGTAACCTGCTTTCCAGGTACTGATTCTTCTATGACACGTTGTATACCATTTTCACCAACTGTTCCCATAAAAGTTACCTCTCAATCTATTTTTTATTTATTTTTAGTGCTTGATAACCACAACTGGAAAATCATATTTTTTAATCCAGCTCTCAATCCTATCAAGTTCTTCACTGCTTAAGCTTGGATCTTCCTTTATTGGATACTCCAATTCTAACTGTGTGTACTTATTTACCCCCATTTTATGGTAAGGAAGCAAATCTATACCTTTAAAATTTTTATAATCACGGAAAGGCATCAAAAATTCAATTACATTTTCAATCTCATCCTGTCTATCATTTATGCCTTTGAGCAAGGGCATTCTAACCTTAACGTTATATCTACACCTCAGAAGTTCCTTCAAGTTTTCTAGTATTCGTTCATTGTGCACTCCCGTCAGTTCATAGTGGCGCTCATCATCAATGTGCTTTATATCAAAAAGGAATAAATCCGTAAATTCAGCAATCTGAAGTATTGATTCTAGTTTTGCATAGCCAGCTGTTTCAATAGCAGTATTAATTCCTTCTTGCTTACATGCCATAAGCAAGTTTGTTGCGAATTCAGGTTGCATAAGTACCTCTCCGCCACCTAACGTAACGCCGCCACCTGATAAATCATAAAACATATCGTCTTCTTTAATAATTTCCATAAGCTCGGATACAGTTTTTATCTGACCAACAATGGATAATGCAGTTTCATTACAAGCATCCTCACATTTTCGGCAACCTATACAATCAATGTTACGGTGTATCTCATGTTTTAGCTCTTTTGAAATAAAATGTATTCCAGCCGGACAAACACTTACACAGGCACCACAATTAATACAAGAGTCTCTTTTAAACATAGCTTGATATTTCCGCTCAAGACCTTCTGGGTTGGCACACCATTTGCATCGCAATGGGCATCCTTTAAAGAACACTAGTGTCCTTATTCCCGGACCATCATACATATTATATTTTTGAACATTGAAAATCAATGCTTTTCTTTCTATTACATCTACTTTTGTATTACTCATAATATCTAATCTCCCGTTCAAATAAATAATTTAACTGGGCCCGATCCTCTAGCATAAGAGAATCGAGCGTCAGTTAAGCCATTTTAAAGTCAATGGAATATCCTAATTAGAAATGTGTCAGCATAGTTCTACTGATAATATCATCCTGAACACTTTTTTCCAGTTCAACAAAGAATGCACTATAGCCTGCAACCCTAACAATTAAGTCACGATAATTCTCTGGATTCTTTTGTGCTGCAATCAATGTTTCATCATTAATATAAAGGAACTGCATCTCTCCATTGCCAAAGACACAAGCAGTACGAAGTAATGTGAGCATCCCCTCTTCGCCTTCAGGTGTATCCAGTAGTCCCGCCATAATCTTAAAGTTGTGAACCATTCCTATGTTCATAGCGTCACAAGACATCTTAGAAACAGATTTTATAATAGCTGTTGGTCCCTTAAAATCAGCACCTTGAGTCGGACTGATACCATCAGATAATGGTGTCCAAGCCGCACGCCCGTTAGCAGATGCACCAAGCATCTGACCAAAAGGTGTATTGTTTGAGATAGACAGTGTACCATGGCTTAGCACAGAATAAAGAGTCTTATACTTGCGGTGTTCCCTCTCTGTGAAGTTAATCAAATCAGAAGCAATCAAATCTGCATAATCATCATCATTACCGTATTTAGGAGCTTTCAGGCAATCGCTTTTCATCTGTTCATATCCCACAAATTCAGCTTTTAGTCCTTCATTTAGTTGCTTCAAAGTATACTTCTTATCATCAAATACTAACTTCTTGATAGCAGCCATAGAGTCTGTATGAGTAGCTAGCCCAGACCATATAACACCAGGTCCGAAGTTGTACATAGCACCACCAGCTGAAACATCTTTCCCACTCTCCATGGTACCTTCAAACATAATGGACATTAGAGGCTTTGGAGCTAGTTCTCTGTGGACACGTTGAGAAATAACAGTAGCAACACTTGACCACTTTGTAATATATTTGATTTGTTCCTTAACAGCATTGTCGAACTGTTCATAAGTTTTGAAATTATCCAAGTCTCCCATATCAGGACAAACTTGCTTTTTATACCACAGTGGAACACCGTGGTTTAGAACTAGTTCTATACATATTGGCCACTGGGTATAAGCAGTTGAAGTCCATTGATACAAACGACCTGATTTTTGAGGTTCAACGCAACCCATAAGGCAATAGTCACGGGAATCTTCTATAGAAATACCTTTTGATAGCATCATCTTAATATGAGCATCGTCAAAATGGCAAGCTGGGAATCCAATACCAGCACGAATAACGTCAACAATTTTCTTCATATATTTCTTAGGTGACTTGGTGTGAATACGTGTAGCTAGTGTCGGTTGGTAAATTTTAACATGACGAACAGCATCCATAAGTAGGTAAGTTAAGTCATTTGTTGCATCAAGACCCTCACGAGTAACACCGCCAACACACATGTTTACAAATGGCTGATATCCTGCAAAGAACTTAGAACCGCCTTCACTTGTAATCCACATCATCTCAGACATTTTAATAAGCATACTACCAGCTAGTTCAAATGCTTCAAACTCACTCATACGACCTTGCTCTATATCTGCCTTGTAGAATGGATACATATATTGATCAACACGACCGATAGACATACCAGTTTGATTCTCCTCAACTACTAGCAGTGATTCAATAGTCCAAACGGACTGAATTGCTTCCCAGAAATTACGAGGTTTATGTGCAGGAACATGTGCATTTACTTCTGAAATCTTCAGTAATTCTGCTTTACGCTTAGGATTAGTTTCCTTTGCAGCTAACTGTGCCGCATGATCAGATAAACGCTTTGCATAAATCATAACTCCTTCAGTAGTATCAATAACAGATTTATAGTAATAAATCTTATCTATATCATCTGGATTTTGGTAGTCTAGATTTTTCAAATGATCTTTTGCTTCCTGTTGAATATCTAGCATTCCCTTCTCCATAAGGATTATGTCGTATCCAGGATTTGAATCCCCACCACCATTTATTGCATGGTAAGAGCAATCTGAAACGTAAGATTCGCCTGATAGTTCCCAAAGGCCTGCCTCACGATACTGATCTTCACAATATTCATCAATGGATTTCCCTTTCCAGAAAGGGAAAAGTTCTTCACGCATAAATTTTTTATCTTCATCAGATATATAAAAAGGATCTTGAGCACGGGTACCTATAGTATCAAGTTCATCTTCCATCCATCTCCATGCAATATCAGGAGAACAAGCTCCTGTACGAGGTGCTCCACAAGGTGCTCCTACGATTAATTCATCCTCTTGTATTAACAAAGGTGCTGTTTCACAACAATATTTGAAACTTTTACCACGGAATATGATTTTAGGCATTCCAGGATTTTCCTTTGCTATCTTAGTAATTGCACGAGCACGATGAGTTGAGATTGTAGGTTTCCATTTCAAATAGTTATCTTTCAGTCTCTTTAGACGTTCTGTAATTCCATTTGGAACCTCTCCTTGATTATCAGAAGATGCTACACAAGGCTCGGAAACTGCTTCATCTTTTTTTGTAATTTCTTTTGAAACTCCCTCAAACATCTTCATTAAAGATGCCCGTTCATCTGCGGACATACTTTTAGTTGCTTCTGCAAATTTACTTGAAAATTCACGAATATCCATAATTCTTACCCCTCACTCTTTCATAATTATTTTAATTTTTTTATTTAACTTGTATTCTTTATTCTACATACAGCTCTATAATTCTATTTAATCTCTTGGAGAGCTTTTTTTAAAATATTCTTCAATATTTCTAGGTCCTCTGAATTATATCCTGACCGCTTTTGCACAGTTGGCAATGGAGTTTTTCCCTCTGCATACACTCCATGAATAATATCCTCAATGTTCCTCACACCATAACCTACCTTGCGTATATAAATAAGATTCATTGGAGAAACATTATCGGAAGTCATGCCTTGACCCGCCGATCCGCTACCAAGAGTCATAGCAGGAAACAAGTTAGTTGTATAACCCATGCTACCAAAGGAAGCAGGTGTATTAACAAGCACCCTACCCACTGGTTTTTTTAATGCAAACATACGAATTACATCTTCATCTTTTGAATGCATAACAAGTGTGTGTCCATTCCTCTCGCTTAAAAGCAGCTCAATGCACTTTTCGCAAGCATGCATCCAATCATCTTCGATGTAGTAAGCCAATACTGGGCAAAGTTTTTCCTTGGAATATGGATTAGTGTCCGAAACATATTTCTGCTTAGCAATTAGAAGTACTGTACTACTGGGAACACAAAAACTTGCTCTCTTCGCTAGTTCCTGTACGGATTTCCCTACCAATTCTGTGTTCAAACTACCATCAGAAAGATAAAAGAGAGATCCAAGTTTTTCTGCTTCTTCCTCTGTCATAAAATATGCTCCGTTACTTTGTAGCTGAAGTTTTACCTCCGCTTCAATACAGCTGTCAACAACAATAGATTGTTCAGCTCCTGATACAATTCCGTTATCAAAGGTCTTACTAGCAATAATATCTCTCACTGCTTGCTTAATGTCAGCTGTGCGTTCAATAAATGCCGGTCCATTGCCAGTTCCCCCATAAATCACAGGTTTTCCAGATTTATATGATTCATTAAGCATTCCTGGTACACCTGTATTCATAATCAAAGAGGTCGCCTTATGGTTCATTAACTGGATTGTCCCAGAAGTCGTCACAGTACGTAAATATGTAAGCGCTCCTTCTGGAAGACCAAATTTTTCAGCTACAAGAATCATAATGTCAAGCGCCTTGCAAATTGTTTTCTTCGCTCTAGGATGCGGAGAAAAGATAATCGCATTGCCGGACTTGATTGCAATTAATGCCTTGTAGATAGTAGTGGAAACAGGGCTTGTTGCAGGACAAAGTGCAATAATTACACCCACAGGTACACCTACATCCATGGTTTTGTTTTTAATGTCCTCATTAATAATACCTACACAACGCATTCCACGAAGTTTATTGAGTAAATGCTCGGTGGCAAATCGATTTTTGATATATTTATCCTGCCATTTGCCATAATCAGTTTCCTCACATGACATGATGGCAAGTTCACGGGCATACTTACCGATTTCTTCTGCCATCCGCTCAACAATCTCATCTAGTTTTTCTTGCGGAAAAGTTGCTAGCAGTTTTTGTGCTTCACCGGCATTTTCCGCAATAATTCGAGATTCTTGGATGGAGATCAAATCATTGTCAATAATATTCATTCCTGACGCCTCTTTTCATTTTCATTAACTATGTGCTGATACATCACACACATATTAAGGATTTAAAGTTTCAAGTGAATAAAGTCCAATAATTTTTTCAAGTTCTTGATGTGGACTTGCAATAACAACTGAGCTATAAACTTCAGCACCCATATCTGTTACAGCTTGTATACCAGTCTCTACGGATGCTTTGCATGCTCCTACATCTCCACGAACCAATACAGAAATATAGCCAGAAGCTACATTTTCGAAACCAATCAATTCAACATCTGCAGCTTTGCACATTGCATCTGCAGCCTCTAAAGCAAAAACTATACCAAAAGTTTCTATTAATCCTAAAGCTCTATATTTACCCTTTGATGCTACTTCATCTGTATCAGCTAATTGATATACTGAAACAATGTCTCCAATGTCTTTAATTGGACGTGGCATAACATTTTGTGCTGTTAATGTACCTACTGCAGCAGCTGCTACAGCTCCCGCTTCCACGGATGCCTTAACGGCACCAACATCACCCTTTACCATAACTGTGACAAGAGTGGAACCTATGTTTTCATATGCTACCAGTTCAACATTAGCAGCCTTCAGCATTTTATCTGCCGCTTCAATTGCAGGAACCATTCCTAATGTTTCAATAACCCCTAACGCTTCTTCTCCATAATACCTCACTACATATTCCTCCTTTTATATTGTTTTCGCGGATGTTTTTAAATACATACTCATTAGAATTTCTTTGCAGAGTTTTATGCAACCTTAATTCCATTAGAATTCAACTTTACTTAAGCAATACATTGTAAAACGTTTTCTTAAGACTAAAACTACTATGTGATTTTATGTTAATAATAACTGAAAGAGGCGTTCTTTCATTGCATAAAGTACGCTATCTTACAGTATTATATCCACCAATTTTCAGAAGTTTTTGTACTATCGTTACTTTCTTGCACTAATAGTGCAAGATACCCTGTGAAAATAGAGCTAATCCTTAATATAATTATTAATTGTAGCTGCGTTTTCATCATTTGCATAATAGTAAATCCTTAAATTACCTGACTTGTCCATATCACAACTTTTTTCTTCAATAAGACCATTAGCTTCAGCTGTCATTAAAGCTGAGATAATAGAATTTTTATCAAAAGCTTTGAAGTTACTATATTGACCTTTTAGAGCTTCAATAACGTCGTCTGCACATGCTCCCTTAACTTTTGTAAAATGTTTTAAAATAGCAAAATTAAGTGGTTTCATACAATTACGCCTCCCCTTTTTTTAATAAATCCAATGGATTCATTGCTATTATTAAGATACCAATTGCCATTAATACAGCAGAAAACCAAGATATTGGAGTGAGTGACCACCCTTCTATTCCGAAGCCCACGCCAAGTATTAACCAGCAGAATAACGGTCCGAAGAAAGAGTACGTGCCATTAGTTGCCATACCAAGCGCAACACCAGTCATACTAGAACCCTTATACCATGTCATAAATGAAAGATAAGCACAAAGACCACTAACAGTAAACCAAATCATAGCAGGACCGCTTGTAAATGCTTGACCAATAACCTGGAATGAAAGACCTGCGTTACCTCCTATTATAGCTATGATAGGAATAAATATAATTAAATTTGCAAGGCCTGATGTTGTCTGACGAATAGCAATACCAATCTCTGAATCTACCATTGATGTACTATAACCAGCTATACAACCTTCAATACCCCATCCAATAGCAGCAACAAAGGCAGCTATAATACCTATCACTACACCTTCTTGTGCACCTCCAGTAATACTTGAAAACCCAATCAAAGCACTTGCAGAAACACAGATAACAATACCTAAAGTCATACGTTTTGTTAATGCTTGTTTGTATAAAACTCTGCCTAAAATAGCGCCAATAGCTGGGCAAAGGGCAGAAATTGGAACAATTATTGAACCAGCCGTTGCAAGACCAATAACAAAAGCTGAATTGGCAATAGGTCCTCCCATAAGTGCGGCTAGCATAATCATGCGGCCCGGTTTAGTATTAAGAGTTCTAAAGAAATCCCCAAGTTTGCCTCTAACACCTGCCATACCTAATGCCCAAACTGCACTTAAAGTATCATTTACGCCACAACCAAGTGCACCAAGTACATATATAACCGCAAATGCAGATAAACCAGCTGTATTTGCACCATACCAATCGCTCCAAATCCCCTTTGACATAGCTAACGCCAAAAATGCTGCAAATATTCCATATGAAACTCCTGAGAATAAACCAATTGCAATTCCTTTTCTAAAAAATCCTGATAATAACTTTTTTTTAGCAACGACTGCAGTTGTATTAGTTACTGCTACTGCTTCTGACATAATATTACCTCCAATATTTTTGTTGTTTTTCCAAAAGACTTCATTTAAATAAAGCCTTTCAGATTAGCTACGCATTTAATAACTGTTGGTCCTTAAGGATTATCGGAACCTGCGATTACTGCTACCCCCTCTTTTCCTATCATATTCATTAGAAATTTCTCTGCAGAGTTTTATGCAACTTTAATTCCCTTAGAACTTAACTTTACTCAGCAATATATTGTGAAACGTTTGCATTAACAATATATTGCCACCTCGAACTACTACTTCACCTTATACTATTAATAATAACTGAATTAGACATTTTTACATGGCATAAATACCAACATTTTACTGCATTATATCCGCCTATTTTTCGAGTTTTTTGTACTATCGTTACTTTATTGCATTAATAGTATAGTATTTTATTTTTTAATCAATACATTATAAGACATTTTTTCGTCATCCAATTTGGGTTGAATTTTTAACCATAAAAAAATACAAGCTATTGCACCTATGCAGTAGCTTGTATTTTCCTGGATTAGTTTTACTTTAAAATCCCAGTTCTTTCATTGAAATTCATAATAAGTTTATCCAGTTCTGGTGCCATCTGATGTAATCTTCCCCAATAATTATCATAATCATACCATTGTGCATTTAATTCATCCAAATCATACTTTTGTTGTTCAATCCAAGTGTAGTACTTAAGATTGTGAATTCTTTTTTTACTTTGGTATGTTAACTCTTCCATACTATCAGTTCTAAGCCCTAAAACACTTCTGTTATGGTCAACGGCAGCATCTACTCCAGTATATTCTCTTTTTCTTTCTGTTTTCATTTCCTCTAGTCTTGATCCATACATTTCTGCAGAATCAGTAAGAACAGTCATTACCATATCATTTTCTGTTAACTCATAGTATTTAGCAAATTTAATACATGTTAGGATATTTGCTGCACCAGAGATACCAACATATGATAGTTTTTGTATAAGATCTTCTGAAATGCCCTGCTCTTTTAAATATTCTTGTCCAGCTGGTTCATTAAAGAGCCTAAACATTGCCAAAGCATCATTATCATCAATAGCAACAACCATATCTGTATTTTTAACATTATGAATCCATGGAATATGTTTATCACCAATGCCTTCAATTCTATGATCACCAAATCCATTATTAAGTAAAGTCGGGCATTGAAGTGCTTCACCAACCGCAATTTTAGCATTTGGGTATTGATCTTTTAGAAAATCCGCACTTCCAAGTGTACCGGCAGAACCTGATGTTAAGCATACACCAGCAAGTTTCCCCTTTGGACCAACTTCTGCTTTAACAATGTCATTCATTGCATTACCAGTTACTTCATAATGCCATAAATGATTACCAAGTTCTCCAAATTGGTTAAATATTACAACATTATCTCTAGTTTCTTTTAGTTCCCATGTTTTATCATAAATTTCTTTTACATTACTTTCACAACCAGGAGTTGCAATAACTTCCCCAGCTACTTTTGATAGCCAATCAAAACGCTCTTTACTCATGTTCTCAGGTAATATGGCAACAGCCTTGCATCCAAGCAATGCAGAGTTATATGCACCACCACGGCAGTAATTACCTGTTGATGGCCAAACTGCTTCATGGAATGTAGGATCAAATTGACCTGTAACTAGGCGTGGAACTAGGCAGGCAAAACTTGCTCCAACCTTATGACATCCAACAGGAAAATACTTTCCAACCATTGCAAAAATCCTTGCCTTAACACCTGATATTTCAGAAGGAATTTCTATATAGTTTGGTAACTCATTGTATAATCCGCCAGTCTCTACTGGTTGATTTTTCCATGAAATTCTAAATAAATTAACGGGATCAATATCCCATAAACCAGTTGATTTCAATTTTTCTTTAATTTCTTCCGGTATCTTGTTTGGGTCCTTCATTTGAGCTATTGTTGGAATAATAACATTTCTTTCTTTAGCACTCTCTACAGTTTTTTTAAGTTGCTGCTCATTGATTGTTAGATCTATTAATTTGTGCACTTAAAACCCTCCTCTGGGTGTATATTAATTGTTTTTTTCATGAATTTACTACTTCTCTGATTCACCTCTACTTTCGATTTGTTTACATATCTAGCAATAATTATGCCAAAATTCTTTAAAACATAATAGCTGATATCAATGGTTTGCCAGTCTATTATTATAGAAACATACAAGAAAAATATCATAATGATAATTTTTATCATTATGATATTAGTAATTAGTCTGAATTTTCAACTATTAAATTTGTTAATCTACCGCAAATTATCATTTTGATAAATTATATTCTTCAATTTTTCTATATAGTGTTGCTATACCTATCCCAAGTTTCCCCGCTGCAGTTTTTTTTCCCTGGGTTGTGCTTCCATATCTTTCTATAGCATTTTCTATTGCATTTTTTTCCAATGCCTTCAATGTAAATATCTCATCCCTATTATCTAAAATACCAGTTTCATTTTGGAAAATATTTTGCGGTAAAATTTCTTTTGTAATTATACCATCAGTACCCACCATATTAATAATATATTCCACAGTATTTTCTAATTCCCTCACATTCCCTGGCCATTTGTAGTTAAAAAGTATTTGCTCTGTGGCATTTTCTAATTTCATATTCAAAAAATTCTTATTGAATAATTTACAATATTTTTCAATAAAAGCTTCTATAAGTAATTTTATATCTTCTTTTCTTTCTCTTAAAGGAGGTATATCAAGAGGTATTACATTTATTCTATAATATAAATCCTCCCTAAATTTATTTTCTTTTATTGCTTTCACTAAATCTTTATTTGTTGTGGCAACCACCCTAACATCAACATCAATTGTCTTATTTGAGCCTATTCTTGTAATACTTCTCTCCTGCAAAACTCTTAAAAGTTTAGTCTGAAGATAAAGAGGCATATCCCCTATTTCATCTAAGAGTATTGTCCCTTTATTAGCAAATTCAAACTTGCCTATCTTACCCATAGGATCTGCACCTGTAAAAGCGCCTTTTGAATATCCAAAAAGTTCACTTTCAAGAAGCATATCTGGAATAGCTCCACAATTTATAGCGATAAAAGGCTTGTCATTTCTGTTACTTTCATTATGTATAGCTCTTGCAAACATTTCTTTTCCAGTACCACTTTCTCCAGTTATAAGAACTGTAGAGGTAGAGATAGCAATTTTCTTTACATTTTGTTTTAGCTTTTGAATTTGTTTTGATTTACCCAAAATATCCTTACTTTTTATAACTTTATTAATAGTAGTAAAATTTGATAATTTCTCTTTAAATTTTTTTGCATCCTGAAAGAAAATAATCCTATCATATTGTTCTTCATTAAATTCTATAGGATGTATGCTTCCAACAACAAAGAAAACCTCTTTATCAAGCATTAATTTGTATTCCTGAAGATCAAATACATTATCACTGCTTATTTTAATCTTTACTTCGTGATTCCTAAAATCACCACTTAAATTTAGTTCCATAAGTCCCTTTTCATTTATATGGGTAATACAATTGCTCTTGTTTAATATAATTACTCCTTGCTCTGTTTTATCAACAACAAAATTTAGAAGTTTTAGCAAGGTTTGTGTTTTAATTATTTCTCTTTTTTCATTTGCAGCACTGCTTATAAACTCAGAGATTTGTTGTAGGAAAGTCATATACACATCAAAACTTGCCAGTAGATGTTCCTTCTGATTATTGTTAATGCATATTAACCCAATAACTCCTATAGTCTTCTCAGTCAATTTTATTGGTGTACTCATTTCTAATTTTTCATCACATAGGCCTCTCTTGGGGCAAGGTATACAAATTATATCCTTCCCCGGTTCATATATAATTTGGGACTTTCCAGATTTTAAAACTTTTTTATAAACATATCCCTCTTCTGATATATCTACATCTATCTTATCTTTATAAATACCCGTGCCTGCTATTCTAGTTAAATTGTCATCTACTATCTCTACTTCTACTTGAAGAATCTGGGATATAATATTCGCATATTTAATTACTGCTTCTTGTATGTCTTTTAATATTGAATTCAATTTTTATGCCCCCCATCCTCAAATAATAATTTAAAGTTATTCAATATTAATTTTAAACTTTTCCAGTATTTAAGTAAAGATATTTTAATAAAAATTTCTTCAGGCTACTAGCCTGAAGAAATTTATCACACATGTCAATATTCACGAAGTTACGGTTTTAATAATTATAATATAATGGCGCACCACGCCGTCTTCCTATTAACTCACCAATAAGTAATATTTTAACTAAATCTTTAATTGTATTTCTTCTGCCAGGGCGTCGTCGTCTCCTTTGTCTCATATCATAATCCTCATCTGAATTATCATCATCAAAATTAACCCTATAATATTTTTCATACTTATCACATATCTCTTCACTAATATGGTCTATATGAATTTTACTAGGACAATACATTGTTCCAAAGTTAGCAACAATCATATCACAATGATGCGCTACCATAGGAAAGATCTTTATATGCATTTCAGGGTATAACATTTTTAAATCTTCGTTATCATCTTCCTTCATCATAGACATATTTTCCATGGGCATATTCATCATAGGCATATCTATCATTGGTCTGCAGTGTTCAAAATTCTCACAATTATTACAAGGGCTGTCGTACATAAGTACCTCCAAAACAATATTTCACTCTTATAATATTCTGTTTATATTGTTTTGTTACAATAACTATTACTATATTCTTAACGAATTATTTTTTGTATCTAGATTAATAAATATTTTATGGTTATTTTTATAGTATATTGCTTTTTATGAAGGATTTTTTGACTTTTTGTAGAATAAAATATAAGGTAACAAAAAAAAAGATAACAGAAAAAATAGCAAAAAAAGATAGCAAAACTATTTTTAGGGGGCGCGTCGTGATAAACAATACTGTGAAAAATGATAACCATATCTTAATCAAAAGTTTCGAGAATATTCTTGATCAGTTACCCTTGTTTTTTGAGGATGAAATTTCATTTACATTAACCGATAGAGAAAAATTCATAAAATTCGTTGAAAGTAAGAACATGTCTGCATACTCGCAGGTAGGAAAAGTAATCCCAAAAGGAGAGGCATTAAGAGATGCAATGGATACTGGAAAAGTAAAAATGTTTAATGTTGATGCGTACAATGGAGGAATAAGTATTAGAGTAGTCGCAATCCCCATAAAGGATGAAAATGGGAAAGTAGTTGGTGCTGTATCCTATGGCAGAAATTTAGAAACTAGTGTCAAGATAACTAAAATGTCTACGGATTTATCAAAAGTAACAGAATCTATATTAAAGGTTGCTAACGAAATTGATGCAGATATAAAAAGTATTAACGAGACAAATAGTAAGGTAGTCTGTGAAGTAGGCGTTACCTCAAAAGAATGTGACAATACCGATAAGATTATCTCTTTTATAAATAATATAGCAAAACAGACAAATCTTCTTGGTTTAAATGCTGCAATTGAGGCCTCAAGAGCTGGGGATGCAGGAAAAGGCTTTTCTGTTGTTGCATCAGAAATAAGAAAGTTGTCAGTATCAAGTTCTACCTCTATAACACAAATTAATGATATACTAGGTAGTATTAAAGATTCTGTTAAAAGAGTGGAAAATAACATTGAAATTTCTATGAATTCATCACAGAAACAAGAACAATCACTAATGCAAATCGTGCAAGCTGTAAAAGAACTAAATAGATCAGCAGAAGTCTTAGCGCAGATGGCTGGGAAACTTTAAAATAAAGCAGCAATTAATTTATTTTCTATTATTAAGGAGATGTTTCATTTGAAAAATAAATCTAAGCTACTATTATATATATTTATTTTAGTTAGTTTTATTGCTGTTGGATGTAGCAAAAAACCTGAAGCTACTATTACTCCAAGTAAGCCAAAACCTGTCGAAACAAAAGTTCCTGTTCCCGAACCTGTGGAAACCCCTCCAAAATACTTTTCCCCCTACACGGGCGAAGCAGTAGAAAAAGCATCACTAGATAATATAGCTGTACTTGCCATAGTAGAAAACTTAGTAGCTGCAAGACCTCAATCAGGTTTAAATGCTGCAGATATTGTTTATGAAACTGTAGCTGAAGGTGGCATACCTAGATTCATTGCAGTATTCCAAAAGAACAATGCGCAGAAGATTGGACCCATTAGAAGTGCACGTCCTTATTTCTTAGATATTGCCAAAGAATATAACCTACCCTTTGCTCATTGTGGGGGTAGTGCAGAGGCTATTACTCAAATACAAAATGAAAACTTAATGAGTATGAATGAATTCGCCTATGGTTCTACTTATTGGAGAGATAAAGTAAGGAAAGCTCCTCATAATCTTTATACTTCTTCAGAAAAATTAAACAAGCTTATTAAAACAAAGAATTATGTAAAGGCGCCTACTGTAAAGTTGAAATTTGACAAGAGCTATTGGGATAGCGATAAATTTTCGAATGCTACAGATATATTTTTAAAAATAAGCAAGGCCTACAACACTAGATACACTTATAAAGATGGGGTTTACCTTAAAAGCATGGATGAAAAGTCTGCAGTTAATAAAGAAGATAACCTCCCCTTATCTACTAAAAATATAGTGGTACAATTCACTTCCATTAAACTACAAGCAGATGGACTTCATTTAGACATTGCTATTGTAGGCAGCGGTAATGGTTATGTTATTAGTAGTGGCAAATTTGTTAAAATGCACTGGAGTAAAAAAGATGCCAAATCCAAGACGCTTTTAACTGATGACGCAGGGAATGAATTACCATTGAATCCTGGCAACACTTGGTGGAACATCGTAGATAAAAATACTGTTGTTGATATTAAATAATTATTTTTCAACAGGAAAAGGAGCTAACTTCTAGTTAGCTCCTTTTTATTTACCCCAATACTTTTATTAATTTTATTTTTGTTTTAATGAAGTTACGATATCATTACTTATTACGCCCTCTCCACCTAATACTATTACATTTGTTATATTTTGTTTAGCTATTAATGCTTTCTGTCTACTGATATCCTTATTATTTACAAGTAGTACAGCGGAATTTTTTCTTGCAGCTAATACTGATCCACTTAAAGCATCTGGGAAATTTAATCCTGTAGCTACAGCTACTGTGGTTGCATTTAGATTAAAATACTCCATTATTTTCATGGAAGTTTCATATCTATTATCTCCACCTAACCTTACTATAGTTATATTCCCGTTTAATTCTTTAATTTGTGCTTCTATATTAGCGCTGAGCACCCCTGTTCCACCTATTAAATAGACAGTTGTTGGTTGTATATTAGTTATGTCTTTTTTAACATTAGCTGATAAATTATCTTTACCATTTAATAATACTGGGAAGCCTTTTATACCAGCTATACTTGATATACTTAGTGCATCTGCAAAATCACTTCCTGTAGCGATAACGACACTTGTACCTTTAGATACATTTAGATAATCAACGATTTTATGATTTGTTTCATAACGATCCTTACCGCCAAGTCTAATTAAGTTATATCCTTGTGCCGTTAAATAATCTGAAATCTCATTGCTAATTACACCAATACCACCTATTATATAGATGTTTTTATTTTTACTTAAGTTTGTAGTAATATACTCTAATACGTTTTTGCTGTTATTAACATTTGTATTAACTAATAAGAGTGGTGCATTTTGTTTATAAGCGAGTCCTGAAGCAGCTAAGGCATCAGGAAAATCATTTGCTGTAGCAAGTACTACTGCATCTGGTGCTTTATCAGCATATAGTTCTTTAGCTATAGCTATAGAAGTTTCTATTCTGTTAGGTCCAGCTAATCTCTTTATAGTAGGTTCTGGAACGATAACAGCTGGTGGATCTACTACTGGAGGAACTACTACTGGTGCAGCTATACTAACTATCTCAGCACGATCCTTAACTCTAATTCTTGGCAAATTACCACCTATAACACTACCGATAGAGGCAAGTCCTACAACGGAAACTGTTGCGCCGTCTTTAATAAACGGAAGTGTTATTCCCTTTGTAATGTACCCATTGATGAATACAATGGCAGGGCCAGTTCCATCATTGATTGTAAATTGATTTATGGTTCCATCAGTATCTTTGCTAATATCTGACACAACACCTTCTGTTTTCACTAAAAGTCCAGTGTTTGATGCTAGCATTGAAGCCTTTGTAGCTAAAGTGGTAGGCGCAAATTTATTAATATTTTCATCTATAATAGTAAATTTGCTAACTGCTAATTGAATTTCACCTTCATAATGTGAAACTTTACCGTAAAATCTTGCTTTTTGTCCTACGTTTATGCCAGTAGCAACTGGGAACAAATTAATACCGCCTGTTGCATCTTGTGCATAGATACAGTCGAAGAAACCTTTGTTTGTATTTGCATCAATATTTTGAGTATTAACGCCACTAGTGGCAATTGCTTCAATTATAACCTCTGTTCCATCAGCTAATTCTTTAGCATCAGCAATACTTGTTACTGTTATTGGATTTACCGTTTTGAAAAGATTATCCATAATATTGAAATTAACATATTGTAATGATCCTGAATTTTCCATAGTCGCTTGTATTTCAAAGTTACTCATGAATGATCCACCTGCAACAACGACTAAAGAAGATTTACCATTTGAATGAAGCACATTTTCAGATGCTGCAATTAATTTTTCTTCTGGATTTGTTGCAATGGTACTATTTGGATTAACATATTTAGGAATGTATAAATCAGGATTGTTCATTCCTTTATCTGATTTATAGGTTTCAGTTTTTGTTCCAACAGCTACAACAGCGCTAACAAAAGGAAACTCACTTTTTGCCGTACCATATCCAAAGTTGTCATTGTCCATTTCTGCCGAATAAGTGGTAGGGAGACCATAAACAAGTGGACTAACTGTTGAAGGTAGCGTAGTCGTTCTCTCCCCAGTCACCTTATCTACTGCATGAATTGTAGAGCCTTTATATTGGCTGTATGTTTGTCCATCTACAACGCCCTGCATTAAAGGGTTATCCAAATTAAACTCTGTAGGATATAATCTGTATGGTTGTCCTCCATTTGTTACCTCATCTATAACTTGGTCGTCACTTACACGTAAAGTGGACCCTAATTCAGCTAAGATGTAATTTTGTAATTCAGCCATATGCTTTTTAGGTGATGTTTCATCATTGTTTGTAGTCTCTAAAAGGTCTGAAATCGTACCAACTACAAGTGTGTTTCCATTTTCAGAAAAAGCCTTTATTGCTGCTGTTTCATCAACCGTGTAATTTGTTGGAATTGGCCATGGTGCAACATTATTTCTTGTTGGAGCATTCAAAATCATCATTTTAAATTTCGGATTGCTACAAGCATTAATCAACTCTTGTGAGGTATTAAGCTGCACCACTCTTAATTCATTAGCTCCTGAAAGTGTTATCATATTACCCATAGAATTTGGATACTTGCCTCCATTTACATATTCATTGCCATGAGATGCATCTAATCCTACAAACAATACCTTATCAATATCTACAACTTTCATAACGCTTTTAGTTGTAAGAGTAACATCTACACCGTTAACTGTAATTACTGCACTGATAGCTACAGTTTTAGTTCCTGGTGTTATTGGTGTATAATTAAATACATGAGTAGTGCCACCAAGTGCTGCAATGCTTGTACTAGGAGTATAACTTTGATTAGCCGTAGCATCTCCATCTACAGTGTATGATATAGATTTAAGATTAGTCGCTATACTTTCATTGTTAAAAAAAGTTGTTGTTAATGTTAATGTTTCAGTAGTAGCAGGCATTACTGCACTGTTAACAACTGAAGTTATTCCAACCTTTGGAGCAGAACCGAACCAAATTGGTGCAGTAATTGCAATAGACCCTTTATTGTCTGTAATTCTTGCTAAGTAATATCCCTTAGCAGGTGCTGTCATTTCATATGTGTAAGTAACATCACTTTCACCAGCAGCGTATGTTTTTTTATTCACAACTTTTCCGCCATTGCTTAGTAGTTCTATTGAAGCAATATTACTAGTCTCTGTGTCTACATTTTTGTTTTTAACGGTTACTGTAATGTTTGCTGTAGCAGGTGCATCCTGTAAAATAGAACCCATGCTATAATCTTTTGTGCCATCATTCAACTTATAAGCAACATCCAAATCTCTATTTTCTGTTGCCCATACTGAACGGTCGCGCATTGCTTGATAGATTCCACTCATTGTATAATCATTTGTGTAAACAACCGTTGCACAAGTGTTAGAGGTTCCCCAAGCTTTTTTGTGATTGTCCCCATTGTTAGTTGGAGCTAAGTGCCACCCTTTGTCTAGTGCCAAAATATATTGGTCATAAGATGGAAAGTATCCACCAGATCCAACAGCCCCTTCTCCATTCCCTACTTCTACAAGATTAACTTTGTCATCTATATTGGGATCATAATATCCAAAATCCGAAAAGTTTCCAAAAGTATTACCAGGGTGATTGAATTGTGAAATTGAACCTGGGGTGTTTTTTAATAATTCATAATAAGCTTGCAGTCCGGCATTACCTAGTTTGCTATTAAGTACTGCGTTATTACGGCTGACAAAACCTGTTGTGTTAAATGTATTCATATGTCCCGGGCCACCAGACCATGTCATCTCATAGCCATAGTCAGCAAGGAAAGTAGGTGTCGTTGCAGCAACTGCTTCCTGTTTACCATTTATCCATTGTTGATTTTCTAAATTGTAATTATTTAAATTGTTAATTGTAGCAACAGTATCTGTAGCTAGAGCTTTATCGAAAGAATTTGAATGGTCTGTTAAGATAAAGAAATCTAACTTACCTTGGTCTCTTGCATAAGCATTTGCTTCTGCCAAAGTTCCTTGACCATCTGAGTTTTCCGCTGTATGTGCGTGAATTTCTCCGTAGTAGTTCTTTTCACCACCAACTGCTTTTTTAGCAGTGTATGTGAATGTTGAAATATTACTATCGATGAAGTTTTCTAGCGTTGCTTTAGCCTCTATTCTTACAGGAAAACAAGAAGCATCAAATGTAATAGGATCTATATATGGTTGGTCAACAGTTCCTACCAAAGTACCGTCAGATTCTGAATAAGAATTTTTATATAGTGAATAAACCATTTTTGAATTTTGTGTTGTTGATGATAACACTATAGGTGTTTCTGCAAAAACTGCACCAGTTCCTGGAGTTGCTGATACGTTTGCAACTTGACTTTGTGTATATGTGAAAGTTTGAGTTGCTGTTGTATATGTTCCATCTGTAGCAGTTGCTGTAATGGTTGCGGGTAAAGCATCAATATTAACATCTGCTGAATTACCTGTGCTTGTTACTAACGCACCACCATTTAATGAATAAGTTATTGTTGCGCCTGTTGTTGTCGTTGCAAGTGTAACACTAGAATTTAATGGTACTGTTGTTCCCGTAGCTTCAGTAGAAGTTATGAACTCAACGGTTGGTGTAGGTGCAGATACTAAATTCGCTGGATCTGTAGAAATTAACTGAACTCCGTTGAAATAACTTGCAATCACTTTTGTAATGTTCACATAACTTCCAGTTATGCCAATAGATGGTTCTATAGCATTTGCACGCAATGGAAATGCTATACCCGCTTGGCTAACTATGTGATTATAAAGACCTCCAACATTTGTTTCTGAAACAGTATCAAGTTTTACTGTGTCGAAAGCAACCAGCATTCCCTCATATGCTCTATTTGAAAGTTGGTTAAACATAATTTTTGTAGGTGTTGGAAGAGTTGGGCTATCGTTACACACAACTACATTTATTTCGTCAACAGCATCTGGAACAATTTCCATCAAGCCTTTATAAATTGAAGCCTTACCATAAACATATATTTCTTTGTCTACATAAGAGGAGATGTCTGCTCCATATTTAAAAATTAATAGACCACTGTAAGCATTCATACCATCTTGAATATATAAACTAGCATTTCCGTTTAAGTAAGTACCAGTACCTTTTACCCATGCATAAGTACCAGCAGTAAGTTTTTTTGCATCTGCATTAGATGTGATAATTTGTTGTTCAAAGGATAATACAACTTCATCGCTGGATAAAAGTGTGCCAGATTTAGCTACAGCTTTAACCACAAATGGATCTGTACCTTTAAACCCACCTTCAGAAAGTGCTGTGAAAGGTGCAGTGTACAATTTTGTAGAACCAACCACTGTTGTAGCTGGAGTAGTACCATCTGTTGTGTAATAAATTTGTGCGTCTTCATCTGCACAATTTAAAGTTATAGGAGTAACATCTAAAATTCCATTAGTCTTAGCTGGAATAGCAGCGGTCGTCCCAGCAACTGTTTTTGTTGTGTATAATGGATCTTTTGCACCATAAAGTTGAATGGCGTTAATATTGTTACCAATATTACTACTTGCAGTCGTCATTGTTGATCCATTTGTTTGGAATTCAGATTTTTTAATTATTCTAATATAAATTATATCCTTATTTTCAGCCGCAGTTGGTAATTTCATTCCATAATTTGCAGTTGTAGCAACTGGGTTTTTAACTGAAAATTGGGTATCATTTAAATTTCCAAATAACTGCCAGTCTATACCATTTTCACTCCACTCTGTATTAAAATCCCGCGGACCTGACTTAGCTGAATACATAGCAAAATTAAAGGATAAATCATTAAATCCTTTCGTTGATGTTGTAAAACTCCAATAACTAGGCTTTTGAAATCCAATATTTTTTAAAGAAGAAGTACTGTATCCAAAATCAGTGGTTATTTTTGTAGGAATATCCCCTTGGTACAATTGTAACAAACTCGTGGCGTCGTTATAATAACCACTTGTTGCCGCAATATCTCCATTAGTAACATCAGGTATAGAACCGAAGTTCCAAGTTACAATTTCTGTTTTACCTGCTATTGATTGTGGTGGATTAATTCCATCATTAACAGACATAGCCGCTAGCACTGGCGACGTTATTAGTGTGTTTATCACTAATAAACTTGATAATATTATTGATATGAACCGTGCTTTCTTTGTTTTTTTCATTTTTGCATCCCCTTTTAAAATATATTATTAGTTGATTGTGAAATTACACAACCATTGATTAGCCTACCTTTTTTACCGGTTGGCTTTTATATTTTCCTCCAGTGTGAAAAAACAACTATAACTCCATAAAAGATTATCCACAAAGAAGGATAATAGCATTTTTGTATTAATTAACTTAAACACCTTAGTATTTTTAAATAGTTTTAAAAGTTACTGTATGAAGCGCTAACATTATGGCCGAATGGCAACCACTTTGTCTTACCGCTTCATCTATCTTTTTATTTGTGGTAACGCTTCCACAAACATTAAGTATAGATAGCGTTTCGATATCTGTATCACTTCCATTGAGTCTGTATATGGCAGATGTTGTAAAATCCAAAACTTTCGATTTTTGATTTATAATATACTTTTTTTCTATAAAATAATTATCATTAGTGGTTGTATCACAAGCTTGTGCATTGATATTATTTTCCCTCATTACCATTTGTGCATATTCAAACAAATTTTTAGATACAGAATAACATTGGTCATTTTCGTATGCTTTGCTTATATATGTTATGGCTTCCACAGGCAAGCTAGAATCATGTGTAATACAATCACCAAAATAAACGATGCGCTTAATTTGAGTTTTTGAGCAAAGTTCAGTTAAATAAGCCATTGTTGATGTTATACCAATTCCAACTGACATAACAATTAAAGGAATATTGTTAAATTTACCCATAAGCCCCACTTGTCCTCGTGTTTCAGTAAATATTTCTACATTGTCCAAATAATGAGCTGCAATCATTTTAACGCGATACGGGTCATCTGTAATTAAACAAATACTTGGTAAGACACATATAAAATTATCTATTAAATTCATGAGCTTGTCCCCCTTTCACTTAAATCATTAGTTAATATAACAATTATTAACATTGATTAATTTTACCACTTTTCTTTTCCCTTGTAAACGTTTTATCAAAATAAATTAATCTTTTGTAAACTCTAATTACATATTTCTTTATAAAAACATAACTACACAACAAAAGAGGCCCCTCCTTTAACAGTCTAATTTGTTATAGGGTGGCCTCTTTTGTAGAAAACAGACGAAATTTTATTGTAATTGTAATTTCATCTTAGTGATTTCTTTATTGTAAGTTATACTCTTAGCTTCATCCTCAGTAATTAAACCATCTACAAGCAATATATTATCAATGTCAACCATCTTAAAAGCTTTAGTATGCTTATTATGTGCCCCGCAAACCTTAAGACTTAAATTCTTTTCTTCCTTATCACCAGTTTTGATTAAAAATAGAACATTTTCTTCTGAATCAGATACATCTTTAAATGCATTAAAATCTTCATTTATTAACAAAGACTTAATTACGTCTTTTCTCAATTCATTTTTTATAATTGCTATAGTATCTTCATGTTTGATTATATATTCAGAAATAAAACATACTAATTCGTTTTCAGACTTAAATAATTGTGTATTTGACATTTATATTGCCTCCTTGAATTAATAGAATAATAATTTATTTGTATACATTGTATTGTATTTAAATACAATAGTCAATACCTTTTTATAATGTTTATTAAATATTTATTAATTTAAATATATCTATAAAGCTTTTATTGTGGCTATTCTTTAATAACGGGTATTTTAAATCAGTCACACTTTGATTAATAATCAATAAAATTCCAATGAATAAATATGCATTTACATGTATATTTATTTTAGTTCTCAATGTAACCGATACTTCGCAGTAGCAAATAGCTTTGTCGTCACATCTGTTAATAGAATGATATTTACTCCAATATAAAATAATAACCGACGAAGGATAAAAACACCCCCATCGGTTAATAATTAAATCTTATTTTCCCCTATTCACTATAAACTCATTAATAACTTTAGCTACTCCATCTTCATCATTTGTAGCTGCAATATAATCTGCACTATCTTTAAGTTTTTCGATTGCATTTCCCATAGCAACGCCAAGGCCGCCATATTCGATCATTTCTATGTCATTTTCATTGTCTCCAATTGTAATTATTTCTTCTTTTTTTATATTATACCGCTGCGCTAAATATTTTACAGCAGCACCTTTAGAAACGCTCTTATGGGTAACTTCAACGCCGTGTAACCCAGCCCCCAGCACTTGAATATATTCAATTTTTTTTAATTCCTCTTTTATTTTCTTTATCTTTTCAATATCACTATCAATAATATCACATTTAATGATTTCTTTTTCCTCAGTCTTAAACACATCCACCCATTGCTTAGCATTTTTAATATGGTGTAGTTTAACTTTATATCCCTTTGATTTAATCTTTAAAACAAATTCATATAAAAATATTAAATTCATATAATCAAAAAAACTTTTCCCATCATATGTGTCTTTAGAAGTATGAAATCTTGGATTAGCTTTGTATTTATTACAAATCTCAAGAATCTTAGTATTAACCTCTCTAGACATGGTTCGTTTATAAATGAATTCATCTCCCTCTTTTATAATCCCTCCATTTGCTGCAATAACGGGAGAATCTACACCAACCAAATTAGAATAATAAGCTGCATTAATATATATTCTTCCTGTTGTTATTACTATATGTACACCCATATCATAAGCTTTTTTCAGTGCAACTCTGTTGGCATTTGATATTTTCTTTTTACTGTTTAATAGTGTTCCATCCATATCAATACACACTAATTTATACATTTAAAATCCTTCCTCTCTATAGTTAAATCATCTTCTGCGAAGCTGCAATATTAACGACTTCAGAAGGAGATTTAAACTTCCACTGAAGTTTTTTATTTGTTATAGCATATAGCTCCCACTTATAGAAGTGGGAGACCTTCCTTCTGAAATGTCGTTAAAATTCATCACGTGATTTAATCCTAAAAATAAAAATAACCTTTCAAATTAATTAAAGGTTATTTTTATCTTATATGAAGATTACTTCCTTGATTTACTTCTAGTTATTTTCTGTATATTTGAAAACAGCCCTAAAAGAGCTCCTATTAGCATAATTTGCAATACATATGCAGAACTACTAGATAATCTAAAAATCATTGCTATGGCTGCCACTAAAATCGCACTAAGTATTAATGTTATTATTATAAAAGCATATAAGCCTAGAAAAGTCTTTATCTTAAACTTTGCTTGTATTTTTTTACTGATTAATAGCTTTTTATCAAAATATATAAAAAGACCTGTGGGACCTAAAAGTAATAATATTCCTACTACCATATTTGTATTCATTTTTTTCATCTCCTGTATATAAAAATTATAACATACCTTTAGTATTACATCATTATAATTTTAACTTCCCCTGGTTTAAATCTAAGATATAAATTATAATTTTCATCAAAATCAAATATATCATGGCTCCATTCGTTTGGAGAAAAAGCTAGCCATGCTTTTTTTGAAACATTTCCGGAATATTGTCTTATATTTTCTAAATTTAAAGTAAATTCTCTTTCATTATATAAATCAGTATTACATACCGCCATAATTACGTTATCACCTTGTCTCCATCTTTTACCTTCAACAACATATGCAAGCCCAATAGCCGGTGTTTCAGGTTCGCCGAAATTTACAGGAATATAGTTCTCTGTATTAGCTATGGTATCACTAAATTGCACTCTAATTTTAGAAACAATCTCAAGTGTATCTGGCAAATCCCATCTGTAAGGATTATCCCAATGTAGAGAATATTTTTCGAAAAAGGCCAATTTACCATTATAAGCATCCTCTGGTGAAAGCCTATATTTTTCGTCATGTCTACAATCAAGTCCTGTATTCATGGGCTGAGTTTCATATAATTCAAGTCCTGAATTAATAAATGGGACTGCATTAGGCATAAATTGATTCATAACTGTAACCAATTTTGATAGTATCCTACCTCCCTCTCTTGCTGCAATTCTAGGTGTATCAGGAGTTTCTGCACAGGCAAATACAGGTGCCTTATAGTTTATTGAATTGTACATGAATTCATGGGTCTTATGTTCAAATATTCTAGGTTCCAACCACCATCCATAACCTATAATCATATTATAGCCTGCATTTCTTGATTTCTCTGCTCCCTCTACAAGAAGTTCCTCAGCTATAAACGAAAAATCGCTATCTATTTTTCTTGGTTTCTGAAGTACCATTTGGACTAATTCGCTAGGTAGTGCATGTCCCATATCTACTCTTGCTCCATCTATACCAAAACTATTTTGATAATATGGAATAATACCGGAAATAATATTCCAAAGTTCAGTATTTTCTATATCTCCCTTAAATAAATCACCTTTAATGGTGTCAAATAAAATGTATGGTGCTTGTGCCTCATCCGTAACATACCTCTTAGCTGCATTTGGGTGATCCATATACAATTTTAAAAATGTAATATCACTCCAAGCTGGCTGAGGATCATTTAAACAATCAGCAAATGCAGGTGCCGTAGTTAATCCAAATTCTTTCTCGATTTTCTCTAATAAATCTAATTCAGGATTTTGTACACAACATTTTTTTAATAACTCCCACTTTTCAGAATCCGTTATATTTGGTGATTCACAGAATTTTTTTATATGATTCCATACTTGTTCAGATTTATATATCAAATCCAAATTATCATATGATGGTTTATCAGCAGGCGCAACCCCTTCAACATATGGCGCCGAATAATTATCTACATCTGATGTTTTTATCCAATAAAACCAATCAGGGTGCTCCAATATAAGATCATTATTTCTAGCTGCTGTTCTTGGAATAACATCTATCATAACCCTTATGCGTAAAATATGGCAAGCTTCCACAAAAGCCTTAAATTCCTCTTCTATGGTAAATTCATTACCTGTCATAGTATCCTTTAAATTATGGTCAATTTTAAAGAAATTCTTTATGGCATAAGGAGATCCCATTCCACCCTTTTTAAACTTATTACTATATTCTGAGATAGGTAGCAAATAAATTGTATCTATTCCCATCTTCTTTAGCAGTGGAAGTAAAGCCAATGTTTTAACAAAAGTACCCGTTTCTTTAAACCCTTCTCCATTTATATTCTCAAGAGCTCCACTTCCATTATGATCCCAGGAAGTAGATGTTCTTATATGCATAGAATAAATGGAACTTTTTTTTTTCCAATCTCCGCCCAAATATCCGTATTCATTTTTAAAATCGTTTTTAATTATAGATAATGATTTATTATAATCTATTTTGTCGTTATAATCTTTCATTATGTATTCATGTATACAATCATAATAAAATTTATATGGATTGACATATATAACTCCATTTCCATATTCTTTTTTTTCTTCTCCATTATATCCGAAACAGTTCCAAAGTTCAGGTACCGCATATTTAATATCTTTACCGTTATGGATTTTTTTCTTTAACACATTCATAAGTTTTTTTATACTAGAATTCTCCATGTTATGTTCCTCCGTTAATTTTCTGCTTTTATAGCTTCTAAAACCATAACTACTCTCTTTAACTCATCTCTTATTTTAAGATGTTGCGGACATTTTGACTCGCACATACCACAATTTATACAACTCTCTGGTAATGCACCCTTGTCAGGATTGTTTTTATATTCTTCGAATTCACTTTTAGCAGCTCCTGTTAATCCATAAACATTGTGGTAAGTATACATATTAAAAATCTTAGGAATATCTATATTCGCTGGACATGGCTGACAATAATTACAACCTGTACAGTATAGTTCTGAGAACTTCTTAATTTCTTCCATTGCTATAGAAATCTTGTCCCATTCTGACTTAGTCATATAAGTATCAACATTTGCTATAGCTAGATTTTTCTCTAGCATATCCATATTCTGCATTCCCGATAGAGCGATACTTATATCCTCATTTCCTAAAACAAATCTTAATGCAAGTTCATAAGTAGCTATGGATTCTTTCCCTGTGAGTTTCTTAAATAGTTCCGTAGGTGCTGCAAGTCTTCCCCCTGCGACAGGTCCCATAGCCGCTATTCCTAGTCCCTTCTTCTTAGCATAGGCAATAGAAGATTCATTTGCCCTATCAAGAAGATTATATTGACATAAAACAGATTCAAAAATCCCTTCGCCAGCATCTATAATATCAATCATATTTGAAGGCTCATCATGGAAAGAAAAACTCAAATGCTTTATCAGCCCTTCTTCTTTTGCTTTTCGCGCCTCATTAAAAAGGTCATTGCTTTTAATATTATCAAGAGAACCTTTGTTTAGTCCCCAAAAATGATAAAAGTCTATGTAGTCAGTGTCCATTTTTTTTAAGCTGTTCTCAAGAATTCTTCTCATATCAGAAGGTTTTTTAACATCTTCAAAAGGGAGTTTTGTTGTTAGCTTAATCTTATCCCTTACACTTTTAAGAGCCTTACCAACAGCATATTCACTGTTTTTATGACAGTAATATGGAGCTGAATCAAAGTAATTTATACCACTTTCATAAGCTTTAAAAAGTAGTGGTAGGGCTTTATCTTCATCAATATACCATTTTTCGTTTAATTCCACCTCTGGTAACCTCATACACCCAAAACCTAGAGTTGATACCATTTCTCCTGTATTACCAAAATTTCTATACTTCATTATTTAGTTCCCCCTTACATTTCATATACTTTAATTGTACTACAAATTTTATGCTTTTGTCCTTATTTCACCTGTGGTTTTTTGATTTTAATAAACCGTTTATAAACTTAAATGTAAATTACTTCCATCAGCAACAATGATTGTACATTTCACTTCCAATTCTTGTTACTCTACTATCCGTACCAACTTATCCCATGAATTCTGTATATTATCAACAAAAGAGGTCAAAATAATATCAGTATAGAAGTGATAAAAAACTATATTGAGGTGATATATATGAAAAATGAAAGCATTGACACTAAGATGAATAATATTATAACTGCCTTGGGGTCATCAGCTCCCATAAAACTCAAGTATATATCACTTGGCAGAGATCCATCAATACAAGGTGCTATTATATATATTGATGGTCTAGTAGACAAAACTATTATTAATAGGGATATTCTTAATCCACTAATGATTGAATTACGCTGTTCTATATTACTAAATAGCGACACAGCCAGTTTTCTTTGTAGTAATTACATAACTGCGGATTGTTCCATTATTAACAATAATATTGAAGAAGTTTATAAACAGGTTAAAAATGGAAATACGTTACTTGTACTTGAAAATCTAGAAGAGTATGTGATTATAGATACCACTGGTGGCGAAATTAGGAGAATTTCTGACCCAGATAATGAAACCGCACTAAGGGGATCCAGAGATGGTTTTGTGGAAAACTTAGAAGTTAATATAAGTTTGCTTAGGAGGAAAATTAAAGATTCAAACCTTTGCATTGAAAAACTTGTAGTTGGAAGGCGGTCACAAACGGATTTGGCCTTAGTTTATATTAAAGATTTAGTTAATACTAATACTTTAAACGAGATAAGAGAAAGAATAAATTTGATAGATGTAGATTCTATTACTGGCTCAGGGGCATTAATGCAATTTATAGATGAAAATCCCTACAGCCCTTTCCCTATGTGCTTTACCACAGAGAGGCCGGATAGAATAGCACCAAGTATTATGGAAGGTAGAATAGCTATTATTATAGATGGGACTCCTCATTCATTAACACTCCCTGCTTTATTTGTTGAATTTTTTGATACTGTTGAAGATTATAATGAAAGACTGATATCAGCAAATTTTATAAGGTTACTTAGATTTATATCAGTTTTATTAGTAATTACACTTCCCTCAATTTATTTAACTTTAATTACGTATAATGGAGAGCTCATACCTGTTGAATTCCTTGTTCCGGTAGTACAATCACGAATAGGAATATCTCTTTCACCCTTTATAGAAATACTTATACTTGAAATACTAATGGAACTTTTAAGAGAAGGAGGCCTCAGACTTCCCTCAAAAATAGCATCAACCTTGAGTATAGTGGGAGGTATTATTATAGGAAATGCCGCAGTACAATCAAGTATGGTAAGTCCTACTACTCTGCTTGTAATTGGTATCACAATTATTGCTTCTTTTGTAGTTCCCTCAATTGATATGTCTATTTCTATAAGGCTGTTAAGATTCCCAATGTTGTTTCTAGCAAATAGCATGGGGATAATGGGGATTGCTACAGGATATACACTACTTATCCTCCATTTATCTTCCTTAGAAAATTTTGGTGTTCCATATATGGAATTTAATAAGGATGATTTAAAAGATACTTTTATTCGTGCCCCTTTATGGAAAATGAATTCTCGTCCCGCCATAATTTCAGAGCGTAATAATAAAAGGCAAACTGATTTTAGAAAAAAATTCAGGAGAAAAAATAATGAATAAATATAATAGCCTAATAACCTCTAACCAACTTTTTTTTATTTTACTCGGCGCTGTCATAGGTATGGGAATTACTAGCCTCCCTGCTGATGTAGTAAGTGTTGCAAAACAGGATGGATGGATTTCTACCATTATAGGTGGAATATATCCACTATATATTGTTTTAGCTGCAGGAATTATAATCAAAAAACATCCAGATAGTAATATAATGGATTTAAGCAAAGTATATTTTGGAAAGATAATAGGGAATGTTTTAAATTTATTATTTATGCTCACATTTTTATTCTATATTGTGCTAGTTATTTCAGGTTCAAGCAATCAATTAAGAGCATATAGTATATATTTTATGTCCCATCTTAAATTAGTGATGATTTTGGTTGCTGTTGCTTGTTATGCTTCAATTAAAGGCTTAAAGGTACTCGCCAGATTTGCTACTATAGTATTTTTTTTGGTATGCCTTATAATTATATCATCCACAGTATCCTTTAAGTTCGGCAGTATTTTAAATGTAAAACCTTTTTTAGGTGAGGGTTTCTCCAAAATTTTAGAAGGAGGCATAAAATCTTCATTTTCCTATGCAGCTATGGAATTACTATTAATAATATATCCATATGTGGAAGACAAAAAAAATATATTAAAAGTTACATTACTAAGTACTCTTGTGGCAATTATATTTTATACTTGGATAGTTTTTTCATCTATTTATTTTTCTGGTCCTGATTTAGTAGTAAAACAATTATGGCCATTCTCCTTCATGGCTGAATCATTTAAAATACCTGTAGTAAATAATTTTAGATATGTAGAGATTCTAATATGGATTACTGTGGTTTATAAAACCATATCTATTGAATTTTATGCCGCCACCAAAATCTTGAATAACATTACCAATATAAAAAGAAAAACAATTTGTTTTTTATTATTACCTATTATTTTTATTTTTCCATTGTTTTTAGAAAATGAAGTAATAAGGAGAGAAGTTTCTGGTATTGCTTTGCCTTGGATAACCTTTTTTAATATTTTTTATATAACCATAATTGCATTATTATCTCTTCTAAAAGGTAAGAGTAAACTTAAATACATTCAAAAAAAGGAGAGCACTTATAAATGAAAAGATATAGCTTACTTATATTATCTGCTTCATGCATAATTATATATCTCATATTTAATTCAAATAGTGTTACTCTTCCTATAGAAAACATTGATATTTGCTCAGGATTATCCTTTGACATTAATGCAATTAGCCCCGTGTTTGAATATGACATTGCTGCAAATGCATATTCATTCCCTGAAAAAAATAAAGTATCAAATACTATTCTAGAAGGTATTGGTAAAAATGTTGCTGAAACTAGATCAAACAGGCAAACCATCTCATCCAAAAAATTTTTGTTTGGAGCACAGAAAGTATTTATTTTTAGCGAAGCCCTGGCAACCTATGGCATTAATCCTATTGCTGATATAATGTTTTCTAATCAACAAATGAATAATGATACATGGATAGTTGTTTGTAAAGACAAGGCCCTTGATATTCTAAAGTTTAAAGTTGAGGGTACTAACACTTCATCAGATTATATTAGCGGTATGATTAAAAGCTCTGAAGAACAAAATTTCATGTCTGACCGATATAAAGTGGTAGATATGCTTTTAATGATAGGTTCAGAGGGAAGAAATTTAGTTCTTCCCTCCCTTGAAATAATAAACAATAAAATTACTTTGGTGGGAATGGCTATTTTCAAAAAAGACAAAATGGTTTCAAATATACCAATGTCGGAGGCCATGTATATGAATATTTTAAAGGAAGATAAAGTTAAAGGAATATTAACACTCCAGAAGGATTCACAAAACTTGATATCAAATTATGGTCTATCAAAAAAGAAGGTAAAATGTGAAAAAATCGATGGCAAGTATAAATTTACTATTGATATAGAATTTAATGGTGAAATAATAAATAATAGTATGTATAAGGATTTTATGATAAATACCAAAACAGTAGATAAGTATAGCCAGGAATTAGAAGAACAAACAAAAAAAAGTTGCAATGACTTTATAAACAAAATGCAAAATGAGTATAAAGTAGATTGCCTAGAGTTAGGTCGTGTTGCTGCAGCTACTTATGGACGAAACCCTGATACAGATTGGGATAACATTGTTTGTAATTCGGACATAATAGTTAATGTAAAAGTGAAAGTGAATAATCTTGGGAGAGGCCAGTTTTTATTTGAAAAGAATGACAAGTAGACATAAATTTGTTCATTAAATAGCGAGGTCAATACTGAAATATATAAAATATTTCGGTGATTGACCTCGCTATTTATTTACATGAATATTTTTAATAAAGTACTTGCCAATATTAAAACCATTGCTCCACCTATACGGGAAGATATTTGTGAAAAAGGCATAAGATCCATTCTCTTTGCTGCTGTTAATACTGCCACATCTCCAGTACCACCCATATTAGCCATACATAGTCCACCTGTTATAGCTGCCTCTATTGGATAGAATCCAACTATTTTTCCACCAAAGAATGCTCCTATAGTACCTCCTACTATTACTGCTAATACAAGAACTACATACTGCCAACTAAAGGCTGCTACAACCTGTGCAAGATCAGTATAGGCAACTCCTATTCCTACTAAAAGAGCTCCTGTAAAATTGGACATTACAAATGCAAACCATTGTTTTGCTGCAAGTTCCATGTACCTAGGAATAAATCCAAGAATTTTCACTGCAGCTACTGTCATTATCATCCATGCATAAGAATGAATTCCTGGTATAAATTTATTTATAGTCTTTCCAATAACAAAGAATGTTAAGGCTATTAAAAGTCCCATACCCATAGCTTTTATGTCTAATTTATTACTTTCTTCTTGTTCTACTACATCTTTTTTATCATCTATTTTCATTAATTTACCATTACCTGTTAGGCTAGGTTTGATTTTACCTAATCTATCAAGTAATCCACCCATAACTATGGCCATAGCGTTTCCAAGCGCTACTGCAGGTACCATTACAGATAACATATTTACTGGGTCTACTCCCAATGACTCACCAAATATTTTTGCCAGTGGAACGGCACCTGCGCCCATACCCCCTCCCATAATAGGGATTCCTATGAAAAATATTGCCTTTTGTGCCCCATAACCTATAATCGATCCAACTAAAGCCACAAGTCCTAGCGATACTATAAGTCCACATATTATTACTGGTAAATATCTAACAGCTGATTTTACTAATAGTTTTCTACTCATACCAAGTATACTACCCGTTATCAGTGCTGCTATATAGAAATCTAGGAATCCACCACTCTTCATAAATGTTATCATATTCTCTGATGCTGCTTCTGGAATTATGTTATACATTACAAGTGCTGCTGATGCAAATATAATTACTATAGGTCCGCCACCTAAGAATGTTTTTACAATAGGCGTATTATTTCCTATTTCATTAAATATCGCACCAAGTACTAACATTAATGCAAAAGCACCTATCATTCCTGTAGGTAATGATCCCATGTAAGTTGCAGCTAAAACTACTATTGCTATAATTGCAAAACCTATAATTGGTAGTCCTAAAATCCTATAGCCATCTTTTTCAATTGTATTTTTCATGTATATCTCCTCCTTTAGGCATATATCTGTAGACGTTTTCATGAACTTTCTTTAATTACATTATAATATAAATAGTGAAATAAGTAATATTTAGAAAGTATTCTAAGTATTTTGTAACTAAAGTAACCTTCGTTATTTTATTAACAATTTTAAAAAACCTCAATATAAATTATTGAGGTTTTTTTTGCAACAAAAGTTTTAAATACTTACTATTCTATTTTTCTTTAGATAAAATAACTGCAATTGTGCACCCATTATTTCTTTCTGTATTTATAGCTATTTTCCCATTTAAATTTTCAATAGTTTCTTTTACTAGTGCCATACCCACTCCCTCACTACCTAGTTTTGTTGTATAACCTCGTTTAAATATCTTATTTATATTTTCCGCCTCAATCCCAACTCCTGAATCCTCAACTTCGATTTCAATTCTATCGTCAAATTCTTCAATTTTTAACTTTACATATTTATTTTCCTTATCGCATTTGTTTACGGATTCCAAACCATTTTCAATTAAATTTCCAAGGATAGTTATCAAATCATTACTATCTATATTTTTATGGGTACTTGCAAGATTAACTTCTTCATTAATTATTAAATTTATCCCAAGTTCTTTCGCCCTACTAACCTTTCCCAATATTAGTGCTGCAATAGTAGGGTCTTTAATTTTGTTAGTTACCATACTTAAGAGTTTTTGTCTTTTTTCTGTAATGCTTGTAATATATTTTTTTACTTCCTCCAAATCCCCCATATATATAAGTCCAAGAATAACATGAAGTTTATTCATAAATTCATGGTTATTTGCCCTCAGCGCATCCACAATCTGCTTTACTCCAGTAAGTTCTTCTGCCAATTTTGTAACATTAGTTTTATTTCTAAAAGTAGCAATAGCCCCAATGATTTTTCCCTTATCAACTATTGGAATTTTATTAGTCATTATTATAGTGTTATTTATCCTTTGCTCCTTATCAAATTCTGGGACACCTGTTTCTAGTACTGTAACTAAATGTGTAGTTGGAAAAATATCTTCTATGTTTTTACCAAGAATATCATTTTTATTAATCATATTTTTAAAATCTAATATATCTATTGCTGAGTCATTTATAAGAGTGATTTCCCCTTTGCTATCAACGGCTATTAGCCCCTCATAAATAGCGTCAATTATCCCCATCTTTTCGTTATAACGCCTTGTTATTTCCTCAGGCTCAAGTCCAAGCAAAATATTTTTTATGTTATTTGCTAATAAAAAAGCTCCTATAATACCTACCGCAAGACCTCCAAGGCTGATTATAATTATGTAAAGAATTGTTGTATGTTTTGAATTTTCTATACTATTTGTAAGTGTGCCTACACAAACAAATCCGATTTGTCTTTTATTTTCGCTATCAAATATTGGTACAAACGCTCTTAAAGATTTCCCCAGTGTTCCAGTAGCTTCTGAAACATAAATATCTCCATTTTCGACAACTCTAGATTCGTCCCCACCAACAAATTTTGCTCCTATCATTTCAGCATTAGGATGTGAATATCTAATACCTTCCATATCAGCTACAGTAATATATTCAACCTGTGTTAGTGTTTTACATTGCATATTTACATACGATGCAATTTCTTTAAAAGGGTCCTTTTTATCTAATGCAATGATTACAACTTTAGAATTGGCCATCATCTGGGCCACATTCATAATGTTAGTTTTTGCCTCATTTTCTATATTTCTAGTCATACGTGAAGTTACAAAAAAAATAATAACAGATATAGATATAGCTACTACTATTATAATCAATAATGTAATCTTTGTTTGTAGCTTTATCGCCTTTCTCATATTTATCACCTCAATTAAAAAATATAAAAATTTAAGACTGTTTCACCATTACTGCCAACATTTAATCATATTATCTATAAGATTTTTATCAACCTTTACGCATTTGTATCTATGTATAGGTCTACCAAGAGAACCATATGTTATTTTTGCCTTTAGTGCTCCCGACTCTTCTAAAAAGCTAACATATTTACCCATGGATACTCTTGAAACTCCTACAAGCCTCGCCAGTTCCTCTGTTGAAAAGTTTTCATCTTTATTTTCTATTATCTTCTGCCAGGAAAGTTTTAACGTATTCTTCCCAATTCCTTTTGGGAATTCAATTAATTCAGAATTTTGATCGTTATGCAAAATATGCCTATCTAGCTCCTCTTGACTTAAATCATCACTATTTTTTATTAATCTTTCTCTATTTTTATAATTATTTAAAGCAGAACTAAATCTCTCAAATTCAAAAGGTTTAATTAAATAATCTACTGCTCCATATTGAAGAGCTTTTTTTACACTTGCGCTGTCCCTTGCTGCACTTACCATAATTACATCTATATTTTTATCCATGTTTCTAATTTCAGAAAGTAATTCAAGCCCACTAGTTACAGGCATGAATACATCAAGTAAAATCAGGTCTATTTCTTCTTTTTCTAAAACCTCTAAAGCCTCATGGGCTGAACGAGCTATTCCTCCTAATTTAAATCCATCTATCTGCTGAAGATAATACTTATTAAACTTTATTACCATGGGATCATCCTCTACTATTAAAACCTTGATCATCTAAACCACCGATCCTTTATATCTAGTATTATATATTAACACAAGAGGCATGTCTAATTATTAAACATTTGACAACCCTTTCTAATCGTGGTAAAAAAGTAGTAGAACTTGTACTACTTTTTATAGTATAAATTATGAAAGGATGTTTTATATGACTGAAATGCTTGCCGCTGTAGAGACTATATTAAGTATGATGATAATAATATCTCTTGGTTTTATCCTTACCCATAAAAAATGGTTTACAGAAGAGGTATCCGCCGTACTAGTTAAACTTGTTACACAAATATCTCTGCCTCTACTTATGATAAACACAATAACTAACAATTTTGATAGTCAAAGTCTTATATCATCATCAAAAGCACTTATAATTCCTTTTTTATCTATACTTTTATGTTACCTAATTTCTATAGTTTTTTCTAAAGTTATGAAAATAGATAAAAATAAAAGTGGTCTCTTTAGATCTATGTTTTTTAACTCCAACACCATCTTTATGGGACTTCCTATAAATATGGCTTTGTTTGGAGAAAAAAGTGTGCCTTTTGTGCTTCTTTATTACATTGCAAATACAACATTTTTTTGGACTATAGGAATTTATGAAATAAGTAAGGATAGTTCAGAATTTAAACAAAGAATATTTTCCAAGGAAAGTTTAAAGAAAATTTTTTCTCCTCCACTAATTGGATACCTTATTGGTATAGTTATAGTACTTTTAAATATAAGTTTACCTAGTTTTCTTAAGGATACTTTTAAATATCTTGGTAATATAACCACGCCTATAGCTATGCTCTTTATAGGAATAACAATTTACTCAGTTAATTTCAAGAAAATTAAGGTAGATAAAAATGTTATAGGCGTCCTCCTTGGACGGTTTTTAATTGCTCCAATGCTTGTGATTGCACTAGCTCTTATATTTCCTATACCTAAACTTATGAGAAATGTTTTTATAATTCAATCTATAATGCCAGTTATGACTAACACTGCAATTATTGCAAAGGCTTATAATGCAGATTGTGATTATGCAGCTATTATGATTGGTATTACTACTGTTGCTTGTCTTTTCATAATACCAATTTATATGTTGTTTTTATAATAAAAAAAACTAGAGATAAATCTCTAGGTTTTTTTGTGGCATGAACTTAAGAAAGCTATAAATTAATATACTTTGAATAGGCAACATAATTACACTTTTTATGAAGCGTGGAACAATAAGAGCCACAACTCCTTTACCTGTAATTATTGAGAGCCAGTAAGTATTTAGTCCTAAATCAACAAATATTACAACAATAGATACAGCTATAATTATCCTGAGTATAGTTTTTGTTTTTTTATAGAGTAGTATACCATAAATTGAACCAGCTAAAAACGCACTTAGAGTAAATCCTGGGAAATAAGCCCCTTTTGGAAATAACATCATTCCAAGTATGTCTGAAAATGCTGCAGTTATCCCTCCCAAAATTGGTCCAAACATAACTGAAGCTAAAACTATTGGTATAAACCCAAACCCTATTCTAACAATTGGGGTCTGTATAGCAAAAAATCTTGTTAATACGATTTCCATTGAAATTAAAAGTCCCATAAAAATAAAATTTCGTGTAGTTTTCAAATAAAACACCTCCTCTTTTTTATATATGACAAATAGCCACATAAAGAGAATGGTGCTCTTTACTGTGACAGCGGAATGCAAAAATTATACCGCAAATCATTTTCTGATTTTTCGTCCAGTGGCAACTTCCCGTCCATCTGGCACTTAACGCACAACTTCCTACTCTGCACTTTATATTTTGAATACAATATCATTCTATATGTTTTTTGTATAAAAATCAACATTTTACTTACTTATTTGATAAATATAAAATCCTACACCAATTACAATTGCAATAACAAAAATTAATAATAATATCTTTAGAATACTAACTGGTGATTCACCATGGACTTCACCTGTTTGTCCATTCACCATAAATCTATATACTTTTTCTTTATAAATATATGCAGAAATCCATATAGGAAGTAAAATATGTTTAAACTTTATAGCATCATAGGATGTTTCTATGTTTAAGCTTCTCACAGTATCCCCACCTATATGATGTGTAATCTCAGTCCTTAAATCACTTTCTATTTTTCCCTCGGCTAAATTCCAACCTGATTTTAAATCTATGCTATATCTTTCAGCTAAAAAACCTGATAGAAATTCTGGCTTATACTGGACCAGTTCATTTAAATTAAATGGTTCTAGTTTACTTATTATATGTTTATTAATTTGTGCTGAAGCATTAATTAATATATCATCAAAAAACTTAGAATAATCACCTCTAACAAAACTCCACGATGTTTTTCTAACCTGCTTTGAAACCATCTTTCGTTCCTTTCCCTGCCCAACCCAGCTAGTTTCAGTTACGTAGTAATAAGTGCCTCTTTGTGCAGTATAGTTTGAAAATGTATTACTATCATATGTCCAAAAAGGAATATATACGCCTTTAATTCTGTTCATATTATGATTATTCTTAAGTGCTTTAGGTGCGAAAAATAATTTTTTTATCCATTTTACAAACAGCTTTTCAACATTATCTTTGGATATTTTAAATGGTATTAGTGATTCAGGTACTATACCTGCTGCTTCTTCAGTTTTTACAATATGTGACGAACCACAAAATGCACAAAACTGAGCTGTACTATTTTCATCTAGCACAGTTTCCGCAGCGCAACTCTCACACTTAATTATTCTTTTTTCATTTCCCCAATTTTTATTGCTAGTATACTCTGCATTATTAAAGTCATATTCAATTATATTTGTTTTATCAAATTTAATTTCACCCTCATTAGAACAATATGGACAAACTAATTTTTGTTTTTCAGGCTCAAATACCATATTACCTGCACAGGAAGGACAAATAAAGTGTTCAGTTTCTTCCTGTTTAGTAATACTCTCTTCAGCATAAGGTGTATCTGACATATAATCTCCCCCTAATCTTTTTTCAAACTACCTTCTACAAGCTAAGTATTCGGATTTCCGCATTCTGTGCAGAACTTTTCATCTGGTGAAATTTTAGCCTTGCAATTTGAGCAGAACTTTTCCGTAATCTGTGACGCGCCACAATCCGGGCAAAATTTAGCATTATCACTTATTTCAGTCCCACATTTAACACATTTATTTTTTGGCTCTTCTAATGGTTTTCCACATTCATTACAAAACTTATGATCCTTTGGTACTTGCATATGACAGTGAGGACATTCCATTGTTGTGTTTCCAGAATGATTTTGTGTAGGCGCTTTTTCTCTTAATGATTCTGTCATAATATTACCAATAGCAGCACCCGCTCCAATGGAAACTCCTACTCCAGCCATACCGGAAGGATTTTGAGCAGCGTCTCTTATTGCTTCTGCAGCTTGATACTTAGTGTACTGATTTAGATCTCCCAAAACGCCCATAGAGGTCCTCTTATCCATAACTTTTTCAACTTCTTTTGGAAGCGACAAATTTTCAATTATTAGCGTTTTAAGCTTAAATCCAAATTCATAAAATTTAGGTTGTAAATTAATTTTAGCTCCCATACTTAGCTCATCATAATTCATAGCAAGATCAAGTGCAGCTATTTTAGATTCACCTATTACATCCGTAATACCAGATATAATAGTACGTGTTAATTGTCCTGAAATGCTTTCAGTATCAAAACTCTGATTAGTTCCAAATACTTCTTTCAGAAATATCTCAGGATTACTAACTGAGTATGAATAAATACCATACCCTCTTAATCTAATCATACCAAATTCTTTGTCACGCATCATTATAGGATTTAATGTTCCCCACTTCTGATTTGTAAATTGTTTTGAATTAACAAAATAAACTTCTGCTTTAAAAGGTGAATTAAAACCATACTTCCATGATTTGAGCTTAGTTATCACAGGCATATTTTCAGTAGATAGTATATATCTGCCTGGAGAGAATACATCTGATATTACGCCCTCGTTAACAAATACTGCAAATTGAGATTCCCTTACAGTTAATTGTGCTCCCATTTTTATTTCTTTGTCCTCTACTGGAAATCTATATACCATTGTATCTGTAGTATTGTCCGTCCATTCTATTACCTCAATTAATTGACTTTTAATAAAATCAAATAGTCCCATATTTATATTTCCCCCTTGTTGTATTCTTTACAATTATACCATAAGGTGCCACCCACGTGGCAAGTGGCATTAAACTAAAGTTACACAAAATGACCATAAACAAATAAAACCTTGGAACTCAAATTTAGAGTCCCAAGGTTTTACTTGTTTTTTTAATTTTAATTGTTATTTTTGCATTAAGGATTTTAATATCTTAGCGCTTATAGCACCTTCTCCGCCTAATACAATTACATTTGTTATATTTTGTTTACTTATTAATGCTTTTTGTTTAGTTACATCCTTATTATCTACAAGTAGTATAGAAGAATTCGCTCTTGCAGCTAATACTGATCCAGTTAAAGCATCTGGAAACTCTTTCCCTGTTGCTACAGTTATAGTCGTAGTAACTAGATTAAAGTGTTCTGCTATCTTAAGAGAAGTCTCATATCTATTAGCTCCGCCAAGTCTTACAATCTCTATATCTACATTAAGCTTTTTAATCTGAGTTTCTATATTAGCGCTAAGCACTCCTTCTCCACCTACAACATAAACAGTTGTTGGTTGTAATTTAGTTATATAACTACTAACACTAGATGATAGATTATCTTTACCATTTAATAATATTGGTAAACCGTTTTTAGCAGCTATACTTGATATGCTAAGTGCATCTGCAAACTCAGTTCCTGTTGCAATAACCATACTAGTACCTTTAGTTACATTTAGATTTTCAACTATTTTCTGATTTGTTACATAACGGTCACTACCGCCAAGTCTGATTACTTTGTATCCTTGTGCAATTAAATAATCTGAAATTTCACTACTAACTGCACCAGTTTCTCCTAAGATATAAATATTTTTATCTTTATTTAAATTAGCTTTAACATAATCTAATACATTTTTGCTATTACTAACAGTTTTATTAACTAATAGCATAGGTGCATTATATTTATAAGCTAGTCCGCTGCCAGCTAAGGCATCTGCAAATTTATCTGCTGTAGCAAGTACTACTGCATCTGGTTTAGTGTCAGAATATAGCTTCTTAGCTATAGCTATTGAAGTTTCTATTCTGTTAAGCCCAGATAATCTTTGTGAGGTTAATTCTGGTGTTGCCACTGGAGGTGTTACTACTGGTGGTGTTACCAATATTATAGCACTTTTAAAGTTTGTAGTTGCTATAGCAAGTGCTGCTACCTGATCATCTTCATCTTCTTGTGTTATTATTATCTTAGTATTTGCTACATTTATTACATTTTGGAAAGTATCTACTGCTGCTTGAGGAACATTTCCTACTGCAGTTCCTATTTTTGCTTCCTCACGTAATGTCTGTGCTGCTGCTAGTGCTGATGATAATACTGTTATATCATTTGTTTTTTCTAGCACAATATTAGTTTCATCATAAACATCCGTTAAATCTTCAGTTTTTACAACTACAGCAGTATATTCAGCAACTAAAATCACACCTGAATATTCAGGAAGATCAACAGTTACTTTGCCATTTGCATCTACTGTATAAGTTTCAGTGGAATCAAGTGCATTTGTAAGCACAGTTCCTACTGGAGCATTAGCAGTTAATACTACTCCATTAATAGCAGTAGCTTTTCTATTAATAGCAATAACTGCATGATTATTTTCATTATTTCTTGAATATGCCAATACATCTACCTTGTTTGCACCATCAATAGTTATTGGTACAATATCTCCTGTTCTTAGAACTGAATACTCATTTCTAATATTAGTAAGTTTTGCGTACCATTCAACTGTTGATTTGTCGCCTTTACCCCAAATCATTCCTCTTCTATTATCAGGGTCATCGGCTCCTGGTATTGCAGCCTCATCACCGTAATATATAGTTGGAGCTCCAGGATAAGTCATTTGAATTAGTGGTATTAATCTAACCTTTTGTAGTGCAACTTCTGACGGCTCACCTGCTATTGCTTTAACGCTCTTTTGAGCTCCATCAAAATCTGAAATTATTCTTTGTGTATCATGTGAATCTACTAAATTCATCATAACCTCAAAAGCTTCTTTTGGATATTGCTCTCTCATAGCTTCTAATTGGTTCATAGCTTGTACAGCACTCATGTTGCCCTCGTCTTTATTCTCAACATAAGCTAAAACTGCATCTCTAAATCTGTAATTCATTACAGAATCATACATGTCGCCAAGTAGATATTTAGATGCATCTGACCAAATTTCACCGATAATAACATTATCGCCTTCTTCTTTTACAGCTGTTCTAAAGTTTCTCCAAGTTTCATCAGAAACTTCATTTGCAACATCTAATCTCCAACCATTAGAACCATTCTGTAACCATAATCTAGTGTTAGCATCTGGTCCATCAATTATTTCGTCAGCCCAAGATTCAAGATTGTATTCAGAACCATTTAAGGCTTGAACAACTGGCATTGAATCATATCCTGCCCATCCTTCATAGCCATAATGTTCTGGATCTCCTGTTACTGCAGCAACCTTAGTGTTATTGATTACAAACCAATCTTTATAATGAAGATCTGTAATACCTTGAGAAGCTAAGTCAGAAGTTACCTGCTT
This sequence comes from Clostridium sp., assembly GCF_050717635.1. Classification (GTDB taxonomy): domain Bacteria; phylum Bacillota; class Clostridia; order Clostridiales; family Clostridiaceae; genus Clostridium_AD. Next base: position 364,727 of record NZ_JBOITO010000036.1, read on the forward strand.
TTCAGCTACTTGCTGAGTTACTTTGTATAAGTTCATTAAATCATAAACTCTTGACCAGTATTGATAAGCACCAATTGGTTTATTCTTAGTCATGTATTTCCCATATCTATCAAAATAAATAGAATCATCTGAAACATGATTAAATACGCCATCTATAATTAAATGCATACCTCTTGAATGAGCTTCTGTAGCTAAACTAACAAATTCATCCATATGTCCTAAAAGTGGGTCTAATTCTTTATAATCTGTTGCATCATATCTATGGTTAGATATAGATGCTGATATAGGTGTCATATAAAGAGTATTTATTCCAACTGCTTGTAAATAGTCAAGTTTAGACTTAATACCTTTAATATCTCCACCATACATTTCATTTGCCCAAACTCCATCGCCTTTTGTGCCTTTGTAGTCAGGGTTACGTTCCGTTGATTGCGTTCCATCTTCATTAGCGATAAATTCTAGTGTTGGATCCTCTGGAATAGCATACCAATCCGAATAATTTTCATATGCTGATGCTCCTCTTGCTAATTTTTGTGCATTGTCATTACTAGTATCTCCATTAAAGAATCTGTCTGGAAAAATCTGATAAACAACTGCGTTCTTCATCCAATTAGGAGTTTTGAAGTTTTTATCATATATGTTTAAGTCATAATATCCTACTGTTCCAATTTGTCCTGCTTTTCCTGGACCAAAGAACCCATCATCGCCATAAGCTTTTACATCTGAGCCATTTGAAACAACAAAGTAATACTTATATTGTCCAATTTTACTTGATTCAAAATTGCCCGTCCATTTATTGGAGTTTGCATCAAATGCAACGCCTTCTGTCATGTCAACTAGTTTAATACCAATTGGTGTTATTAGCACAATTTTAGCTGATGTAATATCTTTACCTGTTTTAAGATTAAAAGTAATCTCTGTATCTGTTGGAGTTGCCCCATAAGGTGATTTATACTTAGAATCTCTCGAGTTAAAATATAGGCTATTTACAGCTATAGGAGTGGTTGATGCATCTGTAAATGTCATTAATGTTGTTGCATCGAAACTAAAGGTTACATCTTTTGTTGCATCCGTAATATCTATAGTGCCAAAAGTATATTCTTTGCCATCTAGAACTGCCACAACATTTGAATAAGTACCTTTATTTAAAGTCACTTTAGCATTATAAATTCCTGATAATGAGGGATCTATTAATTTTGTACCCACTGATATTCCTGTACCCTTTAAGTCGATATCAGCCACTTTGTAATATGTTGAATCCACTATATTATGGCTATCATCGTTATACCAGAAGATAACATCCTCTTGAACTGGTACTATTAAACTAATATTGGCACCAAAAGGTACACCATTTGCTCCATAATTTTCAGGATCCCAAGATCCCATTGCAATCTTGTACTCGTAATTTCCAGCTGGAACATCTTTTATTGTTAGGCTGTAATTACCATTACCGTCATAATTTAATTTAGTCTTATCTGAAGCTGGATCCCAAGTTCCGCTTCCATCTATACCTTGTATTGTTCCAGCTAGAACTACTTTTCTACCCGTATTTTCAGGCTTAGCGAAAATAGAATTGTCACCTGTTACTGATATATTTGATGGATCTTTAATTGATTTTCCATCAACAATGAATTTATATTCATAATCTTTAGATGCGTCATCTAATCTTAGTGTAATTGAGAAAATTCCGTTTTTAGCATCTGTTAGTATCATCTCTTTTTTATTGTCAGCCCAACTTGTCATATCACCTGCAAGATAAACTTGCTTTGCATCAATATTTTGATAATTAAATGTAACGCTACCATTTGCATTTAATACAGGGCTTTTAGCAACTACAGGCACCTCTGGTGGTGCTTGAAGTCCAAGTGCTTCAGCTACTTCAGCTGGGTTATTTATTGAATCAACTAAAGTTCTGGAAGCTCTATCTGCAACAAAAACTACATACTTACCACCCTCTGGAATTGCTATTTTAGCATTTCCACTGGCTGGAAGTCCATCACCTGCCCATGCATAATCTTCAATGCCCTTATATTCATAAGCACCAGCTGTAAAAAATCCACTATAACCGTATTTTCCATCTCCGGATAAATTAGTAAAGTCATAATCTTTAGAAGCTACATCCCAACTTGCGTCTCCTAATCCACGTATAGTTCCAATTAATGATAAGGAGCCTAAAATTGTAGGATTAGCAATTGAATCTGTACATATCCCTTCAATAGGGTTAGATATAAAAGTAACATCTGTATCCGCAATAAGTTCTAATTTAACATTATCTTTAACCTCGCCCTTATCCCAAGCACCATTATAAGCTACTTTGTATTCATAGGTACCTGCTTTTAAACTGAAAGTATTTTTATAAAAGCCCCCCCCTATATAGTCTAAAGTAAATGTAGGATTAGCTGGCTTCCAATTTTCTCCACCACTTTGAGCAAAAGTTCCTACAAGCGATGCGAAAGTTTTAAACTGGTCTGGATTATTAATTGAATCAAATACCTCATTTGTTTTTGAATTAAATCTGAATATTACCTTTCCTGGAGCAGTTACATTTATTTGCTTATTTCCTTCAGGACCATCTACATCTCCATATGACTTATCCCAGTTTCTATTAAGTGCAACTTTATATAAACCATCTGCCTTAGCTGCCTTAAAATCTACTGTAATTTCATAAATACCATTTTTGTATTCTTTCAAAAGAGATTGATCGTTTGCAGGCTCCCAATCTGTCCCTAGACCATTATCATTAATTATATTACCCACCAACGTTACTGACAAATCAGCAGCAGGTAAGATTTCTGCTCTAGCCTCAATATTAAATTTCGGGAAAATTGTTGCGACAAATAAAAACGTCAGGATCAAACTTGTTAATTTTTTGAATTTTTTCATAGTCCCCTCCTAATAATTTTAAGCAAACGGTTGCATATTAATATATAACAAGTTGCAACCGTTTGCACTGTAATTATATTTTACTATTATTTCTACATAATTTCAATAGCTTTACATTATTTATTTAGTAAAAATTGAAAGTTTTTCTATAAAATTAAAAAAGGAGCTAACATCGTGTATGGTTAGCTCCTTTTCCCTTTATTTAATTCAAATGAAATCAAAACAACGAAATCTGCTCCTTACTTAAAGTAAAATCCGAAAGCTCTAAAGTATCTTCCCCTCCAGTTTTAAACGACACATTTTCTTTATTCCTAAACTTATCCTCTACTACCTTAGCCACATAAATTTTGTTAAACCTATTATACACCGCACTTCCACCTATACCCGAAAAGCAAAGCAGCTGTATATTATATTTTTCTGCTATCTGAAACATTGGTTCAAGCAAATGTTCTGCATTAGTTTTCGCAAAAGGATTATCCATTATTAATATCTTCTTTTCTTCCTTATTGTCTATATCTGTTTCTCTTTTTCTCATATAAGACATTAAGCTTGACAGCAATATGAACATTGACACAAACTTCTCCCCACCTGAATTTTGAGAAAGTGCATTTTTCCAGCTTTTCCTTACAAGCCCTGTCTTTTCAATTTTCTTAATATCCACTCTGATTCTATTAATATTACCAATAAGCTTACTTATAAGTTCTGAACTTTGAATATCATTTTCTAGTAAACCACCATAATCACCTTCAAAATTGCCATAGTATATGACCTTTTGTTTAATATATTCGGTAAGCGTAGATTCCTCTTTTTCTTCTGGAATAGTAATTTCCAGAAGCTTTTGCGTCTTTCCTAAATGCTTAATAGTAGATTTTTTATCTATTGTTCTAAGCTCTTGTAGTACATGATTTGCATATCTTAATACTTCATTTATTACTACTTCTTCCTCAGACTTTATTGAGCTTAGCTCAAGTTCTAAGGTTCTTACACTTCTGTCCACTACTTCTAGTAAAGATTCTATGTCGCTATGACTGAGTATTTTTCTTTCCTTATTAAGATAATCGAATAATCGCTCTTTAATAAGCCTATTCTTATCCCTATACTTTTCGTGTATCCAATTAATTTCTTTCGAAATTTTCATCTCTATATTTTTAATTTCTTTTTTTATATCATCATAAGTGCTTATATATTCTTCAATAGAAAGTGTTGTAGCCTGAAGATTTCTAAAATCAAGACCCACTTCCTCTAATTCATTAGAATAGCTCCCAAAAAACTCTAATTTTTGTTTTAGACGCTTAAGCTTTTCAATGTCCTCAATATACTCGCTTATAATTTTATTATTTTCCTTTAAATCCTCTTTAATTCTCTTCTCACGGATTTTAAAGTTTGAATCTTTGATATCTTCCTTTGCAATAGGCACTTCAAATCCTAGCTTATCAATATCATCCATTTCACGTTGTTTTTTATCAATAATTCTAGATAGAGCCTTATCTAGTTTGTTAACTTCTTCCCTTAAAATATTAATTCGCCTTTCTAAATCACTTATGTTAGTTTTCAGTTCTTCTAAGAAATCTTCAGAAAATCTAATGCTTTTATATTCTCCTGAAAGATTACCGTCTTTAACTATCCTATTAAGTCTACCTTGAACTTTAGTTTGATTGAGCTTAAGCCTCTTCTCTTCCTCTTTATCTCTTTTAATATTATCATCAAGTTGCTTTTCACAAGAGGATAGCCTAGCTTCTATTATATTTTTATCCTCTTTTAATAAAACTCCACCAAGTATGTCTTTATACATTTCAAATTTGTAGGAGGTCTGTTTTACAGTCCCCTTGATTTCACGGGAATCATTCTCAAGATTTCTAAGTGCATCATTAAGCTGAAAAAATTGTTCTTTGAGGCTATTTTCTTTTTTCTTTAAGCTTTCTACTTCTTTTTTTACAACATAAAGCTTATTTGTATACATTTTAAATTCCTCATGTGCAATAAGGAAACCGATAAAATTCTCCTTTTGCTGTAATAAATCTCTAAGTTTATTTTGAAGTTCATGAAGCTCCTTTGTACTCGCCTCTCTTCTATTCTCGTTTTTCAAGGCTTCTTCATTACAATTACTTATAAGATATTCTAATTCTTTGATATCTATTTCAATTTTTTTTATATCGCCCTCAATAGCTTCGTTTTCGGTACCTATATATTCATATCCATCTAAAATTGTTTCATACCTTTTATTTCTGTCCATAGCCTCATTTATATTTTCTATATCATCTTTTAAAGTTTTTACTTCCTGTCTTAGGTTCTTTAATAGCTCCGCTCTTTCCAGATCATCTAGAAGAAGATAATTAAATGCTAATAGAAACTCTTGATTTTCAATAGTTATAACATCATTTTTTTTGTCTATCTTAAGTTTCTTATTTAAATCACCTTTATTTAAAATAGGGATGGGAATAGAGGTATAAACATCGATGCTTTCATTTTTTAGAAGGATTATATCCTTGGTGCTTAATAATATTCCATAAGGAAAGAATGGATTGTTTTTCACTAGATTTTCTTTTTCTTCTTTGGATCCTCTGTAATTTCTAAGCCAATTTAGTGCATATTCAAAATGGATATCTTTGTTTTCAAAACACTTAATAACTTCACTTGGAAGCTTAATAAGCCCGGTTTCATATTTGTTTATTGTATCTTCTATTTCTCTTAATTTATCTTGCTCATTTGTTAAATTCTCTTGCAATTTACTGTTTTCAGTTTTTAATACATCTTTAATCTTATCCTTATATAAAGCAACGTTTAAAGGTTGGTTTTTAATTCTAAGTATATCTATAATTTTATCAGTTTCCCTTTTAAAATTATTCAATTCATTTCTCTTGTTTATTAAATTAGACCGATTTTCAGTTAAGTCACTTGTGGCTTCGTCAATATTTCTCACTATTTTATCCCTATTTATTATAAGCTCATGAGTTTCTGCAGTTAACCTCTGTTGTAATACACCATTTGCATTATTTTTATTATCTACATCCAGTCCATACTTTTCTAATTCTTTTAGGTTATATTCATTTAATAGAGGATTTCTTGTTAAATCGAAATCCATATATTTATTTTTAAATGTATCTTCGATTTTATTGAAGTTTCTTATTCCTGTGTTTGCTTCTACTTCTACACCTATATTCACCCTAATTTCAGAATTTAAGCCTTTTTGATTTTTTTCATTATCACAAATATCATTCTTTAAACACTTCTGAGCTTCAATAAGCTCTGTTTGTTTTTTTATAAGTGCTTCTAATTCCATGCTATAAATGTTTTTAAGAGTGAATTTATAATTCTTTATATTTTCAGCTATTTCTGAGTCTTCTCTATTAGAATTCTCAATTTGCTCTCTAACCTGTGCAAGATCTGATTCTATACTTGTAAGATCCTCATATTGCTCAGCACTTTCCTGAATATATTTTTCTTTAACTAAACCACTATGTTTAATCTCCATATTTTTATGTTCTGTATTTACCTCTTGAAACTTTTCCTCTGCCTCTTCTTCTATTAAACAAAGATTATAGTAATTTAGTGAATGCTCTTCATAATTAACCACTGCAAGTTCTAAGTTAAGCTCATTTATTAATTCTGTGCACTCCGACTTTTCATTGCATTTTTTTCTAAATTCCTCTTCGCAAAGACAATCTATATTAGAAAGTTTTTTATATAATTTATCTCTAGACGCTTCCCTTACAATTCCCACCTGTAATAGATCTGTAACAGGAACCATTTCACCCTGAAATTCTTTCATTAAATCTATTTCATGAAAGGACTCTTTACTTTGCTTGTAACTTTCAATATATTTAACTAAATTATTTCTTATAGATTCAATTATATTTTTCTCACCGTTAATCTTGCTTTCAATAAGTGGCACTATTACATTTCTTATAAGCGCCTCATCAGTTTTATGCTTATCATACAAATTAGAAAGACCGGACTCATCATTGTTGATGCTTCTTATAATATCTTCCCACTCTTTATAATTTATTTTATAAGCTCTTAAATCCTCGAAGTATTGTGATTTCTTACTGCTATCATTAAAATTATAATAGTTAAAATTAACTTTTCCACTTTTATATTTCTTTATTTTATCTTCAGCCTCTGAAAACTTTAAAATTCTTTTACCATCAACAAAGGGAATGTTTATTATATCAAAATCATTAGCCCTTGAATATTTATTAGTAAAGGCAATAATTCTAAGCTTATTTCTCTCATCATCGGAATTATCCTTTTTTATTATCATACCTACTAGTAGCTTTTCTCCATTGTCTAGTATCACCTCATGGATTATGTAAGTTGGTGCATTCCCAGTAAAATACTCGTCAAATTTTCTGCCAGCAAGGTCTCTTTTATTCCTTATGAAGGGCTGGAGAAAAAACTGTATAAGCACTGTTTTACCTATACCATTTTCCATGGAAAATAACGCGTCCTTACCATTGCCATAGTCAAATAACTCATTATATATAGTCCTCTTTCCATCATTATAATTTAAATTAATTATTCTTGTTTTACTAAGCTTAGGCATCCGCATCCTCCTCTACACTACTATGTTCATTAAGTATTCTGTTAATGTCCTCTAATCTCTCATAATTAAGGAAATAATTAGCAGCCAAACGATTAAACTTAACGGTTGGTATTATAACTGTTTCATCTTGTATATTAATAAGATTTTCTTTTTTTAAGAAGTTCATAACCTGGCCTATGTACCACCTTCTGGTTCTTAAATTCGTAACATCATCCTCATTAATTAATGTAAACCAGTATTTAGCTATATCTGTAATTGCAAGGCCACTTTCCTCGTCTACAGACTTATCTTCTTTATTAAGAAAAAGTTCTAATCTTTCTGTTATTTTTTCATCTAGTTCACCTAATGAAATTAGATCTCTTATCTTTACATTACTACCCTTGCCACTGTAAAATTCAGATGTAAGCTGTAATAATATATACATAGCTAAAAATAAATCTATATTTCTCATATCTGTTCTTGAGAATATCTCTTTTTTAAGTTCAGCTCTCTTATAACCCAAAAATTCATTATCTACGCTTGGAATAAAGTAAATGGTATCATCATATTTTTTAATGGTAACCCTACATTCCTCTTGAAAAACTTCAATTATATCTCTCACACACTCTTCATTAAAATATTGAAAAAGTTCCTTACCATCATTTACAGTTAACTCCCCATTTTCTAATAAATAATTATACAACCTCATAGCTTTTCTTATATCTTCTAATATATACATATATTTATCTACTCCAATTTCATAATAATATTAGGACAATTTAAATTTTGTACAGTTACGAAATCCTCACTCGCCTCTTCCTCAGGCTTTTCAGTTATTGTAAGCTTTACACCATCCGTACACTTGTTAAAGTGGATGTACTTAATGGATACAAGCTTATACTTCTCCTGAATCTCCTCTACTAATAATGCCCTAAGATCAAATTCAATTTCCTCATTATCGTAAGCATCATTTTGATCTGTAATCATTTCCTCTACATCTATAATTCCAATTCTTAAAAGTTCGATTAAAACTTCTGAAAACTTTCTCATTGTAGGTATAAGCTTTCTATAATCTAAAACACTCTTACTATTATATAATTGCATCAAGGTCTTTAAATCTGAATCTTTGGTTGACACTAGAAAATTTAATATTACAGAAATTATTTCCCTATATTGCAATCTATTTTTCTGCTTTAAAATAAGTTCATTATCTTCATTATCTATAAGGTCTATTAGAATCTCATCTTCGGCGTCCTCTTTAAAATAAAGCTTTTGGTCATTAAACATGGAATTTATATTGAATTTCTTACTTAGTTTAGCCTTGAACAGTGGATTAAATAATTTAAATACATTGCCAAGCTTTAGTGCATCCATCTCGATGGGTTTGAGCAGATCATCTTTTATATTAATTCTCTTATTGTTATAGTAAAAACTTGCTTCGTAAAGCGCCTTCTTATATTCATCTTTAAAATGGAAATGAGAAGTTATAAGTTCTCCAGCTTTATAGGAAATATTAATTAGAAGTTCTTTTATCCTTGAAAGCTGCTTTAAAGACTCGTAATTATCCTTAGTAATCTCAACATCAGTCCTACTAAGTCTTTCTTCCTCAATAATAATTATAGCCTTTAGTTCATCAAACTTCTTATTTTGTTCTACAAGCACCTCTATATTTTTCAGGAAATTATCCTCAAAATCTCTTTGTTCTATAGAAAATATATTCTCTCTTGTTCTATATATAAAATTATTTACAACATTTATCTGTGCAGTTATAAGATTATTTAAATTTTCAACAGCTAAAAGTCCTTGTGAGAAATTCTTCCTCTTTAAGCTCATCTCCAAAATCATTTGGTTAATATCTATCTGAGTTTTCTCATCCACCTCTAATGCTCCAAGTATAAGCCTATAACCCTCTTGCGTAAGGGTAAATGTACTTTTATTGTTATCTTGCTTTGAGGTTCTTTGTTGTAGGAGATGAAAATCAAACACTATATTTTTACAAGCTGAGTAGTCTATGGTAGTAAACATAAATGGTTTACCATCATTTCTAAGAATCTTATAAACTATGAAATGTGTAATATCATAAGCTTCCTCTTCTGTTAGAATTCTATCATAATATTTAGAGGATAAGTCCTCTAGAATTACAGCCATACTATTTAACGTACACTCTTCATCTTTTAACGACTTGTCCAAAACAAAGCACATCAAACTGTATACTAGATTTATAAGCTCAACACTTGTAAAATAATCTTTAAAAGTAGTTAATGTTGAAACCTTATTGTCAATTAAAAAGGAGTAGGACAACTTCTCCATTCTTTTATGAAAATTATTTAAAAAATCGTACATCCCTCTACTCCTCTCTTAGCACATTATAATTAACTATTTCCTGTGGTATATATACTCCCTTTTGAAAAAGCTTTAGTATACTTTCTTCGTAGGGTATAAATTCATTACGGAAAACCACACCTATATTTTTATTTTGTTTTTCACTATAGGAAGGCAACACTCTACCCTCTGCCAAATTAACCATATAAATATAAGCATTTACAAAAAGTTCTATATTGAATTTTTCACAATATCTTTTCTTAAGTCGTTCATATATAGATATACCTTCGTAATCAATATCTCCCCAATAAAATACTTTTAACGGCTTTAAGAGATATTCCTCTACAGTATACTCATATTCTTCAAGGGATTTTTCTATATTCTTTCCACAGCCATAGATAATAGTATCCACAACTTGACCTAGAAATACGTTTTGACCCTGTAGCATAAGTTTCCTTATAGTATACCAGGTATCCTTATTTTCAATAATAAGTACCTTCTGATTTCTTCCCTTTTTACAAGAAAAATATACAAAAGGCTCTGGGGTTTTATAAACATTTAAATCCTCCAGAGAAAGACCTAAGTTTCTTAATATGCACTGTCCATTTCCATCCTTCAAAAACTTTTCTCGTCCCCATATTTCAAAGCTTCTTTCATTTATTGACATAGTCACCTGTAATTTATTTTCACTGCTTCTAAAATAATTAGCTAGGCATACTATATATTCTTTATCTGTTTCATATTTTTTAAGGTTATTTGAATAAATTTCTCTATTAAAGTTCAGCGGAAAGTTATAGTTTATGTCCTCTTTAAGAAAATTCAAGTTTTCTATTTTATAATTAACTCTATATTTATTATAAAGAAATGGTATCATTCCATTTGATTTACTACTCTTAACTTCGCTTAAAACTTCAGTTTCAACCTGCTGCTTTACAAACTCTACAAGTATTTTGTAATCCTCTATCTTAAAGTATTCTTGGATTTCCATTAAACTTATCATTTTTTTTCCTAAACCATAAATAGTTTTTATTTTAATCAACTCCATTTTGTATCTATAGACTTAATTATACAATATTTTTACATTAGAAAGCAAAATTATTAATTATAGCAAAAAAAACCGCTAAGTCTAAACTTAGCGGTTTTTATATTACCTGGCGACAACCTACTCTCCCACAAGGTCACCCTTGCAGTACCATTGGCGCATTGAAGCTTAACCTACCTGTTCGGTATGGGAAGGGGTGTTACCTTCATGCCATAATCACCAGATTGAGAATATAAATATTCTCTCAAAATTGCACAGTAAAATTATCTTCTTCCTTACGTCAGAAGCTAGTCTTCTCGCTATCGCTCAAAGCTTTCGCTCCTTTTTTACAAAAGGAGTATATCGCAAAATTAATACTATTATGTTACTTTTATTTATTTTGGTCAAGCCCTCGACTTATTAGTATTAGTCAGCTGAACATGTTACCATGCTTACACCTCT
>NZ_JBOITO010000037.1:0-92189 GCF_050717635.1 Clostridium sp.
TTAAGTAAAAAATTATAAATAAACTATAAATAGGTTGCATAGAGAGGGTATATATTATACATGTATAATATATACCCTCTCTTATTTTTCAACATTATTTTAAATTAGGTATTGATAACCTGAAAAATGCTTCATCAACTTCTATAACTCCACCAACATTCCCAATTCCCATATACACTCTGATAGCGTCTAAAAATTTATGTCTCCAATAAAAAGATGTAGGCACACTAATCTCAACTATCTCTGCACATTTCCTTATTGAATAGCCATTTATCATACATTTAGAATATAATATCCACTTTTTAATGTCTTTCTTGCTATTGTAGCAAGGGGAACGTGTAAAGTCAGTGAACGTCTTTCGGCAGGACTTGCACATATATCGTTGCTTACCATTGAACTTCCCATATCTTGATACTTCATCATGCCCACAACATGGACAGACCTTTCCCTTGGAAAATCTATTCTCTTTAACTTCGGTTGTAACCTCAGTAGCAAATGAACCTAATATAATAACTTCTTCAAGATAGGCTAATATTTCTTCCTGTCCAGTTGTTCCTAAAGCCTCTAAATCCATTTTTACCGACTCTACACTTGGCATAATAAGACCTCCGTAATCATTAATATAGTCTTATTGTACCATATTTTTCAAAATACATACATTTTCAACATCTTTATTAAACATAGCCAAAGTTTAAAAAGTCCTTTTCCGAACCTACTTATTTGCTTTTTCTTGAATGATTTTTGCAAGAGCATGTGCCATTTCATCTAACTCACACTGTACTTTTCCCTCTAGCATTACTCTTACTAGTGGTTCAGTACCTGATGGCCTTATAAGTACTCTTCCACAGCCATTAAGTTTTGCTTCCATTTTTTTAATTTCTTCTACTATTTCACTATCAGTTTCATGTATGTCCTTTTTATCATTAGGCACTGTTGCATTAACTAATATTTGTGGAAGTTCTGTCATCATTGCTGCAAGCTCTGAAAGCTTCTTTCCTGACTCTTTAATTACAGTAGCTAATTGAATTCCTGATACAAGTCCATCCCCTGTAGTATTAAAATCCAGGAATATTACATGACCAGACTGCTCTCCTCCAAGGCTATAACCTTCTTCTCTCATTTTTTCAAGTACATATCTATCTCCTACTTTAGTTTTCACTGTAGTTATATTTTCACTCTTCATTGCAATATCAAGGCCCAAATTACTCATAACTGTTACTACTACTGCATCTTTAGTTAATTTACCCATACCTTTTAAGTGTTTGGCACAAATAGCAATCATAAAATCTCCATTTATAAGATTTCCCTTTTCATCTACAGCTAAACACCTATCTGCATCACCATCAAAAGCTAGTCCTAAATCACAATGATTTTCTTTGACAAAAGCCATTAAATGCTCAGGATGAGTAGATCCACAATCTTTATTTATATTTATGCCATCTGGATCATTGTTAATAACTAAAACCTCTGCTCCAAGTTCTCTTACAGCTTTTACTGAGGTAACATAGGAAGCCCCATTAGCACAATCTAATGCAATTTTAAGTCCTTTTAAATCTCCCTTAATAGTGGATTTAGCAAATTCTATATAATCTTCTATTCCATTATTAACAACTAATTTTTTACCTAAATCCCCTGCTATAGGAGAGGGAACACCCTCAAAATCATTTTCTATAACTGCTTGTATAGTATCCTCAAGTTCATCAGACAACTTAAAACCTTGACTATTAAAAAATTTTATGCCATTATATTCTACTGTGTTGTGAGACGCTGAAATAACAATTCCCGCATCTGCCCCATATTCCCTAGTTAAATAAGCTATAGCTGGTGTAGGTATTACTCCAAGGCATATAGCCTGCGCCCCTACAGATAAAATCCCTGCAACTAATGCAGATTCTAACATATCTCCTGAAATTCTTGTATCCATTCCTACTATTATTTTAGGTTTATGAGCTGCTTCTGTTAACACAAAAGCTCCTGATCTTCCGAGTTTATATGCAAGCTCACCTGTTAATTCTGTATTTGCTATACCACGTACTCCATCTGTCCCGAACATTCTACTCATATCTTCTACCTCTTTCTCAATATTTTATAGAGTTATTTCAGGGCTTCCAAAAGCAAAATACTAGTATTTTGCTTTTGGAACCTAAATTTATCTATTTTTTTCACAATAATTTAATTTCCCAATTTATAAAGCTATTAGCTAAATAATCTACAATAATAATTATACTACATTAACAAGATTTTGTAAAAAGACCCTAGTGTTTTGCTATTTTCACTACAAAAAATAACCAAACTGAATGAATTTGGTTATTTTTAATGATAAGTATAATACTACTATTATATTATGTCTTGTAAACTTTGAAAGTCAGGATTAAAGTTAATAAAATGTTTAAATTTTTTTATAAATCCCAGTGGAATTATTAACATTCCTGATAGTAAAAAACAAGTAAAAATTATATACTTTATTGCTATAAGTTCAGCAAGGATACCTCCAACAGCCATAGCTACTGGAACTAATCCTCCACATACAGTGTTCATAATAGAGAAAACCTTTCCTCTCATATCTTGCGGAACTGTTAGCTGAAGTGTGGCACTTATAAGTGTGTTTACAATAGCATTAAAGAAGCCTGCTATGAATAATAACAATAACATATATTTAAAACTAATTAAAGGGAATACTGCAAAACCTACAGAGAATATTACACCTGAACCCACAAAAATACGCAGTCTCTTTTCATAAGGTATTTTCACAATTGAAGTAAAAGCCATCCCTGCAAACATACCTCCAGTTAGCATTGCTATTGCCACTCCATATTTACCTGCTCCAAGTAACTGAGTTCTTTGAAATAGCGGTAAGATTAAAACAATTCCCATATTAGCAAAAAAGTTTAGAAAAGCTGCTGTAATTATAAGGTACCTAAGGCCTTTAAAATTCCATACAAATTTAAACCCTTCTTTCAAATCTTGTTTAAAACTTTCCCCAGTGCTCTTCACAGCATCTTCTGCATTAACTTTTCTCTCTATTTTAGGTATCTTTATAAATATCTCTGTAAATGCTGAGACAAGATACGAAATCCCATTTGTAAAAAACATTATTGGAGCTCCTAATAGCTGATACATTACCCCTCCTAGAGGGTTAGCAAAAATACTTACTCCAGTCCCCACCATGTTAAGAGCTGAATTGGCTTGAATAAGCTTATCTCTTGGAACAATATCTGGAATAGCAGAACCTACCGTAGGATTAAAAAACGCTGCGCATACCCCTAAAATAACCCCCGCTGCAAAGACCATCCAAATTTGAACAAAACCTAATAATGCAGCTACGCCCACTGTTGTAATCGCAATGCCTCTTATTAAGTCCATTAGTACCAACATATTTCTTCGATTACATCTATCAACCATAACTCCTGCAAAGGGAGCTATTAATATTCTAGGTAAAGCAGATGCAGCCATAAGTATTCCCATAAGCCCTGTTGAACCTGTTACTGCAAGAACCCAGAAACCCAGCGCAATCTCATAAACTACATCTCCTAGCGCCGAAACAATTTGACCTTGCCACAACAGGAAAAAATTTATAGTCCATAATTTACTGGAAGATTTTCTTATTTCAGTGTTTTCTTCAATAATAGTTTCTTCTAAAACTTCCATTCACTTGCCCCCATTTTATGCTCCCCATTATACATTATTCAAAAGGAATTCATTAATTATAGACTACAACGGATTTAAACTTATCGCTATTCTATAACAACCTCAATTATGTCTCCATTTCCGCTTTTTATATCTACTATTTTTCCATCCATTCCACCATCTATAGCTTCTAATATTGATTGAGTCATTTCATCTATATCTACACCTTCCATACCATCTACATTTAGGCTTGGAATCCTCCCAAAGGTTCTTATCATCCCACTAACAAACTTTAGTGGAAGAGTAATATTTAAAATATCATTCTCTGTAGATCTTATTCTTATTTTTAGCATTTTTGGATTCTTCTTACTACTCGTATTATATAGTGTTTTTTCTAAAGTAAATGGTTCTTTATTTTCTCCTTTTAGAGCTTCTATAAGCTGCATAGCTTTCTCTGAATCAATTTTACCCTCTTGGACCATTTTTAATATCTTCAACATTTCTTCATTCATTATAATTCCTCCTTTTCTAAAGCTGGTCGCTCCAAATATACAGCTTAATTATTTACCATTTAACATGATTAATGCCTCATCAGCAGTGATTTCACCTTTTTCCAACATATCTATTACATCCTTTTTATCAACGGAAGGTTTTTGCTTTATAACATTATACCCCATTGCTGTAATAACCTCGTCTAACTTTGCTCTAACGGTTGGGTATGATATGCCAAGTTCTTTTTCTACATCCTTAATGTTTCCCCTAGACTTTAAAAATATTTCAATAAAGTATAGTTGTTCATTATTCAAGTAATCAAATTTTGATAATTCAAATTCATTTTCCACCACTGTATTACATTCATCACATTTAAGTCTTGTTGCTTTTAATTTAGAGTTACATACTGGACATTTGCACAATATTTTATAAGTCATTTATACACCACCTTTCTTTATATTCATTATATTACCATGCATTGAAATAATCAATATACAAATCAATATATTCGAATATTTTCTTCCTATGTATTGATTATCTTAATTTAAATATTAATAATATCAATATTAAAATATTATAACATCACTTCTAGTATATTCAATATATTTAATTCTGTGATATAAAATTCACTTATACTTTCTTTTGTTCTTGAACTATGGATTCTCTAGAAATATTAATCTCCTCGCTATATTCTATAAGTCCTATATTACAACCATTGCCTATAGTAATATTATTTCCCCTTACTATTTTTGCATTAGTATTTTCGATGTATATATCATCGCCTTCTATTAATTCAGTATTTACCTCACTTCTAGAATTAAACATTTTGTCAATTGCTTTTCTAAATAAGGAATTATTTAGAGGGCTCACCCTTATTTCAATATGCTCTCCACCAATTTCTTTTACAGCACAGTTTCCACCTATATTTATATTTATATTTCCTGCATTTAATAATCCTTGTATTTTAAAACTACCACTAGCCTTAAAACATTCTGCTTCACAATTTTTTTCTATATGAACTGAGCCAGCTATAATAATTTCTTCTCCATATAGGCTTCCCTCTATATGAGTTGATCCATTTATTTTTATGCTTTGACTTTTAACATTGCCTGTTACATGTGAGGATCCACTTACTTTCATATCTTCTACTTCTACATCACCTTCAATTTTTGCAGACCCGCTGATTTTTATATTTTCTGCTTTTAAATTACCCGCAACTTTTGATGATCCACTAGTTTTGAAGTCTACACACTCTAAATTACCGTTTATTTTTCCTGAGCCACTTATAATTACATTATTATATGTCCCACCATTTGCACTTCCTGACCCCGTTATTTTTATATCATTATTATTCATCTTTTCCATGTTAAACCTCCTCCTGTTTTTATATTATTAAATCTTAATTTTAAGTTCTTCAATACACTGCGAAATATTAAGCCTTAATATTATTTTCGCACACTTATCTATATAAATCTCATTGGGCATAGTAATTAAAAAACATAACGCCATCCCAAATTTCCTTAAAAAAATCATCTCGCAATTCTTTCCTTCTAGCGACTTATGATTTTCTTCTAAAGTCTGTATTATAAGCTTGCCTTCATCTAATGACACATTACCGGATTCTAAGCTCTTTTCTAATAATGAAATATATAATATTTTTTCAAAAGAAAATGTTTTTATTTCGCCATAGATTTCTTTATGCATTATCAATGTCTGCGACCTAACAATGTTCTTTTTAAGTAACTCATCTTCATTTAAAAATACATCTGCAAGTTGTGGTGAGAACATTAGTGCAAGGTCATCTAAGGATACATCCTCTTTCATTCCAATAATTTTTTCTATTCTATCTAGTATTTTCTCCCTAGGAAAATAAGTTTCTTGACCTGTATAGCTAGATTTTTTTATAAACCATTCTTCTGGTATAAGATTTTTTCTCTTCCATCTATACAACTGTCCATAGGAAACATTAGTGATTTCAAGCAATTCTTTTTTCGATATTAAATCTTCCCCCATATTGTCCCTCCTTTATTATTTTGGATTATATAAAAGCATTATATATAGTGTAACATAACATTGTTACGTTGTAAATATAAAAAACTTAAACATACCAATTTTTCTTAAAACTAAAAAAGCTACTAATTATCAGTAGCCTTTTTACGCTTTAATATTCTAATTTTTTACGTCATATAACTACTTCAAACTTACTGCCTTTGCCCACCTCACTTTCTACACTTATAGTACCGTAGTGAAGTTCAACAATTTTCTTTACAATAGATAGTCCTAGTCCTGTACCACTGGTGTTTCTTGATTTATCCGCTTTATAAAATCTCAAGAAAATTTTATCCTGCTCTTCTAGTGTCATTCCAATTCCGTTATCGATAATCTCCACTATTACTTTATCTGTTTTTCTAAGAGTAATTTTTAGTGTTCCATTATCCACAGAATATTTAATGGCGTTTGAAATTAGATTAATCCACACCTGATACAATAGTTCTTTATCACCCTCAAACTCCACTTCATCTAAACTTAAATCTAGTTCCAAATTTTTCTTTTCCCACCCATTTTGCATAAGTAAAATTGCATCTCTAATTTGCTCTGCAAGTGAAAATTTATCATTTTTATGTTTAATAACTTCATTATCAAGCTTCGAAAGTCTCAGTAAATTGGAAGATAAATTAGAAAGTCTTTCGCTTTCAGAAATAATAACATCCGCATATTCCTGTCTTTTCGTCTCTGTTATATCATCTTTTTTTAACAGTTTTGCATATCCTTTTAAAGATGTTATCGGCGTTTTAAACTCATGAGACACGTTGCTTACAAAATCTTTATGGAGATATTCATTAGTCGCGAGTTCACTTACCATCAAATTAAAATTTCGCGTTAAAACAGCAATCTCATCATTCCCACGAACTTTAACTTTTGTATTGAAGTTGCCCATGGCAACCTGTTTTGATGCGGCCGATATTTCCTTTATAGGTCTTAATACCATTGCCACAGCAAATATAATAAGTATTGTACCAATAATAATCGGAACAAAAAATATTGTTTTTTGAAGTGTCATAAACTGATTTATGGGATTATTCATAAGACTCGGAGTGATAACTATATACTTTTCATCTAATCTTAATGCTGCTAAAACGTGTGTGTTTCTATTTGGTTTGAATGTAATAACCGTTTCACCAGTTTTAATCTTATTTAATTCCTCTTCCGAAAAATAAACACTGATTTTATCAATTGTAGAGTAAACAGATATATTTACATCGCCAGTAGATACATAAGTGCAAGCATCCAAAACAGAAACGTTTTCCTCTTTTACAAGTGCCTTTATATTGTTCGCTCTATCTTCTATGGCAGTGCTTACAGAAGCTTTTATTGCTTCTAGTTGTGTAAAGGACACAAACAAAACTGCCACTAAAATGGAAATGAAAAAAGCTCCTAAAAAATATGCAACAAACCTTGTATACATTGAGTATAGCATTTTCTTAATCATAATAGCTTTACCGCCTTATATCCAAGACCCCGAACTGTAACCAGTTTAAAGTCACTATTATTGCAAAATTTTTCTCTCAGCCTTTTAATATGAACATCAACGGTGCGCTCATCACTCTCCACTTCATATCCCCAAATCTCGTCCATTAGCTGATGTCTTGTGAAAATTCTGCTAGGCTGTGATAATAGCTTAAAAACAAGTTGAAATTCTTTTTTAGGTAAATCAAAATTCTCATTATTTATTGCTACCATAAAATTGTTATAATCAAAGACGGTTGTTCCAACTATCAACTTTTTATCGCTTGCAATTTTTGCTCTTCGCAGCAGTGCCAATACTCTCATAATCATTTCGTCCATGTCAATTGGCTTTACCATATAATCGTCCGCTCCGGCTGAAAAGCCTGTTTTTTTATCTTCTATAGCTTCCTTTGCAGTAATCATTAAAATAGGCATCTCATAGCCTGCTTCCCGTAAATTCTTTGAAAGGATGAAGCCATCAAGCTTTGGCATCATAATATCGGTTATAAGTAGATCAATGTGAGCGGTGTCTAATATCTCCAGTGCAACTTCACCATTTTCACTCTCATAAATATTATAATTTTCCCACTTAAGGTATTCACACATAAGTTTCCTTATATTTTTATCATCCTCACACACTAAGATATTAAACACATCGCTCACCATCCTTTATATATATTAAACCATAAAATTTTGTTTTTTTAAACACTTCTTAATGCATCAATTGGGTTTAATTTACTAGCCTTTTTCGCAGGAGCAAGTCCAAATATTACACCGATTGCAACTGAAAATCCAATAGCCAATATAGTTGTTGATGCATCTAGAATAAATGGACATCCTAATGCAAAGCAACCAATATATGCAATAATTACTCCAAATACCAGTCCCACAATACCACCGAATAAGGACAAAAATATTGCTTCAAGTAAAAATTGCTGCTCAATTCTCTTTGGCTCTGCTCCAAGTGCTTTTCTAAGTCCAATCTCTGTAGTTCTTTCTGTTACAGAAACTAACATCATATTCATAATACCTATTCCACCAACTATAAGAGAAATAGAGGCAATACCAACAAGCATTAACGTCATCATTCCTGTCATTTGAGAAACTTTATCTATAATACTTTTCATATTCGAAACAGAAAATCCTTCATCATTGTAGTTAAATGCAGTATTTAGTACTATTTCAATATCTGATGTGGTAGTTTCTGATAAATACTCATCTACCATATATACATCAACGGAACTAATGTTTTTAACTCCCATTAAACTCATAGCGGTTGTGTATGGAATAATTACAGCATCGTCGTTACTACTCATTGAATAACCGTCAGATTTTTGTAATGTACCAATAATAGTGTAGGTAACTCCATTAATAACAATCTCTTTATCAATAGGATTCTCAGCTACGAAAAATTCATCCTCAATATTTTGTCCAATTAAACAAACGCGGTTTTTGCTATCAGTATCTATTATATTAATTGCCCTGCCTGTTTCAATTAAGTCCTCTGTATTTGCAAAATACACTTGATTTTTACCCTGAACCATTATATCTTCCAAAACAGTTCTATCATAAACGATACTCGATTTACCACTTACAGTGGGGGAAACTCCCTTTATGTTATCTATTGCGGCCATAGCTTTAACATCATTATCTGAAAGCCCTTGTTTAAGTGGCGTTCCCTTTATCTGAACCGTTATCTTGTTAGCACCCATATCAGAAACGGTTGATGTTACACTCTCTGTTACACCCTGCACAATTGTGATTAGTGCAATAATTGAAGCGACACCAATGACTATTCCAAGTATCGTTAAGAATGAGCGCATTTTGTTGTGAATTATATTTTGCCACGACATGATTATGCTCTCTTTAAACATGTGCCTTCACCTCGCTTAACTCTCCATCTAAAATTTCTACTTTTCTACTTCCATGCGCTGCTATCTTTTCATCATGAGTAATCATAATAATTGTTTTACCTTCGCTATGAAGTTTAGCAAAAAGCTCCATAATTTGTTGTCCAGTCTTTTGATCAAGAGCACCCGTTGGTTCATCTGCCAGAAGGATGGTAGGTTGTGTTACCATAGCTCTTGCAATTGCAACACGTTGTTGTTGACCACCTGAGAGTTGATTTGGCTTATTCCTTAACTTGTCCGAAAGACCAACTCTGCAAAGCATCTCTTTTGCTTTTCGAATGCGATCTTTCGCTGGAACACCTGCATAAATAAGTGGTAACTCAACATTCTGAAGTGCAGTTAATCTCGGCAGCAACTGAAACTGTTGAAACACAAAGCCAATCTCACTATTTCTAATTTGCGCAAGTTCTGATTCATCTAAATCATCCACTTCATATTCATTTAAAATGTATTCTCCACTTGTTGGTACGTCAAGGCATCCGATAATGTTCATTAATGTTGATTTTCCTGAGCCTGATGGGCCTAGTATAGAGACAAACTCACCCTTATTTATAACGAGATTAATTTTCTTAAGCACCGTTTGTTCTTCTTCTCCCATATGATAGCTCTTCACAATGTTTTTCATATTTAATATTTTCATATATATCCACCCCCTACCTTCCAGGCATTGGAGGAACTACTCCACCCCTACCACTATTATCAGATGATGATGTAGACTTTAAGTACATTATTGTTTGTCCCTCTGTAAGACCTTCAACTATTTCTATTGTTTTTCCATCATTAATTCCAATTTTTACAGCCCGTTTAGTAGGAATCTCCTTATCGCCTTTTATATACACATATGGTTTATCATTTTCATCGAATTGCAAAGTTTTCATAGAAACAGTCAACACATTATTTGCACTCTTATTAAGTATTTTTGCTTCCGCGCTCATTCCAACTTTTATATCTTTTTCCACAGTTAAATCCAAAGTTGCTGTAAAATAAGCTACGCCATTTTCATTAATTGCGGTATCTGAAACAGAAGAAACTTTACCTGTTATCTCTTTGTTTATGGCACCAATTGTTACAGACACCTCTTTATCTTTTTCAATGGATGATAAATCATACTCATCTACCTTTACAGTTACCTTTAAATTATCAAAATCAATAATATCGCAAAGCTTCGCTCCTGCCATCACAGATTCATCTTCGTCCACATTTATCTTTGAAATAGTTCCGGCAACTTTTGCTTTTATCTCATCTCCCTGGGATGTCTTAAATAAGATATCATCTTTTGCTACCTTATTTCCCTCTTTAATTTTAATATCAGAAATTTGCATTATCTTTTCAGCCATTACGTTTTGTGTGTTCTTACTTTCTACATTACCGGAAAAAGTATAGTATGTATTTATGCTATCTTTCTTCACCGTCTGCTCCGTATAAAGATTTGCTTTATTTGTAATCATAGGAATTACAATCAAACCAACTATAACAACCGCTACTACTATTCCTATTACTAAACCACTTTTACTTTTCTTTTTATTCTTAGCCATAATTAACACCTCCATAAATTTAGATTATAGAGGTATTATAAAATCCCAATATGAACTTAAGATGAACTTTCAAGCCTTTGTTTTTAAGACGCAAAAAAGAGTATGTATTACGTAGCCTTCATTTGAGCAAGGTGCAGTAATACATACTCTTTTATATTCTATTTCACGTATGACGCTCCAACTTCCAGAGCCTTTTTATTTACCTCAAAGAATTTTTCTTTACCATGATCTTTTAAAGCAGCTAGTATTGCTTCCATAGATACTATTCCAGTTCTTTTTACTAAAGCTCCCAGTAGCACCATGTTAGCAATCTGTTTGCTTCCAATTTTCATAGCCTCTGTTTGAGCTGGAATACTTATTACTTCAATATCACCTCTACTAGGCATTCTGTCTACAAGATCAGAATCCATTACTAATATTCCACCTTTAGACAAACTATCTTCAAATTTATCAAGGGAAGGTCTATTCATAACTACAAGAGTATTTGGCTCTGTAACTATAGGAGAACCTACTAACTCATCAGAAAGTATAACCGCACAGTTAGCTGTACCTCCACGCATTTCTGGTCCATAGGATGGAAGCCAAGAAACATTCATGTCAGCATCCATACCTGCATATGCTAAAAATTTCCCCATGGAAAGTGTACCTTGACCACCAAATCCTGCAAATATCATTTGTTGCGTCCCCATTTTATTCCACCTCCGCAGTTGTATCTTTTTTAACTCCAAGAGTATAAAATGGCATCATGTTATTTCTGAGCCATACCATAGACTCCTCAGGTGATAATCCCCAATTAGTTGGG
This sequence comes from Clostridium sp., assembly GCF_050717635.1. Taxonomy (GTDB): domain Bacteria; phylum Bacillota; class Clostridia; order Clostridiales; family Clostridiaceae; genus Clostridium_AD. Next base: position 11,874 of record NZ_JBOITO010000037.1, read on the forward strand.
CATATTGATAGTACTTCTACCATTGAGAATCCTTTTCCATCAATTGCATTTTGGAAAGCTTTTTTAATTGCTTTTTTAGCTTTATTAACATTAGGAACACTGTCTACCGCTACTCTTTCTACATAACAAGCGCCATCTAAAGTTGATAACATCTCTGATACTCTAATAGGGTGTCCTTGCACTTTTACATCTCTTCCATAAGGTGTAGTTTCTGTTATTTGACCTGGAAGTGTAGTTGGAGCCATTTGCCCACCTGTCATACCATAAATACAGTTATTAACGAATATAGTAACCATATTTTCTCCACGCGTTGCAGCATGAACTATTTCAGCCGTACCTATTGCTGCAAGATCTCCATCTCCCTGATATGTGAATACTACTGCATCCGGATTAGTTCTCTTAATACCTGTAGCAACTGCAGGTGCTCTTCCATGAGCTGCTTCAAACATATCACAAGCAAAATAGTCATATGCTAAAACTGAACATCCAACTGGAGCTACTCCTATTGTTTTATCTATTATATCTAGTTCTTCAAGTACTTCTCCTACTAGTCTATGAATTAATCCATGAGTACATCCTGGACAATAATGAGTAGGAACATCTAATAATGCCTTAGTTGGTTTAAATACTATTGCCATTATTTTGCACCCCCTACTATTTCTCTAACTTTATTTAATATATCTTCTGGATGAGGAACCATTCCACCTGTTCTTCCGTAGAAATAAACCGGCTTTCTTCCTTCAACAGATAATCTAACATCTTCAACCATTTGACCACAACTCATTTCTACTGATATGTATCCATGTTTAGTAGAACTTAGTGTTTTCTCAAAAGCTTCTAGTGGGAAAGGCCAAAGTGTAATTGGTCTTATAAGTCCTAGTTTTATACCTTCTTCTTCAGCCATTTTAACAACATTTTTACATATTCTTGATGTAGTCCCATATGCAACCATTATTAAATCAACTTCTTCATCACATTTGTACAATTCATATCTTGTTTCATTTTTCTTTATCTCTAAATATTTTGCTTGTAATTTCATATTATGCTTTTCTAAATCTTCTGATTTAAGATAAAGTGAATTTATAACATTATGCTTTGCTCTACCTTTTAGACCATTTGCTGCCCAAGTCTTTTCTGGTAATAACTTCGGCTTTCTTTCTTTGAACTCAACTGGTTCCATCATTTGTCCAAGCATTCCATCTCCCATTACCATTACGGGAGTCCTATACATATCTGCAGTGTCAAACGCATCTTGAACTAAGTCAACCATTTCTTGTACTGATGCAGGCGCATATACAGGCATATTAAAATCGCCATGTGATCCACCTTTTGTTGCTTGAAAATAATCTGATTGAGCTGGTTGAATACTACCAAGCCCTGGGCCACCTCTAACTATATTTACAATAACGCAAGGAAGCTCAGCTCCTGCTATATATGATATTCCTTCTGCTTTTAAACTTATTCCTGGTGAACTTGAAGATGTCATACACCTAGCTCCTGTGCCTGCAGCACCGTACACCATATTTATAGCTGCAACTTCACTTTCTGCTTGCAAGAAAACTCTTCCAATTTTACACATTTTTCTTGATAAATATGCAGATATCTCTGTTTGAGGTGTTATTGGATACCCAAAAAAGCCTAGACAGTTAGCTCTAATAGCCGCTTCTCCTATTGCTTCATTACCTTTCATTAACACTTTTCCACTCATAAGTACATCCTCCTATTCTTTACTTTTCAACTGTTATTACACAATCAGGACACATTTTCCCGCAAGATGCACAACCTATACACTCTTTCATCTTTTCCTCTGTAATCGCTGCTGGATGATATCCTTTTATGTTTAATCCTTTTGAAAAACTTATGATTTTCTTAGGGCATACATTTATACAAAGTCCACACCCTTTACATCTGTCTTCTCTAAAACTCACTCTTGGCATGTTTAAACCTCCTTAAAAATTCTGTTTTTATAGAATTTAAACGTTTACTCTTTAATTCTACCCCTTGAAGGAGAACCTGTCAACAAGGTTATTCCATTGACTCTATTCCTTCTATCTAAAAGGGGGTAACATATGTATATCAATCCCAAATATGTCACCTTGCAACTTTCCACTCAATTCTCCCATTAAATCTTTACTACAAACGGTATATGCATGTGGTAAATTTAATTCTTTAGACAGCTTTGCAACTACTTTATCTCCATCAATTATATGCTGTGGCACAGTTTCATAAGACAAATTAGTATTTGCGACTAAATGTGATACTGTAAGCCTTGAAGCTCTTTCTATTGCTTTAATATAATCCACAATAGCAATAGGTTCTTGCGTAAATGGTCTATTGGTGTTTATAACAAAAAACATATCATAAGGTTCTTCATTAAAATATTTATTGTACTGACCAAGAGCTATTGAGCCTGAGTCATCTCCACCTACATCCATTACAACCTCATAACTTTTATCATTAAACACAGCTCTTATTTCTGCTGGGACTACCATAAGTTCCGCATTGACTAGCTCTGGGTTCGATGCTATAACTCTTATTCCCTGCTGTTCTAATTGTTTTCTAACATCTCTTACACAAAAATAGGGATTTACTATATCTAAATCAACTATCACAACTTTTTTTCCTTCTTTTGCAAGATTTATTGCATAATTTATTGCTATTTCCGTTTTTCCTGAACCAAAATGACCTGTAAATACTCTAATCCTACTCATCACATCACTCTTTCCTTTCTAAAATACTATTTATATTCTCTTACCTTTTCTTCGCCACTTAAGACTCTGAGGCCTCCCTGAGCTAACGCTAGTAGTTCATCTTCACCTGGATATACTACTACGGGACATATAAACTCTACTCTTTCTTTTATGTAACTTACCATAGGCTTTCCATAAGCTATTCCACCGGTTAAAATTATAGCATCTACGTCACCTTTAAGGACTGCTGCGCATTTCCCAATTTCCTTGGCAACTTGATATGCCATAGCCTCAAAAATTAATTTGCATTTTTCATCGCCAGCTTCTGCTTTATCCTCTACTTCTTTAGCATCGTTGGTATTAAGATAAGCAACAAAGCCACCTTTCCCATTTATCTTTTTCACAATGTCCTCTATTGTATATTTTCCACTAAAGCACATTTTAACTAAATCACCTACTGGAAGTCCCCCAGATCTTTCTGGTGAAAATGGACCCTCTCCATCTAGTGCATTATTAACATCAATAACTTTTCCAGCCTTGTGAGCTCCTACTGAGATTCCACCGCCCATATGTGCTACTATTAGATTAATATCTTCATATTTTTTACTGTTCTCTTTTGCATACCGTTTAGCTACTGCCTTTTGATTAAGCGCATGAAAAATACTTCTTCTCTCTATCTCTGGCATACCTGATATTCTAGCCACATCCATCATTTCATCCACAACTACTGGATCAACTATAAATGCTGGTATATCTAAAGATTCAGCAATTTCGTTTGCAATTATTCCACCTAAATTTGAAGCATGCTGACCTAGCACTCCAATTTTCAAATCATTAAGCATAGCTTCATTTACTGCATATGTACCACCTTCAATAGGTTTTAAAAGCCCACCTCTGCCTACTATAGCATCCAAAGCCTTTATATCAAAGTTTTTTTCTTTAAGTAGGTTTAGTATAACTTCTTTTCTGAAATTAAACTGTTCAAATATACTTTCAAATTTCCCTATTTCTTCAGATGAGTGTCTTAATGTTTCTACTAAAACTTCTTTTTCATCTTCATATACACCTATTTTAGTAGAAGTTGAACCAGGGTTAATCATTAACAATTTATATGACATATTAGTCCTCCTTATGGTAATAGATAATAATTGAATGCGTTATTTATTATTCTTCAGTTACCTTATTATATTCTGCAACTAATGAAGCAAGTGCTATAGAATTTAATTTTGTTTCAGGAGTATCTGCTCTAGAAGTTACTATAACTGGAGCAGAAGTACCTACAAGTAGTGCTCCACTTTTAGCTTTCGTAGTATACGTTAAGCATTTATATATAGCATTCCCAGCTTCAATATTTGCCATTAAAAGAATATCCGCTTTGCCTGCTACTGGACCTTCAATTTTTTTATGCTTCGCAGCTTCTTCTGATAGTGCATTATCTAAAGCTAGTGGCCCGTCAACAATGCAATCTTTTATTTGCCCTCTATCACTCATTTTTGAAAGCATCGCTGCATCGAGCGTCGCTGGCATGCTTGTATTTACAATTTCTACTGCGCAAACTGCTGCAACTTTAGGAATCTCAATACCACAAGCTTTTGCAACTGATACGGAGTTATTTATTATATCTATTTTTTCTTTTAGTTCTGGATACATATTAAAGGCAGCGTCTGTTAAGAATAACAATCTATCATACCCTGGCACTTCAAATACCGCTACGTGAGACATTCTTTTTCCAGTTCTAAGGCCTACTTCTTTGTTGAGTACTGCTCTTAAGAAGGTTGCTGTATCCACAAGTCCTTTCATAAGCATATCAGCTCTTCCCTTTGATACAAGCTTAACTGCAGCAAGAGACGCGCTGTTAACGTTTTTCTCATCTATAATTTCATATTCGTCTATATTCATACCTATACTGCTTGCAATTGATATTATTTTTTCTTTGTCTCCTACCAATATTGCATTTGCTATACCGTTTTCCTTAGCATCTCGCACCGCTTCAAGTACTGGTAAATCTTGTGCAACAGCTACTACTACAGTTTTCATACTTAGTGTCTTTACTGCAATTAATACTTCACTCAAAGTTTTACTCATTTTATTACACTCCTTTTCTAACTAGTTTATTTCTTCCTCATATACTTTTGCTTTCTCTTCTCCATTTATTATTCTCAGAGCACCCTGTGCTAAAGCTAACATTTCATCTTCTCCTGGCACTAATTCAACAGGGGCTATAAAGCGCACCATATCACTTATCAACATTGTAAGTCTCTTGTTATGAGCAAGTCCTCCTGTAAGAATTATTGCATCTATTTTTCCGCTAACCACTGTTGCCATAGCACCTATTTCTTTAGCTATTTGGTATGCCATAGCTTTAAAAACAAGCTCTGCTTTAGTGTTCCCATCGTCTATCATCTTATCAACTATTCTTCCATCATTAGTATCTAGATAAGCTACAAGACCGCCCTCACCTGTTAACTTTTTCTTTAACCCCTTAAGAGTATATTCCCCGCTGAAAGCAAGTTTAGCTAAATCTCCTACCGGAAGTCCTCCTGTTCTCTCAGGTGAAAAAGGACCTTCCTCGTTAGCATTATTTACATCTAAAATTCTTCCATTTTTAACCGGTGACACAGAAATTCCTCCACCAATATGTGCAACTACATAAGTGCTATTTTCAAAACTTTTATTTAGTTTAGTACAAACTCTTCTTGTTACTGCTTTTATATTTAGTGCATGAACCAAAGAACGTCTTTCAATCTCTGGGAGTCCCGATATTCTTGCAACGTCCACTATTTCATCTACTGCTACAGGGTCTACTATTAATGCTAGTATATTAACTTTTTTTGCAATTTCATCTGCTATGACTCCACCTAAGTTAGAAGCATGCTCAGCTTGAAACCCTATTTTTAAATCCTCAAGCATCTTTTTAGATATTGTATATGTACCACCAGGCATTGGTCTTAATAATCCGCCTCTACCAACCACTGCTATTAAATCTTTAAGGTCTATATTTTCTTTCTCTAACCACTCTAAAATCAGTTTAATTCTCATGTCCTTTTGGTCATAAATTTTTTCGAATTTTTTAATGTCATTAGAATTATGAGTCAGATTTGTTGTTACTATAAGATCTTCATTTTTAAATATTGATAATTTAGTTGATGTAGAACCAGGATTGACTACTAATATATATCCTTTTGTATTCATTTAAACATCTCCCTTATTTTAATGCAATAGTTAATAAGATTTATTTGATTTGTTTCCACTCTTTCATTATGCACTCTGCAACCTTTAATCCATCCACAGCTGCAGAAATTATTCCACCAGCATATCCTGCTCCTTCTCCTGCTGGATATAATCCTTCTAGAGATATGCTTTGTAATTTCTCATTTCTATCGATTCTTACTGGTGCTGACGTTCTAGTTTCAATTCCAGTCATAACTCCATCGCCACCTGCAAAACCATTTATTTTATGATCAAATTTAGGCAACGCCTCTTTTATAGCCTCCGTTACAAAACTGGGCAAACACTTAGTAAGATCAGCAAATTCATAGCCCGGTTTATAGCTTGGTTTTACACTGCCAAGCTTACTACTTACATTTCCTTTTAGAAAATCACCTACAAGTTGTACTGGTGCGTTATAGTTTGATCCTCCACTAGTGTAAGCTAGCGCCTCATAATGTCTTTGAAATTCTATACCAGAAAGGGGACTATTAGTCTCAAAATCACTAGGTCCTACTGATACCACGAGAGCGGAGTTTGCATTGTGCTTATCTCTCTTATATTCGCTCATTCCATTTATTACTAAGTGACCCTTCTCCGATGCAGCCCCAACTACTTCTCCACCTGGGCACATGCAAAAACTATACATCGATCTACCTGATTTTACGCTTGTATATGTAAGTTTGTAATCTGCTGCACTTAATCTTTCGTGGTTTGCATATTTTCCATATTGGTTTTCATTAATCATATCTTGTGGATGTTCTATTCGGACTCCCACTGCAAATGGCTTACTTGACATGAAAATACCTTTTTCATATAACATTTCATAAGTATCCCGAGAGCTGTGCCCCGGTGCTAATATTAAATTATCACAGGGTATTTCTTCCCCATTTACTACTATGCATTTTATCTTTTTATCTTTAATTTTTATATCGCAAAGTTTACTATTAAATCTTACTTCTCCGCCTAGCTTAATAATAGTTTCTCTTATATTTTTCACAACTTCTTTTAGTACATCGGTACCTATATGAGGCTTTCCCATATATAATATTTCAGGAGGAGCCCCACCCTTAACAAATTCTTCTAATATGTAGTCACATCTAGTATCTTTTATTCTTGTTGTTAACTTCCCGTCTGAAAATGTTCCAGCTCCACCTTCACCAAATTGCACATTAGATTCTGTATTTAATACTGCTCTAGTCCAAAATTTATTTATACTATTTGTCCTACGCTCTACCTGTTCTCCTCTTTCTATGATTAGTGGCTTATATCCCTTCTGGGCCATAAGAAGGCCAGCAAACATGCCTGCTGGCCCCATTCCTACAATTACAGGTCTATGATTCATTGCGGTGGTCCCAAATTCAAATTCAGAATCATATCTAACTTTTTGTAGTTTAACATCCTTATCATCTGCAGATGCAACTACTTTTATTTCATTATCCATTTTAATAAGTACAGAATAATTAAACTTAATATTATTTTTCTTCCTAGCATCTATGGATTCTTTATCGATTCTAAACTCTTTTATTTCGTTTCCAGAGACTCTCATTTTTCTTGCTGCCTTTATTTTAACATCCTCTATATTTTCATCTATATCTAAAACTATATTATTCACTTGTATTGTCATTTTTATTAGTTACCTCCGTTTGTTTCTTTGTAATAGTTACTAATATTTTATCTGGAGTCTGTGATATGAGCTTTATGCCATCTGGCATGGTCACTACTACAGCAATAGTGTGTTCCCCTTCAACCAAATTAATTAAATCTACCGTAGCGCTAAATTTGCTTAAATCTAGAGAATTAATAACTGCTTCAGGCGCTGAAATAACTAATTGACTCTTGTTATTGGCAAGCACAACTTCATAATTTGTGTCCAAGTTAACATTTTTAGTTTCAATACTTATACTCTTTTGCACTAATTTTGTCACATTTATTTCAACCTTAACTAGAGCATTGCTATTATTGCTGACCAAACTTAACCCGTCAGGAATAGTCACTTTTGCGTCTATTGTAGTTGTTTCACTTACTTTGCTTAAATCAATTGGTTCCGTATTTAAAGTTTCTATATTATTAAGTGCATCTGCACTTCCCGTTATATCAAATCTTTCTGGTAGCACTTTTATACTGCCTAGAAGAAGACTCGGTTTTAATTTTCCTATAGTTTTTACTTTTACACCTACAGCTTTAGTTTTTCTTATAGGAATAGTAACATCTATACTAGAAGGCTTTACAGTAACTTCATTTACTTCTTTACCCTTTGAGTCTACAGGCATTATCTTGTAACTTTTTATAATGTCACTATCAGCGTCTTGTATATTCTCTGATATTACTAATTCTTTTACTGTATTTACAAACTTTGAGCCGCCTGTAACTATAGCAGATTCTTTTGATAATTTTGGTTTAGATGCATAAAAACTTTGTTTTGGCTCTCCACTTATATTACATTTTATAGGCAGCTTAGTTTGGGCGAGTTTATCTACACTTACCTTTATAAAAAGACTATCACTGTTTAATACATTTATATTATCAGGACTTCTTCTTATTTCGATAGGAATTTTTTGTTCACCTACCTTAAGCGCATATGCACTTAAATCTGCCACCACTGTAAAATCTTCTGCTTTCTTATCTAAAAGTATGCTAGTATTAGCGCCTTTAATACTTAGGTCTATATTTAAATCTTGCCCTGGCTCTATGATTAAATTCGAATCGGATAATGCCTCCATATTAACAAGTTGCACAGGTATATTTTTAATCTTGTAATCAGTCATGGGATTTTCTGTACTTGTTATAAAAAGCCATAATACAAAGGCAGCTATTATACAGCATACTCTAATTATAAATTCTTGTTTTCTGCCTTTATCCATGACTTTACTCTCTCCTTTATAGTTAATTTTTTACTCTGTCTGCTTTTAATTATTTGGACAAGTATTCTCTTGAGCTTATCCCTGTCATAGTTTCTTACAAGTCTCCCATTAACAGCTAGTGATATATTTCCTGTTTCTTCTGATACTATTATGGTTAGTGCATCTGAACTTTCCGTTATTCCTATTGCTGCTCTGTGCCTCGTTCCTAGTTTCTTGCTTATTTTATCATTGTTTGTCAGAGGCAGAAAACAACCCGCTGCTATTATTCTATCATTTCTAATTATTGTAGCCCCATCGTGAAGAGGGGTGTTTACTACAAATATATTTTCTAGTAATGCTGCTGATATTACGGAATCTAGAATAGTTCCTGTTTTGATTATTTCTCCTATACCTGTTCTTTGTTCTATTACTATCAGTGCTCCTGTTCTTTCTTTCGCTAAATTTTCAACAGCATTAACAATTTCTGTTATAACCCTCTCCATTGTCTCTTCATCTACAAACATGTGTTTATCCGTAAACGCTGTTCTTCCTATATGCTCTAAAGCCCTTCTTATTTCCGGTTGAAAAATAATAACAATAGTCAAAACACCAATTGTTATTGTCTTAACTAATATCCAATTTAATACTGTCAAATTAAGCAATTCACTTATTGGAATAAGTAAAAATATAAGAACTATTCCTTTTAATAATTGTTCAGCTCTTGTCTCTTTAATTAACATGTAACTTTTATAGAATATGAACGCTACCGCTAATATATCTAAAATCGAAAATATACTTATGTTCTTAGTTGTACTTAACATTAACTTAATTACTTCCATAGTTCTCACAACCTCCTGCTATAACTCCTATCTACAATTATACACTATACAGTGCTTTATTAGTACACATTATAAGTAATTTTATTATAAACAATACCTCTTATATTGATAAGAGGTTTATTACATTTATGGGAATAATATAATATAGTTTTACATAAACTAACTCTAATCCGATTAATTTAATATATTATCTAGAATATAGTGTATGTTAAGCTAATATATACTTTATTTATATAAAAATTCCACACGTTTATACCCACTAACATAAAAAGACATGATTTTACACCAATTTTTATAAAATGAATAACAAGGGAGTGAGTTGTTTTGAGTGAAGAAAAACATATTGTAAATGCTCATAAGAATAGGAAAAAATTCAGAATTATACTTTTTTTATCTATTGCCATAGCCTCCATAGGTATTTTTGCAACTAGCTACTATGCCTCTATAAATAAGGTATACAATTCTTATGAAGATTCCTTACTAAATAACATGAATAATATAACTAAAGTTAATAAAACTATAGCTATATTTAATAGTAACCAAACAATAGATGTTGACTATGCAAAAGAAAAGTTACCTAATATTATCGAAAGTTTATCTACTCTTAGAACTCAATTGGAGGTTTCAGAACCTATCTCAAAATACCAAAAGCAACATGAAAGCCTTAAGTCTGGCCTAGATAATAACCTATTAATGTATAGACGAGCTCTAGTTGTTTTGAATAATCCTTCTGGTGGTGATGTAGAAGCTTCTATAAAAAGCCTTAAAACCTATAGGGATGATTGCATAGATTTTTACAGAGCGATAAATATCGCTGATACTAAAATAACACTACCTCAAACTTCACTATCATTTATTGATAACCTGCTTAATTACAGTTACAGTGCCTTTATGATAAGAAAAGAAGTAGATATTAAAAACCTTCAAGTTCAAGATTTTATTAACAAAATCGGTATCTTGTCCAATGATTTTCTAAATATTAAAACTAATTATTACTCCTACGCAATAAAAGTAAGAGAAAATGAAATGATCTATAATGCACTTTTGTCACTTATTAACGATAGTTATTCAGAATTAAATAGTTTAAAAATGGATTTCAGTAAAAATTTTTCTGTACCAAGCCTTGCTATTCCTACTTATGAAACTTTCCGACCACTATTTCAGCTATATGAAAGTTATTTAACTGATTTCAAGCAGGCTTTGACAAGTGAAAAAATTCAAATCTTAAGTACGGGAGTAGATTCAGCTACACTTGATGCACTATATGAATCATCTAATGCAAAATTTAATGAAGTAGAAACTTCCTATAATAATTTTATTAAAGTCTATATCGAACTTCAAAATTATAAGTAACTATCCATTACTATATTGGGTTTTTATGTATACGATAAAAAAATAGTGTATTTTTTTTACACTGTTGGTAACACTACTATTAGCCTAAGTAAAAAAACGCGGAGGAACCAAGCATTTGGGGTGAATCACTATTAGTGTAGGTTAGACCTTTTCCGAACCCGTCAGCTAACTCCGTAGGCAAAAGGAGAGGATAGTATTAAAAAATTTGCTTTTTTGTCCTGTATTTTAATGTTACTCACAATATTACCTAGTTTAAGTGTAAACGGAGCGTCTTTAAATCCACTAGATTCAGAAGATAAGAATCTATATAATGAACAAATAGAGGCAGTAGCTGTGTTTAACAATGCAAACGACTCAATTTATGTTACTGACGACGATGTTTATTTAATGGCCCAAGTGGTATATGCTGAGAGCTGTGGTGAAACTTATAACGGAAAACTTGCTGTAGCTTCTGTTATACTAAATCGTGCTAACCATGCAGGTTTTCCAAAATCAATTTCTGGTGTTATTAATCAGAAGAATGCCTTTTCTTGTGTTAAAGAAGGGAAGGTATTTCATGGTGGTAAGGCGAATATAATTCCAGATTCTTCTAGCTACACCGCAGTATTAGATGCATTAAAAGGTAAAGATCCTACCTATAAGGCTGTTTTCTTTTATAATCCTGAGATAGCCACTTCTAAGTGGATGAAGGATATAAAAAAGGCCAACATAAAAACTATAGGAAATCATGTATTTTTTGTTGTTAAATAAAAACATGAAGCTAACCATTATTAAAATTAACGAGGGTTAGCTTCATGTTTTTATTTTTTGTCTAAATATGAAACTGCGCTAAGGGCAGCTACCAAACCTTCACCTGCCGCCTTAATATACTGATATGGTTTACCAACACAATCTCCAGCTGCATAGCATCCTTCTATATTAGTTTTCATGTTTCTGTCTACTTTTATATGTCCATCTTCTATTTGAAGGCCTGGCACTAACTTATCTGGGGATAAACTATCCCTTAACATGAAAACCCCATCTGTAATTATTTCACCATGTTCTAAAATTATCTTAGTTACTCTGTCGTCACCAACTATTTCTACTGGCTTGTGCTTTATTATCTCTACACTGGGGTTTAAATTATATTCACCTTTGTACATAGGAATATAATATGTTTTAGACGTAAGTTCACTTACATAATTAGTTTCTTCTTCACTTTCTTTGTTATACCCAACTATAACTACTGTTTTCCCTTTATATAATGGAGCATCGCAAGTAGCGCAGTACCCTACTCCACTTCCTAAAAATTTTTCTTCCCCTTTTAATGGTTTGCTATATTCTATGCCCGTAGCTAAAATTATTGATTTAGCTTCATAAATCTTATCATTAACCATCAGAGCAAAATATTCTCCCATAGCATAAACGTTATTTATTCTCTCAGGTATAATACTTATCCCCATTGCTTTTATATGAGATGCAAACTTGTTTTTAAGTTCTTTTCCTGTAATATTATAAAAGCCTAAAAAATTATTTACTTTTGGTGCTTTTACAAGTTTAGAACTTAGCTCTTTATTCCCAAAAAGTATTATGTTTTTATTTCTAATTTTAGCATTAATAGCTGCTTCAAGTCCCGCTGGGCCTGTTCCGATTATAGCAATATCATATCTTTCACTCATTATTTCCACTCCCTATCAAACTTCTATTATATTTGAAAATTATTATCTGTTACTACCTTTTTTATCTTATAATAAATAAAACAAAACAAAGATAGTTATTTAAATTATAAAAATTTAAAATAACTATCTCTAAAACATTTAATTTAATACCCAGATTATTTTACAATTTTATAAATGCTTTTGAATTATTTTCTTTATGTCCGCTTTAGGTCTAAATCCTACCATAGTATCTTTTACTTTATCTTTACTAAACACCATAACAGTTGGAATACTTGCAATTCTATATTTAGATGATGTCATTGGGCTTTCATCTACATTTATTTTTGCAAACTTAACTTCTTTACCCATTTCCTTAGCTAATTCTTCAATTACTGGACTTAACATTTTACAAGGTCCACACCAAGGTGCCCAAAAATCAACTACCACTATGCTATCTGAGTTTGTAATTTCCTCTTTAAAATTTTTATCATTAACTTCTTTAATCATATTATTACCTCCAGTTTTTATACCCCTATAGGGTATACTTTATACTATTATTGTATACCATATTATGTGACTAGTCAATACGATATATTTTAATTTTTTTTAGAAATCCACAATGCTTTTAACTATACTGTTATTATACTCTGAATCAGGAAACTGTTTAGCCAGTTTTTTCGCATAATCTTTTGCACTATTTAAATCTACATCTTTATTTATAAGAATAAGATTATATAACGTCTCTTCAGTGTAAATTCCACTAGGGAACTTATCTAGAGTGTATTCATAGTATTTAATAGCATTTTCGAAATCCGAATTACCTTTGTAACACAGTGCTAACATATAAATAATATGTTGGTCCAAATAATTATCTTTAGAATAAGGCAAAGCGTATAAAAAATATTTCTGTGCCTGCGTATAGTTTTCACTATGCATATAGCTCATACCTTTCTCATAAAAATATACTATTCCATCCTTTTTAATGATTTTTTCACCTTCTGCCAGGAGTAGTTTATCATTAATTTCTAAATTAGCATACTTTGCATCTTTCCACAGGTTTACATATTCAATTATTTTCTCCATATTGTTGTTTTTTATACTCTCCACAAATTGCTCTTGTGAAAATTTCTCTTGAGTATCCGTTTTTACTTCATTTACAATTTCTACTTTGTCTTTATTCTTATTTAACTCTACTTTCGGTTGTTCTTTTTTTATAGCAGTTGTTGAATCATTATGTACCTTGGGCCAATATGTTTTACCTAAGAATAAAATAGTTATAGCTAAAAATATACTCCCAGCAATTATAAAACTCTTTTTATAATCTATATCCCGTTTTATGTTACCATATTCTATTAATGTTTTTTTATTTGTAATAGCCTGCATATTTTTTTTATCTACTTTTAAAACTTCGTTTATATGATGTAGTGATTTATCATATTCTCCACATTTTATGTAACAAAGACTAATACTGTTATTCACGTTTATAAAATTAAAGTGACTATTTTCACATTGTTTTAGTATATCCAAAGCTCCAGATATATTAAACTCCACTATTAGATCCAAGGCATTGTGGTACAGATGTAATTTCTCCACATCTTTTATACTATCCTTTAGGTATTTTTTCGATACTTCATCATGGTTTCTTTTATAATTTATATTCCACATTTTTTTAGCGTTTTCTAAGTCACCTTTTAGATAATATAAAATACCTATTAAATTTAGAGCTGCAGCGTTTGTAATATTTATAGCAATACACTTTTCGCAAAGAGCTATTGATTTATCTATATAGCCATCATTATATTTATTCATTGCTTTTACATATATTTTTCCTGATTTATCCACGTTCTCACCTTTTATTTCTTATTATTTATGCTTAACCTATTATAACATAAACTTTAAAAAGTATATATTACTACAAGTTCATTCACTTCGCTGAGTAATTCTAAAATAATTTTAATGAAAGATGCTAAAAAGTACAAACTCGCTTTCCCCTTAGTATTCCTCATGGGGACACAACAATTCTCAATTGTTGTGTGCTCAGACATGTACTTTTCTTAACTGTTAAAATTAAAGAAATTATTTTTTCTCTTCACTTATAATTTCCATATCTACTGGTTTAGAAGGTTCTAGCAAGGTCATTTTACCCACGGCACTATGATAAATATTATAGTTATCATCCTCATATATTAAAAGTTGAAGTATTAAATCATTTTTAACTTTTTCCACCGTAACTATTTGTTGTTTTTGATCTTTAACTTGATATAACGGAGTAAACTCGCCTTTATTAACATCTAAACTATATACGTCAGAGCCCCTAGCTACCGTACCGTATGCATATCCTGTAACAACTATTAAATTATCATTATCCCACCATTCTATATTTCTTGGTGTGTATTGTGCATCATTATTAACAATTTCGTGTCTTACTATTTTATTAGTTTTTATATTTTTGATGTAAATTACATGTAACCCAAAACTATCATCTTGTTCTCCGCTTACATCTATAGCCGCGGAATTTTCGCCATCAACAGAATTTTTCCAAACCATATTATAATCCGGAAGCTCCTTATTTGTGACCACTGTACTCTTAAACTCCATTAGAGGATTCTCATATTTAAGAGCATTCTTATTATTTACTATATCCTCTTTGGCATTGTCTTGGGTGCTTTTTTCCATACTAGTTCCATCACCTATATCTCGATCTGCCTTATATAACGCTGTTTTATTTTCAGCTACACTTCCACTCTTATAGGCCTTCCCTGGAAAATTATTCAATAAAATTGGAATGAATACTATCATAGCTATAACTGCCACTGCATAAGATAAATACTTGTTCTTATATCTTTTAAAATTATATAAGATCTTATTTGATGTCTTTTTACTATATCTATTTTTATCTATTGCATTAATTATATTCGTTCTTGAGCTATTAAACTCAATACCCTGTATTGATAAAGCCATCTTAAATGATGAATCTATTCTAGACTCTTCTTCATACATCAGCCTACAGCTTTCACATCCATCCATGTGATTCTCTAGTGCAATTTTAAGATCATTTGAAATATTTCCTAATACATAATCCTCTAATCTGTTTTTAAATATATTACAATTCATTGTTCACACCCCTTTTCCACTTTAGAAATGAAAATTTTGAAGTTTTGTCTGCTCTTATAATATCTACGTTTCACATTAGATTCTGTAATTTCTAGAATTTCAGCAAGATCATGAAATGTTAGATTTTGCGAATATCTTATAATTAATATTTGCCTATCTATCTCACTCAAACTACTTAAGTAAGCTTCTATATATCCTTTAGTTTCCTTAAATTCTGTTGCCTCTTCTGGTGACATCTCTTTTGATGTAACGTTTGGTATATCTTCTATGTTCGACTCATACACTCTTTTATATTTACGTATGTAATCAATACATTTATTTTTAGAAATTTGAAGCATCCAATTTAAAAACTTATGGTTTTTATCATAAAGATATAGCTTGTTATATATAGTAATAAATACCTCTTGAGTTATATCCTCTGCTGCTTCTTTATCCTTTATCATGTTATAAATAAATCTCAAAACTATAACTTCATACTTATTAACTAATATATTAAAGCTATCAATATTTCCGTCTAATATGCTTTGAATTAGATTTGAGTCTTCCTGCACTTTCATCCCCCGCCCCCCTAAAATATATTTTATTCCTACTTTCTATACGTTTTAAAAAATCAATAGTGATAAAAAAAGTATATATTACTACAATTGCGTCTCACTTCGCTAAGTAATTCTAAAGCTTGTTCGAATGCAATTTACGTAATATATACTTTTCTAACCGACTAAACGATGCTTTCGAGTTCTAAAGTTATCCACAATTTAAATTATAAAATGGATTCATCCACAGAAATAGTGCACTAATGTTTATAAGTACTGAAATATTCCTCTACTAAATTAAAAAATACAGTTACCGCTAGGAGGTCTGCTGATCCTCCTGGGCTTATATTTTGTTTTATAAATTCACTATCAAGGTTCTCTATTGCATCTTTTCCAATTTTTGTAGTCATTCCGCCTAAAGAAATTATGTTAGTTGCCTTTTGTTGTACTTCTTTTAATGTTTCCATTGAATGTCTGTGAAGAACATTAGAATCCTCACAATACTGCATAAGAGATACAAGTGTATGAATTAACCTATCATTTAAATTCAAAGATTTATTTTCTTTATACACCAAAGTAGCGTAGTCAAAAACAAGTGGAATACCTTTTTCTACTTGACCCCTTATTCCCTCTATTTTATATTTTACAAATAATTTTTCTCCATAGCTTGTGGCTTTATCTTTATTCATATAGATTAGTTCATTTTGAACAAGCCCTCTAGTCATTTTTCTTATTAAGTCTTGTATTTCACTGAAATTTTTCTTATCATAAATAGCTTTGCTCACAGCTGCGCAGCTAATACCCAAAAGAAAAATCATGCCTTTATGAGTGTTTACACCCTTAGTACCTATAAACATTTCATTTTCTGCTTCTATTCCTATATTTCTAATGGCCATAAATATTTCTTTAGGAGTTTTATCTGAGTACCCCTCCTGCGCAAATAAAACCATATACCTACTTAGAATAGAGGTACTTTTAATAAAACAGTAATGATCCATATCCTTGTGAGCTCCTTTTGATATAGAGGATACTAGTCCAGGTGACGGATATGCAGCCACTTCACATAGCATCGCCTCTATTGCATAGCCTGCTATAATAAAAGCTTCTTTTGATATTATATATTTATTTCCCATAAACTTTCTCCATATATTCTGTGAACCTTATTTTAATAAATTCTTCCACTTCTTTTTTACTATGCTTTTCACTTCTTACACAATTATGAGCTATGTCATCGCATAAAAAACATTTTCTCATACCTAAATTGAAATCACTACGACTAATACCTCTACCTGACCCATCATATACATCTATGTCTACACATCTTCCTAAAGGGTGTTTTTCTTCTACACCCAGCGTAATTAATTTTATATCTCTTGCGTTTTTGTTTATAGACATGATCACAAGGGGACCTTCTGCCGTTGTTGTAATTATTTTATTATGAATAGACTCACAAAAAGTTTCACAAATAGCGCGCTCTATAACTTTTGTTATCCCTTGTGAAAAACGGTTATCTTTGTTTATACCCGGATAGTTAACCCTAATAACCAGTAGAGGCATTTTAAATTGTTCCAATAATTTTTCTTGATATTCAATTCTTCTTTCTCTCTCTAAAAATATATCTTCTGCTGTATACATATTATATTAATGTGGAGAATCGCTAAACCTTATTTCCCCCATTATCTCCTTTCCTGCTTTAGTATTTAAAAATTTCCATGTTGAACTAGGAACTATATTTTCAATTTCTGATATTTTATCTTCTTTAATAAATTCTCTAACCCTTGAAGCACTTATAATATCACCCATTAAAGCCTTTCTCTTTACTTCTACAACCTTTACTCCATAGGTAGGTAGTATTCCCTTCAAAGCGTCATTATAAGCATTTGTAACTTTACAATAAGGCTCTTCTCCTATAAATCTTTTTGTTATATTTAACGTTTCACAAAAATATCTTCCAAAAATTGTTGCATCAAGTGTTGTATACGCCTTTAGTCTTTCATCTTCCACTCTTAAAAAGTAGGATGGGAAAGTAGCAGCTGAAATTATATACTCGCCGCCTTTTATTACTTTCACATTAGGCAGATGAGAAACGCCTTCTTTAACCATTGCATATCTATAGTTAAATGGAAATGATGATTTATCTTCTTCTACTATAAATACTAATACCTCTTTACCTTTTGATGCAGCTTCTTCTATTAAATACTTGTGCCCTAAAGTAAAGGGATTACAATTCATAACTAAAGCTGATTTTTCAGTGGTCTTATCTATATTATATTCCACTTTCATATCCTCTAGTTTTTTTCTTATATCATATATTCCACTCTCAAGAAGGGCTACATTTTCCACTTTCTGTATGAGGTTGTACCCAAGAGACGAAAATATATCTATGTTTCTTACCTTAGTAAATATAAAACTATGATAAATTTCTTCCTCAAAAAGCCTATCCGATACTGCTCCCATAAGCATAGAGGATACCCCTTCTCCTCTTAAATCATCTGATACTGCAAAGCACTTAAAAACACTTTTAGCTTTGGAACAAGTGGCCTTAATTTCACCGCTTTGCCTAATAACTATAGTATAATCTACGTTATCATCAAGTTCTAACTGGAATGTTCGCAAAAAATCTTTTACTTCTTTAACTCTATCTTCATCTTTTAGATTAATTCTTTCAACGTTAAGTTCATACATACAAAGCCTCCAACTGTTAAATTACTTATTATATATATTATATATTTATTGTTACACAAAAGCTAATATATATATAGTTTTACCATTACCACGTTTTTTACAATAATAAGTAAAATAAAATAAAGCTGAAAATTTTATTTTCAGCTTTATCCTATATCTTATAAGGGTTTTCTAACTACATCAATTACAGAACCATCTCTGTATTCTATAACTGCAACTATTTGATCTGATAGTTCGATTGCCTTTGGTTTACCTGTCATATTTTCAGCTATTTCTTTAAGCTTCTCAATAGTCATTATAGGAAGATTTGTTTTCTTTAATTTTTCGATTATATCCTGTCTTCTTGGATTAACCGCTATTCCTCTTTCTGTTACAATAACATCAATGCTCTCTCCTGGAGTTGTTATAGTAGTTACATTGTCCACTATAATTGGAAGTCTCGCTTTCGTGAGTTGCGTAACAATTATTGTGAGCTTAGCTCCTGCTGCTGTATCACTATGTCCGCCTGAGCCACCCATAATAGCGCCATCTGATCCAGTAGTTACATTAACATTAAAGTTAGTATCTATTTCTGTAGCACCTAAGATAACTATGTCCAAGTTGTTTACAACTGCACCTTTGTTATTTGGATTTCCATACATTGAAGCAGACATTCTTTGATGTTTATGAGTACTTACATAAGACTGCACTGCCTGTAAATCAAAACACTGTACATCAAATAAACTTCTGAATAGTCCCTCTTTAAACATATCTACAATATATCCAGTTATTCCGCCTGATGCAAAGCTTCCTTTTATGCCATTCTTTTTCATATAAATTCTAAGTTCTGCAGCTACAGCTAGTGAAATTCCACCCGCACCTGTTTGGAAAGACATCTCGTCTTTAACAAGACCTGTTGCTACCATAGCATCAGATGCCATTTTAGCTATTTTAAGTCCTACCGGATCCTTAGTAATTTGTGTAGTTCCAGATACTATTCCAGCTGGATCTCCAATGGAATCTACTTTTACTATATAATCTACATATATCTGACTAATTTCTATTGGGCAAGTTGGGTAGGGAACTAAATTATCAGTTATTGCTACAACCCTGTCTGCATACTCGGCATCTGCTACCGCATAACCTAGTGCTCCACAAGCCGACTTACCATACAAACCATTAATGTTTCCATAAGTATCTGCTGTAGGGGCTGCAATGAAAGCTACATCTATATGTAAGTCGCCACTTTCTATTGCCCTAGCACGTCCACCATGGGTATGCATTGTCACTGGTGTTTTTAATAGTCCCCTTGAAATTTCTTGCGCCACAGGACCTGACATATAATTTGTGTATATTTTAGTTACTACACCATTTTTTATGTGCTGAATAAGTGGTGAATGATTTGGGAAGATAGAACTTACTGCAACAGTAATGTTTTTTATACCTCTAAATGCAATAGCTTCTAGGACTAAATTTAGTACATAGTCACCATTTCTTAAATGATGATGAAAAGATACAGTCATCCCATCTTTAAGTGCTACCTTGTCTAAAACTTCCTCTATGCTTTCTAAAACTTTTTTATCATTTGGAGTTACTGAATTTACTTTTACTTCCCTTTTTACTTTCACGCCATTATGCTTAAATGCACCTTCAAAAGGAGTCACCGTGCCGTAGCCTTCTATGTATTCGGGTATTTCTTTTCCTAATATATTTTTCATTAATATCACCTCAATTAACTAAAGTAGCAAAACTCACAATTTTTAAATATACTCTTATACAAGACCTAAAAGCTTTGCAAGTTCTACTGTATTTTTAGCTCTATTTATAACTGGCGCATCTACCATCTTACCATCTAAGGAGAATACTCCTTTTCCTTCACTTTCTGCCTCTTCCATAGACTCAAGAACCCTCTTTGCGTATTTTATTTCATCCGTTGTTGGCGCATACACATCATGAATGGTATCAGTTTGTCTTGGATTTATGGCAGCTTTACCTGTAAGACCTAAGCTTTTAGCTTTCCTAGTGTCTTTTTCTAAACCTTCAAAATCATTGGTATCTGTAAATGGAGTATCTATAGAATCCACCTTCATAGCTCTACATGCAACTGCTACTCTATTTCTTGCATAGAAGACTTCTTCGCCTTCTTTTGTTCTAACAATTCCTAAATCTGAAGTCAAATCCTCTCCTCCAAGTAAAACCGCTACTATTCTATCAGAGGATTTTATTATGCTATAAACATTTTCAAGGCCGTAAGCTGTTTCCACTATGGGAATTAATTTTATACTTCCCTTTTGAAAGCCTTCTTCTATTTCAATCTTTATAAGCATTTCATCTATAGCTTTTAGTTCTTCTTCTGTAGCCTTTGGTATCATTAATGCATCAGGTTTTACCCTTGCAATTACATCAATATCCTCCATGGCATATTCAGTAGTAAATGGATTTACCCTTACTACTAGTTCTACATTACTATAATCTACAATTTTCATTGCTTCTCTTACCAAAATTCTAGCGCTATCCTTCTCTGTTAGACTTACAGCATCCTCTAAATCTAATATAATTGAGTCTGCACCTAAAATTCCTGCATTCTGAAGCATTCCTGGATTATTTCCAGGCATAAAAAGCATTGTTCTTCTTAACCTTTTCATATTAATCACCTCTTACTGAGCCCTTTTTGTGGCAGTTTCTATTCTAGCTTTTATTGTATAATTTAATGCACCTTTATCTTGTGCAGTTACTATAACATTTTCTACTCCAAGTTCCTTAAATTCCTCTAGCATTACTCTTTCTATTTCTTGTCCAAACTGTTTCATAACGATACTTTGAAGATTTATTTCAATACCGCCCTTAGGGTTTGGCATTAGCATTACATATATATCGTTAGATTCCATCGTTCCAGCTTTGGATGGTTTATTTATTTCCATGGTATCACCTCACACTAACTTCAGTTATATTTATTTTAAACTTTCTAAATAAGCATTTTGTCCTTGTTCATATAAATTGTTACCTTCACTATCTATTATTACAACTATAGGTAAATCTTCAACTTCAAGTCGTCTTATAGCTTCAGATCCTAAATCTTCATAAGTTACTATTTCTGCTTTTTTTACACATTTGCCTATTAGTGCTCCTGCTCCACCAATAGCTGCAAAATATACAGCACCATTTTTAATCATGGAATCTACAACTTCTTGTGATCTAAGTCCTTTACCTATCATTCCTTTTAAGCCTTTTTCTAAAAGCTGTGGTGCATAAGCATCCATTCTATAACTAGTAGTTGGACCTGCTGATCCTAATGCATTTCCAGGTTTCGCTGGAGTTGGTCCCACATAATATATAACTGCATCCACAACATCTATAGGAAGCTTTTCTCCACTATCAATAAGATCAACTAGTCTTTTATGAGCTGCATCCCTAGCTGTGTATATAACTCCAGATAATAGAACGCTATCTCCTGCTTTTAGATCCTTAATTACATCTTTAGTAAGTGGCGTAGTTATTCTTTTTTCCATAACATTTCCCTCCTTATTTGCTATCACCTATGGTACTATAATTCTGCTTTCGCATGCCTTGCAGCATGACAATTTATATTTACTGCCACAGGTAAACCAGCTATATGGGTTGGATAAGTTTCAATATTAACACCTAAAGCTGTTGTTTTTCCTCCAAACCCTTGAGGTCCTATACCTAACTTATTTATTTCTTCTATAAGTTCACTTTCAAGATTTGCATAGTAAGGATTTGAATTTGCTTTATCAATTTCTCTAACTGCTGCTCTTTTAGCAAGATTCGCCGCCTTATCAAAAGTACCACCTATTCCTACTCCTACAACTATTGGTGGACATGGGTTAGGTCCAGCTTCTTTTACTACTTTTAAAATAAATTCTTTAACACCTTTAAGCCCATCTGAAGGTTTTAACATTTTAATTTGGCTCATATTCTCTGAACCAAATCCCTTTGGAGCTACAGTTATTTTGAATTTATCTCCTACAACTATATCATAATATATAACTGCTGGAGTGTTATCATTTGTATTCACTCTATTAAGGGCATCTTTAACCACTGACTTTCTTAAATATCCCTCTTCATATCCTGCTGCTACACCACTATTAATGGCGTCCTCTAAGCTTCCGCCTATTATATGAACATCTTGCCCAATCTCTATAAAAACACAAGTCATTCCTGTATCTTGACACATTGGCATTCTTTCAGTAGCTGCTATATCTGCATTTACTAAAATCTTATCTAGAACACCTTTTGCTATGTCCCACGTTTCCTTTTCTCTGGACTTTGATATTCCGCTTTTCATTTCATCTGGAAGATAATAATTAGCATCTATACATAATTTTTTAATGGTTTTTGTTATTTCAGATACATTTATTTCTCTCATTGTTATTCTCCTTTTTGTTTCAATATGGGAAAAGGCAGTTTAAATAAACCGCCTTAAAGTAACCTCCCAAATTTTTCTTTCATTTATTTTTTTCTATTAACTAAAGCTACAACTCTATTCATTTCATTGTTTACTATCATGTATCCTTCATCTACGCCCATACCTGGTTTAGCAAGACATTGATCTGCCCCACAACCCATAGCTATGTTTGTGCAAACTTCTGCGGATCTGTTAGTTTCATTACATGTTCCACCAACGTATGCTCCAACTTTTAGTTTTTTACAATACAATACTGCTTCAATTATATTGTTAACTCCACCTAAATCTGGAGATTTTATTTGAAGCATATGACCTGCTTTCTTATCTCCAAATAATACTACGTCTTCATATGTGTTACACCATTCGTCTGCAACTAGTTCTACATTTATTTTTCTATTATCGAGTTCAGCAGTTAATGCAGCTAGTGCTTCAACTTGTCTTTCTCTGTGCTCAACATCCATTGGTCCTTCAATTCTAAGCTTGAATGGTTTAGCAGCTTCTTCAAGAGTTGCTATATAATCTGCCTGAGCTTTTATATCATTATTAAAAGCAACTCCGATTGTTCCATATACATCTATGTGGAATATTGGATTATAGTTTTTATCAGTTCGAAGTTTTAATACTCTAGCACTTAACCACTGAACATAAGCAAGTAATTTCTCACCCTTAAGTCCTAATTTTTCTTCTACATTGTTTATTAATGCGTGAGGCATTACGTCTGCACCTTTTATTATCATTTTATCTGCACTATTATATCTATCATCACCTGATTGTGTGAAAATATCAATTCTCTTAATATCTACGCCTGTTTTGTATTCATCACGTACAACTTCTGCCATAGTTACTTTTTTAGCTTTTGCTACAGCATCAAGGATAGCTTGAGTTACTCCATATCTTATTGCTGTATGAAGTCTTTTACCATTAACTTGCATATGGTCAAATTCTTCTGCCATTTCTTTAAAGCTGTTTAGTTCTCTACCTATTAATTTTGGTACTATTTCTTTTTCTATTATTGGTATAAAATCTTTTGCAAGGAATAATGGATCTCTTCCGCCTGCTCCAGAATATTGTACTGCTGCACAATCTCCGTAAGCAACCTGACCATCTTCAAGTATAATCATTACTGATATTGATTCTCCCGCTTGTCTAATCGTTTTAAATCCTTCTGTTACTGGTTTACCTACGTATGTAAGACCATCATGTTCTGCTCCAGCTTTTATAGCTCTTTGGTCATCAAAATAAAATCCAGTTCTTCCTGTTGAACATACTACATCAATAATTTTCATATTAAACACCTATCCTTCTTTAAATTTGTAATGCGATTTGATCATTTGTTTATTTTTTTTCTGGTCTTCCTATAAGTACTCCTTTTCCTACTGCAAATATATCATCTATAGTCATTTGAAAACTTATTTCTCTATTTTCAAAATTGGCTCTTTCTGAAAGTTTTCTGGTATTGAAATTTATAAGTTCCTGTGTAAATGGAACATTACCGAATTTTAAGTATCTTATTGCTCCTTTATTGTCTCTTGCAGGCATCATTTTAGCAGCATTATATTTACTTGGTGCAAATGGTACATCAATAATTCCCATAGCAAATCCTTTAACAGATCCTATTGCTAAATCACCTTTTCCTATTTCATATATCTTATCTATCATGCACTTTGTTTCAGCTTTAATTACTTCTATCTCTGTTTTAAGTTCTGGAGACATTGGCATTCTTTGACCTTGTAATAAGTTTAAAGTCATCTTTGTAGCTTTTATTCCTTGAGCATTCGCTTCTTTAGTAGGAATTCCTATAGCTTCATGAGTAGTTTTAACTATTACTTTTGTTGCTCCAGCAAGTGCTGCTGTTGCTGATCCTGTGGATATTACACCATAAGCCTTTGCTTCATCTGCTGGGAAGCCTCCCATCCATTGATGCATTACTGTTGTTAGATATATATCACTATATCCATTAGCTTTTAAGTACTCGTTACATTGTTCTTCTAAAGCTCTTATAGCTGCTACGTCTTGTATTAAGTTTCCACACTGACCATATCCAACTGTTATGTTTTTAACTCCTTGCTCTGCTGCAAGTAAAGATTCAATTATTGCAATTGCATTTGATGTACTAGGTGGAACTAATGTTCCAGTAAGTGGTCCATAAGGTTCTCTGTTTATTGATATCCCATTTTCTTCATAAAATCCAACAAGTCTATCACAATACTGCCAATCTAAAATTGTTTTTGCTAAAGTTACACTTTTAGCATATGGAATATTATAAGAAATACCTCCACCTTCATTTGATGTCCAACCAGAAGCATGAGTAATTTCGGCGAGTAGTCTTCCATCTGGAGTTCCATGTCTTGCTTCCAATGGAACATTTACTGCTTCAAAAACTTTTCTACAGCCTTTTACACCATGATTAACTCCTGGAAATCCGTTTAAAAGAGATCTTCCTGCTTTTATGCTTTCTTTAATTCCTATTTCACATTCATCATATCTATTTTGTCTTGTATAACTATCTATTGTTGATGGTAGTAAATCTGCTCCACCTACTTGCTCTAAGAAGTTTAGAAGTTCAATATGAGTTTCTACTAATGCAACACCAGCTCTTGGTTGTGCTAATGTTATGCCTTCTTCTTTAGCTTTTATTAATTTTTTCGCGAAATTTTTGTGAGCAGGAATCTTCTTATTGTATTCTATAGCTTCTTCTAGATCCACTTCTTTTCCTGTAGGCCATTGGTTTAATACTTCTTTTCTAACCTCAAAGAACTCATCATTGGTCCATTTTTGATTTTTTAATTCCATTGGTATTCCTCCTAGTAATTATACTTTGACTAAATACTTTTTCATAATTCTAACAGCTTTATCTGGATAATCTTCACACAATAAACCCATAGCAGATAATATATAAGTTTTATCGATAAAATACATTGCATCACGTGGCTTTAAATACACTGGATTCTCTGCACTAAAGGCACCTGCTTCTAAAATTTCTTTTGGATTATCGCTATGTACTAATACGCCACCTGTACCTATGACATATTTAACTTCCATAAGGTCTTTTCCTGTTTGAGTATACATAGCTCCCATAGGAGTATATGCACTTTCAATAGTACCCACATGTCGTTCCATAGATATTTCCGTGGCTACTTTTGCCATAGCCTCATCAAAATGAATCTCTTCCAAAGTTTCTGGAATCATCATTACATGTTCTATTCTATATTTGCAATTTTCATCTATGTCAATTTTTCTTTCTGTGTCGCCTAAATATTTTCTCATTTTCCTGCTACCAGCTGCTTCTCTTAATGAAACTGCAGAATATCTCATACCAAGATCACCTTCAACTGTTCTTTTAGCAAAAGGTTCTTCAAGGCCGCGTACATTGACGCCGGACTTAGTAGGTTCACCAGCTGCAATTGAATGTACATCTGTGGTAGCTCCACCAATGTCAATAATTATCAAATCACCTAGTCCGCTTTCTTCATCACTACCAATGCTTAGATATCTTGCAGCCTTTAGAACTGCTGCAGGTGTTGGCATTAAAACACCTTTTACAAATTTCTCTGCATTTCCTAGACCCTTGGCTTCTACTATTCTATCCATAAAGACTTTTCTGATTTCTTCCCTTGCTGGTTCTACATTTACTTCATTTAGCTTAGGCATTACATTTTCAGTAATACTGAAATACATTTTAGCATCAGTGAATATTTCTCTTATCTCATCAGTTGCTACTTTGTTCCCTGCTACTACTATTGGTAATTTAACCTCATTTTGGGCTAACATTTTTGCATTATGCACTATGCATTCCTTGTTACCACCATTAGTTCCACCTGCAAGTAATATAATGTCTAAATCGGAATTTTTAATTTCCTGAATTTCAGTAAGTGTTAATTCATAGCTATATACCTTTAACACTCTAGCACCAGCTCCAAGTGCCGCTCTTTTGGCAGCCTCTGCAGTTAAATCTGGCACTAGGCCAATAGCTATCATTTTAAGACCTCCTGCAGCCGATGAGCATGCCAATTTGTTAATAAAATTAACATTTTTGTCTTTTAAAATTTGTTTAATTTTTGAATAGGCCTTTTCAACACCTATCATTATGTCATCCTCAATTGTAGTTATATCTTTAGCAGTAGCAATTATTTCTTCTTTTTCTATATCTACTGCAGTTAACTTTGTATATGTACTACCAAAATCTATAAGTAAATATGCATCCACCTATATCACTCCCAACTATTTTATAATAATCCTAATGCTTCTTTTAAATCATGTATTGTTGTTTCAAGTGTAGTACCTGGTGGATATACTCTGTCAAATCCCATTGCGCTGAATTTATTATAAACTTCTTCCCAATTTTGTTTTCCTACTACTATATTTCCACCAACAAGTAGCAATATACCTTTTAATCCTGCTTCGTCACATTTATCTCTCATGCCTCTGCAATCAATTTCTCCATGTCCGTATAACGAAGATACTATTATTGCATCTGCATTAGTTTCCACAGCTGCATTTATAAAATCTTCTTGTGGAGAAAGAACTCCTATGTTTATAACGTTGAAACCAGCTTCCGTTAAAGCATAATCTAAAATCTTATTACCAACAGCATGACAATCTGATCCTATTACTCCTAGAATTAAAGTCTTTTTTTCCATTTTTAAAAAGCCTCCTAAATGTTTTTTTGGTAAATGATTTTGGCGAATTATTTTTTGAACTTTATTTCAATAATCTTTGATTTAAGGGCTTTTACTGAGCCATCATCTAGACTATATAAAAATTTAACCATTTCTTTATTACTAGAATTTAAACTTTTAACATCTTTATATCTACCTGGCGATACTATCATAACATCCGATCTTTGTATTAAATCTACAATCTCATTATGATCAATAGTATTGGAGTACTCTATTTGAATTTCGGATAATCCGGCCTTCTCTAATGCTCCTTTTATTTTTATCATAAATTCTTTAGATATGCACACAAATCCAAACTTTGTGTTATTACCATATCTAGCAATTTTAACTATCGGTTGCAAATCTGGAGTTATAGCAACTCCTAAAATTTCTTTATTAAGACCAATTGTTAAATTTGTAACCTCGTTAATGTGATTAAAAGTGGTTATTATAAACTCAGAGGATTCAATCTTTTCTTTCGTTTCTTCACTCATCTGTATTAAATCTGTAATGGTTAATGCCATTACGTTCATATTGCTATTAATACTAAGTTGCTTACTAAATACTCTAGCTTGTTCTATATTGCACTCTATATATATTGCTTCAATTTTTTCCATCATTTCTTTTTTTTCATTTACCCTTTGAGTTACTAAATCTAAGAATTCTTCTGGATTCATCCCAGTTTCAAAAGCTTGCTCTAGCCCTAAATCAACAAATTTCAATATCTTATTTTTTATGTCTTGATTTTCTAAGACATCAGTTTCTTCAACTACAAAAGTTCCCTTACCTTGGTAAGATTTAAGTGCCCCATCTTGTTCCAAATCATTATATGCTGCACTTACAGTATTTCTACTTACTTTTAACCTTTGAGACAATTCTCGTTCTGTAGGCATTTTTGTTCCAACGCTTAGAACTCCTTTTTTTATTTCATTTCTAATCTGTTTTCTAACTTGAATATAAAGCGGAACTCCACTTTTTTTATCTAATTCGATATTAATAGAAACCACCTCTAAGCAAATTGGATTAATGGACTAATCCATCTATATACATAATACCATATGGTCCAATACACATCAATATCCCTTGTGGAGTGTTTGTTACTGTTTCTAGCGTTTTAAGTGAGTTACGCTTCATTATCTAGCTTATTCTTATGTATAATGCTATTACGACCTATTATGATAAGGTTTTCATTTTTTTATGAAAAGTTATGTTATAGGTTTTCACTTTATGGTTATAATTTTAAATAAATAGTATTAGAATAATATATAAATGCAAAGGAGGCCCTTATGGCAAATAAAAATTTCTCTGTTATTATATATATTTTAAGTTCTATTTTGGTGTTAACCCTTTCATTATTTATTTATAGAATCATTACAAATAACACTAATTTAAAGGCAAATGGTGAATTAACTTCATCAAAATATAATGTGAAGAAAGTCTATAATGATTACAATGTTAAACCTTCAAAAATAGCAACTTACCAAAACGCTAATAATGACCACTATAGTGTGGGCCTTAGCAGTGCAGATGTAATTCTTGAGTTTCTAAGTGACTCTTATGGAATTACTTATAAAGCTATATTTAATGAGAATGCAGCCAAAAATATAAGTTCCAGAGTTACCCTAGACGAATATTCTAATTCGCATCTTCCGAAATTCAATTTTTCAAAAGATGCTTTAATCCCACCCGCTAGTAATAGCAATGCAACTTCAATCTTTATAACTTTTAATGAAGATGCTTCCTCAAATTTTTTATATGAAAATGGACAATACTACCATTATAGGGGACTTCAAATGGATAATGATAATAATACCCCTATAAAGCTTACTAATGTTATAGTGCAATTTATTAATGGCAACATTACTAATGATGAAACACTAACACTCTCTGATAATTACGGTGACGGACTACTTTTTTGTGGTGGAACGGTGGCGAAAGTTAAATGGTCTAGTCAAAAATTTTCTGAAACAAGTCTTAAGACTGAAACCGGTGGTGAAGTTTTGCTGAATCCCGGTGCAACATGGTGGATTTTTGTTAATAAAGACCGCTCTGTGGCCTATGATTAATAACGCGCTACAAATTGGCACTGTATACAAAGTCCAATTAAAAAGAAAACACATATTATTTATATAATATGTGTTTTTACTATAGATATTATTCAACTATTTACTCAGTAGTACTATTAATATAAAATTCCCCTACAGATTTACTTATGGATTCTGCTATTTTTTCTTGATATATATCAGACTTTAATTTTTGTTCTTCTTCGTAATTTGATAAAAATCCACATTCCACCAGTACACTTGCCATACTATCATTTTCTCTTAATATCTTATAAGCATTTTTGGCAGGTTTTTGCACTCTCTTATTACTACAATCTAAATCCTCCCTCAAGTTCTTTTGAATTATACTGGCAAGTATTACACTGTCCTTATACTCCGAATACCATACTTGTGCGCCATAATATTTACTCTGTGTAAAATAATTTAGATGAACACTAATAAACATATCACAATTACTGGACTGCTTTAAGTTACACCTGTTCATTAAGTCTTCAATGTATTTACCTCTTATTGTTCCATTATTTAAATAAAGTCCTGCGTCATCCTCTCTTGTCATAATTACCTCATAACCGGATTTTTGTAAGTAAACTTTAAGTTTTGTTGCTATACTTAAATTTATGTTCTTTTCTACAGTACCATTTTTAGAGCTTGTTCCACCATCCATCCCTCCGTGACCAGCATCAATAAGTATTCTTTTAATACCTATTTGTAATCTTCTGTTAGTATTCATAGCTGATTTTGAAAGACTTATATTTACACCTATAAAGCTTGCCATCGCTAAAATAATTACTACCACAATAGCTGTTAATTTATTATTTCTATATTTCAATCTACCCACCCTTTTATTTATTGCTCTCCTTAATTTTATTCAAGTCACACATAAATTATTATTATTTATATTCAGACTGGAGTTTAAATCCACGTTTCGAGGTACAATAAAAACACCAACTAAAAAGTTAGTTGGTGTTTTTATTTATATATTTAATTTTTTTATTTGTATAATACTACTTCAGCTATATTGGTTGAATGGTCTCCTATTCTCTCAAAATTACTAATGAGGTCTAGAAACATAGTCCCAACCGTAGCACCACAAACATGATTATTTAATCTTCTTATATGGGATGCCCTTAGCTCTTTTTCTAAGCTATCAATCCTCTTTTCTATTGCAACCATAGATTCTGCTTTTTTAATATCATTATGCTCAAAACTCTCAATACTAAATTCTAACGCATTCACTACATATTTAAACATTCCATCTAGCTCATCTAAAGCCTCTTTAGAGAACTCTAAATTCTTTTGAAGTTTTTCACTAGTCATATCTGCTATATTTTCAGCATGGTCTCCTATGCGTTCTATATCATTTACAACATTAAACATAGAGGTTACTATTATAGTCTGCTTCTCTGATAATTGAGTCGTGGAGAGTTTTACCAAATATGAAGTAATTTCGTCTTCAAGTAAATTTATTAATTTTTCATTTTCATAAACAGTTTTTAACTTCTTTTCATCATTATTTACAAAACACATCATAGCAAGCTTTACATTATCTTTTGCTAAATTAGCCATTCTAACAACTTCTTTTGTAGTTTGACCAACTGCAATAACTGGTGTTTCTAATAATCTGTCATCTATATACTGAACACCTATTGTATGTATTTCATCTTCTCCAGGTATTATCTTATTAACAAGTAAGACAAAATATCTTATAAATGGAACCATAATTATTGTATTTGCTATGTTAAATATAGTATGAGCATTTGCTATTTGTCTTTTCACCTCTGAAGCTCCACCTGGAGATATAGATTGTACAAGTTGTATTAAAGGATTTATTAATGGTATAAAAATTATTGTTCCAAATATATTAAAGAATATATGTATTAGTGCTGCTTTTTTAGCAGTTCTAGAGGTTCCTATACTTGATAATAAAGCTGTTATACATGTACCTATATTATTACCAAATAAAATTGGCACCGCTACTCCTAGTGGAAGTGCTCCTGTAGATGATAATGCTACCAAAATACCTGTGGATGCTGACGAACTTTGGATTACTGCTGTCATCAAGGCACCTGTTAATATTCCAAAAATAACATTGCCTTCTAATTTCATAATCAAAGTTGCAAAAGCTGCGGACTCCGCTAGAGGAGCCATAGTATTCTTCATAAGTTCCATGCCTAGAAATAAAATACCAAAACCTAGTATAATATTACCTATTTCTCTAGATCTCTTACCTTTTGAAAACAGTATTGTTAAAGATCCTATCCCTAAAAACACTGGTATTACAGCATCAAGCCTAAATGCAATTAACTGCGCAGTTACAGTAGTTCCAATATTAGCTCCCATAATAACCGCTGCTGCTTGATAAAGGTTCATAAGTCCTGCATTAACAAAACCCACTACCATTACCGTGGTTGCACTACTACTTTGGATAACTGTTGTTATTATAGCACCTGTAGCTACTCCTTTTACTGGATTAGAAGTTATTTTCTCAAATATCTTTTTAAGTTTTTCACCCGAAGCATTCTCTAATCCATCGCCCATAAGTTTCATTCCATATAGAAATAACCCTAATCCCCCAAAAAGACCTATGACCATATTTATAACATACATATAATCCCTCCACATTTATAACTATTTTTACCTCTTTCAAATATCTTATCAATACATATACATAATACTATAAATTTAAAGTCTATGTTAAGTAATTAATATCATATTTAACATAGACTTTATTATTCTTAACACAAACATAACATTGGGACCCTTTACTTTTTGACTTTATTATTATTAGGAACTTGTGTTCTGATTTTATGAAATTATACAAATGAAAAAAGGAATATACAACTTTTGCAAGTGTATATTCCTTCCTATGTACAAGACTATTATCTCTTTGAAAATTGAGATGCTTTTCTTGCTTTTTTAAGACCATATTTCTTTCTTTCTTTCATTCTTGGATCTCTTGTTAAAAATCCTGCTTTTTTAAGTTCTGGTCTTAGTGTTTCATCAGCTTTAAGAAGTGATCTAGAAATTCCGTGTCTTATTGCTCCGGCTTGACCTGTATATCCACCACCGTGTACATTTACTAAAATATCAAATTTATCTTTAGTTCCTGTAAGTACTAGTGGTTGATTAACTATAAGCATTAAAGTTTCTAATCCGAAATAGTTTTCTATGTTTCTTTTATTTATAACTATTTTACCTTCGCCAGGTATAAGTCTAACTCTAGCAACTGATTTCTTTCTTCTTCCTGTTCCTATATATTGAACCTTTGCCATTATATTTCCTCCCCTCTAAATTGATTAGTATTTAAGAACTAGTGTTTGTGGATTTTGTGCCTGGTTTTTATGTTCTGGTCCTCTGTATACTGTCATTTTTTTAATTGTTTGACGGCCTAATGGTCCCTTTGGAAGCATTCTTCTTACTGCTTCTTCAAATATAAACTCTGGTTTTTTAACCATTGCTATTCTATATGGAACTTCTTTTAATCCACCTGGATAAAAAGAGTGATGTCTTAACATCTTTTGGTCTAATTTCTTACCAGTTAAAACGATCTTTTCAGCATTTAATACAATGACAAAGTCACCTGTATCAACACTTGGTGTAAATGTTGGTTTATGCTTTCCTCTTAAAATTGAAGCTATTTGACTAGCTGCTCTTCCTAAAACTAATCCTTCTACGTCTACAACGAACCAATTTCTTTCTACTTCTAACGGTTTTGCTAAGTATGATTTCATTATTTTCCCTCCCTGAACTTTTAACAATTGAATTTCTATGCTAAAGATCCGGGGCTAGTGGATCTTATTACACGATAACATATACAAACATTAATAAGTATAATACATTCTACCGGGTGTGTCAATGCTTTTACAAAGGATACTTCTGGTTTTTATGTTTTTTTTAATAAAAAACTTCTTCCAAGCACAATCCACAGGCTGGTGCTGATTTTCCAGCCCTTTCTCGTTGCTTAGATTCAATAATACCTTGAATTTCATTAGGTTTAATTTTTCCTTCGCCAACTCTAATTAGCGCCCCTACTATTATTCTAGCCATATTGTATAAAAAACCATCAGCGGCAATATATATTTCTATTAAATCCCCATTTTTTATAATATCTAGCCTTGTAATAGTTCTAACAGAAGTTTTTACAGAACTACCTAGATTTTTGAATGCCGAAAAATCATGGGTACCCATAAAATATTTTGTGGCGCCACTCATAGCCACTACATCTAATACATTTTTATGATGATATATATAATTACGCCCTACTGCAACAGACTCACGCCTATTAAGTATAGAATAACTATAGATTTTTCCTGTAGAGTTATATCTTGAGTGAAATTCAAGCGGAACCTCAAAACAATGTAAAATCACAATATCTAGCGGAAGTTTACTATTAATAGCTCCTGTAAACTTTTCCACAGATATAATGCTATCGGTATAAAAATTACCTGTATAGCCTCTTGCATGAACTCCTGCATCCGTTCTACTAGAACCTGTGATTTTAGTTTCTTCACCTGTAATTTTCTCAATAGCCCTCTCTACTTTTTCTTGAATAGTTATGGCATTATTTTGTCTCTGCCATCCCGAGTAATTCGTTCCGTCATATTCTATTATAAGTTTTATATTTCTCAAGAATTCACATCCTTTTGTATTTATAGAAAACATAATATTATGTTCTACTAACAATAGTAATAACAAATAGAAATGTGAACGCAAAACTTGCAATATAATCTTTTCTTGTTATCTTTAACTCTTTCATTCTAGTTCTTCCTTCTCCACCTTTATAACATCTTGATTCCATAGCCATTGCAAGTTCATCTGCACGTCTAAAAGAACTTATAAATAAAGGCACTAAAATAGGTATTAGACTTTTAGCTCTACTTATTAAATTACCAGACTCAAAATCAGCACCTCTTGCCATTTGTGCTTTCATGATTTTATCAGTCTCATCCATAAGAGTAGGAATGAATCTCAGTGCAATAGTCATCATCATTGCTAGTTCATGAGCTGGGACACCTATTCTCTTAAACGGATTTAAAAGTCTTTCTATGCCATCAGTTAGTTCTATAGGAGACGTTGTGAGAGTTAGAATTGATGTTCCTATAATTAAAAATACCAATCTGATTATCATAAAGGCTGCAATTATTAAACCTTCTTTATATATGGTTATAAATTTCCATTTAAAGAGTACCTCATTCCCACTAGTCATAAAAATGTTCAATACTGCTGTAATCAGTAGCAATATAAAAATAGGCTTTAGCCCCTTGTATATATACTTAGGTGACAACTTAGATATATATATTGTTGACAAAATAAATATAAATATAAATAAATAGCCTAGAAAATTATTCACTAAAAATAGGTTAACAATAAATAAAAGAGATATTAGTATCTTGAATCTTGGGTCTAATTTATGTACAAAAGACTCTCCTGGCATATATTGACCTATTGTAATATCTTTAATCATACAAATTCCTCCAATGTATTATAAAACACATATACTACTGCTATATATGATGTCTTACTTAGATAGAAAATTTATACTAGTCCGCTCTTAATACTCTAAGCAATTCATGCTTAGCTTTTTCTACGGTAAATGTATCCTCCGACACATTAAATCCTTTGCTTCGTAGTTCTCTAATTAGATAAGTTACTTGCGGAACCGCAAGTCCAACCCTCTCCAATGTTTCTATTTCCTTAAATATCTTCTCAGGTGTTCCATCTAGAATACAGGTCCCTTCATCCATTACTATAATTCTATTTGCAACTTTTGCAACATCTTCCATACTATGCGATACTAAAATTATAGTCATATCCTGCTGTTTATATAACTCAACAATTTTATTTAATATATCGTCTCTTCCCTTTGGATCAAGTCCTGCCGTTGGCTCGTCAAGAATTAAAATCTTTGGCTGCATAGCCACTACACCTGCAATTGCAACTCTCCGTTTTTGGCCACCACTTATTTCAAAAGGTGATTTATCTTTATATTCTTCGTAGTCAAGTCCAACGGTTTTCATTGCTCTTTGAACTCTCTTGTCTATCTCATCATTATTCAGACCTAAATTATGCGGTCCAAAAGCAATGTCTTTTTCAATAGTTTCTTCAAAAAGTTGATATTCAGGATATTGAAATACCAGGCCAACTTTTTTTCTTATGTCTGTAAGTTTTGCTTTTTTCATTGTGATATCTAGTTCATCTATTATTATAGTACCCGAAGTCGGTTTTAAAAGCCCATTTATATGTTGTATTAGTGTGGATTTGCCTGAGCCTGTATGCCCAATTAGTGCCACAAACTCTCCCTGTTTTATTTCTACAGAAATATTATCTATAGCTTTTTTCTCAAAAGGAGTTTTTGGCATATAAATATGCGTTAAATTTTCTATTTTAATTGACATAATGCATTCACCATCTCATTTATAGTTAATATATCTGTTCCTATATTAATACCACTTTGCTTAAGTTCATAAGCAAGTTCAGTTACCTGTGGAACGTCTAAACCTATTTTTTTCATAAGGCTCACATTTTCAAATATTTCTCTAGGTTTTCCATTCATTACTATTTTTCCATTATTCATAACTACAATTCTATCAGCTTCCACTGCTTCTTCCATATTATGAGTTATTAGAATTATTGTTATTCCATATCTTTTGTTTATTTCTTTTATAGTACGAATAACTTCTTTCCTTCCAAATGGGTCAAGCATTGCAGTAGGTTCATCAAATACAATACATTTCGGCCTCATAGCAAGAATACCAGCAATAGCTACTCTTTGTTTTTGACCACCTGAAAGTAAATGTGGAGCATGCTTTTTATATTCATACATTCCAACATTTTTTAATGATTCATCAACTCTAATTCTTATTTCTTTAGGATCTAACCCTAAATTTTCTGGACCAAATGCTACATCTTCTTCTACAATGGTTGCAACAATTTGATTGTCCGGATTTTGAAATACCATTCCAGCTACATTCCTAATATCCCATAGATTACCCTCTAATGAAGTCTTAAGTCCATCTACATAGACTTCACCTTCAGTAGGTATTAACAGTGCGTTTATATGTTTAGCAAAGGTTGATTTTCCTGAGCCATTATGACCGAGTACTACTAAAAATTCGCCCTTAGTAACCTCTAAATCTAATCCGTCTATAGCAACTTTAGACTTCTCACCTTCACTTTGAGGGTATTTATAAACAAGTTTATTACATATAACCATTTTCTCACCCACAAGCGTCACTCCCTATATCATTTGGATCTCTAAAGAAAATGGGGATTAAGTTTGTTACAACTTAATCCCCCTTTGCTCAAACTATACTAATTCTATTATAGCGAGTTCTGCTGCATCGCCTCTTCTTGGTCCTACTTTCATTATCCTAGTATAACCGCCGTTTCTCTCAGCATATTTTGGTGCAATATTATCAAATAAATCTTTAACTACGCTCTCTTCTGTTATGAATGAAAGTGCTTGTCTTCTAGCATGAAGATCTCCTCTTTTTCCAAGAGTTATCATTCTTTCTGCAAATTTTCTAGTTTCTTTTGCCCTAGTGACTGTAGTTTCAATTCTACCATATTTCAACAAATTAGTTGAAAGACTTCTGAACATTGCAATTCTTTGATCAGTGGATCGTCCTAACTTACGATACATTGCCATGTGTTTACCTCCTTACTCTTCACTTAGCTTTAAATTCAAGCTCAGTGCTTGAAGTTTTTGTTCAACTTCTTCAAGTGATTTTTTACCTAAGTTTCTGACCTTCATCATATCGTCCATTGATCTTTCTGTTAATTCTTGAACTGTATTAATTCCAGCTCTTTTCAAGCAATTATAGCTTCTAACAGAGAGATCTAATTCTTCAATAGTCATTTCAAGTACTTTTTCTTTCTTATCTTCTTCTTTTTCAACCATTATTTCAACGTTGTCAGCATGATCTGTTAGCGTCATAAATAGCTTAAAGTGTTCAATAAGAATTTTAGCTGATAACCCAATAGCTTCATCTGGTCTAATTGTTCCATTGGTCCAAATTTCAATAGTTAATTTATCATAGTCAGTAATCTGGCCTACTCTAGTATTTTCTACAGAAAAATTCACTCTTTTAACAGGAGTATAAATTGAGTCTACTGGTATTGTAGCAATTGGTAAATCATCTGTTTTATTTTTAGTATGAGAAACATATCCTCTTCCTCTATTAACAGTTAGTTCCATATATAGTTTAGCACCTTCGTCTAATGTTGCTATATGTAAATCCCCATTAACCACTTCCAAATCTCCATCAGATTTAATATCTGCTCCAGTAACTACTCCTGGTCCCTTAGCATCAATATATATTGTTCTAGGACCTTCTCCAACCATTTTTAATGCTAAACTTTTGATGTTTAAGATTAACTCTGTAACATCTTCTTTCACACCTTTAACAGTAGAGAATTCGTGAAGTACTGTGTCAATTTTTACTGAATTTGTAGCAACTCCTGGCAATGAAGAAAGAAGAATCCTTCTTAATGCATTACCTAAAGTTATACCATAACCTCTTTCTAATGGTTCAATTACGAATTTACCGTAAGAACTATCTTCAGCAGTTTCTACACATTCTATTTTTGGCTTTTCTATTTCTAACATAATAAACCCTCCTTTTTTTTTATTGGCAACCTATTAT
This sequence comes from Clostridium sp., assembly GCF_050717635.1. Lineage (GTDB taxonomy): Bacteria > Bacillota > Clostridia > Clostridiales > Clostridiaceae > Clostridium_AD. The sequence continues at coordinate 50,546 of NZ_JBOITO010000037.1, forward strand.
GAGGGCAACTGATTCTATTTTATGACTACTTACTGTATAACTCGATGATTAACGTCTCATTAACAGGAACATCTATATCTTCTCTATTTGGTTGTGCTAAAACTTTTCCTTCAAACTTCTCTGCATCAGCTGATAACCAGTTTGGTAATGTTTTAGGATTTTCAGCGAATACTTTGAATTTCTCAGTAGCTCTGCTCTTTACACATGGTGATATTACTTCATTTGCTGTTAAGCTGTATGAAGGAATATCTACTTTTTTACCATTTACAGTAAAATGTCCGTGAGTTACTAGTTGCCTAGCCTCTTGTCTTGAATTTCCGTAACCTAATCTATAAACTACGTTATCAAGTCTTACTTCTAGAAGTCTTAATAGGTTTTCACCTGTAATTCCTCTTAACTTGTCAGCTTTATCATAGTATTTTCTGAATTGACTTTCAAGTATTCCATATATTCTCTTAGCTTTTTGTTTTTCTCTTAATTGTAATCCATAGTTAGACATTTTTTTCTTGCTCTGTCCGTGTTGTCCTGGTGCATAACCTCTTCTTGCAAATGCACACTTATCTGTAAAGCATCTATCACCCTTAAGGTTCAGCTTCATACCTTCTCTTCTACAGAGTCTACAAGTAGCTCCAGTATATCTTGCCATTCAATTACACCTCCTGTTTTCTTAACTGTACTATACTCTTCTTCTTTTTGGTGGTCTACATCCGTTATGTGGAATTGGAGTAACGTCTTTGATTAATGTGATTTCTAATCCAGCCGCTTGAAGTGATCTAATAGCAGCTTCTCTACCAGCTCCAGGTCCTTTAACGAATACGTCAACACTCTTTAATCCATGTTCCATTGCAGCTTTAGTAGCAGCTTCTGCAGCCATTTGAGCAGCAAATGGAGTGCTTTTTCTTGATCCTCTAAAACCTAATCCACCTGCACTAGACCAAGATAAAGCATTACCAGCTACATCTGTAAGTGTAACGATGGAATTATTGAAAGTAGACTTTATGTGTGCACAACCGTGCTCAACATTTTTTCTTTCTTTTTTTCTTCTACTTCTTTTAACTTTTTGAGCCATTTTATTCCCTCCTTACTATTTCTTCCTACCCGCCATTGTTTTTTTAGGGCCTTTTCTTGTTCTTGCATTAGTTTTAGTTTTTTGTCCTCTTACTGGAAGACCTTTTCTATGCCTAATTCCTCTGTAACATCCAATTTCCATTAATCTTTTTATTTCTAATGCAACTTTTCTTCTTAAGTCACCTTCGATTATAAAATTCTTATTGATATAAGTTCTTAACTCATTAACTTCTTCCTCTGTTAAGTCCTTAACTCTAGTATTAGGATTTACTCCTGTTTCCTTAATAATTCCTTGTGACTTTGATAATCCTATACCAAATATATATGTTAATCCTATTTCTATTCTCTTTTCTCTTGGTAGGTCAATACCTGCTATTCTTGCCATATGCTGTTTACACCTCCTAGGTACTTTGTTATTCCATTTATATTACTACTTATTAAACCATTTGTAAATAAAACCTATTAACCCTGTTTTTGTTTATGCTTAGGATTTTCACAGATAACCATTACTCTTCCTTTTCTTTTAATGACCTTGCATTTTTCACACATAGGTTTAACTGATGGTCTTACCTTCATAGCAAACCCTCCTCATTACTTATCTCTCCAAGTTATTCTCCCACGAGTTAAATCGTATGGAGAAAGTTCTACTGTAACTTTATCACCTGGTAGTATTCGTATAAAATTCATTCTTAGCTTACCCGATATATGAGCTAATATTTTATGCCCACTTTCAAGTTCAACTTGAAATATTGCATTTGGCAAAGTTTCTACAACTACGCCTTGCATTTCTATTATATCATCTTTTGACATAAGGTAATCAAACCTCCTTAACAATATCTACTGACTTTAAAAATATTTTAATTTTAGAATTAGTAACCTGCTTTTTAGATAGGATCATAACTCTAATTTCTTCAGCTATTGTTTCAGTAAAATTAAGATGTTTAACCTTTTTCTTTTTAGGCTTTTCAATCTTTCTTAACTGTCCATCAGAAATATACACATATTCACTGTTTAATATACCTACCACAATAAAATTTCTATGCATATCCCTTCCTGCTTTAGAATTCACTACCTTACCTAAAAGGCTATTTTGTTCCAAATCTTTCACCTCAATTAGTTCAAAGTTAGTATTTCAGGACCTTCTTTTATAATAGCAACAGTGTTTTCATAATGTGCAGATAAACTGCCATCTCTTGTTACCACTGTCCATCTATTAGGTTCTACCTTCACATGATGCTTTCCCATGTTTATCATAGGTTCAATTGCAAGTACCATACCATGAACTAACTTAGGGCCTTTACTTGGAGTCCCATAATTAGGTACCTCTGGATCCTCATGCATTGACGTTCCAATTCCATGACCTACATAATCCCTAACTACAGAGTATCCATGCTCCTGCGCATAACATTGAATTGCAGAAGATATATCTGATAATCTATTACCGATTACAGCTTTTTCAATGCCTTTAAAGAAACTATTTTTAGTAACCTCAATGAGCCTTGCAGCTTCATCAGATACTTTCCCTACTGGAAAAGTTCTAGCAGCATCCCCGTGATAGCCATTTAATACGGCCCCACAATCTATGCTAATTATGTCTCCTTCAAGTAAAATCCGGTTAGTTGGAATTCCATGAACCACTTCGTTATTAACAGATGTACATATTGAAGCCGGAAATCCACAATATCCCTTAAAAGATGGTTTAGCACCTTGTTTTATTATGAACTCTTCAGCTAGTTTATCTAAATCTTCCGTGGTTATTCCAGGTTTTATTACCTGTTCAATTAATGCAAGCACTCCAGAAACCACTTTACCTGCATCTCTCATATATTGAATTTCCATATCACTTTTTATGTTTATCACTTGTTTACCTCTCCTAAGATACCACAGATGCTTTTAAATACACTGTTAATTGCTTTCGTTCCATCAACTACTGATAATAAGTTTTCGTCACCATAATACTTTATTAGCGGCTCAGTTTGAGCATCATAAATGTCTAACCGCTCGCTAACTGTATCTTCGCTGTCATCGGCTCTTTGTACAAGAGCTGATCCACATAAATTACACTTTCCATCAACTTGTGGTGGATTGAATTTAATATGATAGCTAGCACCACAGGTAAGACAAACTCTTCTACCAGTCATCCTATTTAGAATAAATTCTCTAGGAACCTTTATTAAAAGTGCCGTATCAAGTGAATGACCTTTTTCTTCTAATAGTGTTTCTAAAACTTCAGCCTGCTTAACAGTCCTAGGATAGCCATCTAGTAAAAATCCATTCTTGCAATCTTCATTATTTAATCTATCCACAATTATATCTATAGTAAGTCCATCAGGGACTAAGTGCCCCTTATCAATATGTTTCTTAGCTTCGATTCCAAGCGGAGTTTTTTCAGAAATATTCTTTCTAAATATATCTCCAGTTGATACATGCGGTATGGAAAATTTATTACTTATAGATTTTGCTTGCGTTCCTTTTCCGGCTCCTGGAGGACCTAATAAGATTATTCTCATAGTATCATCTCCTGGTAAAAGTTTATCTTAGGAACCCTTTGTAGTGACGCATTACTAATTGTGATTCAAGTTGTCTCAACGTCTCAATGGCAACATTTACCAGTATCAGTAACATTGTACCTCCAAAGTATATTCCTTTAAAATGAGTAGTTCCCTCAACAATAATAGGGAAGATTGCTATAAGACCCGCAAAAGCTCCTCCAAGTATTGATACTTTAGTCAATACCCTATCGATATAATTTGCTGTATTCTCTCCCGGTCTTATTCCTGGTATAAAACCTGATGATTTATGCATATTTTCAGCCATTTCATCTGGTTTAAATGTTACCTGAGTATAAAACCATGTAAAGAATACTATTAATACAAAGTACACCGTTGCATATTTCCAGCTGTTTCTTTCAAAAATACTCCATGGACTATTTTGAATAAAGTTTGCAAATCCAGATGCAGGTTTAATTTGTGCTATTGTTTCTGGGAAAGTCATTACTGACATTGCAAAAATTATACCGATAACTCCAGATGCTGTCACACCAATTGGTATATGAGTTGATTGTCCTTTAAATACTTTATTTCCAACTGATTTCCCAGCATATTGAACAGGAATTCTTCTTTCGCCTAAACTTGCTATTACTACTGCTACTAATAAAGCTACTAATACTGCAATAAACATTATAACCTCTACAAAATTTACTTCTCCTGCCTTCTGAAGTCCAGAAATTTTATACATTATACCAGGTAATCCAGAGATAATATTAATAAATATTATTAATGAAACACCGTTACCGATACCATGACCTGTGATTTGTTCACCTATCCACACCAAAAATGTTGATGCAGTTGTCATCGTTAGTACCACTAAAAATATGGTTAAACTAGTTGTATTTGGAAATGCTCCAGTACTTGAGATAATTGCATACATACCAAATGCTTGAAGCGCCCCAAGGACTATGGAACCATATCTAGTAAAATCTTGTATCCTCTTGCGTCCTTCAACACCCTCTTTAGAAAGTTGCTCTAAGTATGGGATTGCTATAACAAGTAATTGCATTATAATTGATGCATTTATGTAAGGACCAACGCCCATAGCAAAAATACTAAACTTACCAAAGGCACCACCTGAAAGCATATCATAAAAACTAAATAATGTGCCTCCACCACTGACTAAGCCAGAAAGCTTACTCGGATCTACACCAGGAACAGGAATAAAAATACCCATTCTAATAATTACAACCATAAGCAGTGTGAATATCATACGTTTTCTTAGATCTGGAACATTCCAGGCATTACGTAGGGTTGATAACATTTATATCACCTCAACTTTTCCTCCAGCTGCTTCAATTTTTTCAGCTGCTGCTTTAGAGAATTTTGATGCACTAACAGTTAAACTTTTTTCTAAATTACCATTACCAAGTATTTTAACTCCGTTATAAAGCTTTCTTATAACTCTTCTCTCTATTAGCAATTCTGGTGTAATTTCAGTACCATTTTCGAAGATATTAAGTCTATCCACATTTATACAAGCATATTCTTTTGCAAAAATATTTGTGAATCCTCTTTTAGGTAATCTTCTGTATAAAGGCATCTGACCTCCTTCAAATCCTGGTCTTGTTCCTCCACCCGATCTAGAGTTTTGTCCGTCTTGACCTCTTCCTGCAGTTTTTCCCCAGCCTGAACCAGTACCTCTACCAATTCTCTTAGGAGATTTTTTTGAACCTTGTGCAGGTCTTAACTCATGAAGTTTCATCTAAACACCTCCTCTTCTATACTTCTTCTACTTTTAGTAGATAAATAGCTTTATTAATCATACCTCTGATCTGAGGAGTTTCCTCGTGCTCAACACTTTTTCCTATTATTCTTAATCCTAAAGAATTAACCGTAGCAATATGTGATTTTTTTCTACCTATTAAACTCTTTATTAAAGTTATTTTAACTCTAGCCAAGGTTTTCCCCTCCTATCTTAATATTTCTTCTACAGTCTTGCCTCTTAATTTAGCAACTTGTTCTAGTGTTCTTAATCTTGCTAAACCATCAATAGTAGCATTAACCACATTTCTTGGATTACTAGAACCTAAAGACTTAGCTCTAACATCCTTTAATCCTGATAATTCTAGAACTGCTCTAACTGGTCCACCAGCTAATACTCCTGTACCTTCTACACCAGGCATTATGTGTATAACTGAAGTACCAAACTTACCATCAATAGTATGAGGAATAGTTGATCCAACCATAGCTACTGTTACTAAATTCTTTTTAGCATCTTCTATTCCTTTTCTGATTGCTTCAGGAATTTCTACAGATTTACCCATTCCAACGCCAACGTGTCCGTTTTCATCTCCAACAACAACTAATGCGCTAAATCTGAAGTTTCTTCCACCTTTAACAACCTTAGCTACTCTGTTTATGTTAACTACTTTTTCTTTAAGGTCTAATGTGTTAGGATCTATTTTCATGTGTTTTCCTCCTTTTCTTAGAATTTCAGTCCAGCGTCTCTTGCTCCTTCAGCGAGGTTTTGTACTCTACCGTGGTATACATATCCGCCTCTATCAAATACTACTTCTTCTATCCCTTTTTCAAGTGATCTTTCAGCAATCATTTTTCCTACTAACTTAGCTGCTTCTTTATTGCCACCTAATTTTGGTTCGAAAGCTTTATCTATACTTGAAGCAGAAACTAATGTGATTCGTGCTACATCATCTATTATTTGAGCATATATATTCTTATCACTTCTATATACAGCGAGTCTTGGTCTTTGTGCTGTACCAGAAATCTTATTACGAACTCTAAGATGACGTTTAACTCTTGATTTTTGTCTATCGTCTTTCTTGAACAAATCATTCACTCCTTCCGACTTTATTTACCTGTTTTACCTTCCTTACGTCTTATAATTTCATCAGAATATTTAATTCCTTTTCCTTTGTAAGGTTCTGGTTTTCTCCAAGCTCTTATTTCTGCTGAAACAGCTCCAACTAATTGTTTATCAATACCTTTTACTATTATTTTGTTAGCATCTGGTATTTCAAATTGGATTCCTGCAACTGCATCTATTTCAACTGGATGTGAATATCCAAGACTTAATGTTATTTTAGATCCCTTTAACTGAGCTCTGTAACCAACACCAACTAACTCAAGAGTTTTTTGGTATCCTTCTGTTACGCCAATAACCATATTGTTTATTAATGATCTTGTAAGTCCATGAAGAGCTCTATGTTCTTTTACATCGCTTGGTCTTGATACTACCAAAGTGTTATCTTCTATAGCTATGATCATTTTAGGGCTCATGTTCTGAGTTAACTCACCTTTTGGACCCTTTACAGTTACAACATTTGCTTCTGAAACTGCAACAGTTACTCCATTAGGTATAACTACTGGAAGCCTTCCGATTCTTGACATACTTACACCTCCTGTGTTCTTTTTAGATACGTAACAATCATTAATTGCTATGTTTCTTATATTCCTTTTAAGTACTATCCAATTATTAATTGTTTAGTCTATATTTTTCTTTAACTATCAAATTTGTTATGTATAAAAATCACTATACTACCAAATGTAGCAAATAACTTCTCCACCTAAACCTAATTTTCTAGCTTCTCTATCTGCAACGAGCCCTTTTGAAGTTGATATTATAGCAACTCCTAGACCGTTTAATACTTTTGGAATATCTTCATTTTTAGAGTATACTCTTAAACCTGGTTTAGATATTCTTTTAAGTCCTGTGATAACTCTTTCCTTGTTTTGACCATATTTCATTGCAAGTCTCATCATAGGAACGACACCATCATTATATTCTTCAATATTTTTAATGTATCCTTCTTGAAGCATTATATTTGCAATTTCCTTCTTTATAGTTGAAGAAGGTACTTCTACTATTTCATGTCTAACAACATTTGCGTTTCTTACGCGTGTTAGCAAATCTGCGATTGGGTCAGTCATAACCATTTTTCGTGCCTCCTTTCATTAGAATATTCTAATTACCAACTTGCTTTTCTGCAACCTGGAATTTCTCCCTTGTGTGCAAGTTCTCTAAAGCAGATACGGCATATACCAAATTTCTGTAATACAGAATGTGGTCTTCCACATAGTCTGCATCTAGTATAAGCTCTAGTTGTGAATTTAGGTTCTTTTTTCCATTTTTCTATTAATGCCTTACGTGCCATATGTTTACCTCCTTATTATTGAGCAAATGGCATTCCAAGGAATCTTAATAGCTCTCTTGCTTCCTCGTCTGTCTTTGCAGTGGTAACGAATATTATATCCATTCCTCTTATTTTATCAATTTTATCATATTCTATTTCAGGGAATATAAGTTGTTCTTTAACACCTATAGCATAATTTCCTCTACCATCAAATGCTTTAGAAGAAGCTCCTCTAAAATCTCTAACTCTAGGTAATGCAACGTTCATTAATTTATCAGCAAATTCGAACATTTGAGTTTTTCTTAATGTAACTTTACAACCTATTGGCATATTTTCTCTTAGTTTGAAGTTAGCTATAGATTTTTTTGCTCTTGTCATAATTGGTTTTTGACCTGCTATAATTTGCATGTCACTGATAGCTGAATCTAATACTTTAGTATTATCTTTAGCTTCTCCAACTCCCATATTTAAGACAATCTTTTCAAGCTTAGGTACTTCCATTATATTTTTATAACCGAATTTTTCCATTAATGCTTGAACTACTTCATTTTTATATTTTTCTTGTAGTCTTGAACTCATATGTTAAACCTCCTTTCAGGACTTAAAATGTTTCTGCACACTTCTTGCAAACTCTAACTTTAGTTCCATCTTCTAAAATTTTACTGTTTATTCTTGTTACATTTTTGCATTTTGTGCAATATAACATAACTTTAGAACTATTTATAGCTGCTTCTCTGTGAGTTATTCCACCCTGCATGTTTTGTTTACTTGGTTTTTGATGTTTTGTAACTACACTAACATCTTTCACTAATACTTTTCCAGTTTTAGGGTATACAGCTAAGACTTCGCTTATTTTACCTTTATCTTTACCTGATATAACCATTACTGTATCCTTTTTTCTTATGTGTACTTTTTTAACTGCCATATTAGACACCTCCTATCTTATAGAACTTCAGGCGCTAGTGATAATATCTTACTAAAGTCTTTATCTCTTAACTCCCTAGCAACAGGTCCGAATATACGAGTTCCTTTTGGGTTTTTGTCATCTTTAATAATAACAGCTGCATTATCATCAAATTTAACATATGTTCCATCAGCTCGTCTTAAGCCTTTAGCAGTTCTAACTATAACTGCTTTAACTACTTCGCCTTTTTTAACAACTCCACCTGGTGTTGCACTTTTAACACTGGCAACTATAGTATCACTTATATTTCCCCATTTTCTATGGGAACCACCTAATACTCTAATACACATGATTTCTTTAGCGCCAGAATTATCTGCAACCTTTAATCTTGATTGCTGTTGTATCATATCAAATACCCTCCTTTCAATCGTTAAAACGAAATACTATTTAGCCTTTTCAACTATTCCAGTAATTCTCCATCTTTTATCTTTAGATAATGGTCTTGTTTCCATAATTGAAACTTTATCATTAACTTTAGCTTCATTATTCTCATCATGAGCCTTAAGTTTAGTTGTTGTATTTATTATTTTTCCGTATAATGGATGACGAACTTTTCTTTCAATTGCTACAACTATTGTCTTATCCATTTTATCAGAAACTACTTTACCTATTCTTGTCTTTCTGTTGTTTCTTTCCACAAGGGTAACCTCCTTTCAGTTTTACTGTTCAAAAGCCCTAATTTCTTCTTGTCTAAGGATGGTCTTAATTTGGGCTATAGATTTTTTTACTTGTTTTATTCTCATAGGGTTCTCTAACTGGCCTGTAGCTAACTGAAATCTAAGATTAAATAATTCTGTCTTTAAATCAGACATTTTTACTTGCAAATCTTGAGGATTACTTTCTCTTAATTCTTTTAAATCATTAGCCTTCATTGACTTCACCGCCTATTTCCTCAAAATCTTTTCTAGTTACAAACTTAGTTTTAATTGGAAGTTTGTGTGAAGCAAGTCTCATTGCTTCTCTAGCTGCTTCTTCTGTTACTCCAGCAATTTCAAATAAGACTCTACCTGGTTTAACAACTGCTACCCAATATTCTACTGATCCTTTACCTGAACCCATACGAGTTTCAGCCGGCTTTTCAGTTACTGGCTTATCAGGGAAGATTTTTATCCAAACCTTTCCTCCTCTTTTAACATATCTATTGATAGCAACTCTGGCAGATTCTATTTGATTACTTTTAACCCAACCACATTCCATAGCTTGTAATGCATAATCTCCGTATGCAATAAAGTTTCCTCTTGTAGCTTTTCCTTTCATCCTACCACGTTGAACCTTACGATGTTTAGATCTCTTAGGCATTAACATGTCTTATTCCTCCTTCCTTACACTTCTACGCGGTTACCTCTTCCTTAACTATTTTCTTTGTAGGAAGAACTTCTCCTCTATATACCCAAACTTTTACGCCTATTTTACCATATACTGTGTTTGCTTCTGCAAATCCATAGTCTATATCAGCTCTCAATGTTTGTAGTGGAATTGTTCCCTCATGATAGTGTTCTGTTCTAGCTATTTCAGCGCCGCCAAGTCTTCCTGCACAAGCAGTTTTAACTCCTTTTACGCCACTTCTCATAGCTCTTTGTATTGTTTGTTTCATAGCTCTTCTAAAAGAAATTCTTTTTTCTAATTGGGAAGCAATATTTTCTGACATTAGTTGAGCGTTATTCTCAGCTTGTTTTACTTCCACTATGTTAATTAAAACATTTTTATCTATTACAAGTTTTTTCATATCTTGCTTTATAACTTCTATTCCAGAACCGCCTCTACCAATAACCATTCCTGGTTTAGCAGTGTGTATATTAATTTTGACTCTCTTAGCAGCTCTTTCAATTTCAATTTTAGAAATTCCAGCTGTATAAAGCTTACTTTTTAAGAATTCTCTAATCTTAAAATCTTCAACAAGATTATCTGCAAAGTTCTTTTTATCAGCATACCATTTAGAATCCCAATCTTTTATAACACCAACCCTAAAGCCGTGTGGATGTATTTTTTGTCCCACGCTATATCCCTCCTTCTTATACTCTTTCTGTAACCATTATAGTTATATGACTAGATCTTTTTTTAATTCTATAAGCTCTTCCTTGTGCACGTGGTCTAAATCTTTTAAGAGTTGGACCTTGACATGCATAAGCCTTAACAACGTATAATCTAGTAACATCTAAGTTTAAATTATTTTCTGCATTTGCTACAGCTGATTTAAGTACTTTAGTCACTACTTCAGCTGCATTTTTTGGAGTGTATTGTAATATAGCAAAAGCTTCATTTACATTTTTTCCTCTTATTAAATCAAGAACAATCCCGATTTTCATTGAGGACGTTCTCACATATTTAGCTATAGCTTTAGCCTCCATGATTGTTTCCTCCTTCCGACACTATCTTACTTTACTTGTTTTTTCTTTATTAATGTGTCCTTTAAATGTTCTAGTTAATGCGAATTCGCCTAATTTATGTCCTACCATATCTTCTAAAACATAAACTGGTACGTGTTTTCTTCCATCATGTACTGCGATAGTATGACCTATCATTTGCGGAAAAATAGTAGAACTTCTTGACCAAGTCTTTATTACTTTTTTCTCGCCAACTTTATTCATCTCATTAATTCTGTTTAACAGAACTTCTTGTACATAAGGTCCTTTTTTTACTGATCTACTCACTTTTGTGGCCTCCCTTCATACAACATAATGATAGTTCAAAGATAATCTAGATTAACTCCAAACTATTTCCTATTTTTACCCTTGACAATATATTTGTCAGAATATTTATTAGTTTTTCTAGTCTTATATCCAAGTGCTGGTTTGCCCCAAGGAGTCATTGGACTAGCGTGACCTATAGGTGATTTACCTTCTCCACCACCGTGTGGGTGATCGTTAGGGTTCATTACAGACCCTCTTACTGTTGGTCTGAAACCTAAATGTCTCTTTTTACCTGCATTACCTATGTTAACAATATCATGTGTTACATTAGATACTGTTCCTATAGTAGCTCTACATTTAATTCTAATATATCTTACTTCTCCACTTGGAAGTTTTACTTGCGCATAGTCTCCATCTTTAGCCATAAGCTGTGCTGAAGAACCTGCTGACCTTACAAGTTGAGCTCCTTTTCCAACCTGTAGCTCTACGTTATGAATTGTAGAACCAATTGGTATATTCAGTATTGGAAGAGTATTACCATTTTTTATGTCTGAATCAGGTCCAGATACAATTACATCTCCAACTTTTAAGCCAACTGGAGCAATTATATATCTTTTTTCACCATCAGCATATACAACAAGAGCTATGTAAGCAGATCTATTTGGATCATACTCAATTGTGGAAACTTTTGCTGGAATATCATCTTTATTTCTTTTAAAATCTATTAGTCTGTAAGCTTGTTTTGCTCCACCACCACGGTGACGAACAGTTATCTTACCTTGGTTGTTTCTACCGCCTGACCTCTTAGTACTTACAAGAAGTGATTTTAGTGGCTTATCTGTAGTTATTTCTTTAAAATCAGACATAGTCATATTTCTTCTTGATGGTGTGGTCGGTCTAAATTTTCTAATAGCCATTAGATTTCCCTCCTTCTTTCTCGCTTATCTGGCTTCAGCCAATACCTGCTTAATAATTAAATTCCATCAAAAAACTCAATTGTCTTACTTTCTGTTGTTAAAGTAACAATAGCTTTTTTGAAGTCAGCTCTTTTTCCAATGTGAACTCCAACTCTTTTAGTTTTACCTATATTTCTTAGTGTTCTTACATTTTCAACGTTAACTCCAAATACTTCTTCTACAGCTTTTTTAACTTGAGTTTTATTTGCATGAATATCAACTATAAAGGTGTATTTTTTTTCAGCCATTACAGCCATACTTTTTTCTGTAATTACAGGTTTCCTTATAATATCATGGCTAGTTAACTTCATTATATATACACCTCCTCAATTTTAGATACAGCATCCTTTGTAATAATGAATTTTTCATACTTAAGTATGTCATAAACATTTAAGTTATTAACCGGCGTTACTCGAACTCCTGGTATGTTTCTTCCTGATTTATAGATATTTTCATCTGATTTTTCAACAACTATTAAAGTTTTCTTAGCGTCAAAAGCGTTTAAAAGCTCTATCATTGCTTTAGTTTTTGGTGAATCAAATTCTAAATTATCTATAATTATCATTTCATTTTCTGCTACTTTACATGATAAAGCTGACTTAAAAGCAACTCTTCTCATACTTTTAGGTACTGACATACGGTAATCTCTTGGCTTTGGAGCAAATACTATACCACCATGTATCCATTGTGGTGCTCTAATGGAACCTTGTCTTGCTCTACCAGTTCCTTTTTGTCTCCAAGGCTTAATTCCACCGCCTCGAACTTCAGCTCTAGTTTTAGCTGATTGAGTTCCTTGTCTCTTATTTGCAAGTTGTGCTACTACAACTTGGTGCATAGCATCTGTATTAATTTCAACTCCAAATATGTTTTCATTAAGTTGAATATCTCCAACTTTCTGTGCCTCTTTATTAAATAAATCTAATGTAAGCATTCTGCATCCTCCTTTCTTTTAAAGTTAAGCTTTAACAGCGTTTCTTATTACAACTGTGCCTTTGTTAGGTCCCGGTATACCACCTTTAACTAAAATAATGTTCTTTTCAGGCATTACTCTAACTATTTCAAGGTTTATTACTGTTCTTCTAACATTACCCATGTGACCTGGCATATGTTTGTTTTTGAATGTTTTTGATGGATCGGAAGATGCTCCCATTGATCCAGGGGCTCTATGGAATTTAGATCCGTGACTCATTGGTCCAACAGCTGCATTCCATCTCTTAATTACACCTTGGAAGCCTTTTCCTTTAGAAATTCCTGATACGTCAATTTTATCTCCAGCAACAAATATATCTGCTTTAAATTCTTGACCTACTTCATAAGCACTTATATCATCTAATCTAAATTCTTTTACAAATCTTCTTAAAGATGTTCCTGCTTTAGCAAATTGTCCTTGCATTGGTTTGTTAACTAATTTTTCTCTTATCTCACCAAAACCAACTTTAATTGCATTGTAACCATCATTTTCAATAGTTTTCTTTTGAATAACAACACATGGACCTGCTTCAACAACCGTTACTGGAACAACTCTTCTATTCTCATCAAATATTTGAGTCATACCAAGCTTCTTACCCATTATTGCTTTTTTCATGAAAATACACCTCCTACTTATTAGCGGACCACATAATGATCATAATAGCTAGTAATAGTTATCTATTACTTACGTACTAGTGAGTTACACTTATACGCTTATCGCACTTATATGTACGCCTATAGTTTAATTTCGATATCAACACCAGCTGGCAAGTCGAGTCTCATTAGAGCATCAACAGTTTTAGGTGATGGACTAATTATATCTATTAGTCTTTTGTGTGTTCTTATTTCAAATTGCTCTCTTGCATCTTTATACTTGTGTGGAGCTCTTAAAACAGTGATTACATCTTTTTCTGTAGGTAGTGGCACTGGACCAGCTACTTTAGCTCCTGTGCTTTTAGCTGTTTGAACAATTTTTTCTGCAGATTGATCAAGTATATTGTGATCAAACGCCTTTAATCGTATTCTGATTTTTTGTTTTACCATTAATATTTCCTCCTTTTCATCGCACGTTTTACTTCTTACGTGCAACAGCGGATGTTCTGTAAACTGTTCCGGGTGTTGCATGAAATAAATGAATGGAACAATTTCAGCAACTCCGTCGCCCGATTCAAGATCGAGACATGCTCGGTGAAGAATAACCCGGAAGTCCGGCAACCTCTTACCTCATCGCTGTTACATAATACAACTACTAAAGTATACAACATTTTATTTGCTTTGACAAGTATTTTTTCACTATTATTTTATATTTTTTATATTTCTGATTAAACCTTTTATTTTTATGTAAATTTCATTGCATACAAAAGGAGAAGAGCGTCCCCTTCTCCTTAATAATAAAAGCTTTTATTATCATAAAACATAATCAATCGATTGTTAAAAATACATTTTGATATATTATTTAACTATTGAAGTAACAACTCCTGAACCAACAGTTCTTCCGCCTTCTCTGATTGCAAATCTTAATCCTTCATCCATTGCTACTTGAGTGATTAATTCAACATTCATATCAATGTGATCTCCTGGCATTACCATTTCCATTCCGTCTGGTAATTTTATTGATCCTGTTACATCAGTAGTTCTAAAGTAAAATTGTGGTCTGTATCCATCAAAGAATGGTGTATGTCTTCCGCCCTCTTCTTTTTTAAGTACATATACTTGACCTACAAATTTATCATGTGGGTGAATTGAACCTGGTTTTGAAAGTACTTGACCTCTTTGAATATCAGCTCTTTGTACACCTCTTAATAATGCTCCAATGTTGTCTCCAGCCATTGCTTGATCTAGAAGCTTTCTAAACATTTCAACTCCTGTACATACAACTTTTCTCTTATCTTCACTTAGTCCAACGATTTCTACTTCTTCTCCAACTTTAAGTATTCCAGTTTCAACTCTTCCTGTTGCTACTGTTCCACGTCCAGTTATTGTAAATACATCTTCTATTGGCATTAAGAAAGGTTTATCTGTAGCTCTTTCTGGTGTTGGGATATAGCTATCTACTGCATCCATTAATTCATATATGCATTTTGATGCTTCAGGATCTGTAGGATTTTCTAATGCTTTTAATGCTGATCCTGTTATTACTGGAATGTCATCTCCTGGGAAGTCATACTCACTTAGTAGTTCTCTGATTTCCATATCAACTAGTTCTAATAATTCTGGATCATCTACCATATCTGCTTTGTTTAAGAATACTACTATATATCCTACTCCAACTCTGCTTGCTAATAGTATATGCTCTCTTGTTTGAGGCATTGGACCATCTGCTGCACTAACTACTAGGATTGCTCCGTCCATTTGTGCTGCTCCTGTAATCATGTTCTTTACATAATCTGCATGTCCTGGGCAATCAACATGTGCATAATGTCTATTTTCTGTTTCATACTCAACATGTGCTGTATTAATTGTAATTCCTCTTTCTCTTTCCTCTGGTGCTTTGTCTATCTGGTCAAATTTAGATGCTTGCGCTAAGCCTTTTGTTGCAAGTACTGCTGTTATTGCAGCTGTTAGGGTCGTCTTGCCGTGATCTACATGTCCTATCGTTCCAATGTTAACATGTGGTTTACTTCTTTCAAATTTTGCTTTTGCCATTTTGTATTCCTCCTTAAATTTACATTATTATTATTTTTTTTCACCTATAATTTGTTCTTGTATACTCTTTGGAACTGGTTCATAAGCTGCAAATTCCATACTGTATACTCCTCTACCTTGAGTTCTTGATCTAAGTGTAGTTGAATATCCAAACATTTCTGATAATGGAACCATTGCTCTAATTATTTGAGCTCCAGATTGAGCTTCCATTCCTTCTATTCTTCCTCTTCTTGAGTTAATGTCGCCCATAACGTCTCCCATATACTCATCTGGCACAGTTACTTCAACCTTCATAATAGGTTCAAGTAAAACTGGATCTGCTTTTGCCATAGCGTTCTTGAATGCCATAGATCCCGCAACCTTAAATGCCATTTCGTTTGAGTCAACATCATGGTATGATCCATCAACAACTTTAACTTTGAAGTTAAGAACTTGATATCCACCAAGAATACCAGTTTTTGATGCTTCTTTAATTCCATTTTCTATTGGAGATATAAATTCTTTTGGAATAGATCCACCAACAGTAGCATTTTCAAAAGAATAAGCTTCTTTAGTTGGTATTAATTCTATCCAACAATGGCCATATTGTCCACGTCCACCTGATTGTTTAATATACTTACCTTCAGCTTTAACTTGCTTACGTATTGTTTCTTTGTATGCAACTTGTGGCTTACCTACATTACACTCAACTTTAAATTCTCTTTGAAGTCTATCAACAATGATTTCTAAATGAAGCTCGCCCATACCACCAATTATTGTTTGACCTGTTTCTTGATCAGTATGAGTTCTAAAAGTTGGATCTTCTTCAGAAAGTTTTGCAAGTGACATACCCATTCTTTCTTGACCAGTTTTTGTCTTTGGCTCAATAGCTACATGAATAACTGGATCTGGAAAGTTCATTGTTTCAAATAGTATTGGATTATCTTCATCACATAATGTTTCTCCAGTAGTTGTATTTTTAAGACCTATTATTGCACCTAATTCTCCTGCACGTAATTCTTCAACTTCTTCTCTGTGATTAGCATGCATTTTAACAAGTCTACCAACTCTTTCTTTTTTACCTTTGTTAGCATTTAATACATATGTACCAATTTTCATTATGCCTGAGTAAACTCTTGCAAAACAAAGTCTACCAACAAAAGGATCTGTAGCGATTTTGAATGCTAATGCTGCCATTGGTTCATCATCACTTGGGTGTCTTTCCATAGGTTCGCCATTGTCTACATCCTGTCCTTTGATAGCTGGAATATCCAGTGGTGACGGCATGTATTCTATAACAGCATCTATCATCATTTGCACACCTTTGTTTTTGTATGAAGAACCACAAATTACAGGTACTATTTCATTAGCTATTACACCTTTTCGAAGTGCTGCTCTTAATTCGTCTTCACTTATCTCTTTACCATCAAGATATTTCATCATAAGTTCTTCGTCTAGTTCAGCTATTGCTTCAATCATAGCTGCTCTATACTCTACTGTTAATTCTTTCATATCTTCTGGAATTTCTATTTCTTCTATTTGTGTTCCTAAATCATCTTTATAAACTTCTGCGACATTTCTAACTAAATCTATAATACCTAGGAATACATCTTCTTTTCCTATTGGTAGTTGTATTGGAACTGCATTTGCATGAAGTCTATCTCTCATCATTGCTACAACTCTATAAAAATCTGCACCCATTATATCCATTTTATTGACATATGCCATTCTTGGGACATTATACTTATCAGCTTGTCTCCACACTGTTTCGGATTGCGGTTCAACTCCACCTTTTGCACAGAATACAGAAACTGCACCATCAAGAACTCTTAGTGATCTTTCAACTTCAACTGTAAAGTCTACGTGTCCTGGCGTATCTATAATATTAATATTATAACCTTTCCAAAAACATGTTGTAGCTGCAGATGTTATTGTTATACCTCTTTCTTGCTCTTGTACCATCCAATCCATTGTGGCTCCACCATCATGAACCTCACCAATCTTATGTGTCTTACCTGTATAAAATAATATACGCTCAGTTGTTGTTGTTTTACCAGCATCAATATGAGCCATAATACCTATATTACGGAATTTATCTAAAGAATATTCTCTGGCCACTATATGTCCTCCTCTCAACGAGTGATTTAAAATTTGACAAAACTGTCTTGGCAAAGCCAAAACAGTTTTTTGTTAATATCTGTAATGAGCAAAAGCTTTATTGGCTTCAGCCATTTTATGAGTATCTTCTCTCTTTTTAACAGCTGCTCCTGTGTTGTTCGAAGCATCAATTAATTCATTAGCAAGTTTTTCTCTTGCATACTTCTCGCCTCTTTTATCAGTAGCAACAAGTAACCATCTAAGTCCTAATGTCTGTCTTCTCTCAGGTCTAACTTCGATAGGCACTTGATAATTAGCTCCACCTATTCTTCTAGCTTTTACCTCAAGTAACGGCATAATATTAGTTAGTGCTAATTCAAAAACCTCTAATGGTTCCTTACCTGTTTTTTCTTTGATTATGTCGAAAGCTTCATAGCATATTTTTTGTGCTACTCCTCTTTTCCCATCTTCCATTACATTGTTTATTAACTTTGTAACAACTTTGCTATTGTACATAGGATCTGGTAATACATCTCTTTTTGCAATATATCCTTTTCTCGGCATCTTTCTTCCCTCCTTAACAATTTTAATTAACTCATAGGTACTCGATATCTCTACCGCAAAATGCTCTGTACTCCTGCAAATTTATGTAAATATATGTGAATATATAAATTATCATATAAATAAATGCTGAAGACATTGCACCCTAACTTTAACTCAAAGTATTATTTTTTTACCTTTGGTCTTTTAGCTCCATACTTAGATCTACTTTGTAGTCTACCTGCAACTCCAGCAGCATCTAATGTTCCTCTGATAATGTGGTATCTAACTCCTGGTAAATCCTTAACTTTTCCACCTCTTATAAGTACAACACTATGTTCTTGTAAATTGTGGCCTACACCTGGAATATAAGCAGTAACTTCATATCCGTTTGTAAGTCTAACTCTTGCAACTTTTCTTAATGCTGAGTTAGGTTTTTTAGGAGTCGTTGTTTTAACTATAGTACAAACGCCTCTTTTTTGTGGACATTCTTTTAATGCTGGTGAACCAGATTTAGTTACTAATGTCTTTCTGCCTTTTCTTACTAATTGATTAATAGTTGGCATGTTTTCACCCCCTCATTTTTATAAGCTGACATTCATTTATATCAATGCGGTGTAACACACCAAAAGGGCTATGTTACAGCATGATATATCTATATTGTATAGTTTCAAGCAATACTTTAATCTTCAAGAGATAATGCCGCTACCGAAGCAACGTCTATACCACAAAGACTACCTAGTTCTTTCATTGTGTCTATAAATATTATTTTCAGGGAATTAATTCCGGCTAATTTTATAATAGGTTCAGTCATATTACTGTCCGCATCTTTGGCTACATATAAAACTCTACCTTGATTATTCTTTAATGCTTTTAGTGTCTGCTTAACTCCAACGACCTTCTGTCCTACAATTTTATCTACCATCCATAACCTCCCTAATAATTATAACCGCAAGATTTATCTAATTTAGATGTATCTAGTCGATTAAAATCATACACAAGGTATTTTATCATTTTAGTAGCACCCTGTCAACTAGTTAAACTACTTATACTTCTAAATCATTTTCAATTTCTACTTTCTCATCATCTTCAGTATTGATTTTTATTGTCCTATATCTTGTCATACCAGTACCCGCAGGTATTAGTTTACCAATTATTACATTTTCTTTTAATCCAAGCAATGGATCAATTTTGCCTTTAATAGCTGCATCAGTAAGTACTCTTGTTGTTTCTTGGAATGACGCTGCTGACAAGAATGAATCTGTTGCAAGTGCCGCCTTGGTTATACCTAGCAGAGAAATTTTACCCTGTGCCGGAACGCCACCTTCAGCTTCAACTTTTGCATTAGCATCTTCAAAAGCAAAAATATCTACTAAATTACCTGGAAGTAGTTCAGTATCTCCAGATTCCTCAACCTTTACTTTCCTTGTCATCTGTCTTACAACAACTTCTAAATGTTTATCATTGATGTCAACACCTTGAAGTCTATAAACTTTTTGCACTTCTGAGGATAGGTAATTTTTAACTCCATTGACACCCTTGATTCTTAAAATATCATGTGGATTAACTGAACCATCAATTATTTCATCTCCAGCTTCAATTTTATCACCATTTGCAACTTTTAATCTTGAACCAAACGGTATATCATAACTAAATTCTTCTCCTGAATCAGAGATTACAATTACTACTCTCTTCTTCTTAGTATCTTCCATTTTGACAGAACCATTTGCATCACTTACTATTGCAAGCCCTTTTGGTTTTCTAGCTTCAAATAATTCCTCAACCCTTGGTAGACCTTGAGTTATATCTGACCCCGCTACTCCACCAGTATGGAACGTTCTCATTGTAAGTTGTGTTCCTGGCTCACCTATTGATTGAGCTGCAATTATACCTACTGCTTCACCAATATTAATTTTTTGTGAAGTCGCCATGTTCATTCCATAACAGTGTGCACAAACTCCAATTTTAGCTTTACATGTAAATACTGATCTAATCATAACTTTTTTTACACCAGCATTTTGAACTTCTTCTGCTAAATGAATATCCATATATTCATTTTTAGAAACTATAATCTTGCCTGTTTTTGGATGAATAATATCTTCGGCGGTATATCTCCCAGTAAGCCTTTCAATTAATTGTTCAATTACTTCACTTCCATCACGAATTTCTGAAACTTCAAAACCTTCAGTTGTTCCACAATCTTCGTGTCTTACAATAACATCTTGACATACATCAACGAGTCTTCTTGTCAGATATCCTGAGTCAGCGGTTTTAAGAGCAGTATCTGCGTTACCTTTTCTAGCTCCATGTGTTGAAATGAAATACTCCAATACGTCTAGCCCATCTCTAAAAGATGCTCTAATAGGTAACTCTATTATCTTACCAGATGGATTAGCCATAAGGCCTCTCATACCAGCTAATTGCTTAATCTGACTCTTAGATCCTCTGGCTCCTGAATCTGCCATCATGAATATCGGATTAAACTTATCCAAACTATCCATTAATGCATTTGCTACATCTTCTGTAGTCTTAGTCCATTTTTCTATTACTCTTTGGTATCTTTCTTCCTCGGATATAAACCCTCTTCGATACATTTTTTCAATTTTATCAACAGTTTCATCTGCATCTTTTAGAAGTGCTTTTTTAGCCTCTGGAACCACCATATCAGATGTAGCAACTGTAATTGCGCCAATAGTTGAATAATGATATCCTTTAGCTTTTATTAAATCTAACATCTTAGATGTTTCTGAAGGTCCATATTTCAAGTAGCATTTATCAATAATACTACCAAGATTTTTTTTACTTACCAAAAAGTCTATCTCGAATTTCAATTCATTCCCAGGTATACTTCTATCAATAAAGCCTAAATCCTGAGGTATTGTTTCGTTAAAAATTAATTTTCCTGGAGTAGTATCTATAATCCCAGTCATACTAACACCATTAACGATACCAGTCATCTTAACTTTAATTTTTGCATGTATATCAATATCCTTTACTGAATAAGCCATTATTACTTCATCTGGTGATGAGAATGCTCTTCCCTCGCCCTTAGCACCATCTTTATCGATGGTCAGATAATAAGCGCCTAAAACCATATCTTGTGTTGGCACACAAACTGGTTTACCATCAGATGGTTTCATAATATTATGTGCAGCAAGCATTAAAAATCTAGATTCAGCCTGCGCTTCAACAGATAGTGGCACGTGTACCGCCATTTGATCTCCATCAAAGTCAGCATTATAAGCCGTACATACTAGCGGATGTAATTTAATTGCTCTTCCTTCAACAAGTACAGGTTGGAAAGCTTGAATTCCTAGTCTATGAAGTGTAGGCGCACGATTTAGCAGCACTGGATGGTCAGTTATTACTTCTTCAAGTACATCCCATACCTGAGGCATAACTCTCTCTACCATTCTCTTAGCACTTTTAATATTATGAGCTACTCCGCTTCCTACTAGTTTTTTCATAACAAAAGGCTTAAATAATTCTAAAGCCATTTCTTTTGGAAGTCCACATTGGTACATTTGCAAATCTGGACCAACAACTATTACTGAACGTCCTGAGTAATCAACACGTTTTCCAAGTAAGTTTTGTCTGAATCTTCCTTGCTTTCCTTTTAACATGTCAGATAATGATTTTAGAGGTCTATTTCCTGGTCCCGTAACTGGTCGTCCTCGTCTTCCATTATCAATCAATGCATCTACAGCTTCTTGAAGCATTCTTTTTTCGTTTCTAACAATTATATCTGGAGCCCCTAAGTCTAGAAGCTTTTTAAGTCTATTGTTCCTGTTTATTACCCTTCTGTACAAATCATTCAAATCAGAAGTAGCAAATCTTCCTCCGTCAAGTTGTACCATTGGTCTTAAATCAGGAGGTATTACTGGAATTACATCAATAATCATCCATTCAGGTTTGTTCTTAGATTTTCTGAATGATTCTGACACATCAAGTCTTCTTATACTTCTAATTCTCTTTTGTCCTGAACTAGTTTTTAAATCTTCTTTAAGTTCCTTAGATAATTCTTCTAAATTTATATCTTTTAAGAGTACTTTTACAGATTCCGCACCCATACCAGCTACAAAACTATCGCTACCAAATTTATCAATAGCTTCTCTAAATTCTTTTTCACTAAGGATTTGTTTTTTAAGTAAAGACGTTTCTTTTGGATCTAATACTACATAGCAAGCAAAATAAAGAATTTTTTCAAGGGATCTAGGTGACATATCTAATATTAGTCCCATACGAGATGGTATTCCTTTGAAATACCAAATGTGAGATACTGGGGCAGCAAGTTCAATATGCCCCATTCTTTCACGTCTAACTTTAGATTTCGTAACTTCAACACCACATCTATCACAAACTATTCCCTTATATCTTACTCTCTTATACTTACCACAGTGACATTCCCAATCTTTAATTGGTCCAAATATTCTTTCACAAAAGAGTCCGTCTCTTTCTGGTTTTAAAGTTCTATAATTTATAGTTTCAGGTTTTTTAACTTCACCTTTTGACCATTCTCTGATTTGCTCTGGTGATGCTAATCCTATTTGAATAGCATCGAAATTATTAAATTCAAACAAGGGTTCATCCTCCCTTCATATTAATGTTCATCATTAAAATCATTTAATTCTAAATCTTCACCAAACTCTTCTAACGGTATCTCATCGTAATTAATATCAACATCTGTTTCTTCGTCTTCATCTGCAAGTTCAACGTACTCTTCCGTTGGAGTTTCAGGAACTACATCTTCTGAACCTTCAATGTTAACATTTAAATTTAACTCTTCTATTTCATCATCAACGGATTCTTTTAATTTAATTTCCTCTAATTCATCAGTAAGTACTTTAACATTTAAACACAGTGCTTGCAATTCTTTTATAAGAACTTTAAAAGATTCAGGTACACCAGGTTCTGGAATATTCTCACCTTTTACTATAGCTTCATATGTTTTAACTCTACCTACGACATCATCAGACTTAACCGTTAGAATTTCTTGTAATGTATGAGCTGACCCATATGCTTCTAATGCCCAAACTTCCATCTCACCAAATCTTTGACCACCAAACTGTGCTTTACCACCTAATGGTTGTTGAGTTACTAGCGAATATGGTCCTGTGGATCTAGCATGTATTTTATCATCTACTAAATGATGTAACTTCAAGATATACATATATCCAACAGTTACTCTGCTATCAAATGCATCTCCTGTTCTACCATCATATAAGTCAGTTTTTCCATCTGCATCATATCCTGCTTTTACAAGGCACGCTTCAATTTCTTCTTCTTGTGCACCATCAAATACTGGTGTTGCAATATGCCATCCAAGCTCACTAGCTGCCCATCCTAAGTGGACTTCTAATACTTGACCTATATTCATACGTGATGGAACTCCTAGTGGATTTAGGCAAATTTGAAGTGCCCTTCCGTCAGGTAAAAACGGCATATCTTCTATTGGTAATACTCTTGAGATAACCCCTTTATTACCATGTCTTCCGGCCATCTTATCACCTACAGATATTTTTCTTTTTTGAGCTATATAACATCTAACTAGTTCATTTACACCTGGTGGAAGTTCGTCACCATTTTCTCTAGTGAACACTTTAACGTCAACTATTATTCCAGCTTCGCCATGTGGCACTCTAAGGGACGTATCTCTTACTTCTCTTGCTTTTTCACCAAATATAGCCCTTAATAATCTTTCCTCAGCGGTAAGTTCTGTTTCACCCTTAGGAGTTACTTTTCCAACTAAGATATCTCCAGCTCGTATTTCTGCACCTATCCTTATTATTCCACGATCATCTATGTCTTTAAGTGCATCTTCTCCAACGTTTGGGATATCTCTTGTAATTTCTTCTGGTCCAAGCTTTGTATCTCTTGCATCAGATTCATATTCTTCAATATGAACTGAAGTAAATATATCATCACGAACAAGTTCCTCAGATATTAGCATTGCATCCTCATAGTTATAACCTTCCCAAGTTACAAACCCAATACGGATATTCTTACCTAATGCTATTTCTCCAAGATCTGTTGAAGGTCCATCAGCTATAACACTATTTACTTCAACCTTTTCACCTTTATTAACTATAGGTCGTTGATTTATACATGTACCTTGATTAGACCTTTTAAACTTAAGTATTTTATAAACATCTAATTCATTGTCTGAATCTCTTCTTACCCTAACTTCATTAGCACTTACATACTCAACCACACCTGCATTTTTGGCTTTAGGAAGAACACCTGAATCTACTGCGGCTCTGTATTCTATACCAGTAGCTACATATGGTGCTTGTGCTTTAAGTAGCGGTACTGCTTGACGTTGCATGTTAGATCCCATTAATGCACGACTGGCATCATCATTTTCAAGAAAGGGAATCATTGCTGTAGCAACTGAAACTATCTGTCTTGGTGATATATCCATAAGGTCTACTTCTTCTCTTGGAACAACCATTACTTCATGCTTAGCTCTTACAGTAATTTTTTTATCTGTAAAAGTACCATCTTCATTAATTGGTTCACTAGCCTGTGCTACTAAGTAATTATCCTCTTCATCCGCAGTCATATACCTAATTACGTTTGTAACTATTGATGTTTTCTTATCTATAACCCTATAAGGAGTTTCAATAAAGCCATATTCATTAACTTTACCGTAACTTGCAAGTGAGTTAATAAGTCCTATATTGGGTCCTTCTGGCGTTTCTATAGGACACATTCTGCCATAGTGTGAGTAATGAACATCTCTAACTTCAAACCCAGCACGTTCTCTAGAAAGCCCACCTGGTCCTAGTGCAGATAATCTTCTTTTATTGGTAAGTTCTGATAATGGATTTGTTTGATCCATAAATTGAGATAGTTGCGAACTTCCAAAAAATTCTTTTATAGCCGCAGCTACTGGCCTTATGTTTATAAGGGCTTGTGGTGTTATGCCTTCCTGGTCTTGAATTGTCATTCTTTCCTTTACAACTCTTTCCATTCTAGACAAGCCAATTCTAAATTGGTTCTGCAAAAGTTCTCCTACAGATCTAATTCTTCTATTTCCTAAATGATCAATATCATCAATATAACCGATATCATAAGTTAGTCCTAACTCGTAGCTCACTGTAGCATACATATCATCTTTAATTATATGTTTTGGTATTAATCTACTTTTATTAATTTTTATTTGTTCTTTAATTGATTCTTCATCAGTATTATTATCTAATATCTCTTTTAATGTTGGATAATGAACCATTTCTCTTATTTTAAGGTCAGAAATGTCAAAGTTTATTACTTTGTTGATGTTAACAAAATTGTTACCTATAACTCTTATCACTTTATCCTCAACTTGAAGATCTACTACATTAATTCCCAAATTTTGAATATCTAGAGCAATTTCTCTGTCTATCTTTTGGTCTTTTTCAACTATAACTTCACCAGTTACAGGGTTCACAATATTCTCAGCAGAAATTTGGTTTGCAATTCTGTGATTAATTGCTAGCTTCTTATTAAATTTATATCTACCAACTCTTGACAAATCATATCTTTTCGCATCAAAAAATAATGAATCAATGAGAGATACAGCACTATCTACTGTAGGTGGTTCACCCGGTCTTAATCTCTTATATATTTCTATTAATGCTTCTTCTCTTGTTTTAGTGTTGTCTTTTTCAATTGATGCATTTAATCTTTCTTCTTCACCTAATAACTCATGTAAGTCTAAATCACTACCATTATCCATCATAGCTCTAGCCAAAACACTTATAGGAAGTTTTCTTGTCTTGTCAATTCTAATATACACAATATCATTAGAATCTGTTTCATACTCAAGCCAAGCTCCTCTATTTGGAATTACCGTTGCAGAGTAAAGTTTCTTTCCTGTTTTATCAACGGAATAGTTGTAGTAAACCCCTGGTGACCTAACCAATTGACTTACTATAACTCTTTCTGCACCATTGATAACAAATGTCCCTTGGTCTGTCATAAGCGGGAAATCTCCCATAAAGACTTCTTGCTCTTTGATTTCACCAGTTTCATTGTTACGCAATCTAACCTTAACTTTTAAAGGTGCTGCATAAGTTGTATCTCTTTCCTTACATTGTTCTTCAGAGTACTTAATATTATCCTTGTCAAGTTTGTATCCTACAAACTCCAGAACGAGATTTCCCGTATAATCTTGAATAGGATTTACATCATCAAAAACCTCTTGAAGTCCCTCTTCTAGAAACCATTTATAAGAGTCTAACTGTATCTCAATTAAATTTGGCATATCAGTTACTTCTCTTATTTTAGAAAAACTCATTCTTGTTCTTTTACCTAATTGGACAGGATGTACCATCAGCTTTCACCCCTTGCATAAACTAAAATAACCAAAAACACACCTTCCCCTAGGACTTTGTGTTTCTGGATTCACACATTTCTTCATATCATTCTAACCAAAATTGTTAATTTTATTCACATTTATTTGCTAAACTACTGAATTTCCATGCATTATGATATATTAACATAATTATAATTGTCTGTCAATATAACATTTTGAAAAAAAGAGCACTTTTATGTAAAAGTGCCCCTATTTTTAAATATAATTATTTTATTTCTGCGCCGCCGCCAACTTCTTCTATCTTAGCTTTCATTGCTTCAGCGTCATCTTTAGTTATACCTTCTTTAACTGCTTTAGGAGCTCCATCAACTACATCTTTAGCTTCTTTGAGTCCTAGTCCAGTTAATTCTCTAACAACTTTAATAACTTTAATTTTGTTAGGGCCTGCACTAGTTAAAATAACGTCAAATTCAGTTTTTTCTTCAACAGCAGCTGTAGCAGCTCCTGCAGCAGCAACTGGTGCTGAAGCACTTACGCCAAATTCCTCTTCGCAAGTTTTTACTAATTCATTTAATTCTAAAACACTCATATCTTTTATAGCTTGAATAATTTCTTCTCTTGTCATTATAAATGCACCTCCGAATTTTTTTCATATATATATATCTTAGCCTTCACAAAAGGCTATATTGGAATCAATTAAAATAAACTACTATGTATTCAGCCTAATACTTAAAATCTTACTCAGCTAATTCTTTTTGTTCTTTAATTGAGTTCAATAGGTAAGCAAAATTTGATAATGGAGCTTTGAAGCTTCCAAGTAATCTTGCAATAAGAACATCTCTTGGTGGTATTGCTGCTAATTCATTAATCTTAGCGCCATCAAATACTTGACCTTGAATTATACCTGCTTTAAGCTCTAATTTTTTATGTGTTTTTGCAAACTCATTTAAAACTCTAGCTGCAGCAGTTGGATCTTCATATCCAAAAGCTATTGATATAGGTCCTTGAAGATGTTCTACAATACCTTCAATTCCTAATTCTCTAGCTGCAAGAATAACTAAAGTATTTTTGTAAACTTTATATTCTACTCCAGCTTCTCTAAGACTTTTTCTTAATAATGTATCATCTTCTACATTTAGTCCTTGATACTCACTAAGTACTAATCCTTGGGCTTTTTCTAATTTTTCTTTTATCTCTGCTACTTTTGCTTCTTTTAATTGTCTATTATTACTTATCACTGTGTATCCACCTCCTTACAGTTTTTAACTGCTTTATATAAAAAATTAGGTCCCTCCGCAGAAACGAAGAGACCTAATATCCGTACAAAAGTACATTTATTGGAATCCTCGGTAGGCATGTTGTCTTTTACGCTTTCGCACCTACTATCTACGGAATAAAATCTATTTTACTTTAAGCATTGTATCATGCCTAAATTGATTTGTCAATGCTAGTCTAACACTTTAGATTGGTTAACCTTTACTCCAGGTCCCATAGTACTTGAAACTGTTACTGATTTTAAGTATTGGCCCTTAGCTGCTGATGGTTTAGCTTTAACTACTGCTTCCATTAATGCATGGAAGTTTTCAACTAATTTTTCAGCGCCAAAAGATTTTTTACCAAGTGGTACATGAACTATACAAGTTTTATCAACTCTATACTCAACTTTACCAGCTTTGATTTCAGCTATTGCTTTAGAAACATCAAATGTAACTGTTCCTGATTTTGGATTTGGCATTAATCCCTTAGGTCCAAGCACCCTACCTAATTTACCAACTACACCCATCATATCTGGAGTAGCAACAACAACATCAAATCCAAACCAATTATCCTTTTGGATTCTTTCAACTAATTCATCAGTTCCAACAAAATCAGCTCCTGCAAGTTCTGCTTCTTTAGCTTTTTCGCCTTTAGCGAAAACTAATACTCTAACTACTTTACCTGTTCCATGAGGAAGCACTACTGCACCCCTAACTTGTTGATCTGCATGTCTTGGATCAACACCAAGGCTTACAGCAAGTTCTATAGTTTCATCAAATTTAGCTTTAGATGTTTTTACTACAAGTTCCATAGCTTCTGCTGGTGTATATAGAGCAGTCTTATCAATAAGTTTAGCGCTCTCTATGTAATTTTTTCCCATATTAATATCCTCCTTCGTGGTAATAACGGTTTTTACCTCCCACCTGATTAGTGAAAAATTATTCTTCTACAAGTATTCCCATACTTCTTGCTGTTCCTGCTATCATACTCATTGCAGCTTCAATTGTTGCTGCATTTAAGTCTGGCATCTTAAGTTCTGCTATTTCTCTTACTTTTTCTTTAGAAACTGTAGCGATCTTAGTTTTGTTCGGAACACCAGAACCACTTTCAAGTCCAACTGCTTTCTTTAATAATATAGCTGCTGGTGGAGTTTTTAGTATGAAACTAAAAGATCTATCTTGATATACTGTTATAACTACTGGTGTTATCATACCTGCTTGATCAGCAGTTTTTGCATTGAATTCTTTACAGAATCCCATGATATTAACACCGTGTTGTCCAAGTGCTGGTCCAACTGGTGGTGCTGGAGTTGCTTTTCCTGCAGGAAGTTGAAGTTTTATCATTCCTGTTATTTTCTTAGCCATGAGTTTATACCTCCTATATTGTGGTAATGCGGATTAAAAATCCTCCCACTTAGTACCTAGTCTAATTTTTGTATTTGATTAAATTCTAGTTCAACTGGAGTTTCCCTGCCAAACATATTTATAAGTGCTTTAACTTTATGCTTTTCTAAATGAATTTCTTGTATTAGTGCAACAAATCCTTCTAGAGGTCCAAAAGTAACTTGGATGTTCTCACCTATTTCGTAATTAGAAACTATATTTTTTTCTGCTATTCCCATAGTTCTAACTTCTTCTTCAGTAAGAGCAACCGGTTTAGATCCTGGTCCTACAAATCCAGTTACCCCTCTAGTATTTCTGACTATATACCATGATTCATCCGTCATAAGCATTTTAACCATTACATATCCCGGAAACACTTTTTTAAAAGTTATTTTTTGTTTACCATCTTTTTCTTCTACAACCTCTTCCATAGGAACTTGAATGTCGTGTACAAACTCTTCAAGATTTCTATTTTCAATTGCTTTTTCTAGGTTAACTTTAACTTTATTCTCATAACCAGAATATGTATGTACAACATACCATTTAGCTTTATCTGCCATATCTCAAGGGTGGACTAATCCGTCCCCTACCTCCTTCCTTTACCTTAATTAAAGATTAGTTTATAGAGGTTATTAAAACCATAATCCAACAAAGCCACAAATACTACAAAAAGAAAAGAAAAACCTACAACTGCAATGGTTGTTTTTTTAATATCTTTTTTTGCAGGCCAAGTTATTCTTTTCGCCTCTGCTTTAAGTTCCTTGAAAAAATTTACTAATCCTTTTTGGTTTGGTTTGTTCTTCGCTTTAAGATTCCCATTAACAGCCATTTTATTCACATCCCCCAACGTTTTGTGCTTATGCTGTATTATTTTGTTTCTTTATGAAGTGTATGTTTGTGGCAGAACTTACAGTATTTTTTCATTTCTATTCTATCTGGGTTATTCTTTTTGTTTTTCATTGAATTGTAATTTCTCTGCTTACAATCAGTACATGCTAAAGTTACTTTTACTCTCACAATCTACACCTCCCGGTTTTTCATCTATTTAAGAAAGCTCATGCTTAATAAGCATTATACCATCTTTAGCATTATTTTATTTCACTTAAACAATTTATCACAACTTAATACATATGTCAATAAATTAGTTTAAGATGACTTTTCATTAAACGTTACTTTTACTTCTAATTCTCAATGGATATCTTTTTTTTAGAAGCATTAAGCAACTCCTAATCTTATTTTATACTTCACAGCATTATTTAACTATTGAAGTAACAACTCCTGAACCAACAGTTCTTCCGCCTTCTCTGATTGCGAATCTTAATCCTTCATCCATTGCTACTTGAGTGATTAATTCAACATTCATGTCAATGTGGTCTCCTGGCATTACCATTTCCATTCCGTCTGGTAATTTAATTGATCCTGTTACATCAGTTGTTCTAAAGTAAAATTGTGGTCTATATCCGTCAAAGAATGGTGTATGTCTTCCGCCCTCTTCTTTTTTAAGTACATATACTTGACCTACAAATTTATCATGTGGGTGAATTGAACCTGGTTTTGAAAGTACTTGACCTCTTTGAATATCAGCTCTTTGTACACCTCTTAATAATGCTCCAATGTTGTCTCCAGCCATTGCTTGATCTAGAAGCTTTCTAAACATTTCAACTCCTGTACATACAACTTTTCTCTTATCTTCACTTAGTCCAACGATTTCTACTTCTTCTCCAACTTTAAGTATTCCAGTTTCAACTCTTCCTGTTGCTACTGTTCCACGTCCAGTTATTGTAAATACATCTTCTATTGGCATTAAGAAAGGTTTATCTGTAGCTCTTTCTGGTGTTGGGATATAGCTATCTACTGCATCCATTAATTCATATATGCATTTTGATGCTTCAGGATCTGTAGGATTTTCTAATGCTTTTAATGCTGATCCTGTTATTACTGGAATGTCATCTCCTGGGAAGTCATACTCACTTAGTAGTTCTCTGATTTCCATATCAACTAGTTCTAATAATTCTGGATCATCTACCATATCTGCTTTGTTTAAGAATACTACTATATATCCTACTCCAACTCTGCTTGCTAATAGTATATGCTCTCTTGTTTGAGGCATTGGACCATCTGCTGCACTAACTACTAGGATTGCTCCGTCCATTTGTGCTGCTCCTGTAATCATGTTCTTTACATAATCTGCATGTCCTGGGCAATCAACATGTGCATAATGTCTATTTTCTGTTTCATACTCAACATGTGCTGTATTAATTGTAATTCCTCTTTCTCTTTCCTCTGGTGCTTTGTCTATTTGGTCAAATTTAGATGCTTGTGCTAATCCTTTTGTTGCAAGTACTGCAGTTATTGCAGCTGTAAGGGTCGTCTTGCCGTGATCTACATGTCCTATTGTTCCAATGTTAACATGTGGTTTACTTCTTTCAAATTTTGCTTTTGCCATTTTGTATTCCTCCTTATTTAAATAATTACACTTTTGTGCAAGTAAACTTATCCTAGTGTGTTATAAAGCCTTAATAATTATGGAGCCCATAACCGGGATTGAACCGGTGACCTCCACCTTACCAAGGTGACGCTCTGCCGACTGAGCTATATGGGCACTTAGTATTGGAGCGGGAAACGGGTATCGAACCCGCGACACCCAGCTTGGGAAGCTGGTGCTCTACCACTGAGCTACTCCCGCTGAAGTACAACTAAAAGTTATACACCAGTTATAAATTTTACTATTGTTTGTTCTTCTTGTCAATACATTTTCATCTTTTACTTAGACATTTTTCTAATTTTCTTTTTACTCTTTGCAATGCATTATCAATAGATTTCGCATGCCTATCTAAATCACAAGCAATTTCCTGATAAGATTTACCATCTAAGTATGACATAAGTACTTCCATCTCGAGCTCAGATAAGACTTCCCCAATTTCATTTTGAATGCTTATTACTTCTTCTCGGCTTATCACTAATTCTTCTGGATCAGTGATCTTAGCCCCTGATAACACATCCAATAATGTCCTGTCTGATTCCTCATCATATATTGGTTTATTTAAAGAGATATATGTATTAAGAGGAATGTGTTTTTGGCGTGTGGCTGTTTTAATTGCTGTAATTATCTGCCTTGTAACACAAATTTCTGCAAAAGCCCTAAAGGAAGATAATCTATCTGCTTTAAAATCTCTAATAGCCTTATACAGACCTATCATTCCTTCTTGATAAATATCTTCTTTATCAGCTCCAATTAAAAAATAGGACTTTGCCTTGGCTTTAACAAAGTTTTTGTACTTATTAATTAAATATTCTTGCGCTCTAACGTTCTTCTTTTGTGCTTCAATAACTACTTCTTCATCCAATCTCTCTTCAAAGCATAAATCTTCCACACCGGCTCTAATAATTTTTTCCAACAATATCCCCTCCACACCAAACATGAGTCATATAGATGATTATACCTTAGAGGAATTTCTATAGTCAAGAGATTTCAACGACCTCTACGTATTTTTTCAAGTTTTTCCAATGTTTTCTCATCTAATCTGTCTTGTAACCAATTTTTGTTTTCCAAATATTTCTTTTCTGTCTTTATTTTAATTTTTTTTTCAACGCCCATTACTTCATGATAGAATTCTATAGAAGACATTCGAGTTGCACCTCTTTGAAAGGTAACTTGTTGCTCTAAAGAATCAGATGTAACAACACATATTTCAGATTTTCGCCCCATATTATTTACCGTCTTTTCAATAAAACTATCTGCTGTTTCACTTTCTTTTGTAAAAACTACAACTATATTACCTAGCCTTTCTTTCTTTTCAACGCTACCCTTAACCATATGCGCATCAAAAACTACAAACAATTTATAAGCTTTAAATTCAGAGTAGCTTTGTAGAGTATCAATAAGTTGCTGCCGGGAAGATTCATAGCTATACTCTTTAATTTCTTTAAGATTTGGCCAACTATTAATAACATTATAACCATCTACAAAAACTGTTTTCACTGTTTACCTCATCTGATTTTTTGTTTCATAATTTCATACATTATTATGCCACTAGCAACAGATGCATTTAGAGAAGTTATTTTCCCAACCATAGGTATTTTTACTAGCACATCACATTTTTCTTTTGTAAGTTTAGATATTCCTCTGCCTTCACTTCCGATAACAATGGCCACTGCACCCGTTAAATCTGTGTCAAAGATATAATTTTCACCATCCATATCAGCACCATAGACCCATACCCCACGCTCTTTAATTGCATCAATAGTTGCATTTATATTAGTTACTTTTGCTATTTTCATATGTTCAATTGCACCAGCTGAGGTTTTATACACAGTTGGCGTAGCGCCTACATTTTTTCTCTTGGGTATTATTATACCATGAGCTCCACACACCTCAGCAGTTCTTATGATAGAACCAAAATTATGAGGATCTTGAATTTCATCTAGTATTATTATAAAAGGTTTTTCTCCCTTTTCCTCTGCCGCTTTAAATATGTCATCTATTCCAAAGTATTTATATGGTGTTACTATTGCAATAACTCCTTGATGTGACGCTGTTTGGGACATTTCATCTAGCTTTCTTCTGTCTACTTCCTTTATAACAATTCCATTTTCTTTGGCTAATGCTATCACTACGCTTATAGATCCTACCATATCACCTTTTGCAATAAGAATATATTCTATAGTCCTATCTGATTTTAACACCTCTATAACTGCATTTCTTCCTTCGATTACATCATCTCTTAAAAGTTTAGTTTCACTTTCTTCATTTACAATTTTGGTAGAAGCATTTCCTTCAACTTTGGGTCTAAGAAATTTTTTATTTTCCACTGAATTTTCTTGTCCTTGTCTAGTTTTAGTATTACCCACTCTTTTCTTACCGTCTCTACTGGTTGAAAATCCTCTGCTTTCTTTTGATCCATGATCACCGATTCTAGCTTTTCTAGAACCCGCTCCACTTTTATCTTCTTTGCTCTTTGAAAATCCATTGCTTACTTTATTACCTTGATATTTTTTGTTATCACTCATTTTAAATACCTCTCTCATTCTATCTATTTCATTGCAAATTATTTTTTAATATCAACCTTATTCTCCATTTATCTTGAAGAATTATATATTATTTTGTTTGATTTGTTCATCGTTTAATTTATTTTCATATAATATCGCTACTAACTGATTATACTCCTTTTGAACACAATTCATAGAGCTTACAAAAATTTCTTCTCAGTATAATTACTTCTCTCCTAAATCATAGTTTATGATTTTCTCAAATACATAGTTTAATCTTTCATTCTTTTCACTTAAATATAAAAAACCTACTAAAGCTTCAAACCCTGTTGCCCATTTATACTCAGTCAAATCTGCATTTTTAGGTATGGTGCCACTTTTAGAATTTCTAGCCCTTTTAAATATGCTTAATTCTTCTTCATCTAAATATTCAATAAAGAATTTCATATACTCACTTTGTGCATGTGCTTTTACATATGAAACTGCTTTAATATGAATCTTATGAGCATTCATATCTCTATTTTTTTCTACAAGGTAAGTTCTAATAAATACCTCATAAACTGCATCTCCAACTATGGCAAGAACTAGTGGGTTTAACTGTTTAACTTGCTCTGTTGTAAATTTACCTTTTAACATATTAAATTCCATTATTATTCTCCCTTTTAAATATTACAATGTTATTTTGTTGTTTTTAAATTCTTCTCTTACCCTATCAATAACTGAGCATGTTTCTACTATTTCATTATCTATCTCATGTCTGAGTTTAAACTCGATTTGACCTTCAGGACTTTTTTTACCTACAGTAATTCTAATTGGAATTCCGATTAAATCTAAGTCCTTAAATTTAACCCCAACTCTCTCATTTCTATCATCCATAAGAACCTCTACACCTATTGCTTTTAGATCATTATAAATTTCTTCAGCAATTTTCATCTGATTTTCATCTTTTATAGCTACTGGTACTACTACAACTTGATATGGAGCTACTGACATGGGCCATTTTATGCCATTTTCATCGTGGTGCTGCTCTATAATAGCTGCCATTGTTCTATTGATACCTATACCGTAACATCCCATAACTAAAGGTTGTTTTTTTTGATCCTTTCCAAGAAATGTTGCACCCATAGCCTCTGAATATTTAGTCCCTAATTTAAATATATGTCCTACCTCTACCCCTCTAGCAATAGTAATTGGTGCTCCACACTTAGGACATTTATCACCTTCAGTCGCCTTCCTATAGTCGCCAACCACACCTTCGAAATCTTTTCCATAATTAGCATTTTCATAATGATATCCTGTATCATTTGCTCCAATTATAAAATTATACATATTAGAAACTTCAGAATCTACTAAGAGTACGTCACACGTAATACCAATTGGCCCTGCAAATCCTACTGCCGCTGAAGTTGATGACATTACAGTCTCTGCATCTGCCATTTCAAATGACCCAGCTCCACCTATTGCATTTTTTACTTTAGTTTCGTTTACTTGTCTGTCTCCTCTTATCACAACAGCAATTACTTTGTCATCTGCTTTACATATAAGTGTTTTTGCAAAATTTTTAGCTGTAGTATTAAAGAACTTCTCTAAATCCTCTATAGTTTTTACATCGGTCGTTAGTATTTTATTAAGTTCTTTAAACTCCTGTTTTTTAAGCGGTTCCGGAGTTCCTGATGCCTTCTCCATATTAGCTGCATAGCTACAAGAACTGCAAAAAACTACCTCATCTTCACCAACTTCAGATTTAACCATGAATTCTGCTGAACCCGAACCACCCATTGCTCCAGAATCAGCCTCCACAGCCTTACATTTAAGGCCACATCTTTTAAAAATATTATTATAGGCATCATACATTTTGTTGTAAGATATGTCCAGCCCCTCATTGTTTGCATCGAAACTATAAGCATCTTTCATTATGAATTCTCTTGATCTCATAACACCAAATCTTGGTCTTCTCTCGTCCCTATATTTTGTTTGAATTTGATATAAATTAAGCGGTAATTGCTTATAAGATTTAATTTCATTTCTAGCTATATCTGTAAATACTTCTTCATGTGTAGGTCCTAAACAGAATTCTCTTTGACTTCTATCTTTTAATCTAAACATCTCTTCCCCATAAGCATCCCACCTACCAGATTCTATCCATAGTTCTGATGGAATTAATGCTGATGCTAAAAACTCTTGTGCATCTGCGCCATCCATTTCCTCCCTTACAATATTTTCAATTTTTTTTATGACTCTTATTCCAAATGGCATATAATTATATATTCCTGAAGCCATTTTCCTCATCATACCAGCTCTTAACATTAGTTTATGACTGTCTATTTCCGCCTCAGCTGGTACTTCTCTTAGTGTACTTATTAGCATTTTTGATAATTTCATAAATATTCCTCCTTACATATCTTTAATAATTTATGTTTTACATATAGCTTACAAAAAAATAAAAAAATCCGCCCTATTTTAGGGCGAATTATATCGCTGTACCACCTAAATTTGCACTCATTTTTTAACGGTATATACTACCGGTAGTTTTTCTACAGCTCCAAAGTTGGTTCAAAACCTTTAAAAATATCTCAACCTAGTATTTTCTCTCTGTAGTGTGGTTTCTACTATTCTTCATCATTGCCTACTATTTAATTTATGAAAATTTTGTTTATGACTATTAATTAGTATACACATTAAATTTAATCCTGTCAAAATTAAAATCTCTCTAATATTTGTTTTCCAATTTCTAAATCCTCTGGTGTTGTAACCTTTATATTATTATAGCTGCCTTCATAAAGATATACCTTATTACCGAACCTCTCAACCACCATAGTATCATCAGTAACCTTAATACTATCTTTTTTAATTTTTCTGTGACAATCTAATATTAGATCATACTTAAATGCTTGAGGTGTTTGAACACAAAAAAGTGTTTTTCTTTCAGGCGTTTCCACAGAAAATCCGAAAGAGTCCTTAATCTTAATAGTATCCTTAGGTTCTACCCCACAAGCAGCCGCTCCATATAAACCAGCATAAATAATAGCATTTCTAATAATAGATTCATCTATAAAAGGTCTAGCCCCATCATGAATAAGTACAATCTCACAATTTATTAGTGCCTTTAGACCATTTAAAACAGAATCTTGTCTTTCTTTTCCACCAATAACTATCTGTTTAACTTTTATAAAACTATATTTTTTAATTATTTCTTCCTTACAATAATCCATTTCACCTTCTGCAACAACAACTATAATCTCGTCTATACATTTGCACTCCGTAAAAGCTTTTAAAGTATAATACAAAATAGGATAACCGTTAATATTTAAGTATTGCTTATTAATAGGTTTTCCCATTCGGCTTCCCTTACCTCCAGCTAAAATTATGGCACAGTTTTTACTCATAAAAAACCTCACTTACCTAAATAACTAACTCTTTACAACAGTATCTTTATTTTTAGCAAAAATCATTCTACCTGCTGCTGTCTGAAGTACTGATGTTACAATAACAACTATATTTTCACCAATATACCGTCTTCCACCTTCAACAACAATCATTGTACCATCATCTAAATAGGCTATTCCTTGGCCTGATTCTTTTCCGTCTTTCATAACTTGAATTTTCATTTCTTCTCCAGGAAGAACTACGGGCTTTACTGCATTTGCAAGTTCATTAATATTTAAAACTGGAACCCCTTGGAATTCAGCTACCTTGTTTAGGTTAAAATCATTTGTAACTACCTTTCCATTTAAAACTTGAGCTAATTTCAAAAGTTTGCTATCTACTTCTGCAATATCAGGAAAATCCTTCTCCCATATTTCAACTTCAATGTTTAATTCCTTTTGAATTTTATTCAGTATATCCAGACCTCTTCTTCCTCTATTCCTTTTTAGCCCATCTGACGAATCAGCAATATGTCTAAGCTCTTCTAATACAAAAGTTGGAATTATAAGTGGTCCTTCAACAAATCCTGTTTGACAGATATCAAATATTCTGCCATCTATTATTACGGATGTATCTAGCACTTTAGGGTTTTCATTAGTATACCCCTTTGTTTTTTTATCTTTGAATCCATCTTTTCTTTTAATACTTGTAAAAAATGAAAGTATATCATCTCTTTTTCTAGCACAAATATCCGCACCTAGAGCTGCCAATATAACTGATAAAATAGCTACAATGGCACTCCATAAAGGAGATTGGTATTTAAATAATCCAGTAAATAAAGAAACAATTACGAGACCTAATACTGCACCACCTGTTCCAAAAATAATTTGAGCAGTTGGCATCTTTTGTGTACTTTTCTCCACATAATCCATAAACTTCATTATTAAAGATACGATTATAGGAGACAATAGAAATAATATAACTCCAAAAATTAAAATAGAAAAAATAATAAATATTATTCCTTGAATATTACCACCTTTAAAATAATTAAGTTCAGATAAATAACTTGTGCTTAAAAGCATCTCAGCAATTAAGTACCCTATAATTAGTCCTATGATTGTAAAAAGTCCTCTTAAAATTTTTTTTAGCAAAAAATTTCACCTCCCTTTAAATTATTAACACTTATTTGATTTTATATCCTGTTATTATATAATATATACTATATATTTCTGTATTTCAATGAAATAAGTCATACAATTAACAATTTATTAAATTAAATTACGTATTTTGTGTAATGCCTCCTCCATTTTCACTCCTAAAACTAACATTATTTCACTAGCTACCATGCCTTCAACTCGTTCTAATATCTTTACTTCTCCAGGCGGAAGCATATCTTTTTTCTTTAAACAGTACAAATCCCTAATCACCTCGCACATTTCTAGTGTATTTCCACTTTGAATTTTTTTCTTATTAATTCTATATCTATTATTCCAATTGCTTTCTATATAATCACAATCATTTTCTATTGTCTTCAATATTTTTTCTAATTCTATTTCACTTAAAAGGTCTCTTATCATATAATTTTGTATATTATTTAATGGAATCATAAAATTCATATCATCTAATAAAAGATATATATTTATATATTCACATTTTATATGTGATAATTCTTTACTATCTATTTCTTGTATATAACCAGCACCATAATCTGCTACGAATATTTTCTCACCAATATTTAACATAACCATCCCCCTATTAAAAAAACTCTTATTGATTTATTATATATTCATAAGCTAAAATTCGTACTTAATTATTGACAAAAAGCTATTGTAAAACCTATAATTAAGATAGTATAGTTATTTAAATTTTTACAAGGAGTTGAATTTGATGAAAGATTGTATATTTGATAATTTTCAAAATTCTGTGGATGAATCTTTATTACGCCATAGAAGTATTTTAGATATAATTACTAAACTTCAAGAGTCTGAGGCAAGGGTCAGTAGAGCTGTTGTAAAATCAGTTACTAATTGTGGTTGTATTAAAGTTGATGCAAAAAAACAGTACTCACCTGAAAATATAGATGATCTAGATTTAGACACGCTTAGTGCCTCACTTGATACTCATATGGACGGTAAACTTTGTGAAAACTGTAGAGAAGTACTAGAAAGGGAACTGGGAAATAATCTTTTTTATATTACTTCACTATGCAACCTTTTGGACCTTAATCTATATGATGTTCTTTTAAAAGAATATGACAAAATTAACACTTTGGGCAAATATACTATGAGATAAAATATAAACACAAAATAAGTCGAAACTTATTTTGTGTTTATATTTGTTTGTCCAACATAAATTGCTCTTTTAATCTTCTAAGGCCATTTTTAATAGCCTTGGCCCTGGCTTCACCAATACCTTCTACCATATCAAGTTGTTCAAAAGAGGCCTCCATTATAGCTTTTAATTCTTTAAAGTGCACAACTAAATTTTCTATAACATTTGCAGGTATTCTAGGTATTTTATTTAACATCCTATATCCTCTTGGTGAAATTAAGGTATCAACTAGTGGAACACCTATATATCCAATGATTTTAGAAATAAAATCTAAATCTACTAATTCTTCGGAGCTCATATTTTCTATCTGCATATAAACCTCAGTATAATCCATACCACTTTGACAATAATCCCTTATTAATAGTATTCCATCCTCTTCTACGCTTTTTACGAGCTCACTTAATTGCATTGAAATTAATCTACCCTCATTCCCAAGTTCGCATATATACCTTTCTATTTCTCCAACTATTCGCATAACCATTTCTGTTCTTTGTAATGCAGTTATTACATCAAATAGAGTAGCCAAATCTTGTATTTCTAAAAGGTTTAAATTCCTTACTACTCGCTCAAGTACAAATCCATATTTTTCCAACGTCTGGATAGCTTGATTTGCCCTTGCTAAAATTACACTACTATCTCTCAGAACATATTTTATATCATTTTTATATACAGTTATTATAGTTCTTCGTTGTGATATAGCAACAACCACATAACCTGTTTGTTTAGCCACTCTTTGAGCTGTTCTGTGCCTTGTTCCAGTTTCAAAAGTTGGGATTGTAGGACTTGGCATAAGTTGAGTATTAGCATATAATATTTTTTTTAAATCATTGCTTATTATTATAGCTCCATCCATCTTTGCTAGTTCATATACAGAAGCTGGACTATAGTCTGAATTTATTCCAAACCCACCATCTACAATGTCTAATATTTCAATGCAATCTCCGAGTACAATAAGCCCACCGGTTTTAGCTCTTAAAATATTTTCAAGGCCTTCTCTAAGCGAAGTCCCAGGAGCCATTATTTTTAATATACTCATAAGTTCCTTACTTTTATCTTCTCTCATATTTTTCTCCCTATTTTATAAATATTGTTTCTTTAAACTCTTCAACCATTGTATTCAAATTATTACAGCTAATGCATTTCCCTAACCATTTAGGTGATTTATATGCACATTCTTGGCATATAAATAAATTTTTAAGCTTTGCCATAAATACACCCCCACCAGTAATAAACTTTGATATCTTTATTTTAAACAATAATGTCATATAAAAATCACTTTTAGCTTAATTTATTTTTAATAACTCAAAAAACCACTCTAAAGTGGTTTTTTGAAGAATTCTACCTTTATAATTATATACTTTTTAATACGTATAAACAACATTAATTATGCATAGTCTTAAAAAGTGTAGATTGCAATATAAAATGTCCGAAAATTTCAAGAAAAAATAATGTTAAGCTGTAAAGGTTTTCTGTTCCATCATATTAGCAGATAAACCGTTAAAAATCCTTCTGGGATAGTTGTTAATCCAAT
>NZ_JBOITO010000038.1:0-84304 GCF_050717635.1 Clostridium sp.
ACCGCTAGGATCTACAACAACTAGACGTCTATGGCCTAAATTTGCATGCTTTGAAAAATAGAAACCAGTATCATCCGGTCCTCTTTTTTTCAAGGTATCCGTCATTTTATATAAAATCTCACGTTCATTTTCAATATTAGCATACAGATTAACCCACCCTGCAATACCGCACATATATATCATCTCCTAAATTAAAAAACATTCATCCTTATAATATGCAATTTAATTGAAAGTGTGAATATTTTACAAGTGCCTGTCACCTACATCAGTTTAACACCGCCCGCACGCAGTTTCCAATCTAACCCAAGTGCCTGTCACCAAATTACCAATTTAACCATTGACATAACCCACAATTCGAGGTAAATTTACTATATAATTTATTATTCGGGGGGACGATATGAAAAATAAAATTAAAATTTTTACAGTTGCTTTACTAGCTTGTATATTAACCTTTGGAAGCAATGTTTATGCTTCTACTAATTCTGATTACTATGATAATCAGAATATTATAATTGGCCTAGAGAGTATGTCAAAAAGTCAGCTTAATATAACTTTAAATGGTGATTACATCTTAAATGGAGTTAAGTTAAAAAGTGGTACAAGTTATCTTCTAAAAGTTAATGGAACAAAGATAGATTTAGGTGGAAACTTATATGATAATATAAATTTTACACCAAATAATGTTTCAAATACTATTAAGATTACTTCTAATTATACTAGAAATTATTTAGGAACAATGGCTTTTAAAATTGATTCTTCTAAGGTACTTCCTATCAATACCGTATATATAGAAGATTATTTAAAAGGTGTTGTAGGCAAGGAAATGTCAGATTCTTTTCCAATTGAAGCACTAAAAGCCCAAGCAATAGCTGCAAGAAATTACGCACTAGTAAATAAAGGCAAGCACAGTTCAAAAGGTTATAGTCTTTGTGATACAACCTGTTGTCAAGTTTATGGTGGTTATGATGCCTCATTAAAAAATGTAATTGCAGCTGTAGACTCTACTAAAGGTACGTTACTATTAAGTGGGACTAGCCTTGTGTCAGCCTATTATTCCGCAAGTGATGGCGGCTATAC
Source organism: Clostridium sp. (assembly GCF_050717635.1). GTDB lineage: Bacteria > Bacillota > Clostridia > Clostridiales > Clostridiaceae > Clostridium_AD. The sequence goes on from NZ_JBOITO010000038.1 coordinate 1,078, forward strand.
AGAAGCTTCTGAAAATGTGTGGTCTTCTTCAAGACCATATTTAAAAGCTAAATATGATAGTTTTGATGGTTATGATACAAATTATCTTTGGAACAAAACATATACTAGCAGCCAAATAAATGGTTTATTTCTACTTAAATTACCAATATCAAGTACCTTTGTAAAAATAGACTTAGATACAATTACTGAATTTCCAAGCGGTAGAATTGAAAATATTAGTTTGATTTTTAAAAATCCATTGGGTGTTGAATATACTTTATCTTATAGTAAGGAATCTGCAAGAACCTTTTTGAATTTTAAAAGTGCGCTGTATAACGTAAAGTATTCTCCTTTTACTGATACTTACAGCTTTGAAGGTAAGGGCTATGGACATGGAATAGGCATGAGTCAAATTGGAGCTAGAAATAGAGCTAATTCAGGACAAAATTTTGAAACTATCCTTAAGTTTTATTATGATGGCACGTCTTTAATAAATGTTTTGCCAGAAATAAATAAAATTTCTGTAGATAAAGATAAAATTTATAGTTTTGACAATCTAAATTTTAGCGTCAATACAACTGGCGGCTCAGAAAAAGGGCTTACCTATAAATACATAGTAGAACATAATAACACTGACATATACAATTCTGGCTTTATTAACAGTTCAAACATTCAATATAAACCTACTGAAGCTGGTAATTATAATTTAAAGGTATATGTTAAGGCTATAACTTCAGTATTACCGTTTGAAGCTACATTAGCATATAACTTTAATGTGGAGGTTTACGCACCTCCAACAAACATTACTGCAACACCAGGATATAATAATATCTTATTGAACTGGACTAAAAGCCCAGTAACTGAAACAAGCGGATATGAAGTTTACAGGTCAACATCTAGTACAGGCACCTACACATCAATAGCAACTACTACTGAGCCTAACTATAACAATGCTGGACTTACAACAAATAACATTTTCTTCTATAAAGTTAAAGCATATAGAATGGCTGATTCTGTTAAAGTGTACAGTGATTTTTCAACTACGATAAGCTCAAACCCACTAAATATAAACAGACTCGCAGGTATTAATAGAATAGAAACTTCTATTAATATAGCTAAAGAACAATATACTAATACTTTACCAGATGCAGTAGTACTAACTACAGCTAATGATTTTGCTGATGCCTTAGCAGGTTCTGGACTAGCCTATAAGTATAATGCGCCCCTCTTATTAGTTAATAAAACTGTTAGTGAAAACAAAAATGTATTAAATTACATTGTAGCAAACTTAAGTAAAAATAAGAAAATTTATATATTAGGAGGTACTGGTGCAGTTAGCGCAGAAATTTCAGATTATCTAACGACGCAGGGGTATGAGATAATAAGACTAGGTGGTAATAATCGTTATGAAACAAATCAAAAGATAGTTGATAATTTGAATATGCCTAAAAATTCAAGTATTGTTATCACTACCGGAAGTGGTTTTGCAGATGCACTTAGTATATCAAGTGTAGCTGATATACTAGGTTATCCAGTATTATTAAATAATAAAAACAGTTTATTAGCTAGTGTTAGTGATTATATAACTAACATGCAGCCAACAACTGTCTATATTATAGGTGAAATAGGAGTGCTTAGCACTAATATTGAAACGCAAATTAAACTCATAGATAGTAAAATAGATATAGTTAGATTAGGCGGTTCAAATAGATATGAAACTTCAATGAAGATAATAGATTATTTTAATTTAAGTACAAATACTATAGCTGTGGCTACAGGAATATCTTTCCCTGATGCTTTAAGTGGATCAGTATTAGCTGCAAGAATGAATTGTAATGTTCTACTTGTGGATAATAAGAATGTAACTAAACAAAAAGAACTTCTGAAAAAACAGAACATAACAAATGTAATTGTTTTTGGTGGGGACGGGGTAGTAAGTAATAAAATAGCGGCCTCACTTATACAAAAATAATAACTTCTACTTAACAGACAAAGCTGACACCGTTTTTTATACGATGTCAGCTTTGTTATTTTTTTACAGGTGCCTGTCACCAAGCTTGATTTCGTCACTGCCTCAACCGGCTTCCATTCTTTTACAAGTGCCTGTCACCGCCTGTCACCGATTTAAAAACTCCCCAATCACCTTACCTATTAACTCCACACCAGCCTCATTTGGGTGTATAGAATCATCTGAATAATCTAATAGGTTATCTTTGCTAATTCCACTACTTGCATACAAATCTACAACTGGTACATCATATAAAGCACACACTTCACTCATAGCTTTAGTGTAATCTTCAAGTGTGGATCCTACATGGTTTTCTAAAAATCCATAACCATCTTTTCCAATATATGGCGTCGCAATAAATATGATTTCTATTTCCGGCTTAATTTTTTCTATATTTTCTATAACTGCTTTCATATCACTATAAAAAGTGTCCACCAGTGTTGAGTCCTCAATAGATCCAAGTGGTCTATTATCACCGAAATCATTAACCCCAGCAAATACTGTCACAACATCAATATCCTTTAATAAATCCTTTGTAACCTTATCATCCATTATATGGAGTGTTATTCCAGGTTCAGCAAGAGTTTCCACACCTTTGAACTCACAAGCTTCTTGCACATATTTTTGATATTGCTTTTTAGAAGTTATCTCATCTCCAATAGCCATCCAATTTTTATCTTTATATTTAAGTGTTTTAGTTTGGATTACTTCAGTATTCTCTTTAACTGGTTTTTGTACCACCGAAGCTTCTGTAGCTTTTTTACTCAACACCCTGTCTCTGTGTACACCATAACCGATTAAATAAATTAATGCGATTATTAAAAGTATTGCAAAAACCTTAGCAATATTATTTCTCATATTACGGTCCCCCTTACAATGTTTTTACGCTTAATTTTACCATAATCTTTATGAAATGTCATTAGTTCAGCATTAATCTATCATAAAAACAGTAATACTACCATCAATCGCAAACACCAAAAACATTCATTGTAAGATTGCGTTGAAAATGGTACAATAAAATGATTTCCTGTATTCTTTAAATTAAAGATAAAAACACTGAAAATATTTATCAAGAAGGAGCTTATTTTAATGAACAGTTTTAAAAAACAAATACTGAAAAAGATAAATATAGTTTATGCGTTAGTAACCTTAATGATGTTGTCTACAATAGCAATTATTTATCCCTTTACAAATGAACTTAATATAATAATTCTTGCATGGGGAGCATTGTATATCATATATGATTTTTTCAAAGAAAAGAATTTTATAAAATCCAGATACTCAAAATATTTAATAATTTATATGATTTTGTTTTTAATCAGTAATTTAATTAATATCAACTTAAATTTTGTAAATAATATGAAAACATTTGGATATACATGTTTATTTATATTTGTTCTATATTCCTATAAAAAAGACCGTTCTGATAAAACAATGCAGTCTGAACTATATAATATCAATACAATAGTAATAACAATAAGTTCCATAGTAGCCTTTGCTTCAATAATAACATTTATATTTTTAATTCAATTTACATATAATGATATACCCCAAGGGTTTATATATCCAAATCATCCTGCATTATGGGGATTCTATGGCAATCCAAACTCTGGTGGAATGGTTGCATCTGTTTCTATAATAGTTACATTTTTCAACTTGTATTTATGTGATAAATTACATGTTAAAGAACTTAGCAAGTTAAAAAAAATTTATTACTACTCTAATATACTATTACAATGGATATGTTTAATCCTTAGTAATTCAAGAGGCGTTTTAATGTCGTTCCTAGCTTTCGTCCTTTTCGCTTCATATTATATATTTACTAATTTTTTAACAGAAAAGAAAAATTTCAATAGATTTAAGTCAATAATTATATCATTACTCTTAACCATTATTATTTTTTCTGTATTTAACCTAACAGTTTCTGCTTCTAAACTCGGATTATCATATATACCTAAATACGTTCAAAAACTTGTTACTATTAAAGAAGAAGATGATTCTAACAACCTAATACTAGAACGTGACATTGTAGAGGGAAATGTTACATCAGGTCGAATAGATATATGGAAGTATGGACTAATTTCTCTAAAACTTGACCCTATTTTTGGGCATGGTCCACACAATATAGGTTTAGCAAAAGAAAAAATATATCCTAATGACAAGGAATTCTATATAACTAAAAATAATATGCATAATGGATATATACAGATACTTCTATCAAATGGGATTCTCGCATTTATAGCGTTTTCAATCTTTTATGTATTAATTATTAAGGATTCACTTATAATTCTTTTTACCAAAAATAATAAAACTTCTAAAAATAAAAAAAATCTTATACTTTTTATAGTCGGATTAATATTATCTATTTCAGTATATGGATTATTTGAAAATGCAATTCTCTTAACTGGGAGTTATACAACAACAATCCTATGGGTATATCTAAGTTACTTATCTACTAACCTGGATACCGTAAAAGAATTAAATTAAAAAAGAATCGTCAGAAATGGCGATTCTTTTTTATTAACCTATTTATCCGCAGCCCACCACTGCATATCTTCAATATTATTAAAATAGCGTTGCACTGGAATTATTTTACCATTAGAAATATTAAACACCTGCCAGATAATTCCTTCTGTATTATTAGGAACTGTAAAACTCGCATTTAGTCCATTTTTAGTATATACATCAACTCTTGCAAAAGAATTTGACATTTCCATAGATGTATAATTATTCTGAGAACAATTTATAAAATCAGCAATATAATATTTATATGTTCCTTGTGCCAATTTATCTATTGTAATAGTTTCAGGTCCATAGGAGTTGGTATCATCTACATCTAAATTAGCGTTACTAGCTATTGTAGAATAATATGCAACATGCTTATTATCTGGTAAAAATAAATGAGAATCCAAATCTGATGGTGTACTCCCCCATGACAATACAACTCTTACAGAATCATCTGTTATTTTAGGAACTATATTTGAGTAAACCTCCATATTATCTTGAAGCGTTGATATTGTAAAATAACTGTTTTCACGTCCTGGTGACATAACCTCCACTGTATAATTTCCTGGTACTAACTGGATATTTAAAAATGGATCATAATCATCATACATTTCAAATTGACACTCAATGGCACCCTTTTTATTATTTATTCCTTTACGTATAGCAACATGAGTACCTACAACTTCATCTGCATTTAATACATTTCCATTTAAAGCATTTATAAGATTAAGCCTAACATTGTATAACATATTGCTTTCTGGATACATATAAACATTCTCTTGGAATAGTGTTGATATTCCTAAATTTGGATCTACTTCATAAATAGTAGTTTCACCATATCCTGGTTTTGAAATATATGCTGTATATGTTGATTTATCTACTGGTACATTTATTTTATATGATCCATCATTATTCGTATTCGTTTCTCCAACTAACAACTTATATTGTTCTGAAAACACTTTAACACTAATTCCACTCATAGGTTGCCCACCATTATCTAATACATATCCTGCTACGCTTGTAATTTGTGGGGCTTGTACTACCTTGTTGTAAATGTTATAAGCTGCATTGAGCATATTTCTTTCTTTTTTTAAAAATCCATCTTCCATTTGTTTTTGCAAACTAGCATCTTCATTTGCTTTAGTGTAACTCGATTTTTCTTTATTTGTACTATCTATATTTTCATACTCATATTTTTTCCATTGAAACCCTTTTTTATCATAAAAATAATCTGTTTTTTCAAAGTTGTTATTAGTGTTTTTTTCTATTTCTCGCCACTTTACAAGAGAATCTTTACAATAATAATATCTACTTCCTGCAAAATCTTGTTGCGCTGGAATAGGTCTATAATAATTTTCATTCCTTTTGAAAATGAAATAACTACTCCCGTCCATGTAGTAATAATCTGTTACTTCAAGTTTATCTCCTAAATATTCTATAGTCACAATCTTTCTAGTGTCTCCAGTAACTGAATCTACATAAATATCACAATCTATTATATTTTTAGTTTGTGCATTAACAAATTTCTTTTGTATAAACTGATAACCTGCTATTTCGGTATTTATTTTATTAAATACATCAACTGATGAAGTTGATTTATTCGTCAAAACTCTACCACTTGGTTTAAATTTGTCTGCGTATAAATCCACTTCTTTTTGTTCTTCAGTGCTGTGATTACTAATATAATCTATAGTTCGAAAAAAAGCTTCTTTTTCTGTTAATACTTTTACATTACATTGAGTCTTAATAGTACCGTCATCATTTGATACAGTAATAATACCCTCTTCATTTGGCTTTGTACTAATTACATAACCGCTTTGATTGACTTTTATATTACTATTTGATGATAACCATTTTAGCCCTTTAGCATTCTCTGGATAAGTATAATATTTAATAACTTCCACCTGACCTGGCATTATACTATATTCTTCATCTAATAAGTGTATTTCTTTCAATCCTTGCTTTTTTATATCATCTGCATTTTTAGATACTTCTGCATTACCTAGTGTTATTATGTTTTTATTAGGTACCCCTTTTAAAGCCAATCCTCCACATAAAAATATAAATACTAAACTGTATATGGCTATAATAATAGATCTTTTAAATGGTGACTTTTTCTCTTTTAATTTTTTAAAATAGTTATTTTTATCATTTGCTTTTTCATTAAAATCAATATTGTTGTAATTATTTTCAATTAAGTCTTCTTGAGGCATTTCATTTTCCACATTTTGCTCACTATTGCTTAATATCTTTGCACCACATATAGGACAAAATTTTGCAGTATCTATAATTTCACTATTGCATTCATGACATTTCATAATATTATTCCTTTCTTAAAACTGTCTTTAAAACGGTTTTATTTCCGATTTTATATGTAGCGTTTATACCATTTGAATTATTTACTATGTCTATATCATATACTTTAGAATAATTATTTTCATTTAAAATTTTATCTGCGCTTAACGGTACACCCTCAATATATATTACTTCACCTTCTACAGTATAATTTCTATGAACATATAAATAATTAAGCAACATTTTAGAAAAATCATAATGGTACATACTTAGATTTTTATCTACAGCATTTTCAGACTTTTCAACAAGTCTATCCTCATTTACATTTTTCGCATAAAATGCTTTCAAATCGCCACAAATTTTTCTAATACCTTGTTCATCTAATAAAAGAGTACATTGTTCTAAAGCATTACTATTTTGCTCTAATACTTTGATGCATTTCTCTACCTTATCTTTAGTTATTTCTCCTGTTGTAAATACATTTATAATTTCTGGTGAAACTTTTTCGCCATCTTTGCAAAGTTTTACCTTTACCTCATCTAGTTGGCCTTTATACTCATTAAATTGCTTTATCAATTTATCATAATTATATTCATAACTTATTTCTATTTCTGTTGGTGAAGCTTGTTTAATACCTTTCATTAGTATTATATTGTTTTTATCTGTAGAAAATAAACTTAATTGTTTAGGTAGCCCTAATGAAAATCTATAGTAACTCCCTAAAATTCTACTTTTATACTTTCCTAATCTATAGTCTGATAAATCAAATAATAATTGCGTGTTTTTCACACTCATGTTGGCTTTACAACTAAAAGAATATATATTCTTTTTCTTATCTTGTACATTCAGATAAAGCCTTTGTGAATTATTGTCATATTGATATTCTAATATTTTATTTTCCTTTAATGAGGCAATTTTTAAGTTTTGTATTTCGCTTTTTAAAAATTGATTAAATTTTAACGGAGTAAAAAGCATCTTTATTTCTCCATCTTTAATAATCATACTGTCGCTGTCTATAAATCGTTGCAAATTAACCTGCTGTATTTGTTCTAAATTTATCTTTTGATATTCAACATATTTTTTTGTAAATATTGTTACACTTATAATAAAAAGCAGCAATGTAATTGTATATATAGCTAATTTTGTAAATAGGCTATATTCTTTTAAAAAAACACTTTTTATTTTTTCTTTGAAATTATTATTCTTAATAATCGGCTCTGTATTACTGTTCATATAATTTTCCTCCACTTCTACCGTGATTAATCATTTATGTTCTGTTCTTTTGTGTATTCACTATACTTGTCCCCCTTATTAATGTATTAAACTTACTTATTCTACCACTATAACGGTAATCCTTTAAATTTCGTGTTACAAATATCGACTAATATTGCAATACCAACAACTTCTACAACCTAAAAGCAATATTTTACAAGTGCCTGTCACCCTTTTTCGTAAACAAAGCCGACACCATTTTTTATATGGTGTCAGCTTTGTTATGTCACCTTATTTCAAAAGTGAAATAATATCCATTTTTGATTCCAGTACCCTCTGTACTTAGAACTTTATCACTAATATAAACCACATACTGCTCACCAATTTTGTATTTTCCAATTGGTGATATACTTACAACATTTTCATTAGAAGATACCTTGAAATCAATTAATTCGCCCTTAGAATTCTTCATAGAAATGTTATCAGTAGTTGCAGTTTTTTTATCAATTACTTGGTTTAATTTTATATTCCATACCTTTGTAAGATCTTTAGTTGTTAAAAACGAACTATCTAATAGTGTTGGAAATTTAGTTTGTAATATTGCATTGGATGTTATCCCCATTGTAGGTTTGCTATTTGTTGTTCGATTATAATTTGATGAAACAGTTATACTACTATCATAGCTACCAGCTTTATAGCTTGTAGCTATATGTTCTGCTGGGCTAAGGGATTTTCCAAAGTATCTCATAAAAATATCATCTGATATTCCTTTTTGGTTAAATATAACAGTTGGTTCAGAAATGATCCATCCGTAACCCGGCAAATAAACTTCTGCCCACATATGACTTGCATTTGTTAAATCAATATTATTATTTATCAAAGGTAGTCCACTATTCCTGTATCCGACTACTGTTCTAGAGGGTATTCCGCTAGCCCTACACAAAGCAACAAATAACTTTGCATAGTCTTCGCATACTCCTTGTTTATAAGTTAATGCACTTAAAGCACCCTTATTTGCATATTGTGAGCTTAAATTATAAGTCATACTTGTATTTACAAATTTAAATATTGCAAAAGATTTATCATAAGGATTAACAATATCTTCAGTTAAGGCTTTAGCTTTTGCTTGTATCCCAGCATCATTAACCTCTATACCACTGTCCGCTCTCAAATAATTTGTATAATTAGTTAACTTACTATAATTAGACGTAACCTCAGACTTGTCTATACTGTAGTCAATAGTCCCTGTTGTAAAAGTTCTTTCTACATTTATAGAATGTGAACTATTTGGAGCTATGCTACTTATAATTTCAGTTAGAATATAAGCACCATTTGCATCTTTAGTAATTGTCCCTCCAGATGATTTGTAAGCACTTGCATTTATCATATAAGATGAATTAAGGTCTGTTCCGAGTATTATAGTCACCTTAGTATTTAGTAAACTCCCACTATCCCCATTTTTAGTATTACGAATAACATAGGTATTAACTAATTTGTAGGTTTTTAAAGAATCTAAAATTGGTAATGTTATACCAAATGTTACAGATTGCATTCCAATAGTTATTATTAATGTCAATATTAGCATTAAACTTTTTTTTAATATTTTTTTATGCATTTTCATCTCTCCAATCATTTAAATTATTAAAAAACTATTTCAAATATTCACTTCTTAATTCTTTAGCTCTACCTATATTCCCATGGAGTAATTTCCAAGCATAGTTATGGGCTTGTACCCCTTGCCTATAGTCCTTATCTTTCCACCTTTGCAATATGTTTAAGAATACTTCCTTTTTTTCACTAGATATTAGCTCTGTATCTTTTACAATAACCATAGCCTTATTAACGTTCTCTTCATTTATAGGTACCTCTCCATAAATCAAATCATCTTCTGCAACTATCAAAGTATTTGCCATTTCATGTATCATGGCATAAATATCTTCTGAATTTATTATCTTAGATTTATCTATTTTAGTGCTATCTAAATCCGCTTTATTTTTTTCTACAATCTCTTCTATAGATTTATTAATCTCTGGAACTTTAGTTTGATTCTTATAATTTATTAATTTAGCAAGTAAAAATATCAACCCACCAGCAAATAAAATAATAACTAACACAATAACCCCACGTTTAATATTTCGCTTCATTAGTTTTAAGCCCCCCGATATGTTTTAAGCATTCTATTTAAACCTTCCGAATTTAATTTAACTATACCATTTTATTTACTGTTTTACTATAATTTTCTTATATTACAACCTAATTTTATACAAGTGCCTGTCACCTAAAAAAAAGAGGCACTAACACCATTTATATGATGTGAGTGCCTCTCTCTTTTTTAAACTTGTACTAATTGCTAATTTTCATTACTTTATTTTACAAGTGCCTGTCACCTTAAAATTGCATCTGGAATTACTCCAGTACCGCCAAGAATGTACATATTTCCATAAACATTAAATTTAATATAGTTTTTAACTTCATCCTTTACCCTATCCTTATTAACTAATAGAATAGGAATTTGTTTTTTTGCCGCAAGAACTCCCCCTGCTAGTGCATCAGGAAAATTATTTCCAGTTGCTATCATTACCTCATCCTTAAAACTACTTTCATATTGAATTGCAATGTTTACAGCAGTGTTATACCTATCTACTCCATCTATTCTTTCAACTGTTATGCCACTCATTCTTAACTGCTTAGCTACATTTTCTGAAACAACTCCGATTCCACCAGGTATTATCACTTTAGTTATACCATTATTTTTCAGAAATTCTTCAGTGTCTATATTTAAAATATTTGTTTGAGTATATAAAATCGGGTATTTATTCATTGCTGCATATGAACTCATAGCAAGTGCATCTGGGTAGTTATAGGCTGTAGTAAGCACTGCAGTTTCAGATGAATTATCCATCAAAACCTCATTGCCTATTTGAATCGCAGTTTCGAACCTATTTGAACCTGCTAACCTAACTACATTAAATTCGTTACTTTTAAGCTCACTCTCTATATTTTTTGAAATCACTCCAGTACCACCTAATATATAAATATTCATTGCTCCTAGTCTTTCTATTTCATCATATGTAAACTGTGGTATTGAATTTTTGTCTGTTAGTAAAATTGGAGCATCTTTAAGGTATGCAAAAGGAACTCCTGTTAGTGCATCTGCAAATCCATAAGCATTTGCAAGAACCACATAATCTGATGATACCCATCCCGCTTTACTAATTTCTACCGCTGTCTCAAATCTATTAGATCCTTGATAACGGATTGTTGGAATTGTTGAGTCATCTACTATCCACTTCGCATAGAAAATTACATTTTCTGATCCCATTTCAAATGTATCTCCTGCCACATAGTCTGTCCCACTTCCATCGGCTTCTGTATTCCACCCTACAAAGGCATAGTTTGTCTTTGTCAGTGAGCCTGTATTTCCTAGTATTGTTACCTGGTCATAATTTGAATATTCTTCACTGTCCTTTGGAACTGTGCCCCCAGTACTTTCATTTCTATCATAAGATACGTTATCAATAGGTTCTAGGTTACTAGGATCTGTAGAAAACCATGAATAGATAGTTGAGTCTGTAGTGCTATCATACCCGCTTTTTATCTTGACTAGAGGATATCCTACATTTTTTTTCACCAATATACCATACCAGACTACTGATTGTTCTCCAGGATAAAGAGAAACATTAAATTGACCTAATCCTTTTAAATTATGTATAAATGATGGTGTATCCAAAGCAGCAATTATTTCTCCATCCTTTTTATAAAAATTTGAACCACTATAAATTATATCGCTAGCATTTAATAATTCATAAGGTCCATTAACATATTTCATATTGAACTTCATAAGTAACCATTCTTCATCATAAGCCGGAACTTTATTAAATCTATTTTCTTCACTTACTATTGTATTAGCTTCGGTGCCATTATAAAATTCTAACAATTGTAATTCAACTGTCTTAGGCGTATTAGAATTATACGTCTGTAAGGTTACCTGGTGGTTTGTCATTGCGCTATATGGAGTAATCCTATCACCTGTTGCATAAACAGCAGTAACGCTTATAAATAGCAATAAAAATAGTACTATTGATAGTATTTTAACTTTGTTTTTAACCATGTTCTTATCCCCCTTATGGTTCTTTGAAATCCCCTTTTATCCTTTAGCTAGTATCTTTTTTTTATCCACCATTATTCTTCCTATTTCTTTCTTCTATCTCTCTATCTGTCGCCTCTTTAGCAAGCCTAGCTGCTTCTATTTCAGTAGCCTCTATTTTAGCAAGCCTTGCTTCTTCTATTTTAGTTGCTTCTATTTTAGCCAGTCTTTCCTTTTCTATTTTAGTCGCTTCAATCTTAGCTAGCCTTGCCTTTTCTATTTTAGTTGCTTCAATCTTAGCTAGCCTTGCTTTTTCTATTTTAGTTGCTTCAATTTTAGCTAACTTAGTTGCTTCTGTATTACCTGAATTAGCTACCGCTGTTCTATTTGTCTCTATTTCAGCTAGCCTAGCTTGTTCAATATCAGCCTTATTAGATGTGTCTTCACTTTCTGCGGCAATCCTATCGTTCTCTTCAGTCACAGCTTTATCTGCAGCAATTTGTGTCAAATTACTAACTTCTGATTGTTTCTGTTTATCTGAAGCAATATCTGCCTCTAGAAGCTTTACACTTAAAGTATTTGCTTGTTCAGTGAGTTTATCCATTCTTTGCTGTTGTGATAATAAAACTAGTTTCTTTTCATTTTTTTTATTACGTGTGACTCCAACACCAATTGCGTAGATTGATACTGTAAATAATAATATAGATAAAATTAATAATTTCTTCTTCATGTCAAGCCCTCCTCGCATCCAAATATCTACAACTTTATTATACTATTTCATTGGGTGTTTTACTATAATTTTCTTATTAATTTTCAGCTTATTGTAATTTAACTTTAATGACAAAAGAGAACCTCCATTTCTAGCGATTCTCTTGATTTGATACCTATAGATATTTTATAACTAAGCCATTGGTATTCTTCTGGGATTAGATTTACCTTTTTTTACTTGATTTGTAGTGATTTTTATTAAGAAAGCTATTAAAACAGATAAACTAAATACGAAGAACAATTCAAATGTATATTTTAAACTTATTGTTGGTATGAAACTGTCAAAATACGTCTGCATTTTTTTTTCATAAAATGCTTTTACTATTAAATGTACAAGATATATTTCAAACGATATTGACCCAATGAACGAAAAGAATTTTGTCCACAGGGATTTTTCAGAAATATATTTACTGATATACTTAACAACAATAAAAAGACATACAGCTGGTAAAATTATGCTTGCAAAGTTTTTATTGTAATAGCTTTCGACTGCACTTCCGCTTTTGTATGATTCAAGATAAGTCAATGAGATTGTAGCTATGTTTATTAGAAAAAAGGATACAATACTAAGAATATAAATCAACTTTGTTATGTGTAGATGTTTTTTAATATAATAGCCTAATATTAAACAACCCAATTGATACTCCATAAACGGAACCTTTAAATATATTTTTATGTTTAAATTAAAAAGTGTCGATATCAATAAAGGTACCATTGTTATCGTAGAAAAAGACAAATATACAATTAAATAATATTTCAATAAATTTAGATCTATTTTTTTTATGATATGCCTAATAAACGGAAGAGTAATATATATCCCTATTAACATATACAAATACCATAAATGAGAGCTTATCTCATTATTTAAAAACATAAGCACTATTTTTTTTATAGAATAAGTTTTGTTATCTAAATACATATGAGTTATTAATATATAGGCAATAGACCAAGCTATTAGTATTAGTAAGAAATGAATTGCCTTTTTTAAGGCATTTTTTATGGTTATATCTTTTCCAAGCAAAAGAGCCCCTGAAACCATAATAAATAGTGGAACTGCAAATCGTGAAATAGTTGATATTGACTCAGCAAATAACCAACTGCTAGTGTCTATTTTGCCGTACATATTAAAATGTGAGGCGAAAACATGAAGTGCAACTACAAAAAAACAAGCTAATGTTCTCATGATTTCGTAAGAAATATCTTTTTTCTTAGTGGGTACTTCAATATTGTGCATATTAATCTCCTTTTCACTTTTATAAACTTCTTAAATTAGTATTGTACAAATGTTATGAAGTGAAATTTAAACGAAGAAAAACCACCAAAATATATATTTCAGTAGTTCCCCTCCATGGCTCTCGTCTTTTTTTCTTTTAAGTGTTTCGTGATTTTACTCCGACTTGAAAAATACTTTACATGTATTTATATCAAAATCCTTATTTTGAATATAATTTTCAGTGATAGTAAAATCATACGCTTTGGCTTTATGTGCACTTACACTTATATTTTCAAATTCAAATATCCCCTTAGCTACCATTTGACCGTGTTCATCATAAATTAATATTGGTAATTTTTCTAACTTAACAGTTTTATTGCAACCATTCCTAATTATAAAAGTCATAAAAATCGAGTTATCCGTACGTTTTATTGTTCTGAACACCTCAATATTAACATCTCCAGACTTCACTAACGGTAATTCAATTAAAAACTTTATAAGACTATTCTTTAGATCAGGATCCATATTTTCTTGCATATCTTCAAACTCAACATTTACTGTATTTATTGCAGTAATTGAATGCTCAAATTGTATTTCCCAATCATCCATTGGAATTTCACTTACTAATAGGTTTGCCTTATCAAAATAAACTTTATATGGTCTTGCAGAAAGTGGAGGTAATATCGCAAAATCGCTCATATCAATAGTTTGTTTAGCCAGTACCTCTCCATTTTTATTCACAATTACAAGTGGAACTAAATGAAAATTAATCTGCTTTGACAGCCCATTTCTTAAATAGACGCTAACCTCAATTTTATCTCCCATATCAAAGGTGTATACACCATTAATAGATACTTGTCCATCTTGTAGGTTTGGAAGTTCAGTTAACTCATCATTTAAAAATTCCTTTTGGAAATCTGACATAGTATTTTTATCATATTCATTGAGATGTAGTTCTATATTTGCCGCTTCTTTTTTCAATGTTTTTACATTTTCATCTTTTTTCATAATAAATTCCTCCTAATTGATTAACATCCTAAATCCGCTTAGTCTTCTTTGGTATTAACCAATTTCAAAAGTGACAGCCCAAGTTGTTAAATCCGGTGTTTGTTCACTAAGTCGTGCTCTTTCTATTTCAACTTCGCATATAGCTATTTTGGATGGACTGACTGTTTTATTTATTTCAATTAGATCAACTATTACAAGTTTATCCTTTGCATCTTTTAACTTAAATGGAAACTTAGTCAAAGGGATTTCACTATTACTTCCATTATACATTAGTAGAATTATTTTCAAATTACCACTGCTTGTTATTTCAACGCTAAAAGGAAACATCTTTGAATAGTCATTCCTTTTTTCAATTTCCTTTAATGAGAATTCTATGATTGTACTAAGCTCCGATTCGGTTAAGCCCTTTGGTACTTGTTCGAATCCATCCTTTATCATTTTTTCTATCAGCATTTTTTTATAGTTCTTATCTGTAGGTTGCTCTATCTTTTCATCTATCTTAGTCTCTACTATGTTATTTAGTATTTTACCTTCTGGCGAAACCTTATAGGTTGTAGAACTACAGTGTGAGTTTTGCAAAGTTACATCCTCACTAGTAATAGTAATAGTAACTAAATCATTTGATTTATCATCTATAACAATAGTGTTTGTTCCATTAGTTTGTATATCAATGTTACTCATATGTACCTTCCTTTCCTTAACAACAGTATTTTTCACTTTAATAAAAACCTGTAAATTCTATCCTATTATATCATAAAATCTATATTAAAAAGAGCCATCGTATTAAATATCTTTAATATGATATTAAAATAATAATTAAATTTCAAAATCTATAATTAGAACTTATTTTTAATAAAGTAGGTATACATTTATATAATACTATAACTCATTCATTTCAATTTTTTTAGAGTTACCGAAGGTAACTTTGACAGCGAACTTTTTTTTCCTTTTATAGCATATTTTCAATTTATTTTTAACTATTTTATATTTCGCATAAATATAGCTTAAATATTATTTTATTAATTGTCGAATTATGTTGATATATATTAAACTATGTAGTATATTGGGTGTATGAGTTTAACATCAACGTTATCATTTTTAAAAATATGATGACTTATACTATAGATTTTGTCTTTTGACAATAACATAAATTGTAATTATAATACTACGATAATTGTTTATCTTTTTATGAATATCATTTAATTTAAAAGCTATAATTCATAATATTGCATTGAATAAGTTAGTAGTAAATAATATAAAACAGAATTAGAAAAGAGAGAACCATCATTTCTGACAATTCTCTCTTTCCTCAACTTGTTCGTCTTTCGACCTTCGCACTTTGTTTACGCGGTTAGGCTTTTCCCTAAGTGACCAGGCTTATTGTTTACTTCATTTCTCTCATTCCGGCACCTTTTGGGTTATCCCCATGGGTCTTTGTGAGCGAAGTAAGCTTAATTATTTAGTTAATACTGTAGTTGCAACAATACCATTTGCACTTACATAACCAATTGTCACAGTATCACCTACAGCAGGAGTACCAACCATAGTTACATGTCCAAATGTTGGACCAGCTACATTACTTACAGTTGCTTTAGCTGAATTACTTGTTGTCCAGAAACCATTTCCAGCTATTACAACTCCATATTGATCTTTAACTTGTAGATTATCCGAAAGATTAACATCAGCAACAAGTGCTGTTTCAGCAGTATCATTGAATTTAACTGTTGTTATAACTGGAGCAACTTTACTCAATGTAACAGTTGTTTCAGCTAATTTAGTTCCACCGTTCCATAATGTTATAACTGAAGTACCTTCTGCACCCTTTACTCCTGTTACAGTAGCAATATGAGTTATTGGATCTACTGCTACAGTTACTTTTGATGTATCTGATGAAGTAGCTTGAGTAACTTTGTTACCTTTAAGTACTACTGTTTGAGCAACAGAAGTTTTACCAACTAATTCAATTGCTTTAGCATGACCAGCTTCACTGAAAATTGTTGGAACTGATGTTATTGCATAACTTGTAATATCAGCTGAAGGAATTGCAGTTACTGTGAATTCCTTAACTGGTGCAACAGTAGCTACATGAGCTGCCGATGTATAAGTAGCTGTTAAATTCATTACTGATGAACCTGCTTCAGCTGCTGTAAACTCATTAACATTTAAATTAAATTTAGTATCAGCAGGAGTTTTTTCTACAACTGCAAATGTAATATCAGCTGCATCAATTGTTCTTCCGTATTGATCAACAACTATGAAGTCATCTGTTGTTAAAGATTTTACAGCTCCTACTTCAAATTTAGGTGCAAAACTTACTGATTTAACTTGTGATGCTATTGCTGCTGCTTCTACAACAACAGTAACTGTACCAACAACTTTATCTCCCACTTTTGCAGTAAGTACTGCTGTACCAGCTGCAACTGCAGTTGCATTTAATTTACCTGCAACAATAGCTCCTGTAACTGTTGAGTTATTTGATGATGTAACTGTAACTCCAGCGATATCTTTTGCTGCAATAATTGTGCCAAATTGATCAACTGCACTAAGACCTAATTTTACTGTTTCACCAGCAGCTACTAATGCTGTAGGAGCTGAAATTACAAGTGAATCTACTTTTCCTACACTATTAACATTTACTGTGAATGAAGCTACTTGTCCAGTAGCATTAATGATTGCTGTAATAATTGCAGTACCATCTGCTCCTGTAGCAAATGTTAACTTACCATCAGCATCAACAGCAAATGTATCTACATCAACAACTGTTGGTTTTGATGAAATAAATTGTACACCACTAATAGTTGTAAGGTTATCATCTACGCCATCTGCAGGATGAGCTGCTAATTTAGCTGCAACGCCAAATTGATCGAACATAGTGTAAGGAACTACTAGACCAGTTTCATTAATTGATATTCTTACTTTGTCTTTTAATGGAGCAATAGTACCAAATGCTATTGTTGCACTAGCTGCTGGATCTACTACTGTAATATTAGATTGAGCTGTTAAACCAGCATAAGCAACAGTTACTCTAATTACATCTCCAAGTTTAGCAGGAGCTGTAGTAGCAAAATTCGCTTTAAAAGTCAATTTATTGTCTGCTGTTAAATTTGTAAGTTCTTCTACTCTCTTTTGAGTTGTGTTGTATGCTGAAACTACAACTCCAGATGTTCTTCCATTTATTTTCATATCTTCGCCATATTGGTTAGATACTTTAAATACTACTTTAGCAGAATTTTCAAGTGCTACAGATTTTTGAACAACTTCAACTTTTGAAGCTACTTCTGCTGAAACTGTAAATGCTTTTGTTAAAGCTTTATCTGTTAAACCAGTTACTTCTACACTATAATCAGCTGCTGGAAGATTAACTACAGCTGTTAATGTAGCTTCTGTCTTACCTTCATTCCAAGCTACAGTTGAACCATAAATTGCTGCGCCTTTTTTAATATTTAAAACTGCTTTAGTTGTGTCAACTGCTTTATTAAATGTTACTTTTACAGTTTTAGTACCAATAGCACTTACTGCATTAACTGACACTACTCCTAATTTCATTGCTTCAACAGCATTTGCTGTTGCTTCTGTAACCATTCCACCAAGTCTAACTATTTTGCTGTCAGCCTTTATGTTCTTTGTTACTTCAGTAATTAATTTTGCATTGATTCCGTTTTTTACGTCAACTAAAACTACAGGATTATTTCCTTTAGCTGCATAAGCTGAACCTACAAGAGAATCTACTAAGTTAGCATCTGTACCTTTTGCAAGGAATATTTTGCTATAATCAGGTGCAAATTTAGCTAATATTGCTGCATTTGTTTCATATCTATTAGCACCACTTAATCTTGTTGCAGTTCCTGCAACTGCATCACTTATAACTGATGTTCCACCAATTGCATATACAGTTTTTCCTGCAATGTAATCTTTTTGTTCTTGTGTTAATCCAGTTTTGTTATTAACAAGTAATATTGGCATTTCTTTTTTAGCTGCTATTGCTGATACTGAAAGAGCATCTGCAGAAGCTAATCCATTTGCAAGAACTACATGTGTAGGAGCTATTTTAAATGCTGCTTTTGCTATTGCTAAAGAAGTTTCAAATCTATTTACTCCTGATACACGTTCAACAGTTACTCCTGTTGCTTTTATTTTTGCTTCTACAGCTGCTGAAACAGCACCAGTTCCGCCAACGATAGTAACTTTTTTAACTCCAAGTCTTACAAGTTCTTCTAAAACTCCAGCTGGAATTGCATCAGATTTTGTTAATAGAATAGGTGCTTCTCCCATTTTGTAAGCTAATGGTGCTGCTGAAAGAGCATCTGCCATGTTTTTAGTCTCTCCTGAAGCGATAACTACGTTTGCTGATGAATTCTTTTCCCATCCATCTTGTACAATTGCAAGGGATGTTTCGTATCTATTTAATCCTGATAATTGTTTAGATGCTGTTGCTGCTGCTGCTGGGATTGTTACCATTGTAGCTAATAAAGCTACTGATAAAGATGATGCTAATAATTTTGTTGTTTTTGTAGACATAATTTTATGTCCCCCTTTTAATTTTTTTTTAAGGTTCTAAGTGAATTTTTTTTTATAATTAATTTCAAGTAGCATTGGATTTTTACTGATTAAAAATATAAATCAACGCAACTTTATGAAAATTAAGCATTTTTATTGTTTTATATAATGATTGTTAGGACCACCACCTTTATCGCTAATTTTAATGCGCTAATATAAACGCTTTACTAATATGTTCTACATTACCTATAATAATCCTTTAATTTTATAAATTATTTTTTATTTAAATTTACTACTTATAATAAAAAACATTTACTTATTAAAGTTTATTCAGCTACAATTATTGATTTAACATTAAATCACTACCAGATAAAAACTTAAACGTTTAAAATTAAACTCTTTTTTATAGATACAAATTTGCTATACATATAGCCTGTCCATAGTTCTAAACTCTCTTCTACCTGTTTTTTTTTACAAAGCACAAATGTAAGAGCTTTGTTAATTTAACATCACCTTATAGTTGTAGTCATTTTAAAAATAATTTATTGTTATTTAATTACACCCCCTGCGGAATTATTTTTGTTAATATAAAGTCAATAGGTTAGACTTTAAAATAACATAGTAATTAAAAACTTTAATGTGTTTGTGATATGTTCTAAATGTTTCGGGTTATTTTTTACATTTACACAAGCTAAAAATCAGTTGTTATTACATACACGATTTACACATTATTCATGATAAATGAATTATATACCACTTCTGTTTAAATTTCAAGTATTTTCATGAATATTTAAATTATTTAATAACTTATACTTATATATAGTTTATATGCCTATTTTAGTTATATTTTCCTCGTTTTTTCCCTAATTAATTCCTAAAATACCATCATATATTTAAATACATTTTTAACCCTCTATTAATATATTAATAAACCTATAAATTATTCCAATAAAAACAGTACAACACCCTAATTTATTAGTTTAAATTAATAAATTAGGGTGTTTCAGATATATTTTACAATTGTGTATTATTCTTAGTTTATAGGTAATATAAACAACACTTAATATAGAAGGTAAATTATCTAAAGCCAAAAACTTGATGTGATTTTTTTAATATACTTCTGTTCTTTTTTTTTGATAATAAGATTTGGTGAGGATCCAAATACTAAGGAGTTATCTGGAATAACTTCACCTATAATAGTAGTACCAGTAGATATAACTACATTGTTTCCTATCTTAGCATCTCCAAGGACAGTAACATTAGAAAATAAAATCACATTCTTTCCCATCTGAGGATACTTTCCTTTATTCCCTCCCACAGTACAACCTTGGTAAAAGAAAAAGCCATCGTTATATACCGCTCTACCTAATACACTTGCCATAGGATGTTCTACCCCAAAGTACTCTGGAAGTTCTATTTCATAGTACCAATCAACTGAGTGCATAATTTTATTAAGATAGTAAACTTTAGATGCTAAATTTGAAGTGTCACCACTTTTATATATTGTGTTTGCAAGGTAATATAAAAATATTGAATACTGCCCTGAATGGTAAGGTGAAAAGTAAGCCTGCGTATTACCTGTTTTATGATAGTACTTATTTTTTGTAGCTTTAAAACATTTTTGGACTCTCTCAAGCGTAATATCTATAAACCCTTCCACATCTTGGCAATCCCCAAAATTATTTGATAATTGCCTATTAACGTGGACTATTAATTCTTTTTTACTTAGTTCCATCTCCATGGTATTACCCCCTATTTCGAAGTAGCCCTATATGTTTTAACATAATTCCATAACTCCTCAAATTCGCTTTTGAAAAAATGCTCTGCAAGTATCTCCATTAGTTCATGGTCTTCTTCTGAATCTATGTCCAGCACTGCTGTATCTTTCATTATTATAATATCATAATTCCCCTCAAGAGGACTGTTCTTTAAAATATTCAGCAAACTATCTCGTCTGTAACAATAAATTGAAGCATTCATATCATAAACTTGTGGAGCCTGTTGTCTTGCAACAAAATCGGAAGATATAATCTTTTGTATTTTACCGTCTCTCTTCTCAACCATATTAAAATATGGATTTCTCCTTGAATGAACTGCTGAAAATACAACATCTATTTTTGAATTTGCTATTGCACTATTTAATGCATTTTCTATATCCTCTGATTTTCTTAAAGGGGATGTAATATCTAGATCTATAACAAAATCATATTTTTTGTTCAATTTTTTTTCTGCGTAATTTAGTGAATATCTTATTACTGGTACCTTTGGTGAATTATCTGTAGCAAGCTCCTCTGGCCTTTCAATACATACAACATCACTATTTTCCTTGAACATATTTAGTAAATCATGACTATCAGTATTAATACTTATATCTATTCCGTAACTGGGATTCCTTTTTTTAAATAATTCAGCTGCAACTATTGTGTAATTAACAAGTGGAATTCCTAAAAAGTCTCTAAAATTTTTATTCTTAACGCCTTTAGACCCTGCTCTTCCACAAATTGTTATTAGTATATTCATTTTCTTCAGACTCCTTTATTATTTTAAGTAACTTTACTGCCTCGTATATATCATTCCAATTTCCCTTATGGTTACAAACACTTTCAAAAAAATATTCTATTTCTTTTACATACATATAGTTTGTATCATAATCTAACACTATTTCTTTTTCACTGCTAGAATTATATACTTTTTTGTTAATAAAGTCTCCGCGTATTATACCATTTTCAGTGATTAGTTCTACTTCCCTTCTAGCTTTCACTCCGAAGTAGTCTAGATGAAGTTCAATAAATACATTTTTTGTTCTAGCAACGTATATTGAAATATCTTCACAATCAACTTTTAAACTGGACACTTTATCTTGAAGATTATATATTCTATCTGGAAAGCCAACTAAATTAGTTATGTAGTCAAGTTCATGAATACAATCAATGGAAACTCCTCCACCTTGATCCTTATGTGCACTGTAGACTTCCCTATAATCCGCACTTGGCCTCCAATCAGGTAAATATGTGGAACATATTGATCTTAAACTATATACACTCTCATTTTTAATCATATTTCTTATTTCATTAAAAACAGGAGTATATCTAAGAGGTGCAGCTACATATATCCTTTTAGCTAATTCTTCATCAATAAAATTAATGTCATATTTATAATTATCAAATGCAGGTTTTTCTAGGAAAAAGTATCTACCTTTATTTATCACGTTTTTTAAAGTATCGTAATGCATATGTGTTGGATTTGTTATAAAAATGCAATCATAGTTATTATCTAGATCACTAAAAGAGTATAATATCTTATTTGCATCTTCATTTGAACTACTGCTATTTTTTGATTTAAGACAATGAATTTCAGCCACAATTCTATTTTCCCTAAGATAATGTAATACATTCTTTAAATGCCTTTTACCTATAGAACCTAACCCTACAAATAAAATTTTCATTACTCCATACCTTCTATTAAATCAATAACTTTAATAATTTTATAATCATCCTGGAAGGTATGTATAATATTATCTACATCACCTTTAATAAAATCTATAAAAGTAGTAATTTCACTTAAATAAGCATTTTCTATAATATTACTAACATATTTATTGTCTCTTTGTACTTCTTCGTATGTATTAATTTTTTTAAAATCTTTATCATCGAAATTATAATTAAGTAATGTTTCAGGAGTTCCCTCCCATTTAATATGTAGCTCTTCATTATAAACCTCTAGACTCCTTGTTGCACTTCTTGAAGCAATATCCACGTTAAGTGATCCTACGTTACCATTTTCATGCTGAAACATTATCATATAATTATCATAGTAACCTAAATTCAAATTAGTAATATTATTTTTAATAACCTGAACATTTTTAATCTCCCCAAAAGCTTTTACTATCCAAGGCAGTTCTATAGCCATAAGTTCTCTGCATCCATTTGTCCTTTTATCTGCTACAAAAAAATCCTTATAGCTTTCCCACGGATGCCAATCCGGGAGATATTGTCCTACATGATAGGAGTAAGCGAGTTTACCACTATTATTTGCTTTTTCTATTATATATTTTATTTCATTTCTATACAAAAAAGTTGAAGATAAAAATAATTTTAGATCCTTTTCTTTTGCTATTCTTATAATCTCATCATAATTTTCTGAAATTAAATTAATTTCAGTAAAAACATTTAGATTCTTTTTAAGGCAGTTTAAAATTATTCCACTGTGATATATTGGTGAGGTGCAAATCAGTGCTGCATCTGGCTTTTCTATATCTATTGCTTCATCTAAACTTGTATAGGTTTTTATATTGTATAGTTTTTTAATTTCAGCACACCTATCCGCATTAAGGTCTACACCAACTAGTGTAATATCTCCATAATTTTCCTTAAGTAATCTAATTCTTCTTTTTCCCATAGAACCTGATCCCACAACTAAAAACTTCATAGTTAAAAATCTCCTTTAAATCTTGCTAATTTTTTTCTTAAATACAAATACTCCTACAATCACAAGCAAAATAATTATAGTATATCTTACAATCCATATATCTCTAGTGAAATAAAAAATTACACTAGTTGCAGCAATAAATAGTATCCCATATATAAAATCCACAATGTTAAATATCCTTAGATCAGATACTTTTAGTGCAATTATATAATGATAAAGGAAAAGTAAAAAGTAAGATACTACAGTGGTCCAAGCCGCCGCAGTGTATCCAAATTTTGGAATCAATATATAGTTAAGTCCTATATTAGCTCCCGCTGCCATTACTGTTCCAAGTGCTATGTATTTAGTATTTTTTGTGTAAAACTCTAAATTAACTGGAATACTATATAAGAAAACAAAGTAATACCCTATCATAATAATTGGAACCATTTGTATTCCTTCTAAGTAAGCCTTGGTTCCCATAAGACTCGAAACCTCTGGAGAAATAAAAATCAACATAAATGATATTAGTGAAAATAGAATTATATAGTACCTTACCTTCTTTGTGATATCCTCATAGTTTTCTTCCTTCATTTTACCAAAAAACCAAGGAACCCAAGCCTTATTTGATGCAGCCCATACAATATTTAATATCATACCAATCTTATATGAAAAATTATAGATACCTGCTGCACTCTTACCTATCATTTTACTAATCATTATAGTATCAGCTGATGTTAAAATTATTTGAGATAAAATATGAAATACCAGTGGAACAGATATCCCAAGTGCATACTTCCAATACTTTAAATTTATAAACTTCTTTCCCTTTATAATAAATATTGCATATAATATTACGCCATAAACTATTGCTATAGCTGCTGAACCGTAAATTCTTCCATAATATTTATCCACACTTAAACTTTGTATCCAAGCAATAGATAACAAAACATTTAATATTGTACTTGTTATAGAAATAATTAAGAATTTTTTGTACTTGTATTGAACTGAATACTTAGTAGTTGCAAAATGAAGAACAAAAGTAAAAAAGCTTTGAAAAACTAATAAATTTATTAAACCTGGATTTATCCCCAATCTAGCAGCAATGAATTGCTTAAAAATCAGTGCAATCATTACTCCAAGAAATAGTGGAATTGTTGAAAGAAAGAGTATTGATGATAAAAAACCATCAAAATCTTCTTTAAAGTCAAATTTACCAGTAGAAACTGCTGATTCCAGTCCTAAACTAATAATGGAAGTTAATATTGTAACATAAATAGTATATATGCCCACCATTCCAAAATCACTTGGTGTAAGTAATCTTGTAAGAATTGGCACTGTTAAAAAATTTATACCTTGAATGCAAAAGGTTCCTATAGTAAACCAAATTCCACTCTTTACTAGTCTACTTTTATACAGCTTTTTCAGAAAATCTATATTCATGTTTATCTCCTATTGTGTTATTTCTTGGAGTTTTTTATTAGTTCACATACTATTTTTATGTCTTCCACTTTAAGGCCTACTGAACTTGGAAGATTTATTCCCCGCTTATAAAGCTCTTTTGTAACTGATAAATTCCCATGTTTGTTATCCTTATATGGAGGCATATCATGTATAGGCATAAAGAAAGGTCTTGCTTCTATTTTTTGTTCATTTAATTTTGTTATAAGCTCGTCACGAGTTACACCATAGTCATCTTCAACTAAAATTGAATACAGCCAGAAACAATTTTCCACATTTTCTTTTTCTACAGGTAGTGTAATTCCACTAACATCACACAATAGTTCATTGTAATACGCTGCATTTTCTCTTTTTGTCTTTAGATATTCTTCAACATTTTCAAGTTGAGCTACTCCAAAAGCAGCAAGAAGATTTGGCATTCTAAAGTTATACCCTATCTCTGGATGATAAAAAGCTTTATTTTCAGTTACTACCTTTGTTTGAGTAGATAAAAATTTTGCCCTTGATCCATACTCTACATTGTTAGTTACAAACATTCCACCTGCTCCAGTAGTTATAAGCTTATTTCCATTAAAACTAAAGCAACCTATATCACCTATAGTTCCAGCCATTTTTCCACTGTATTTAGACCCTAGTGATTCTGTAGCATCTTCTATAACATATAGATTATGTTTCTTAGCTATTTCCATCACCCTATCCATATCTACAGGATGACCATAAATATGTACTGGCATTATAGCCTTTGTTTTAGGTGTTATCATTGCTTCTATCTTCTCTGCATCCATAACAAAGGTATCTCTACATACGTCAACAAATACAGGCTCTGCACCTACGTATTTTATAGTGTTTATTGGAGATATAAATGTTAATGATGGAACTATAACTTCATCCCCCTCACCTATTCCTAGTGTCATTAATGCTAATTGAATTGCAGCAGTACCATTCATTGTAACTACAGCATTTTTACTACCTACATATTCATTAAATTTTTCTTCGAATAAATTAACATAACTTCCTACTGAAGATACCCAATTGGTATCTATACATTCTTTTACATACTTCCACTCATTTCCTTTAATTTCCGGTATACATAGTGGTATCATAATAAAACCCCTCTCATTATTTTTTGTTAACCAATGTTTCTTGGTTAGCCAATGTTTCTTGGTTAGCCAATGTTTCTTGGTTAAACATTGTATATGTCTGTTTTGAAATATTGCATATTATTTTTAATCCAATTTACTGTTTCTTCTAGGCCCTCATCTATATTGTAATTTGGCTTCCAGCCTGTTAATTCTTTTAATTTAGTATTATCAGCCCATAGTCTATTAACTTCACTGTTTTCAGGTCTTAATCTTTCATCATCACAAATAATTTTCACATCTTTTCCTATTATGCTTATTATTTTTTTAACTGTGTCTCCAATTGTTATTTCATAGTTTGAACCAGAATTTATAACTTCACCAATAGTTTTTTCACTTTCTGCTATTTTTATGAAAGCCTGCGCAGTGTCTTTTACAAAGTTAAAATCTCTAGTTGGGGTTAAGCTACCAAGCTTAATTTCTGTTTTTCCTGCAAGTATTTGTGATATTATTGTAGGAATTACAGCTCTTGCTGATTGTCTTGGACCATATGTATTAAAAGGTCTTATGGTCGCTATAGGCATATTAAAGCTCTTATAGTAACTTTCTGCCATCTTATCTGCACCTATTTTTGATGCTGAATATGGAGATTGACCTTGCATTGGGTGTTTTTCATCTATTGGTACATAAAGTGCTGTGCCATAAGTTTCACTTGTAGATGTATGTACAATCTTTTCTACCCCATACTCTCTGCAGGCTTCTAAAACATTTGTAGTACCTTCCACATTTGTTCTCACATATGCCATAGGAGAAAGATAGGAATAAGGAATTGCTATAAGTGCCGCAAGATGAAATACTACTTCTTGCCCTTTTACAATTCTTTTCATTCCATCATACTCTCTTATATCCCCTGTAACAACTTTAATACTATCTTTAGTCTTTTTATCAAAAGTATCAATCCATCCCCAGTTATTAAAAGAATTATATTGAGAAAGTGCTGTAACATCGGCTCCAAGTTCCACTAATCTTTCTGTTAAATGGCTTCCTATAAAACCTTCTGCTCCTGTAACTAAAACTTTTTTCCCTTGCCAATTCATATCATCTACTCCTTTTTTATACTTTGAAAAATTTATGTATATCAACGTTGGCTTTTCTATAGTCTTCTATTTGTCCTATATCCTTCCAGTACTCTGAAATCTCATATATACCTGTAGTGTATTTATTACTAATTGCATCGTCTATTAAATCAGTCATATTATAAACTTCGTCTTCCACTATGTATTTCACAACTTCAGGATTTACGGCGTATACTCCACCACTTATATGAAAATTATATGTAGGTTTCTCTTCTAGTGATTCTATAACCATATTATCAGTAACTACTACCCCATAAGGAACATTAATTTCATAGTTTCTAACACCTACAGTTATATTGAATTTGTTTTCTATATGATGCTGTAAAAATTTTTCAAAATCAATTCCTGTTAAAATATCCCCATTTATAACTATAAAGGGCCTAGTAAGTTTTTCTTTTGCAAGGGCTATAGATCCTGCTGTCCCTAGTTTTTTAGTTTCTTTAATATACTCTATGTTTACACCAAAAATGCTTCCATCACTAAAGTATTCCTCTATTACTTCTCCTTTATAATTAATTGAAATAATAAAGTTTCTAAATCCATATTCTTTGAATTGTTCTATTAAAAGCTCTAATATCGGTTTGTCCCCAACTCTTAACATAGGTTTAGGTAATTCTTCTGTTAATGGCCTTAGCCTAGTTCCAAGACCTCCTGCTAATATGAATACATAATTATCTTTTTTATCAAAAGATAACATATCATCTAAAAAATATAAGTCTACAAGTTTTTTAGAACTATCAACAACAGGTACCTGCCTTATATTATTCACAAGCATATAATCTTTTGCTTTGGTCTTACTATATTTCTCCGATACATATTTAAAATTTTTACAATATGCTCTCTCTATATCATCGTTTATACTATACCCTTTAAGCATAGCACGTCTTATATCACCATCTGTTATTGTTCCAACTAGTTCACTTTTCTCATTTACAACTAGAGCTGCACCCGTTAAGTCTTTATCTATAACTTTCATAGCATCTTTTATTGTAGAATTTGACCCAATACAATAATTATCAATTGAAAATTTCATAATATCCTCACCTGCGCTTTATAATTTTTGATGGAATTCCTACAGCAACCACATTATCTACTATATTTTCGATAACCACAGCTCCTGCTCCTATAATAACATTATTCCCAATATGTACTGTTTGAATAATAGAACTTCCCATACCTATATGAGTATTATAACCAATATTCACTCCACCAGCTATACATGCCCTAGGAGAAATATGAGTATTCCACTGCACTGTGCAATCATGTTCAATTACTACGCCAGTGTTTATTATACAATTTTCGCCTATAAAAGCACCTGGATTAATTATAGCTCCAGCCATTACGCAAGTTCCAGCGTCTATATTAGCGTATGGTGATACTATTGCGTTGTTGTGAATAAGCACTGGCATATTAAAACCTATAGCTTTTAATTTATTGTATATCACATCGCGAATAAAAATGCTTTGAAGTGCTCCAACACATACAAATGCGTTTTTTATTCCACTTTTATATAATTCTTCTAGTATACTATCATCACCTATTATGGGAATATCTAATACAAATCCACCTGGGCTAGAGAAGTATGCTCTATCCGTTATACCCACAATATCATATTTTGAATTACTCTTTATAATATCTATTATAACCTTACAATGCCCACCTGCACCTACAAGTACGATTTTCTCCATAATACCACCTCAACTTTGTGCTGCCTTTTAATAAGTAATTCTCTTTTGCATAAGTTCTCTATCTATCTTTACTTCACTTAAAATTTTTACTATTTTACCACTTGCATTGCCATCACCATAAGGATTTGTGCAATTTTCTAATTGCGCTTTAAAATCCTCATCATATAATGCCTTTTTTATTCCTACTTTTACAGATTCTTTACCATGTGGCACGTCTATTATGTTGCAAGCTCTTAGTCTTCCGCCCTGCCTTGATCCTATATTTACTACTGGAAGTTTAAAGCTAGGGGCTTCAATTATACCTGAGGATGAATTTCCTATCATTACTTCCGCTATTTCTAAAAAGCTTAAATATTCTACTTGAGTTAAATTTCTAAATACCTTTAAGAACGGGTACTTAGCTCTATATTCCTCAATAACTTTTATAATCTCACGACCTCCGTTATCACTGTTAGGGTAAGAAACTATAGTTTGATATCCAAGTTCTACAACTGCATCAAGAGTTTCTCTTATTTGCCACTCCACAAGATCCCTTTCTGTAGTTACTGGATGCTGCGTTAGTAAAAATATTTTATCATCTTTTAGTTCAAATTTTTCTAACATTTCGCTTCTTGATAAATAATGTGTATTTTTAATGTAATCAAGTCCTGGTGCGCCCACTACAAAGATGTTTTCTTCACGCTCACCTAATTTAAGGATTCTTTGTTTGCTATCCTCATTTGCTGGAAAATGAATATGAGAAAGCTTAGTTATAGCATGTCTTACAGATTCATCTACTGTACCAGTTACTTCCCCCCCATGAATATGAGCTACAGGGATATTCATATGAATAGCTGCAGTTGCTGCGGCCAGCATCTCTCCTCTATCCCCCAGTATTAATACTACGTCTGGCTTTATTCTCTCAAAACACTGAGCCATACTCATAATTGAAAGTCCTATAGATTTTGCCATTGCTGCCCCTGTATCAGAAGCTAATATTGTTTCAAACTTGTCTGATATTACAAAGCCGTCACTTTCTATTTCATTTATAGTCATCCCAAATTCAGGACATAAATGCATTCCACAGACAATAAGTTTAAGTTCTAATAATTCATGTTTTTCTATTTCTTTAAGAACATGATAAAATATACCATAATCTGCTCTTGTACCTGTTATTACTGCTATTTTTCTTTTCATATGTATCCTCCTTGCAGTACTCTTTGGAATAACAATTATTCCACCATATTTAATGTTATTTGTTGATCCATTTTTATGTCCCTGTTAGATTTTTTACCAACAATATCTATATAAAACTTAGGAGAAAGTCCCGTTCCTGGTCTCTTGTAATCTAAATCAGTTATGTTTATATTCTCCCCTTTTTTTATATCCCTAGCTACTACTATGCTTTTTCTTGCTGCCTTCATGGTATCTACTTCGCTAGAATTATATCTTTTAATTCCAGTACCTAACGCCATTTCTACATCTCTAATTACATGTACCATTTCACTAAGTCCTTTAGGGCAAAGTGATGCTTTATGGTCTGGTCCTTCCATGGTTTTATCTATTGTAAAATGTTTCTCAATTATATTTGCGCCCATTGATACTGCTGCTATAGCTATAGTTATTCCCTGGGTGTGATCAGAGTATCCTGATACAACTTTAAAAGCATTTTTAATAGTGTTCATTGCATTTAAGTTTACATTTTCTAATTTCGCAGGATAATTTGAAGTACAGTGAAGCACCGCTACTTGTTTGTTTCCTAAGAGATTAATTGCATTTACTGCATCTTCAATATCTGACAGGGTTGCCATGCCAGAAGATAAAATTATAGGTTTATTAAATTTTGCTATATGCCTTAGAAAGGGGATATTAGTTAAATCTCCCGAACTAATTTTGTAAGCCTCCATATCAATGGAAGCTAAAAAATCAGCGCTTTCAAAATCAAAAGGTGTGGATAAAAACATAATTCCTTTGTGTGTGCAATACTGCTTTAATTCTATAAAATTTTCATGGGTAAGTTCTAGTTTCTTTAACATATTAAACTGTGAGTCCTCGCTACCTATGTTATCCTTTTGATAGTTAGCCATCTGCGCATATCCAGTAACTAGCTTTTCCGTATTAAATGTTTGAAATTTTATAGCATCAACTTTTGCAAGGACTGCTTTATCTATTAGCTGTTTTGCTATATTTATGTCTCCGTTATGATTAACCCCAGCCTCAGCTATTATAAAACTTGGATTACCATCACCTATAACACTATTTCCTATTTTAAACATGCACAGCCTCCTTTATTTTTTTAGATTCATTTCTAGAAAATAAATAAGCTATTAATATATAAATGAAAATAGGATTACCCCTAATTGTAAATATGTATGTATTTGTTGAAGAATAAATCATTAAAAGCGATATCATGAAAATCGTATATTTATCCTGTAATTTTTGAAAGTTGTAAGTTGCAAATATAATAATGATACTATACCCTATTATTCCAGCAAACTGTATAACAATTAAACTAAAGTTATGAGGATTATTAATAAGCTTTAGAAAATGCCAAAACTCAACAAGTTCTTTTCTCCCAAAAATAAATTGACTAATAGAAGACTTTTCCATAAAATTAAGATACAAGTGGTACCATATCATTGATCTTGTAGTACTGAGCCTATTTAAAATATGCCTGATTCCCTCTGACCCTAAAGCATAGGCAACCATAATTATAAATTGATAAAGCCATAACATACTACCATATATGATTTTTAACACCTTATTTTTTGTAAAAGGTAATATAATAATAGCTCCTGCAAGACTCATAAAAGGAGATAAACTTGCAGTCCAAATCACGACTAGGGCGCCTAAAATCATATAGAAATATTTACTTTTACCTTTATTTAGAATTAAGTTACTTATTAGAACTATTAGATAAAATATATCCGGACCAGCAGGAGTACTACTGACTCCTATAAACCTATATGCAAAAGGTAAAAATCTGCTTCGTATTTGTCTTACTTCATACCAAGATAATGACTTTAGCGGAGTATAATTAAGCAAAATAGATAGTATAAAATATACAATTGCTGTTTTGTTAATTAATGACAAAATCTCATCACTACTAAACTTAAGCTCTTTTATAAAAATAAAAGTTACTACCCAGTAAATAACATATACATTCAAGACTTTTATAATTACCGCATTTAATATCATATAAAGTCCAAAAGCCAACATGAGCTTAACTTTAGAATTTTTAATTTTAGATTTTATAAATTCAGAATTTTTAATGAGTATAAAAAATACACCAACTAAATACATAAATAGTATTGGTACTCTTACATAATTAGAAACAAAAATATTTAATTTTGTCATAACAAATAATATAAAATGAACCCAATAGAAAATTTCTTTTTTAGTACGTAAATAATCAAGGTCTAACATTTCCTTTTTCATACATCATCTTCCTTGTATAGTATTTTAACTTTTTTATATTTTACTCCATAAGGGAGCTCAAAAACTCCGAATTATCGTCCTTTAATTGTTGTTTTAAATTATTAGTTTTCTCATTTCCTATAATCATTTCGTTTTTCACTATAATAGAGATCATCTCTTCCTCATTTAGGGCAACTTCTATCCCATTTGCTTTAAATAGTTCTAATATATCCCTATATTCTAGGAATTTCGTTGCAAAATAAGGCAAGCTAATACAGTTAAATTTAAAACTAGCTAAGTTTAAAAGAGCAGATGATAGCGGGCTTATAATATAGTCAAAATTATTTTCACCACATAAAAGCTCTACAGGTATAGACTTATCTTCTATAACTTTTATGCTTTTAAATTTATCTAGATATATCTTTATATCTTCTATAGTTTCATTGGCAGGATGCATTTTAAAATAAACTTCTATTTTATTTTGGGATAGCACTTCAAAAAGTCTTATAGTACTCTTAATTGAAGTTTCTGTATCCACGCTATTCAAAAAAAATGTTGGACTAGATATATACAGACATTTTTTCTTATTAGATATTATTTTTGGAACATCAACTTTTATTGCATCTACTATTTTAGAATAATCTAGTTTAGGCATTAAATACTTCTTTTTAGATTTAGCATATACTTTTTCCGGATAGTTAGCATATATTTTTGTAGTTATTTTATTTTCTCCCATGGAACAACTTTCAAACTTCCATCCGTATATTATTCTTCTTAATATTTTTTTTATAGCAGAAGATTCGGCAGCACCATTTTTACAATACAGTGATGTACCCTCATCCATAACTATGTTATTATTAGTTACGTTCTTATATTTTAAAGCGACTTTCTGAAATATTTTCCATCTGTCACTAAATGTCACTATTCCATTAATTTGCGGATTATTCAAATATAATTTATTAATGTTCTGTCTGATTATATAATTATTATATAAGACATTTACAACATTAAGTTTGTTTTTTTCTAAGAATAAATTAACAGAATAGTATTTTTCATCGAATATTTTATCATAATCAAAAAGATTCTCCCAAAATTCATCTGTAGCATTTGATATGTATCCTATACATTTTGCATTTGGATAATGACTTTTAATTAATTTAATAATATTGTAAGCGGATATGACATGAAACGGTCTAAATACTATAAAAATAAAAGTCATAAAATCACCCTTTCTCTATAACCAAAAGCAAAGCACGCCTTATGATTTTTTCCTAAGTATATTTAAATATAAAACTTTTCTAAGTTTATTAGGTATTAAAAGCCTTGTTACAAATCTAATAGAATTATTATATCCGTATTCAAATATATTGATTAAATTATTTTTTAACATATAATCAAACAGTGATTTTTGAGTAACAAAATATTTCCATCCGCCCCGACGCAAATACGTGTCATTTGTTATTCTCATTTTTAATAGAGGCTCATCAATATTTTCAAATATGAAGTTATTTTGCATCATTCGAATCCATAAATAATAATCTTCATTTAAAAACCAATGCTCATAAGACCCTGCTTTCAAAACATCACTTTTTTTAAACATAACTGATGGATGATTAAAAGCATTTCTAAATTTCATTTGACTTTTAATATTTTCATCACCGGTTTTAACTCCTTTATAAGCAATTCTAATATTAGGATCATCTATAAACTCAGAAACAGCAGTTCCAACTACGCTAAGCTTTTTGTTCTTGTAAAAACACTGTAATTGCTTTTCACACCTATGTTCATCTGATAAGTCATCTGTATCCATACGTGCAATTAATTCATTTCTACACTTTTTAATACCAATACTTAGAGCCACGCCTAATCCCTTGTTTACTTCAAGCCGAATAACACTAATGATTTCATTATCACTAAATTCTTCAAATATAGCATCAAGCTCCACTGTTAATTTACCATCTGCAACAATTATAATCTCATCAGGTTTAACTGTTTGGTCTAACATGCTTTTTATACTATCCCTAAAATAATTAGGATTTTCCTTATAATAAACAGACATTAGTACTGAGTATTTTAATTTTTCCATCTTATACCTCAATTCCCTAAATATTATTTCACATTTTATAAACCAAATTGCCAAAAATCTTCTTAAGTATATTAACCCTTTTACCTACTAATTTAACTATAAATCCAAGTGTTTTAGATAAATACAACCTTCGTCCATTTTCTTCAGCAATCTTTTTTACAAGTAAACTTGTATTTACATAATAATCATCTTGCGGCAAAAATAATCCATATTTCTCCTGATCTATATATCCTTTAACATCTTTACATAATTTATAAATACTGAGCATACTCCTCTTATTATCAATCATTGGAAAAAGTGGCGATTTTAAAGCAAACTTTTCCAGCCTAGCATAATTACCTGTGCAATTAGGTCCATAAATCATAGGAGGTCTTAATACTAGAACCTTAAATTTATCATCATTAAGTTTATTAAGTTCAATTTCCGCTAAAAGTTTGCTTTTTCCATAATAAGTTTTAGGACTAGGCACAGTGGAAGGTTCTATGACAACGTCACTCCCAATCTCGCCATCCGTCCCATAAACAGACATTGTGCTAATGAAAATAAACTGCTTTATCCCTTCATCTTTAGCTTTTTTAGCTACTTCTATAGCTAACTCGCTGTTCACTTTAATAAACATGCTTTCCATTTCCGGTTTTTCTTTCTTATGAACTACTGCAGCTGCATGAAAGAGAACATCATACCTTGAAAAGTCAACATTTTTCCACTCATCATTTCTAAGCGAAATAAAATGAGTGGTATACTTATCCGGACTTTTACACAGATAATTCCCTAAGCTTTTACCAACATAACTGTTTTCACCTGTAATTAAAATATTTCTCATCTATTTCCCCTTAACATTCTTCAGAGATTCTTTTTTGTCACCATCATCTACAATTCCCTCTGCTTTTAAAACTTTAGATACCGTTTTGAATAATATTTTTATATTAAGTAAAAAAGATTTATTGTTCAAATAATATAAGTCATATTCTGTTTTCTTATAATCATCATTATTATCACGACCATTAATTTGCGCCCACCCAGTAAGACCTGGAAGTAATAAATGAACTCCTACTTTTGTTCTCAACTCCTTAAGTTCATACTGATTATAAAGTGCAGGTCTTGGCCCTACGAAGGTCATATCGCCCTTAAATGTATTGAAAAATTGTGGAAGTTCGTCAAGGCTACTTTTTCTTAGAAATTTTCCAATTAGTGTTACATAATTTTTCGAACCGCAAAGTTTATCAGTTGCAACATTAGGAGTTCCAATTTTCATTGTCCTAAATTTATAGAACTTAAATAACTTATTATTTCTACCTATTCTTTTTTGAATAAAAAACACTGGCCCTTTTGAGTTTAATTTTATTAAAAAGCCTATAACTAAAAACAGTGGTGATAATAACACTAATATAAATATGCTAACTAGAACATCCATAAATCGTCCCATACTATCACTCCTAATTTTATTATTTAATCAGCCATAGCTGCAATTTCACGCTCTATTATGTTTCTTTTATATGTTGGAACTATTTCTTCTATTTTTTCTAACAATAGCTTCAAATCATCTTTTTCTAAAACAACACTCAGTTCACTCATTTTCTCTTTCATAACGTCTAAATCACTAAAGGTAGCTTTGCCAATAAAAATTTTTTCGTGTTTAGTGTTAGTAAGTCCTTCTTCACTCATTAGAAGCTCTTCATAAAGTTTTTCACCTGGACGAAGACCTGTAACTTCTATTTTAATATCCTCATTTGGAACAAATCCCGAAAGTCTTATTAAATCAAAAGCTAAATCATATATCTTAACGGGTTTTCCCATGTCTAACACAAATATTTCTCCACCGCTTGCATATGCTCCTGCTTGAAGCACTAATTGCGACGCTTCCGGTATTGTCATGAAAAATCTAGTTATATTTTGATCAGTAATTGTGACCGGGCCCCCATGAGCTATTTGTTTTTTAAATAGTGGTATAACAGACCCATTACTTCCAAGAACATTGCCAAATCTAACTGCTACAAAACGTGTTTTACTTATTTTATCCATTGATTGTATAATCATTTCGCACATTCTCTTAGTAGCACCCATAACATTAGTTGGGTTTACTGCTTTATCTGTGGATATCATAACAAACCTTTCAGAATTATACTTGTGTGCACATTCTGCCACATTAAAAGTTCCAAATACATTGTTTTTTATAGCCTCCATTGGGCTTTCTTCCATTAGCGGAACATGCTTATGAGCAGCTGCATGGAAAACTATATTGGGCGAATATGTCTCAAAGACATCCTTAAGGCGTAACTTGTCCCTAACTGATCCTATTAGTACTATTAAATCTAATTTCGGATATTTATATTGCAGTTCCATTTGCAAATCATAAGCATTATTTTCATAAATATCAAAAATAATCAACTTTTCCGGCTCAAATTTAATAATTTGTCGACAGAGTTCAGAGCCAATAGATCCCCCACCCCCTGTAACTAGAATTACTTTATCCTTTATATAACTTGCTATACCCTCCATATCAAGAACTACCGCTTTACGTCCAAGGAGGTCCTCAATATCCACTTTTCTAATTTGATTTAGTGAAACCTTTCCATCTATTATGTCACTCATGCCAGGAATAATTTCTACTTTACAATGGGTTGTTTTACATATTTCTAAAATTAGTTTTTTATCTTCATCATCTATTGTTGGAATAGCTATAAGTATGGTTTCTATCTTTTTCTCTTTGGCTATGGTAGGTATATCTTGCCTACTTCCAAGAACCTTTACCCCCATAATATTGCTTCCTTTTTTATAATTTTTTTCATCAATAACAGCTACAGGTCTATATTTACTTTGACTACTGCTTTTCATTTCTTTTATAACCATCGCTGCAGCTTTCCCTGCACCAATTATCATTACTCTCTTTCGATCACTTATATTCATATTAGAATTTAAAATGCTTTCGAATCTACCATAAATTCTAAAAGACATTCTAAAGCCCACGATAAAAATAATACCAAAAGCACAAGCGAGTATACTTACCCCATAGGCAAATTTATGCCCAGAAATATTAATAAAAATAATGGTTGCTATAGTACCTGTAAGGCACCCACCAATAGCCAACATAAATTCATCTACACTTGCATAACTCCAAAGACTTTCATAAAGTTTAAATAAATAAAAACTAGTTATGTATATAACTGTCACAATTAAAGCTATCTGGCTGTAATCACTCCAATAGAACTTGAAATTTTTATAATTATTTCTAAAAAATAGTGCTAATACATATGCTAAGTTTATTAGTATTGCGTCACTTAGTATTAACATTGGTTTTTTCCATTTCCCTAAAATCTTCATACTAATCCCCTTTTATTATAATTTCATGTTAGTACAATTTAGTATATCATAATATTCAGAAAAAATTTAATTAATCTATCACATTTACAAAAATTTAAGATGTATAAATCTCCTAAATCATACTTATATTATTTCCTAATCTAAACTGTTCAATAACATTACTAATTGTAATAGACTCAGAAGGTGTTAATTTATATGTATTATAATTTTTAAGGTTTATCATAGATATAAATTCAGCAAGCTCATATCTTAGTCCATCACCTTCAAATTTATAAAAGTATTTTTTATTATCATTAAAATTTTCAAATCTCACTTCAAAATATTCTGTTTTCCACCATGGAGATGGTACATAAATATACCCTTTAGTTCCTGATATCACTAAATCACCTTCGGATTTAACTCCAAGACCTACTTTAGCTGTGGCAATTGCATCACTATATTTTAAGTTGATTTTTGTAAATAAATCTACGTTTTTTTCACTATCATAATAAGAGTAAAATTTAAATTCTTCGATGTTTTCACCTAAAAGCTTGATTATTGCAAGTAATGGATATGATGCTAGTTCAGTTACACTTCCACCAGCAGCGTTACTATCTAGTTCCCTCCCACTATTTTCTATTAATTTAGTAAATGTGGCATCTATATTTTTTATCTTGCCAATAAGTCCACTTTTTGCAACACTTATGAGTCTTATAAACCCAGGTGAGTAAGCAGTTTTTATTGCCTCTATAAGAACACATCCATTGTGCTCTGCTAATTTGTATAATTCTTCTGATTGAATTTTAGATAAAACCATTGGTTTTTCACATAGTACATTTATGCCTCTAGCTAGTGCTTTTTTTGCATAGTCATAATGAGTAAGATGTGGAGATGCTATATAAACAGCATTTACCTTTTCAAGAAATTCATCATAATTTGTGCAGTAAAAATCAAGCTCTTGTTTTTGCACGAACTCTTTAAGAGATTCTTCATTTCGTCCAAACACACCCTCAACATTTACCCCACTAACAAATTTTGATTCTTTAATAAATCTAGTTGCTATTCTACCGTTTCCAACAACACCTAGTTTAAGTATACCATTATTATTAGCCCGAAGTTGTGTACTTGATACTCCTTTTGTTCTCTCTAAATAGACTACTTCACAGTATTCTTTTAAATAATCAAATTTACCTGTCCAATCTGAACCTATTGCAAAAATATCCACATTATATTTCAGTACGTCGTTAACCTTTTGTCCTTCATACTCTTCAATTATTACTTCATCAGCTAGTCCACTAGCCTTAATATTTTCTATTCTCTTCATCAAGCCCTCTTGAACATTTAATTTACCACGGCTATCATCATAATTTTCAGTAGTAACTCCAACAATTAGGTAATCCCCTAATTTTTTTGCCCTTTCAAGTAATTTAAAATGCCCTTCATGAAAAAGATCATAAGTTCCGTATGTTATTACTTTCTTCATCTGAATAATTCCTCCTTCGTTTTTTTAAATTATCTGATTTTGTTTACCTTTACACTTCTAAAATATAAGGTTTATGTCCATGCCTTTTTTCTTCTGGAGGCAGTTTCATATAATCTCCATATTGTGATGATAAATAGGAATGACAATCATATGGTGCACAAACCATCATGCCCTCAAATTCTATATTTTTTAGTGGATATAGAAACTCATTTTTAATTAGGAGTGCTGGTGTCCTAACATAACATTTGGATAATGTGTTAATGGAATTATACTTTTGAATTTCTTTATCTAACATTTTGTAGAGTAAATTCTTAGGTATAGCTTTTAATGCATAGTGAAGAGAATGCCGAGTTATATGTTTAATACGATCTTTTCTAGTAGTAGCTTCTAAACTTGGTTCTTTTACACTTTTTGCTATAAATAGATTAGATAGTATTATGGTTTTTATGTATTGTATTTTTTTCAAATGAACATTATCCGGAATATTGTCATAAGGAAATATATCCACAAATATACCTTGGTTAATATTAAGATTTCTGCAATAATACTCTACAAATTTTGTTCCATTTTTTCTAACTTTTGCAAAATGAAATGGTGACTCACAATCTGTATGGACTGTTTGCAAAAAGAACTCTTTATCTAGCTGATTTTCTGCAACCTCCAAAAATTTATTATAGTTATCCCTTGTCATACCAATGTCTATATCATCATCCCAAGGAATAAAGCCTGCATGGCGAACTGCACCTAATGCAGTCCCCCCAACTATAAAATATTCAATGTTATTTTCACTACATACTTTAATGATTTCCACTAATATATTTATTTCAGTATTTTGTACTAGTTTTAATTCCTCACCATAAATCATAGAGGTTCCTCCTATAAATCAGCTGCTTTTATTTTCTACTTTAAAAATTTTTTTATGCAATTACATACATAGTCCACTTCATCCTTTGTAATTTCAGGGTAAATTGGTAGTGCTAAAATTTGCTCACTAATCTTTTCTGATACTGGAAAATCACCTTTTTTATATCCAAGCTCCACAAAACACTCTTGCATATGTAGTGGTCTAGGATAATAAATACTAGTTTGAATCCCATTTTCTTTTAAATAAGCTGCGAGTTTATCCCTTTTTTCTGTTAAAATATTGTATACATAATATACGGACTCTTGATTAAATTTACCTTTTGGTATTTTTACAGCTTGTATATTTGATAACGCTTCATCATACCATTTTGCAATAATTGCTCTTTTTTCAATAACATTTTTAATATATTTCATTTTCACTAGGAGTATTGCTGCTTGCATGGTATCAAGTCTTGAATTATAACCTACATAATCATGATGGTATTTTTTAGTTGCACCATGTACACGGTATGCTTTTGCTAGCTCATATAATTTATCATCGTTAGTTACTATCATTCCAGCATCTCCGAAGGCTCCTAATGTTTTGGTTGGGAAGAATGAAAAAATCCCAAAATCGCCAATAGTACCCGAATGTCTTGAAGTTTCTCCCTCACCAGTCCATCTCATACCATAAGCCTCTGCAGCATCTTCTAATACCTTTAAATCATGTTTTTTTGCCACTTCCATTATTTTATCCATATCTGCCATTTGTGAAAATAAATGCACTGGCAAGATTCCTACTGTATTTTTTGAGATCTTTTCTTCAATAGCTTCTGCATTAATATTAAAGGTATCCTCATCAATATCCACGAAAACTGGTTTTGCACCATTTCTA
Organism: Clostridium sp.; assembly: GCF_050717635.1. Taxonomy (GTDB): domain Bacteria; phylum Bacillota; class Clostridia; order Clostridiales; family Clostridiaceae; genus Clostridium_AD. The sequence goes on from NZ_JBOITO010000038.1 coordinate 42,424, forward strand.
GTAATACATGACACAGATGCAAAAAAAGTAAATGGAGATGTAATAACCTCTGTGCCTTCTTTAAATCCAAGAATATCCGCTGTAATAGTTAGAGCGTCACTTCCTGATGCCACGCCTACAGCATATTTAGCTCCAGTAAAGGCTTCTACACTTTCCTCTAATAGCCTAACTTCTTCGCCAAGTATAAAATTTCCTTTTTCCATTACAGATAAAACAGCTGTATCAAATTCAGCTTTTTTTTCATGATATTCACGCTTAGATGTAAAAAATTTCACTTCCATATAAATATTCTCCTTTTTTTGTTATTATTGATTTTTAAGAAGTTGTTCTTCTGGTACATTACGCATTACTTTAGCAGGACTTCCAACTACAATTTTACCTGCTGGCGCGTCCTTTGTAACTACACTACCTGCTGCAACTAGAGCATCTTCATATATTATTTTCCCAGGCAAAATTACTGCTCCTGCACCAATTCTACCACCTTTTTTTATAGTTACACCTTTGAATTTACCAAATCTTTCACTTGACCTTGCTGCATAATTATCATTAGAAGTTACAACGCAAGGTGCGATAAATACATAGTCCTCTACCTCTGAATAAGCAGTTAAATATACATTAGTCTGTATTTTGCAATTGGAACCAACCTTGCAAAAATTTTCAACAGTAGTTCCACGGCCAATAATTGTTTTTGAGCCTACTGTTACATTTTCTCTTATTACAGCGGTATCAGCAATAAGTGTTTTCTCTCCAATTTCGCATCCACAATAAATTATTACACCTGCCCCTATAAGACAACCTTCACTTATTTTAGCTGGAAGTAATTCATCTTCACTTTTGAATATACTGTTTACAGACCTCATAGGCTGTTTACCTATTATCGAATTATCATCTATTCTAACATTATCGCCTATAATTGTTCCCGGGTATATAACTACATTACATCCTATAGCACAATTGTTTCCTATAACTACCTCATCTTCTATTACTACAAAATGTCCTATTGTCACATTGCTTCCAACTTTGCTTTTTTCTGAAACATAATTCATATAAATAACCTCTTTTCATATGACATTTTAAAATTATTTTTCCATTTCCAAGGTTGAGAAATCTCCCATTGGGAATTTAACTGGAAGTCCTGTAAGTCTTGATTTATAAGCCGCAAGTATAATAGACATACCTTTTTTACCTTCTTCTCCATTTATGAGTGGTTCACTATTATATTTTATAGCATCTATCATATCCTTGTATAACGGAGTATGCCCGGAGCCATATACTGAATCTGGATCACCCTTATGCTGCGTTAATAATTCTTCTTCAGTTTCCACATTATCTGCAAATTTCCAAGTTTCTATGGAATTAACTGCTAGCCCACCAATAGAAACTGTACCAGTTTCACCAAAAATACTTAATGTCTCTTCTAAATTTTTAGGGTAAACACAAGCAGAGCCTTCAACTATACCTATGGATTCATTTTTAAATCTTATAATTATTGCTCCAAAATCCTCAGCTTCTATATCTCGAAGGTAAGTACCACACTGAGCATAAACAGTATCTATTTCTCCGCCCATCATCCATTGTAACAAGTCAATATTATGAATACATTGGTTCATTAGTGTACCGCCATCTTGTTTCCATGTTCCTCTCCAAGGCGCCTTAGTATAATATCCCATATCTCTATTCCAAAGAATTCTTGCCGTTCCATTAACGAGTTTTGAAAACCTGCCTTCTTCTACTGCAGCTCGCAATTTTTGTATTGGCTCATTAAATCTATTTTGGTGATTAACACAAAGTTTTACATTGTTTTTTCTTGCACACTGGATCATTCGATCTGCATCCACAGTAGATAAAGCCATTGGTTTTTCAACAATTACATGTTTTCCACTATTCATACAATCTAAAGCTATTTCAGCATGGTATCCACTCTCTGTAGCTATAGAAACCATGTCAATATCAACTTCCTCAAGCATTCTCTTATAATCAGTATACACTTTTACGTGCGCACTTTCACCAATTGCTTTTATGTACTCATCTTTTTTACTATTAGCATTAGCTTCTAACACGTCACAAACTGCTGTAAGTTCAATTTCATCACTATTTTCTGTTATAGCCTCCACGTGTTTGTAAGATATTCTTCCACACCCTATAATTGCAATTTTTATTTTTTTCATTTGAATTCCTCCCTATTATATTTTTCTAAAATATTGGCATGCAATATTCTAAACTAATTTACAATGTTTGCATGCCATATTTTTTTCTTTTAAAGTTTATTTATCTTTTCTCTATTACTTATAACATTTTTTGTTGCATTTCTAGTGTCATATAATAAACTAGCTTCTGCTACAATTCTTTCATAATCATAATCACTATGATCTGTAGTTATTATTACTATATCTGCATTTTTTATTTCATTTTCCCAAATTACTGATACATATTCTTTACCCTTGTGCATAAATGTAGGAATAAATGGGTCATTTATCATTATATCAGCACCATTCTTTTCTAATTGATCAATAACCTTAAGTGTTGGTGATTCTCTCATATCATCTATATCCTTCTTATAAGCTGCACCCATAATAAGTACTTTTGCACCATTTAATGCCTTCTTTTGACTATTTAAAAGCTTCATAACATTTTCTAAAACAAATTCAGGCATATAATCATTGATTATACCTGAAGCTTCTATTAATTTAGTATGATAATCAAACTCCTTTGCTTTCCACTCTAAGTAGAAGGGATCAAGTGGTATACAATGTCCTCCAAGTCCTGGACCTGGATAGAAGGGCATAAATCCATAAGGTTTAGTTTTAGCTGCGTCTATTACTTCCCAAACATCAATATTCATCCTTTTACACAAAATAGCCATTTCATTAGCTAGTGCTATATTCACATTTCTAAAAGTATTTTCAAGAATTTTTTCCATTTCAGCTACTGCTGGAGAAGACACTTCTAGTATATCTCCCTCTAAAACACTTCTGTAAAGCATTCCTGCTACTTCAGTACAGTCTTTTGTACATCCTCCTACTACCTTTGGAGTATTTTTTGTATTAAACTGTTTATTACCTGGATCAATTCGCTCTGGAGAGAATGCTAAGAAAAAGTCTACTCCACATTTTAAGCCTGTTTCTTCAAGTATCGGTTTTAGTACTTCCTCAGTTGTACCTGGGTATGTAGTGCTTTCAAGCACTACCAGCATTCCCTTATGTAAATACTTAGCTACACTTCTAGTTGATTCAACTACATATGATAAATCCGGTTGCTTATATACATCTAGTGGTGTGGGAACTGCTATACATACTGTATCAACATCCTTAACAAAACTAAAATCTGTAGTGGCTCTAAGTTTTCCATCCTGTACGAGTCCAGCTAAATCTGAATCTACAATGTCACCAATATAATTACGTCCCTCATTTACCATTTTTACCTTTTTATCTTGAACATCAAATCCTATTACTTCATATCCTACCTTAGCCTTTTCTACAGCTAGTGGAAGTCCCACATAACCAAGACCCACCACTCCAAGTCTAGCTGTTTTATTTTTTAATTTTAATAATAATTCATCTTTTAACTTAAACATTTTTATTTTTCCTCCTTACAATTCTTTTAATATAGATTTTTGCTCTAAACTACTTTTATAACTTTTAATCAAGCTGTCATTATATCTGAATGGAATAATCTTATTTTTCATTTTTAAATAATTTTCAAAACTACCGCAGTGTTTATTATACAAATTAAAATAATTTGAAAATTTAGTTTTTAAATATACCTCACATAAGGGTTTGCTATTAAATGCACAACCATTAATTTTGCTCATGTAATACGTAAATTTAAAGTCAGATGTTTGAGAAACGTAAAGTTTTATAAGCTTTTTTTTCTTCTCATAAATATCTGTAATATCTAAAAATACATTTGAATATAGCGGTGTTAAGGGGCTTTGAGATTCATATAAATATAAATTAACATTTGAAAACATACCGCGCTTTTTAGTATTTAAGCGTCCTAATATTTCAGTGACAGCAAAGTGATCGTTGTGAGAGTCAATGAAACATGGCATGAAAATCGTATCTGGATTAACAGAATCAGTAATTTTCTGGAGTTCATCATCTATATTTGAATTAATTAAATCGCCATCTTCTCCATTTAAAAAAAACAGCTTCTCTTTTTTAATATTTAATGCATAAGCCACATCAATAGCCTCTAATTTTCTTTCTTCAATTACCTTGGTTTTTTCAGTCTTACTTCCTTGTTTACCACTATTAGTTAAATAGACTATATAAACATCTTTGTTTTCTGATAAATATTTCATAATTGCTCCCCCACATCCTATAATATCATCATCGATATGTGGTGCAAGTATTATAATAGTTTCACCTTCTAAACTGTTACTTATAACATTACCGCTGGCAAACTTATTTTTTTTCTTTAAATTAATTATATAAAAATAATTTATCATCTCATATAACTTATAATAAAGAAATTTAATTGCACTCTTAATTTTTATTTTCATAGATATAGCCCTCCAAAATAAGCTTTATACAGTGTCTGCATCTCCATTAACAATATGCCAAAGATTTAAGTCTAAAACTTCAGTTGCTGATTCATTAATTAATTTAGCTATAAAGTATATTTCTAAATTTTTTTTAATTAGGTGATTTTTTGATAAGGCATCCTTATATACACTAGAACCTAATTCCCAACTCCTTAAGTAACCCATATTTTCATTTCTATAATACTGGATTACAGCCTTTAGGATTTTATGTACGTCCTCATTATTTTTGATGAAATATTCCATCACAGTTACACTTTTCATAGCATCCTTTTCTATTCTAACAATGAAAACTCCTTCTATAATTGAATTTTTCTTTATTATAAGCATTTCATAATTTGGTTTTGGATTATTCACATACTTCCAATTTAATAATGCTTCATCTTTAATTTGTCCTAATTCATTGTTCATATTAGAAGAAATAAAACTTATCATTTCTTCTGTGATACTGGTAGTCATCATTACACTGTATTTTGAATTAAATTCAACATTTTTTTTAAAATTATCTATGGACTTACCCATTAGACCCCCAAACGGTATACGTCTTAATTTGTTTTTAAAGATTAGTTCATAATTTAATATCTTTAAATAATTATTTACTTTATACATGGATTTAAAACCAAGTTTAATAAATCCAGGATGTGAGTTATTATTTGCAAATCCAAATATAAAATCAAATCCATAATTCTTTAAATCTTCCATTGCAAATACAATTATTTTCTTGAAAATTCCTTTCCCCCTATAATCCATATGAACCATTGTATCACCGGATTGGATTGCAGTATATATTTTATTGTTTTTCTTAAATTTACTTTTGAAAAACGAATTTGCGCCTATAAGATTACCAGTTTTATTGAATACTAAATAAATAAAAGGCTCCTTATTAATTGAACCGTTTAAATTATGTTTCCACTTAAAAAATTCACTATTTATTTCGTGAGAATAAACATTTTGAAATAAATCACAATAACTACTAAAATCCGAGTTAATATATTTTCTATATGAAAATTCTTCTTCCATACAATAGCCTCCTCTTACTTTAATATCCATGTCTTAATCCGATGAAATATTTTTAAAATACAACGTCTATTTGCAAATAAGATCAGCGAAACAATAAATATATTAATGAATATATTATTGACTATTACACTAAATGATGAGAGTAATAGCATTAAAATTGTATTAATTATATATAATTTAATTCCAAATTTAAACCATAACTTTCGTGATATTAGTGTTCTCATCCAAAAAAATACTATATATGAAATTCCCGTTGATATAGAAGCTCCAACTGCACCATACCTTGGGACTAAAAAATAATTTCCTGTATAATTAGTAAGAGCTGCTATAAGTGATATTACTATATTATAATGAGTTTTCCTAGAAAAAGTAATCCCAAGTGTTGTTGTTTCAGATATTGTATACATAATAGGAAACATTAATAAAAAAGGAACACTATTTGCGGCACTACTATAATTTGAAGAAAGTAATTTTATTATTAGGTCTTTAAAAAGTATAATAGTCGAAAATAATACAACCATTACAGTTAAGATAGTTTCACTAACTTGTACGTATTTATCGTTTGAAACCTTTTCTTTATGCCATCTTAGTGCTGTGGGAACCCACGATGTACAAAATGCTTGTTGCAGTATTGACAAAACTGCAACTATTTTAAATGCTGCTGAATATATTCCAATTTCATTAAATGTGGACCATTGCCTTAGTGCAATTCTATCCATAGAAATAAAAACCCATCCAATAATTGTAGCGGGTACTAGCGGTAATCCAAATCTAAATAGTTTTTGGAGCAATTTCTTATCAAATCTAAAGTTAAGTTTCCAAATATGTTTTACAAGATAACTTTCTATTATACAAACTATAACTAAATTTATAAAAACCGCAATTATGATCCCCTTAAAACTTTTATCAATAAATATTAAATATGGGATTAATATTATGATGCCTAATAATTTATTTAGTATATTAACAAGTGAATATATTTTAGCTTTTTCTTCCATTCTTAATACAAGTAAATTGAATCTATCTATTATGGCAAAGGGTAATGATATTGCTAGTAGTATTATCACATACTTCTCTACGCTATCAAACATAAGAAGTGATATAGATTTATAAAAAACTATATAAATAAGAGCCAATATAAAAGAGAACAACAACGGAAAAAACAGTGCATTCCAAAATAAATTATTTTTATTAACCTGTTCATTATACTCTCTTACAAAAGCTTGATCTAATCCTAAAAATATAAATAATGAACTTATAGTATAACCCATAGTGTACATGGCAGCTTTACCAAAATCATCGGGTGACACCAAATAAGTTGTAATAGGAACCGTAATAAACCCTATAATAGCACCCACTATGGGGCCAACGGAAAATCCAACTAAGTTTTTCATGAATTTGCTTGAATTTGGTTCTATTTAAATCACACCCTTTATTAATCATTCATTCTCAAAACTTCCTCATATGTTTCGATTAACTTAATCGAAACTTGCTCTGGAGAAAACTCACTTTTTATTTGGTCAGATATCTTCTCCCTGTCAAATATTTTGCTGTTTTTGTACATGTATTTCATTGCACCTACTAGCGAATCAAAATCATCAACCACAATCAAAATTCCATTACCTTCATGAACAAATGTTTCGGGACCACCACACTTAGTAGCGATAACAGGAACCCCTGTGGCTAATGCTTCAATATAAGAAACCCCAAAGGTTTCAGAACGTGAAGCTAAGACAAAACAATCACTATTTTTCAGTTTTTCGCTAATAACTTCCCTGGAACAAATTCCCCTAAGTACAACTCTGCTTTCTAATTGATACTTTTTTATAATCTCTTCTAATTTGGTTCTCTCATTACCTTCACCGAATATGGTAAGGGTAACCTGCGGAAAATCCTGAAAAGCACTATAAAAAGCCTCAATGGTCAAATCCATTCTTTTTGTTATAATTAGATTTCCAGTTGAAACAAAGTTAAATGGCATGCAATCTTCTCTTTGTGTATATGTAAATATATCAGTATCAACTACATTAGGAATGTAGCTGGCTTTTATGTTGAATTTATCTTTTATCGCATTCACAAGTGATGGACTTACAGCAACAACAGCATCCGCTTCTAAATATGCCTGTGTTGCAATGTTAATGAGTCTTTTATCTATTATAGGTTTATTTATAAGTGATGAGTGCTCTGTTATAACAAGTGGCACATTGATTTGTTGTTTAAGTATGGATGCAACGTAACCAACCTCAGCAAAATGTGCATGCAGAACATCCGGTTTGCCGAGCTCCTTTAGTATAAGTTTATATAGAATTCTTAGTCCTATACTCATAACTTTGTTCACAATCACTTTAGGTAGTCTTCCGCAAGGAAGATTCATAACATAAACATTAACTCCCTGTATTTCATCACGCTTAAGACCCCATTTACGCCATCTTCTTATGGACCTGACATCAACTGCTGCAAAAACCACTTTGCACCCTGCTTTAGCTAACGCCCTAGCCTGGTCCCATTCGAATATACCGTTCATCTTATATTTATTTGTTGGATATCCACGTGATATAATTATGACATACATTATATTGTGTCCCTCTCATATATTGAATCCATATTTTTCACTACTTCTCCCCAACTAAAATCAAATTGTATCTTCTCTATATTCTCAGTTTTTTCCTGAAGTAATTTTCTATGGCTATTTATATAACTTATTAGTTCTGTTATTTCAGAAACATTGCTCCCATCAACTACAAAACCTATATCATTTTCCATTATAAATTTTTCCAGTATTGACCCCTTACTAACAATTATGGGTGTTTTAGTTATTATTGCTTCAAAAAACTTTACTGGATACGCATTTCTATTTTGAAAAGTATTCATTGGATATATTGCATATAATACATCCGTTTGACTATATAATTTAGAACTCTCAGAAAAATGATATACCCCAGTAACCTCTATATTTTTGTAATTATTTTTTATATCATTTAATTTTTTATATGCTACACCCGTACCATGAATTGATACTTTTATATTATCAATATCATTGCAAGCATCCATCAAATTCTTGAGCTCATTATATTGCCTTACTGCCCCTATATAAGATATTCGCAGTTTTTCTGATTTTGATTTTTCGCAGTTTTCAAAATCCGAAGCTATTGGATAATTGGGGATGTATATAAGTTTATTAATGTTTTTTTTCTTCATAACATCTTTCTGCATTTGATTTACGTAAATAATAGCATCTGATTTTATCTGCATATTATTTACTATTGCCCTAACAATGTATCTTATTTTTTGTTTTGAACCCTGAACTTCATAAAATTCATGCATATCAAATACTAATTTGCTATTACTATTTTTAATGTGATTCCCAACTATTACCCCATCTAAATCATGACAGTGCAAATAATCATATTCTTTTCCTCTTAAATAGTTCTTACATTCTTTAAGAAACTTAATATAAGGTATAATTTGTTTATAACCTGTTCCAGCTTTTGCATAAGGAAAAAACCTTTTTATATTTATACCATCAATTTCTTCTATTTCCCTACTCTTATATTCGCTTTCTCTATCCCAACATAATATTTCAACGTCAAACCCTTTTAAAACCAAATATTGGGCTTCTTTATATACTCTTACATCTGGATCAAATCTATTTGTAAGGATCATTTTTACCTTTTGCATTTTATTCACACCACCACTAAAATTCTAATTTTTCCTATGACTAATATCTCTACTTTCAATTATACATATTAATTTTTCAGTTAGTTTTTTAAAATCATAATCTTTTGCAGCTTCTAGTGCATTATTTGACATATCATCTAATTCTTCCTTGGTTGCATTATAAATCTTTAGAATTACACTGCTAATCGCCTGAGGTGTAATATTTTTAAGTGTCACTCCACAGTTATACTTTTCTAACAAATCATAACCCACTATAAGACTTGACAAAATCGGCTTTCCACTGGCTAAGTATTCAAATAGTTTATTTAAGCTACAACCATATTTCATTATATCAGTCTGTCTTACATGTATTAAGTTCAAATCTGACCTTGACAAAATATATGGAATAAACTTCTTATCAACCTGTCCTTTAAACACTATATTTTCTATTTTTTCATCACTACAACGTTTTTGTAATATTTCCTTTTCATCACCATCGCCATAAATTAAAATTTTAATACCAGTATAGCCATTAGATTGCATATAGCTTGCAGTATCTACTAACATACTAATATTATTAACTAGCCTTACAGAGCCCGTATAAATAACCTTGAATGTGTGCTCATCGTCTAAATCAACATCATTTAGAGTATATTTCTTTTTATTGTAATTGAATATATCTAAGTCTACACCATTATTTATGTGATGCACCTTGTTAATATCTATATCCCCACCATGCTCTTTGTCCCAGCCGTTTCCAACTATATAGTCTTTACCGCCTTCCATGGTGAAAATCAATTGATCTGCATTTTTGTAAATCCATTTTTCAAGTTTATATAACAACCAAATAATTGGATTCTTCTTAGATATACCTTTATATACAACTATTGACTCAGGCCATAAATCTCTAATTTCTACAACGCACTTGCATTTGTATTTTTTCGCCATTTTAATTGCTGCAACGCAAGCTAGTGGATGAACGGAAGATCCTATGATCACATCTGGTTTTTCAAAATTCATAGTTACCTTGAAAAGCCTAAAATAATACTGGAACATATTCTTAATTCTGGAAGTTCCATTACCAGTATAGCTATCTGTTTTTACAAACACGAACGGTACTTTTTCACTACTGTCCCTCGAAAATAGAGTATTATCTTGTATTAAATTAATATCGGAATTATGTAATGAGCTTGCAACAAAAATAGTTGGTTCATATCCTTGTTTAATTAAATTCTTTGCAAAATTAATATGTCTTCCGCCATGTTCTAAAAATTGATTTGTTCCATAATGATTAAATATCCATATTTTTTTCATCTAATTCTCTCCATTTTACTACTTTTGCAGGAACTCCCACTGCCGTACAATTATCAGGTATATCTTTAACAACAACTGATCCAGCACCTATGATGGAATTTTTGCCAACACTTTTGCCTTGAATTATAGCTGATCCTGTACCTATGTTACTACCCTCTTTGAGTGTTACAGCACCTGACACATTTACACTTGGTAGTATTGTTACATAATCATTTATTATAGCGTCATGTCCAATTGTACAATCCAAATTAATTATTACATGTTTTCCTATTTGTATATTAACAGTTATTATGTTGCTACAACAAATTATCGTCCCTTCACCAATTTGAACGTGTCTTGAAATCATTACGCTTGGATGAATAAGTATTGCTGGTTTTAAACCTATGTATTCTGCTTTTTTTGCTAGTACTTTTCTTGATAGTGTATCTCCTACTGCGCAAACATAATATATTTCACTATTTTCCACTTTTATATCCTTGAAATCACCTAAAACTTTATAACCATTTAGCAATTTACCTCTATTATTCAAATCTTCATCAATATATCCAATTAAATTCCATAATTTGTTTTTGGAGTTTATATCCTCAATGAGCCATGCAACTTCCCGTGCAAATCCACCAGCTCCTACAATCACAATATCTTGCATTTATTCACCTCCATGTTTATCTCCCATGAATTCTTCCATTGTTATATTATCATCTTGATTAATATCTGCTTTCTTAAATACTTTGCTAACAGTCATGATTATTATTTTAATATCTAATAATATAGACCAATTCTCTACATACCAAACATCTAGCTCGAATTTTTTTTCCCAGGAGATTATGTTTCTTCCATTTATCTGAGCCCACCCAGTTAATCCTGGAAGAACCTCATGTCTTCTAAACTGTCTTTTACTATATCTTGTAATATACTCTACTAATAAGGGCCTAGGTCCAACCAAACTCATATCACCTTTTATTATATTTATAAGTTCAGGAAGTTCATCTATACTGGTACTTCTAATAACTCGGCCTAGTCTCGTTAATCTTTTGCCATCTGCTAAAAGTTCACCGTTTTTATCCTTTGAATTTCTCATACTTCTAAATTTAATCATTTTAAAAATCCTACCATTTTTGCCCACTCTATCCTGGGTGAAAAACACCGGTGAACCTAGCCTTATATAAACCAGTATAGATACTATTATTAAAAGTGGAAAAAACACCACCATAGCAACTATACTCAGAGTAAAATCTATCATTCGCTTTACAATCATCATTATTTACGTTACCTATAGAAATATACTATTAAGTTCATCGTCGGTTGTGCTTGAACCATTCCCATCAATTTTAAATAGCATAATCCCTTCTCTTATAACTTTAGCTACATACTGTACCTCGTCTAACGTCATAGCATTATAGAAAGGTAACGCAATACTTCTTCTACCCATATCAGCACTTATAGGATAATCTTCTTGTGTAAACCCAAACTTTTCTACCATATATGGTTGTTCATGTATTGGTGTAAAATAAGGTCTACAACCTACACCATTTTGTTTTAAATGAAGCATAAGTTTATCTCTGTCTACCTCTTTACCAACTTGAACTACATACACAAACCAACTCATAGTGGTAACCTTAGGGTCTATATAAGGTATTGTTACTTCCTCTATAGAACTTAATTCACTATTATACATACCAGCAACTTTTTGCCTTTTAGCAATAATTTCATCTAATCTATCTACTTGAACGCATCCAAGTGCTGCTTGCATTTCACTCATTCTATAATTGTATCCCATTCTTTCATGATGAAGCCAAAAACCAGTTATTGCTCTTCCTTGACTTCTTAAGCTTTCTGAAATTTGAGCAACTTTCTGATTATCAGTAACTATAATTCCGCCCTCACCAGTAGTTATTTGCTTATTTGGATAAAAAGCATAAACAGCTGCATCAGCTAAACTCCCTGCCTTTACGCCATCATAAACAGAACCAATAGCCTCACAACTATCTTCTATTAAATATAAATTATGTTTATCAGCTAATTTTCTTAATTTTCTCATATCCATTGGTTGACCAAAAACATCTACCGCTAAAATAGCCTTTGTCTTTTTAGTTATTTTTTCTTCTATAGCATCAATATCCATATTTAGTGTTTTTGGGTCTATATCAACGAATACTGGTTTTGCGCCTTCCATCATAAAGCAGTTAACAGATGCCACAAAACTAAAAGATGGTGTAATTACTTCATCTCCCTCTCCTATGCCTAAGGCTTTTACTATTAGATGAAGACCACTTGTGCCACTGTTTACTGCTACTGCATATTTAAGTCCTGAAACCTTCGATATCTTCTTTTCAAATTCTTTTATTTTAGGACCAATACTTAAAATTCCTGATTTCATAACCTCCACTACTGCATCTATTTCTCTTTGGGTTATATCTGGTTTTGCAAGTTGTACTTTCATTGTATTTATTCCCCTTTCCTATTTTAAAATATGTAATTAGTTATCTTCTGTAACTGCTACATCACTGTGGACTTTTCTAGAATAACTGGGCACAATCTCACCAATCTTATCCATTAACCCCTCAATATCATTGTTTTTGATAATTTGATTCAGTTGACTCATTTTCTCTTTCATCTCACCTAAATCACTAAACGTTGGTTTTCCAACAAAAATCTTTTCATGTTTAGTATTAATAAGTCCTTCTTCGCTCATTAGAAGTTCTTCATAAAGTTTTTCACCTGGGCGAAGACCCGTAATTTCTATTTTAATATCCTCATTTGGAATGAATCCTGAAAGTTTTATTAAATCCCAAGCTAAATCGTATATCTTAACAGGTTTCCCCATATCTAAAACGAAAATCTCCCCACCCTTTGCATACGCTCCTGCTTGAAGCACTAATTGTGATGCTTCCGGTATCGTCATGAAAAATCTAGTTATGTATTTATTGGTAAGTGTAACTGGTCCACCATGAGCTATTTGATTGTTAAATAGTGGTATAACAGATCCATTACTTCCAAGTACATTCCCAAATCTAACTGCCACAAAACGTGTTTCACTTATCTTATCCATAGATTGTATAATCATTTCACACATTCTTTTAGTAGCACCCATAACATTAGTCGGATTTACTGCCTTATCCGTAGATATCATTACAAATCGTTCTGCGTTATACCTATGCGCACAATCTGCTACATTATAGGTTCCAAATACATTGTTCTTTATTGCCTCCATAGGGCTTCCTTCCATAAGTGGAACATGTTTATGAGCCGCTGCATGGAAAACTATATTCGGTAAATATTTCTTAAATACACTATCAATTCGTAACTTGTCACGAACAGATCCTATTAATACTAACAAATCTAATTTCGGATATTTATACTGAAGCTCCATTTGCAAATCATAAGCATTATTTTCATATATATCAAAAATAATCAGCTTTTTCGGTTCAAATTTAATAATCTGACGGCAAAGTTCTGATCCAATTGACCCTCCGCCCCCTGTTACTAAAATAGTTTTATTATGAATATAGCTTGCTATACCCTCCGTATCAAGCGTTACTGCTTCACGTCCAAGGAGATCCTCTATATTCACTTTTCTAATTTGATTTAAGGAAACTTTCCCGTCAATTATATCATACATTCCTGGAATAATTTCTATTTTACAGCTTGTTTTCTTACAAATTTCTAAAATTTTCTTTTTATCTTCATCCTCTATAGTTGGAATTGCAATAAGTATAGTCTCTATATCTTTTTCCACTGCAATTCTCGGAATATCACTCCTGCTTCCAAGAATTTTCACACCCAAGATATTGTTTCCTTTTTTATACTTTTCATCATCAATTACAGCGAGTGGCCTATATTTACTTTGGCTACTACTTTTCATTTCTTTTATAACCATGGCTGCAGCTTCCCCAGCACCAATTATCATTACTCGCTTTCGATCTGTTATATTTACATTATAATTTAAAATAGTCTCAAATCTACTATAAACTCTAAAGGACATTCTAAACCCAATTATAAAAATAATGCTAAAAACACCGGCTATTATACTTACTCCATAAGCAAATTTATGGCCAGATATACTAAAAAAAACAATAGCCCCAATATTACCAGCAAAGCATCCACCAATAGCCAACATAAATTCATCTATACTTGCATAGCTCCAAATACTTTCATAAAGCTTGAAGATATAAAAACAAGCAATGTAGATTACGGTTACAATTAACGCTATTTCTATATAATTATCTGAATAAAACCAAAAATCACTATAATTATATCTAAAATAGAAAGCTAATAAATATGCTAGGTTTATAAGTACTGCATCACTTAGCATTAATATAGGCTTTTTCCATTTTCCTAAAGCTTTCACACTATCCACCTCTTTCAAGAATTCCTCAACAATCCTATTATACTACAAACTAGTATATCATAATAGTTTTAAAAATATTTAATGATTTTATTGCTTTCGACAAATAAAACCACCTTACTACAAATAGATTTTAATCTTTCTTGCATCGGCTAATACTTATGTACCCTCCTTGTATAACACTATACTACACTGTATAATAAATATTTGTGTTGCAATAAATACACTTGTTTAGCTTAGGGGGTATATATGTTAAAAAATAGAGGGTTTTTTTTCTTAATTTTGTGTGTTTTAATAATATATTCTGTTTTCTATTTTACCAATGATTCCTCTATCCACAATTCAATTCCTACTGCTATGGTTGCATCTGTAAGTCTAAACGATTGGGAATATAATCTAACGGTGGGTGAATCACATACTTTAAAAGCAACTGTAAAGCCTACAAATGCAAAATACGAATCTCCAAAATGGACTTCTTCAAATACTAAAATTGTAAAAGTTGATTCAAAAGGAAAAGTTTTCGCAGTAGGTATAGGAACTGCATTAATTACTGTTACCACATTTGATGGAAGTATGAGTGGCAATTGTGCATTTAAAGTTGTTTCTAACTGGGCGAATAAAAACTTTGTAACATTTGGAGACTCCATCACTTGGTATAATGAAAAGGAATATAATTCTAACAGTAAAGAGGAAGGTGTAATTGTCAAAGGCTATCAAAGTTATATGAGAGATAAGCTGAATTGCGTTATTGATAATCAAGGTGCAAATGGTAATGATATGACAGAAATATATTCAATCATTAATGATTATAACTACGAAAATATAGATGCAGTTACTATTACTAGTGGCGCAAATGACCATAGAAAAGGGGTCTTACCTGGTAAGGTTTTACCTATTGGTAGTAAATTTAATACTGCAAATTATGCAGGAGCATTACAATCAAGTATTGAAAAAGTTACAAATACAAACAAGGGCATTGAAATATATTTAATAACCCCAATAAGAGGTTGGTTTAATGAAAATTATACTTATGATGTACCAAACGCATATAAAGGTGAAATGACTATAAGTGAAGACTACGTGAAGGTAATGAAGAAAATCGGTAAATTATATAATATTTCAGTATGCGATTTATTTAACTCAACATGGATAAATAGTTTAGAAATACCCGTCCTTATAGGAGATAAAAATTCATCCCCTTATTATTTACACCCAAGCACAAAGGGGTATAAAAGAATAGCAGATATTTTAATACCTTTCTTTTCTTAATTGGACCATAAACGACCAAAACGGGCTACCTAAAAGGTAGCCCGTTACTGTTTTATTCTATTATTAATTTACCCATATTAATGAATCTCTTGGTACTTTATCATAAAAGAATTTTGCCATATCTACTGGCATACGAATACATCCATGAGAAGCCTTTTTCCCTAACGTCCCATCGTAGACTGCTCCAGAGGTCCTTAAAAGTATTGAATGTAGCAGATAATTTCCACTATACCTTGTCCAATATTTACATATAACTCCAGGCCCTGCTACAAAAGAACCCCCTTTTTCTTGAACTGCGAATAATCCTCGTTTTGAAGGTGTAACATTGTTACCCGAAGCACAAGAATATGCTTTTAGTAAAACCCAATGCCCCGCACTACCAGTAAATATATTCACCCTTTGCCTATCCGTATCCACCCAAGTAAAGTACTTTGTTTTACTGACGAAAGTGCTTGTTGTATTAACATAGGTTTCCAGTTGATTTTTGTTTAAGTATTCTTTATTAGTAGCTGAGTTTGAAGGCACAGAAACACTTTTATAATCTACCCACATTTTCGAGCTATCAGATTTTTTTATTAAGTATTTACTACTACTTTGATCTAATATTTCTACTTTTAAGCCTGCATATTTTGCGTATAATCCATTGGACTTTACTAAATTATTATAAACATATTTTGTGATAGGCCTCGCTGGTATTGCTTTTGCAATTATTATTGGTGAGAAAACACTGTATACTTTCACTTTATCATAAGTTTTGTAGGCTCTAATTTTATAGTAATAAATATAATTAGATACAAGTCCACTATTTTTAAAACTAGTTTCTGTAGTGGTATATTTTACCAAATTCGCTCCTGCAGCAGATGTTGACCTGTAAACTTCATATCCACTTGCTTCCTTTACTGCACCCCAATTAAGCACAATGCTATTATATGAAGATGATTCTGCTTTTAAACTTGTTGTTGGTACAGGAGGAGCAACTATCCACTTTGCAAATAGTGTTATATCCTCCGTTATAGTTGTATTTTCAAAATCAAACTTGTTTTCAAAAGTGGTATTATCACTATACCATCCTCCAAAAATATAGCTTGTCCTAACTGGATTTAAAGGTGTAGCTACTTTCTCATCACGCCCAACTGACATATTTTCTATATTTGAACCTCCATTAGAATTGAAGCTTACTATAGAATCTACTTTAAATGTAATATTAGAACTATTATTATAAGTTCTAATTTGTTCATTATGTTTTAGCATGATTTTTTCTACATACCATTCATCTTTTAACATATCAAGAGGAACTATATATTCTACTTCATACTTTCCTGTACTTTCATTATAAATTGGATGTAATGATATCTCTTGAGTCTCATCAACTCTGCTCTTAATTAATATTACGTTATTATCGCTATTTGTTAAATCAGGTAATGTATCATTTGATTCTATCTGGAATTTTATTGTATCTAAAGGCTTAACTTTTGTTTTTGACAATATTATTTTAACCTTTAAATTATCTGTAGTTTTGTATATACTTATTTGCGTTTTTATTACTTCAATAGCATCTGCTGCTGATTGTGAGACCTGCCCACCAAGTAAAATTTCTTCGCTATTATCATTTATATTGTTTCTTATAGCATCTGATAATTTTGCATTAATCTCAGAATTTCTACCAACCAAAACTATAGGATTGTTATCCTTAGCTGCAAGTGCAGAACCTGCAAGCGCATCTACCAGGTTATCGTTTGTACCTTTTGCAATGTAAATACTATTATAGTCTTGTTCAAAATTTGTAAGTATTGCTGCATTTGTTTCATACCTATCTGCTCCTGATATTCTTGTAGCCTTTGCTGTTTTAACAACTTCTTCGCTAAGAACTCCCGTCCCTCCAATTGCATAAACAGTTTTGCCTTCAATGTACTTTGCTTGATCCGCTGTTAATTTATTCTTAACAACAAGTAGTATTGGCATTCCCTTTCTAGCTGCTATTGATGAAATTGAAAGCGCATCTGAATATGCTAACCCATTTGCAATAACTACTTCTTCTGGCTCCACTTTAAAAGCTTCAAGTGCTATTTTATAAGAAGTGTCAACTCTATCATTTCCTGATATACGTGTAACCTTAAAGTCTTTTAAATCTTTTTCTACTGCTGTTGAAATAGCCCCTGTCCCTCCAACTATGTACACATTTTTAACTCCTAATGCCTTAAGTTCATTTAAAACTTCTGCTTTAAGTTCACCAGGTTTTGTTAATAATATAGGTGCCTTTTCCTTTGCGTATGCTAACGGTGCCGCAGCAAGCGCATCTGCCAAATCATCTCCTCTAGCTATAATTACATTCTCTGACTGCGTCCAACCAGCTTGTACAATTCTTAGGGCGGTTGCGTATCTATCATTCCCTTCTAATAATGTAGACGCTGATACTACTCCTTGAAATGTTACCGTTGTAAGTAGCACCGTAAATATTAAACATATTGCAAATAACTTTTTTGTTTTTCTGTACATAATTCTAAATCCCCCTTGATGTTTAATGGTTATCTTATGTATGAACATTCTATATTCTATACTATATATATAAATCCCTTTATTTTGATAAAATAATACAAGTGCCTGTCACCCTTTTCCGCAAACGCCAAAAAAGGGCCACCTAAAAGGTAGCCCGTTACTGTTTTTTTCAGGTGCCTGTCACCATTCGCCTCATTTGACAAGCGACTGCCGCGTTACATAATTTCACAAGTGCCTGTCACCGTTTTTTGATCACATATGAAATTCCAATGGACCCAAATAAAATAATAGTAAACATTGAGGGCACCACTAAAAACGGAGAAATATTTTTATCTGCAACATACTTTAGAACTATATAAATTAATGGAGAATGGAAAAGATAAATTGCAAAACTTTCTCTATCTAAAAATTTTAGAATTTTATTACTATTTAATCTTTTATATTTAGTGCTTATTGTTGATAAAACAGTGAAGTAAAAAATAGTAGAAAATATATTACTTAATAAATACATTAAATTTATAGATAATGTACCTATTATATTGCTATTAGAAATTTTATATGATAAAGCTAAAAATACAAACTGTAAAATAAATAAAGTTATAATTATAAGAGTATTTTTTTTCCCTTTGAATTCGATTTTAAAATTCAGCTCATACTTTCTAATAATGTAGCCCAAATAAAAAAACATAAAATAATGTATTGATTTTGAAATTTGAAAAACATCTGGGAATTTAAAGCTAATTATACTTGCACATGCTATTACAATTAGGCTAGCAGGTACCCCTATTTTGTTAATGATAAATTCAAATAAATAAAAAACTATAAATATTTCAAATATGACTATTAAGTACCATAGATGCCCAGCATCTAAGCCAGTCATAATGTATTTATAAATTATCTCAAATATATTATTGCCACTGTAACCTTTATAACCAGTCATTACTCTAATTGGCACTACGTACATAACTGCAACACAAATATATGGTACTAATAGTCTTTTTATTTTATTAGACAAAAATTTACTCAGCTTATTATATTTATTACACTCTTTCCTACAATAATAAAACATATACCCTGAAATAAAAATAAACAGTGGCATTTGAAAAACATCAATGTAAGTCTTTAATGCATTAAAAAAGCTTGATTTAACAGCCGGAGTATAAATACCCCAGTTGTATTGGTAAACAATCATGCTATGTCCTAAAACAACTATTAAAATAGCAAACGTCCTTAGCAAGGATATATTATTTAGATAGCCTTTTTCTCTTTTGTTTTCCATATATCCCTCCAATTCCCAGGTGCCTGTCACCATTTTTTAAGCGACTGTTGCTGCGCCTACTCCCATCTATTCCCAAGTGCCTGTCACCTTAAATATTCGCAAATTGCTTCCTGCCAACTCCTTGTAGTATCGCCAGTAGTTAGTTCTAGCATATAATTTCTAAGTACGGAATACTCAGGCCTTTTAGCTAGTCTTGGAAATTCACCGGTTGTGCAAGGCAAAACTTCTGTATCAATACCTTTAAGTCTAAATATTTCTTTTGTGAATTCATACCATGTACATTCGCCTTTACAAGTACAATGGAAAAGTCCATAATTCTTGTCTTCTACTAGCTTTATTATAACTCTAGCTAAATCAACTGTACTTGTAGGGGTTCCCTTTTGGTCATTAACTACTTTTAACGTCTTATTAGTTTTGCTTAGATTTATCATAGTCTTTACGAAGTTATTCCCATCGCCGTAAAGCCATGCCGTTCTAACTATATAATGCTTAGGGTTGTGGTTTTTAACTAATATTTCTCCCTCAAGCTTTGTCTTTCCATAAATAGTTTCTGGATTTACTTTGTCAAACTCTGTTAGTGATTTATTGATTTCACGAGAAAAAACATAATCCGTAGATACTTGAATAATTTCTGCACCAATTTGATTTGCAGCTGTGGCTAAGTTTTTAGGTCCTATTGTATTTATCCTATATGCCATATCTATCTCTGTCTCACACTTATCAACATCCGTAAGTGCAGCACAGTTTATAATTACATCTGGTTTATTCTCGCATACAAAACTATTTACCCTATAAACATTTGTTATATCTAGATCTGACACATCAGTAAGTATTAAATCTATATCTTTTTTCTCTTTATATTGTTTTGCTATTTCTCTACCTAATTGACCATTTGATCCTGTAATTAATATCTTCATAATTCACTCCTTATTTTTCATACATATTGTTATAATAATTTTGGTACTCACCAGAAGTAATATTATTCATCCACTGTTTGTTGTCCAGATTCCATTTTATTGTCTTTTTTATTCCTACTTCAAAGGTAGTTTCTGGGTACCATCCCAGCTCCTTTTTTATCTTAGCTGGATCTATTCCGTATCTTTTGTCATGCCCTTTTCTATCTTCCACATAAGTTATTAGCTTTTCTGTTACTGAACTATCTACATTTTCATTTATATAATTTATAACAGTTTTAACTATTTGCATATTCGTTCGCTCGTTGTGCCCGCCTACATTATAAACTTCTCCCACTCTGCCACCGTTTATAACCATATCTATAGCTTTACAATGGTCCTCAACATATAACCAATCCCTTATATTCATTCCATCTCCGTATATTGGTAGATTTTTATGACTTAAGCAATTATTTATTAGGAGTGGTATTAATTTTTCCGGGAATTGGTATGGTCCATAATTGTTTGAACATCTAGTTGTATTTACAGGCATTTTATAGGTGTCAAAATAAGCTTTAACCATTAAATCTGCGCCTGTTTTGCTTGAAGAATATGGACTGTGTGGATCTAGTGGTGTAGTTTCAAGGAAGAATCCTGTTTTGCCTAGCGAGCCATATACTTCATCCGTAGATACTTGCATGAATTTCTTGCCTTCTTTAAATCCTGTTTTAGTTTCCCATGCATTTTTAGCTACATTTAGAAGATTTACTGTACCTAAAACATTTGTTTTAACAAATATCTCTGGATGTTTTATACTTCTATCTACATGTGATTCTGCTGCAAAATTCACAACATAATCAATATCATTTTCTTTGAATAATTTTTCTACTAACTCTTTGTCACATATATCCCCTTGAACAAAAGAATAGTTTGCATTATTTTCTACAGATTTTAGATTCTCTAAATTTCCTGCATAGGTTAATTTATCTAAATTTATAATTTTTATATCTGAATATTTATTTAACATATAATGAACAAAATTTGCGCCTATAAATCCAGCTCCACCTGTTACTAAATAAGTTTTCATAATCATTTCACTCCTTTGTATTTAAATGATATTTCTATATCTTTTAGATTCTTTTGAAGTTTATCTTTGTCCGACAATAGAATATCCTCTATTCCATCTAAGGGCCACTGAATAGCTATATCTTCATCATTCCATAGTAATCCACTATCGTGCTGTGGTGCATAATAATCTGTACATTTATAATTAAATACAGCCACATCAGACATAACTAAAAATCCATGAGCAAATCCTTCCGGAACATAAAACTGCTTTTTATTCTCAGCAGTAAGGATTACCCCTTCCCACTTCCCAAAGGTAGGCGAACCACTTCTTAAATCTACAGCTACATCAAATACTTTTCCCTCTGTAACACGAACTAATTTGCCTTGAGTGTGTTTACTTTGAAAATGAAGCCCTCTTAGTACTCCTTTTTTAGACTTTGATTCATTATCTTGAACAAACTCCATTGTAAGACCAGCTTCAAAAAAGTCATTTTTATTGTAAGTCTCCATAAAATAACCTCTATTGTCCCCAAAAACTTTAGGTTCAATTATATATATACCGTTTATCTTAGTTTCCATAAATTTAAAACTTCCCATAATTCCTCCTTTTATTTTACATCATTTTACAAGTGCCTGTCAAAACCTTACAAGTGCCTGTCACCTTTTATGCACCATTAAACAAAAACTTACCAAGTTTAGTTTTTTTGATTAATGCCCACTCTATCAAATATGTAAGTATTATTGAAGCACTTAAAACTGATATGAATCCAACGTATGGTGAAACATCATTAAAATATTTCAAATAAATATATCCAATCACTATAATTATTGGCTGATGCAATATATAAACGCCATACGATGCTTTAGACATATAATCAATAACTTTATTTTCTTTGTTTAAAAATCTATTAAGCAAATAAATCACAAATAATAATGAATAATATCTACACACAAGATTCATAAAAAATTTAGGGTATTTAAAACTATCTGGCATTATCAGTAGCACCGACATCGTCCCTACAATCATAATGAAAAAATAAAGTGCCCGCTTTTTATCAATATTTATTACAAGTCGTTCAAGCAACTCCTTGTTTACATAACAGACGTAACCTATTACGAAGTATGGCAAATACATGGTCATATCAATTATGTCTATAAGAGCGTGCGAAAGTGGCACTATCTTATATATAAGTAATCCAAACGCACTTATACCAATGGTTAATATTATGAAACCCACATCTAAATAATACCCATTACAATTACGCAATTTTTTAATTCTGCTCGAAATTATCTTTTTATAATCAACCACTAGTAGTAATAATGAGAATACTAATATGTAGTAAAGATACCACGCATGAGAAAAACTAAAATCAGATGACCATGGCAACAGTTGCGATATCCACCCATCAAAACTACGATTTCCGTATAGCAAATAATTAGAAACGTAACTCTGTAATGTATTTAGAAAAATCATTGTAGATACCAGTGGTATCGCTATTCGCTTTACTCGGTTAATTAAAAATTCACTTGATCCTTTTCTGCTTAATACCGACATGCTAAAATACCCTGAAATAAATAAAAATAGTGGCATTCTAAACAAGTTAATGTATTGTGTATATGCTTTAAGTTCATGTATTTGATTTTGTTCACTTACAGATATTATCCAGTTTGCACTAAAAATTAAAGCCACATGATATATTATTCCCGCAAAACTGGCAAGTGCTCTTCCACTATCTATATATCTAACTCTTTTGGGTTTAGTTTTATTATTATTAACAACAACTTTACTTTGCTCCATTGTATCCACCTTTCATACCTTCTAAATAACATCCACTTCATATTTTATGGACATTTTCTGTCTTCTATCTAGGTCCTCCTGAAATAAACAATTGCATATTAATAGATATCATACCATGATTCTCTGTATTTCGACACGTTACTACTGCATACAAACTGTAAACTACCCTTCTTAACATTTACCATTAAAATAAAAAATAGAATGGATTTTTCCCGTTCATAAGGGATAACCCATTCTTTTTCTAAAAACATTATAAATACTTCTAAAAATTAATTAACATAAAATTCAAATTTATGAACTACTTTTTTATTATTATATTTATTAACAATCAAATTAGCATATTGAATCTACAGTATGTATATTTCTTAATTTTAACGCCTTATTACTTTACATTTTCTTGCAAATATATGTCACCTAATAAAGGAAAATGAATAATATATACAATTTAAAGGTTTTTTTGGAACAAATGTAGAATATTGAACTTACAACAATATATAGGAGGTTTATTAATGTTAAATTTTAAAAAACTAGCACTATACTCGTCTACAATAATTTTGTCCTTCACTTTTTCGATAGTTGCATATGCATCTACTCCTGCACATCGTATAGGTGGAAGTGATAGATACCAAACTTCAATAAATACTTCCTGTTCGGGATGGACAAGTTCTAAGTATGCAATTATGGCTACAGGCCAGAGTTTTCCTGACTCTTTATCTTCAGCCCCCTTGTCAAAAAAATATAATGCACCTATTCTTCTAATTAAAAAAGATTCATTAACTGATGCTACAAAAGATGAACTTACAAGGTTAAATGTTAGTCAAGTTTTCATAGTAGGTGGAACTGGTGTAATTTCATTAAACATTGAAAACGAATTAAATTCAATGGATATATTGACTATAAGACTTGCAGGGGCTAATAGATATGTTACCTCAACAAAAATAGCACAACAGCTTAGCGACTCAAAGGAAGTAGTTATAACGACAGGATCTAACTTTGCAGATGCTGTTTCTATTTCTTCTATCGCAGCGATCAAAGGAATGCCTATATTATTAATATCTAAAGATAATATAGACAATAGTATAAAAACATATTTAGCTAATAAAAATATAACTAAGACTTATGTTATTGGTGACAGCCAAGTAATCAGTAATAATGTAGTAAAACAACTACCTAACGCTGAACGAATAATTGGAAAGGATAAATACGAAAGGAATATTAATATACTAAATAAATTTGCTAAGTATATTGATTTTTCTAGAATATATGTAGCAAATGGTGAAGATTTTCCGGATGCCCTATCAGGTTCCGCACTTGCAGCCAAAACCTCATCAGCTGTCTTACTTACCAATGTGAAACAAGGTATCTTAACCAAAGACTTCATTCGCAAAAATATTACTAAAATTAAACAAGTTGACGTTTTAGGTGGAAGTGGCGCAGTACCAAATTCAACTCTTAAACAATTAGGTGATATAACTGAACTTAGATATTTGAGCGATATACTTAAACCATTTTATTCTGATACACAATATAATACAGAACCGGTACTAATAAATAACTCAATGTATATGGCAGGACAAAAATATAATAAAGGCTATCAATTAAAATGTTATCGAAATGAAAAAACCTCATTTAATTTAGGTGGGAAGTATAAAAGTATAAGTGGATTAATTGGATTAGATGATAATTATGCTAGATATGATACTACTCTTAACGTACTAGGGGACGACAAAATATTGGCTACTTATAAATTAAAATGTGGAGAGTTGCCACAAATTTTGGATTTAAATGTAACTGGAATGTTAAAACTTGATTTTAAATTTCAAAATGATGATCAATATCATGGTAGAGATGATATTGATATCGTTAATCCTATTATTGATTTTAATGATACAGTTTTGCCTTCAGTTTCCAGTACTAGTAATGATGCAACTAACCAATACATGAGTGATACAATTATGCCATTTCATGTAGATAGAGGATATAATTTAGAACCTGTACTAATAAATAACTCAATGAATATGGCAGGACAAAATTATAATAAAGGATATATATTAAAGTGTTATCGAGACGAAAAAACCACGTTTAATTTAGGTGGAAATTACAAAAACATAAATGGATTAATTGGATTAGATGATAATGGTGCTAAATATGATAATACCCTTAATGTACTAGGGGACGATAAAATATTAGCGACCTACAAATTAAAATGTGGAGAGTTACCACAAATTTTTAATTTAAATGTAACCGGAATATCTAAACTTGATTTTAAATTACAAAACGATGATAACTATCATGGCGGAGATAATATAGACATTGTCAATCTTATTATAAAATAGTAGTTTTGAATTTTTTTACAAGTGCATGTCACCATAATAAGAACAGATTTGTTCTTATTATGGTGCATTTTTTATCTTAAAATTAGTTAACATAAAATTAAAGTTTACAATCTTTTACAAGTGCCTGTCACCCAAACTATCAACAAATTCTTTGTATCTTTTTCTCTTGTTATCATTTGAAAAATAGGATAAGATTTTATTCGAAGTTATTAACTCTTCTTTTCTATCTCCAATATACATACCATAACTGCTCCACTTATAATCCTCTGGCTTTTCAACCATTTTTGCTTTCAGTGGATTTAAATGTATATATCTGCTTACTTCTAAAAAATATCCATCTCTCTCTATTATTTCTGCATTATATCTTGCTTGAAATAAGTGACCTATAAAATCATATTTCTTATTAAAATTCTTTGCATAAAAGGTATTAATCCTACCAATATAAAAATATACAGGCTTTGTTTTGGCTTCTATTTGTATATGAACATGATTAGTCATTAAACAATAGCTGATTATCCTATAACAATTTTTATAATAAATTAATGCTTCTTTCATGCATTTTAAGTATAATTCAAAATCAATTTCTTCTTTAAAAATGTCACTTTTACGATTACCTCTTGCTGTAACATGATACATAGCTCCTGGATACCAGTCTAGTTTTTTTCTTCCCATTCAAACAATCTCCTGTCAATTTTTATTTTCTATATTATTGACAGTTATTAATTTTTAATACATTTGTTCGTTTTTACATTCTTTTACAAGTGCCTGTCACCAACTAGTTTCAAGGTTTGGACACCACTAGAATTCACTTGTAATTTATATTTTTTATTGCTTGTTGAAGTGATTATGTCCATATACTCAGCCCCTATTTTTACCCCCTTAGCCTCAACCCTAACAACATTAGTAAGTGCATTAGCAAGTATTATCTCGCAATTAATCATCATAAGTTGTCCTATGGAAGTGAGCTTTATTCCTATTGCAGCAGAGCTATTAACATAATTCTCCAAATATATTTTTCCTACATTAGCAAATGTCTCTTGTCCATTTGTCCTATCTAGCGCATTATAACTAAATCCTTTAATAACCACAGAATCACAATTACCAAAGAACACATTGTCATATCCTCTGCATATACTTATATTTTCTAGATATACGTTTTTCATCTTTTGGTATGTAGAATTAATAGCAGACTGAGTAATAATCCCTCCATCTTTTTCACTATCACTATTCTTTATTTCTAAATAATCTAAAATATCGGTACAATTAAAAGAGTAGTTTTTCACTCTACTAAAAGCTATCCTATCAATCTCAGCTATCTTAACACCCTTGCTTTGTGTATTTATTTTCATTAACATTGAAAAGTTTTCACAATCCTCAAGAACAATATTGCCCACATATTTGCGGGAGGGGCACTCTACCTGATGATAATCCAAAAGTACTATTGACAGATTAGAGAAATTACACTTAGAAAATTTATAATTAGCCCTTCTAGGATTTTCAGCACAAGCCAGCAAAACTGCAACAGTTCCAACTTCAGCAGGTACAAATTCACAATTAATGCAATTTATATTATTGGCAAGACTAGCTCCAAACATTGTTACATTTATAAATATAGCACTATGCAAATTTTCATGTGCTCCTACTCCATAATTTGTAACCTCTGATTTGAAAACACAATCTTCAAAATGCAATCCGTAATTAACCTCTTGACCTCCCCAAGTTAGTCCATGCTGGCCGCTATTTGTCATTATATTATTTCCGGTTAAATTATTACAACTATAAATGCATATTCCATAACCATCCCAAGGATCAGTATTTTTATTTTTAGCATTTCCTGTACTAATAAAATTCAATTTAGAATTTACACATCTTTTAAGGGTTATATTGGCATGAAATCCATTGGTGTTAATATTTTCTAAACATATATTTTTACCATACTCTATTGATAATCCAGCCAAAGATGACCTCAAATCATTTTTACCTTCTAATAATTTAATGTTTTTTATCTTTGTTATTACAGGCTTATATATACTCACAGTAATAGAACTCGCTAACATATCAAAAGGAAATATGATATTGAAATAAACTATATTACCAACTATTTTCGTAATAATAGCATTCCCACCCTTAAAATAATACAATCTTGATGTGTCGTATAATTCAGAAGATATAACACTAATTAAATCTCCAACTTCAATACCTATAGTTGAATTTAGTGTTAACGAATTTTTAGTTGCTAGTTCAACATAATTTAAAGTCACTGAATATGTATTTTTAAGAGCTCCACTAAATTTCAAACCATTAGTACAATAACACAATATTGTACTATTTTGAAAATCTATATTACATGATCTATTTGTAATAACATTAGTATCTAATCTTATAATACTATTCATTGGGAATCTAACAATTGAACCCTGTGAAATGTTTAAAAACATATTATCTAAGGCTATAGAATCATTAAAAATTCCATCCCCCACAAATCCATATAATCTAGGGTTTATAATATTTTCATTTAATTCTAAATCAATACCATTCTTCATTTTAAATTCTCCTTTCAAGCCCCCTCACTTATACTTTATTCTAATATGCGCTGAATATACATCATTTTACAAGTGCCTGTCACCCTAATGCTAATTTTTTATAAACAATGCATTTATTTGCTAGGTGTGTTTGAGTAGGCTCAACATCTATTAGCCTATCTCCACACCTTAGTTGTTACATGATGTTCACAAATCACAGTAATAATTATGTTATAATCTATTACTATTAACATAATTACAATTTAGTACATATGATGGGAAGGTATAAAACATGAATAGAAAGAAAAAAATGAAACCCTTTAAGAAATTTATTTTAAGTTTATTTGTTATGATTACATTACTTGCTGGGACTGCCTTTGGGTCCACCCTTTATCAACTTAGTAAAATTGAAACTAAAACAATTTCAACAACTGATGATAATCTAGGAATTAAGCCTAAAAAAGCTCAAAAAAAGAAAGAGACTAGCGAAATAACAAATATTGCACTATTCGGTGTAGATAGAAGAGATAAGAAGGAACCAGCTAGGTCAGATTCTATAATGATACTTACAATAGATGAGAAGAACAAGAAAATAAAAATGTCCTCTATTATGAGAGACACCTATGTAAAAGTAAAAGGTCATGGTGAGACAAAAATTAACCATGCATATGCTTATGGTGGTCCAGAGCTTGCAATAAGAACTCTTAATGAAAATTTTGATATGAATATTAGAGATTATGCAACGGTTGATTTTTTCAATTTAGAGAAAATTATAGATGCTATTGGTGGAGTAACTGTAGATGTTAAAGATGATGAAGTTAGTTTAATAAATAGCTATATGAATGAAACTGCTACTATTGAGAATAAATCAATATTGAGAATTTCAAAATCGGGCTCGCAGACTTTAAATGGAATGCAGTCTGTTGCATATACGCGAATACGTTATACTGCTGGCGGTGATTTTGTGAGAACTGAAAGGCAAAGAACAATATTATCAGGTATGTTCGCAAAGATTCAGTCACTAGGGGCAAAGGAATTTCCTTCTGTGGTTTCTAAACTTTTACCTTTGACTGAGACAAGCATGAATAGTATGGATATAATAAAGCTTGGTTCAAAAGTATTTTCTTCAAATATTAGGACCTTGGGTCAAGAAAGATTTCCTAAGGAAAAATACTCTTATGACAAAACAATAGATGGCATATGGTATTTAGTAGCTGATATGGAAGCTACTGTAGATCAGCTACATAAATATATTTATGAAGATATAAAGCCAGAGAGATAGCTACTTTCTTTAACTACGAAAAACTACCGAAATATAAATTTCGGTAGTTTTTCCACAGATATGGTTAAGTTTTCTTATTGCTATTCCACAAGCCTACATTATTTTACAAGTGCCTGTCACCCCTAACGGAGGCAGTGTACTAGGCTATTTACTGCTGTATCAGAAATTCCTCCGCCAGTCCTTATTATAACATTTCCATATCTTTTGTCTAATACTGCCTTTTGGTCTAAACTTAAATCATTACCTGACAGAACTACCGGGCTACCATTTATAGCCGCTACGGGTCCTACTGCCAAAGCATCTATTAATTCGTATCCTTTAGTTATATACGTCTTATCTATAAAATCTTCATAAAACTTGTCTATAACTAAAGCATTTGTTTCAAATCTATTCTTACCGCCTAATCTATTATTTATTACATTAGCTGAGGTAATTACATTAATTTTGTCTAATACTCCATCAGTTACAACTCCATTTCCGCCTATAATATAGGCATCTTCTAAACTCTCTGATTTTAACCAATCATAAACTTCTGTTGAAATAACATTTTTATTAACCAAAATTAAAGGCATTTTATCTCTAGCTGCCGTGGAAGCAATAGATAAAGCATCCGCTTCACCATATCCGTAGCTTACAACTATTTTACTTACATCATAGCAGTTTTTATCTATATACTTTGCAATCTCTAAAGAAGTACCGTATCTGTCATTACCGCTAATTCTTTCAACCGTCAATCCTAAAGCCTGCATTTGTAATTTTACATTATCACTAACTACACCTGATCCTCCGACTATAATAGCATTTTTAGCTTTTAACCTCTTTATCTCATTTATAGTTGTTTTAGGAAGATTATTTGTTTCAGTCAGAAGCAATGGAGCATTCTTATATGATGCTAGTGGTGTAGCTCCCAAGCCATCTGCCATTACTTTTCCATTTACTATCACTACGGTATCTGCATTATCAAATTGATTTTGACTTAGCTTAACTGCCGTATCATATCTATCGCTCCCTATTGCACTAATAACTTGTATATTCTTTGAGGGACCATTTACAATAACATTACATGTTGTGGTCTTATTTCCATCTGATGTAGTTACAGTTATTATTGCCTTCCCTGTCCCTACAGCTATTACTTTTCCAGTATTATCCACAGTTGCTACCTTAGCATCACTACTTTTCCAAGTTACTGCTTTATTGTTTGCATCATCTGGGTTTACTTTTGCTATTAAAGTATCAGTATCTCCAATTGTTAATGTACTTGTAGTTTTATTTAAATTTACTGATGTTACATTTACTACTGGGTCATCTCCTGGTGTTACAGGGCTAGTTGATATAAATTTTGCAGTTATTTCAACATCAGACATCACACGGAAACGATATTCAGTTTCTGAAGATATTTTCTGTCCATTTGTGTACCATCCGTCAAACTTATAATCATTATACGCAGTAGCGTTAATTTGTGCGTAGTTTCCTAACTGTCTTATACCTTGACCAGTAACAAAGCCAGCTGTTTCGTTTTGAGAAACAACATTAACCATATAGTATGCTTCCGTTGCATTATCGCCTTTTAAATCAACATTTGCTGCAATTAATTTGTTGTCTGTGTCTAATAGTGAATACACCGTTGAAGATGCAGTTGCTGTTACTTTTGTAATATCTTCATCGCTATATGCCGGTACTGTACTCGTTAATGTATCTCCAGGTTTAATAGCAACATCGTAATAGTTAGCTATTCTATTTACTTCCTGTGCCTCTGAGCTATACTCATTTACGGAATATGTCATTAGGCCCGTACCTGTAGGAACAATCTTTAAATTGTAATCAGCATTTGCTGGAAGATAAATCAGTTTTTCACCGTCCTCATTTATTGCAGAAATAATACTACTTCCCGCCAAATCTTGAGGTTCATCAGATATTATAGAAGCTACAAGATTACTAGATGCATCATATATTTCAACATCTACAGGACAATTAATTCTGATGATTCTATATGATCCATTACTAAACGCTAGTCCAGCATCCGTAGTGTAATTTTTATCCATCGATTGCATCCAAGCAAGGCAAAGCTCTGGATAATGCGCTGAGCCAATTCCTTTAAGATTGCAAATCAATGTAGTTGTTAAATTCGGATGACTTACACCAAATTTAATAATGGTACCAGTAAGTGTTAATGCCAGTGTATGAATTTCACTCCTGTTGTATAAAGTAATTTTTGCTTCATTCAGACTTTCAACTGCATATTTCTCGATTAATTGGGTTGTGTTTCCCACAATTTTTGACCCAATAGGACTAGTAGATACAATTAGCGTCCCAATATTCGATTTAAGTTTCTGTTTAAATATCTCTTTAAATATTGTCCATTTTACATCTTTTTTTCCGTCAATATCATCTTTTGTTCCCATCAAAACTTTAAATACTTCCTCAATCCCATTTTGGTAGTCAGTTACATAATTCGAACGACTTTTAAATTGCTCCTTAGAAAGCTTAGTTATGAAAGTATCTAAAAAAATACTTTGACTAGTATTATTCTTTAAATCATCAACAATAGTTGGAGTCAGACTAGGACCTCCTGGGATACTAAAACCAGGCTTTATAGTAATTTTCTTCATAACAAAGTTATCCACTATATAAGGCTCTAATGTACTATCCAGCGGATTATACATTTTAAGCATATTCACTTGTTTAGTTG
The DNA here is from genome assembly GCF_050717635.1 of Clostridium sp. Lineage (GTDB taxonomy): Bacteria > Bacillota > Clostridia > Clostridiales > Clostridiaceae > Clostridium_AD. The sequence continues at coordinate 74,935 of NZ_JBOITO010000038.1, forward strand.
AGAAATATTGGTCATCTTCAGGAGAAGCTAATTTCTTATCTTGACCATAACGTCTAAATCCAAATGTAGTTGGTGCCACTTTAGGAACCGGGTCACTGGGATTAATTATATTGAAGATGTTTTTGTATACAGGATTTGTTTTCGCATCAGCTGCTACAGCCCCCATAGGAGTTTCAAAGTCGTATGCGTACAAGTCTGAAAGATTAAGCGAGCAATTTCCAAGCAACTCGCCACCATCAATTGCTCCAGCAACCAAATTCACTGTTGCTGCTCCTCGACTATAACCTGTTATCCAGAGCTTTATATCCCCTGAAATTCCATTATCGGCAATGTACTTCTTTATATATGTCAAAACGTTGTTTTTTGCTTCATTAAAACCTTCGTGTTGACCATTTTCGCCCAGAGTAAAATTACTTCCCCACTCTTGCTCATATCCAGCACCTCTAGTGGCTACTGCTATTAACGTATAAGGCTTATTATTCACCTTAACTTCTTTATTTGCAGCAACAACACCTATAGAATCTATTGTAGGTTTTGTTTTGTAAAAATCATTAGTATCAAAGTCTGAAAAGCCTACTTGAGTTAATAAATCCTTTGCATTATCACTTTTGTTAGAATATTCTTTTTCATTACTGGCGAAAGCCGACATTGCAAGATTTAGGGACATTGTTGCAAGACTTTCATTGTAATCATAGGAATCCTTAGAAAAATATGAATCATCATAATAATACGTTGACTCATAATCTGTCTCACTCGCAGATGCATATGTGAATATGCCGGTTTTCTTTATTATGTCAGTTGCAATCTCACCAAAAGCAAATTCCAAATTATCGGTATCAACAACATCGTAGTAACCAGCGTTCTGCAAATCCTTCATAAATCTCTGTCCAAAAACTAAATTATCATTATAAAGGCTATGGAAGAAACCAAGCGTATATATTGAATTGCCTTTTGCTTTTAATGTTGTAGCAATTTCAAATGCAGCATTTGCATACCCATAACCAGCGTAGTCGCTACTGGAGTAATTACCCGTAGATAAACTTGTTCCTTCATTCGGTAAGCCATCAGATAACAAAAGTACATTTTTTTTCGTACCTTCTGTATCCGGAATTTCACTTAATAAATCATCTGCTAACTGAAGTCCTGAAGTTATGTTTGTCATATAAGTTGCATCTATAGTATCTATAGAACTTTGCAACGTTGTAAGATCTTCAGTAAATTCACATATGGTCTCCGCATAATCGGAATAAGTAGTAATAGCCACATGATTTTCCCCATCTGCTTCTAAAACTTGCTCACAAAACTTTTTCGCCGCTATTTTTAATGTTGACATAGGCGTTCCGACCATACTTCCCGACACATCTAGTACAAGAACTGTGAACCTAGAAACGTTTGAAGCTTGAGTATTTGCGTAAACTGAATCAGGCATCAAAGAAAAGATCATTAAAAATGTTAAAAAAACACTAAATATACGTTTTTTCATACCAATTACCCCCAGGTTTTTTAATTTATTTGGTGATCACATACACTGTTTGCCCCGCTATCACCTTATTGTTTTTTTCAATTTTTTGCGTATTTTTGATACAAAATGCTGGTCTAATTCCGTTCTTACTATCAGGTCCACCGTACCCTAGAGCACCATTCGGACCAATCCCACACACATTGTCGATATCCCATGTTTCAGGCGTTCTTAGACGCCAACTACGTGCTTCTTTATTTATAAAAGCAATACGGCTCTTTGAATCCTTAAAATACTTCAATGGCTTTCCTTCTTCAGTTGTAACATCAGTGTCAGTAAAACCTAATTCAGTGGCGGAAAGCAAGAACGATTTTCGATTAATGTTTTCTGTGTCTCCTCCAGTAGCTCCCATGCTTGATTTCGCGGTTATAGTTATTTTACTGTCAACAATATCACTTTGTATTTTAGTATCTATAGTAGATAAAAAATCCCCAATTAAGAATTTATCTATAGAACTATCTTTATAATATCCTGAATAACCATAGCTATCATCATTAAAAGTACGAGGCTCATGCAATAACTCTTTTCGCAAGAGCAATGCTTGTCCATTATAATCAGCTGTTAAAACCAAATATGGAACAAACTTAGAATTCTCTTCAATATATACGGTATACTCAGATTTTTCGTTGACATCAAAAGCAATACCTTTTAACGTTAGTTCACTTGAAGCATCATCTTTTTTCATCCTTTGGCATCCAGAAATAGAGATAATACTAATCAAAACAAAAACAATTAAAAAATAATGTGATTTATTAATGAACATACATTCTCCCCTCCTAAACTATTATTTCAACATTAAATCATCATCTGCGATGCGTAAAAATTACTAAATACAATATATTGTATAAAATTTTACAGGTGCCTGTCACCGCCTGTCCGCTTTTACCGCTCTTATGACGAAAAATCAATAAGATCATACTTCCACAACAATGTAGTTACATCTAGTCAATTTTAACAGACTTTCTAGAGCTGTTATATAACATTGCATCGCCTTTTCCCGTATCTCCATTGTAATCTAAAAGGTATGCAATATTACTTTCATTTTCTACCACAAACGAATTTACATCATCTGATATTTTCTTTACTTTACCATCCTTAAGGATCTCTAGCGTCCCATTACCACTATCACTATAATCGGTAAAATATACTAAGTTAGAAGAATCTTTAAAGCTATAAACACTATTTATCATTACATCTGTTGCAATAGTTTTTCCAGCCTGATACATATCTCCGTGTTCATTTTTTCATTATACTTGTCATATGAGGCATTATAACCATCCCAATCTGTCACAGTATCATAATAGTCCTCATACCATCCCTTAACCAATTCTTGCGTTTGATACTTTGCTTCTTCTGGCATGATTATGGCCTTATCGGATTCAACCAAATCATCTACAACATAGTCTGAGAGTTTTACCTTTACCTCATTTTCTTTTACATAATAACATCCATTACCGTCTACAACGGATACAATATATTTAACACTTGAATCAATTTTAACCTTGTCTTTATTCCTTTCCTTCAAATATAGCAATTCATCTTTTAAATAATAAATCTTATTCAAATCCTCAGTAACTCCTTGAATATAAGATTCGCTGTCAATTTTCTCTTTATCCTTTTTATTCTTAATATCTTTTTCATATATGGTACCATCACCCTTAACATAAACTATATATAGTCACCAGCATCATTAACATAAAAATAGTCAACATTGCTATCAATCTTCTCTTTATCACTCATGTCATTATAATAAAGTCGACTATCCGACCCTTTGATATAAAACGCTTTTGATCCATCTTTAGATATTCTTATACCATTTTCAATGGAAATTTCCGTATCTATCTTTCCCGCTGCATCCTGTTTGGTATTATCTTTCCTTAGATTGCGTAAATAATATGTACCCATGCCCTCACCATCAATATTATCAGGGTAAAACATTAAATTTCCATCCTCACTATAAGAAATAAGATTATAATTTTTTTTAAAATCTTCCGAACCAAGATCTTCCTACGAATTTATAAATTCGCTAGTGATTTCAAGAGGTTTTATTTTCGACGAAAATGTAAAATTAATTTCTTTATTTTTTATGTATATAACAGAATCCAATTTTTTAGATTTAAAAAGATTAATTACAAATAGTGCAGCAACAACTAATATAATGACTACCCCACCAAGCAAACAATTGCATTTTTTTTAGAAAAGCGCAAACTAAGCTTGGATTTAAAACTACCTTTTTCTCTTGCCTTTTCTGTGCTTAGCTTTTGCGATGTTCCAGTGCCCAATGGCTTACCACATTTCTGACATAAATCAAATTGTGAAGTTGTCTTTTCACCACATTCCGTACAATAAATCGTTTCATAAACTTTACTTCCGCACTCTGAACAATACTCAGATCCATCCTCTAGACTAGCATTGCATTTATCACATGTTAACATTTTAAAACCTCCGTTTCTTTTGAATAACGCACCTAAATTCTTTCCGCAAATTCTTTCAAATTGTTTCAATTTATCCCAGGTGCCTGTCACCTAGAATTAAGTGCCTGTCACCTAATAATTTATTTTTGACAAAACTTTGTATAGGTCTGCAAAGTTTAAATTTCGCCATTTCCCATCTGATTGCTTTTTAACTTCATATTTCCCTTCCAATACCCTCATGTGTAAAGGCTCATCATGATTTTGTACTTCATAGGTCTCCCTTGTAGTCACAATATAGGTGTCAGCGTCTATATTTTCTTTGTTTATTATTTCATATGAAAGCAATTTCTCCTGAATATCTTTCATTATATATGGTTTAACTTCTTTTTCAATACTACCACCTGGAGCTATATAATCTTCTATATAAGAGTAATCATGATTGTTAATCGCATTAACATAATTCTTTAAGTAATTATCAATTAATTCTGATATTTCATCAGTACTATTCAAAACTGACTGAGTTGAATTCAGAATCCTTGGAGTAAATGCATAATTTGTCCCTCCACCATCTTTACGCGTTTGAACATCTATTTTTAAAGTTCTCTCATCTATCATGTTGTTTTTTTCCTGAGTTTCATATTCAAGAAGATACATTTCCTTGTTTTGTTTATAAATTTTTTGGTAAAAATCGGACATGTCTGATATATCATTTATTTGCCTATACAATCCATTTGTACTTGTCGCTATATTTTCAAGTTTTGCAGTATCCATATCATTACCTATCCCTATTATAAATATTGGCACACTATATCTCTTTGCTACCTCAATTACTTCATCATATGTAACTTTACTAAAGTTATCTTGTCCATCAGTAAATGCCATTACACATTTAGCACCATTTTGTACAGCCGTTGTATTAACTGCCGCAAAAAGAGCATCATACAATGCTGTTAGATCATCCGTTTGAAGATTATATATTTCATTTTTCAAAAATTCTTTATTGTCCGTAAATGATGCACAAGTACGTACTCCATTTGAAAATGCTGTTAACTCCACTTTATCTTTTATATTAAATTGTACTTCCTCTAGAAAATCTGTCATTATATACTTGGCTTTTTCTAATGGCTCACCACTCATACTACCACTTACATCAGCTACCATATTAATATTCAGACTCTCCTCTTGATCCAACTGTACAACCTTTTGAATTTTCTGTTTCAAAAACTCGTTATTATTTGCATTTTGTTCAGATACATAGAAGAACCCAGGGTCTAAGTTTTTAGGTACTTCATTTGTGTTTTTATCTTCTATCGTTAAATATACCTTTACTTTTGGGAAACTATTATAATCTATTTGATTAACAGATACATCATAGTTATCATAATTATAATTAATAGCTTCAAGGAGCTGATTATACTGAGTTAACACCTTTCTTGCGCTAATAAATTTATCTTCGTTTTTATAATTTTTTACCTTATCCTCATAACCTTTTATAGTTTTAAGTTCATCAGGATATGCCCTGTATGTATCTATTGCCTTTGTTTCTTTAAGCATATTATCTATAATAGTATTATTACCCTTTTGTAACTTAGCTTTAATATCCTTAGTACCCGCTAATAATACTTTTACTTTCTCGTAGTTTTTTTTCTCTTTTTGATCCGCAACTCCATTCTTTATATTATCATATTCTGACTTATAGTCGTCTAATATATATTCATCAAAAGAAGATAAGGTAGACTCAATTTCACTCATCATATATTTTGTATTTTTAAATGGGTTTATAATAAAAATTACACCCAATAATCCTAATACTAAAACAGAAGCTACTATTGCTAATAACTTTTTAGAAGGCTTTTTTACTTTATTCGGAATATTATCAGTATAATTAGTTGGAGTTTCCTCGGCAAATTCTAATTGAGCATTGTCTTCTGATTCATCAATATTTTTTTCACCATTAATTTCATCATTCTCTTCAACAATGTTATCACAGTCTACTTGTTGCTTACTTTCTGTATTTGTAGTATTTTCTTCGCATTTATCAGTACCATCATTAAGAAATCCTGCTTTAATTTGTGGTACAGGCTCTCCACAATTAGCACAAAACTTTGAATTCAACTTTATTTCTTTTCCACATTTAACACAATACAAAAAAAAACCCCCAATTCATTTATTATTTGTATGCATTGGCTCCAAGCATTTCACTTACAGTCACAAATTCATACCCTTTTTCTTTTAATCCTTTAATAATCAAAGGAAGTGCCTTAAGTGTTTCATTTTTTCCAATGGTACTGTGCATCAATATTATAGCCTCTGGTTCAATAGAATCCATAACGAATTTTGCTATTTCAGCTGCTTGTGTCCCTTTGACCCAATCAAATGTATCAAGTGACCATATAATTGCGATGCAATTTTCATCTAAATAACTCAAGGTATTTTCATCAATATCCCCATATGGAGGTCTAAAAAATACTGGACTTTTACCTATAGATGAATTAATCAGATTGTTCGTCTTTGTCATTTCTCTAATGATTTCTTCTTTACTTTCTTTTGTGAACATTGGATGTGAAAATGAATGTCCAGCAATTTGATTACCGTACTTAAAGGCTTTTTGCACAACATCTTCATTATGCTGAATTCTATCCCCCTCAAAAAAGAATGTACCTTTAGCATTATGCTTCTTAAGTTCATCTATAATTTTAGGCGTAACGTCTCTGTCTGGACCATCATCAAAAGTAAGTGCAACTATTTTTTTATCACCTTTTCCTTTTACTATAATCTTATCTGGATATCTTTTTGATAATTTTATAATACTATTTTTCCACCGGTTTACACTTGCTTTTGTTTTTTCTCCAATCCTTTTCTCATTCATTTTAATATCAATCACTTCATGTTTTTTTTCTTCTTCCTTTTTCTTCGTTCTCAATAAAATTTGATTACTCTGAACAAGCTTTTTATCCTTCATTATAGTCGTATCGTTATTTAGTGTTTTAGTTATTTCCATGCCCTTATTCTCTACTATTGTATTTGTTTTTTTTAAAAATCTTTCTGCTGATAAGAAAAATGCTACAAATACTACCGATATCATTAACAAATTTTTAAAGATTTTTAAAGATTTTTTTTTATTCATATTACCCCTCTACTCTTCTGTAAATATTTACTATGCTATTGTTATTTTTAATAGCAATAATTTGTACAACTAATTTACCTGTTTTTTTATTTCACTTATATACAAAGCCAAAAATGCAAAAAACAACCATATATAATATACTACAATTATCTTCTTATACCTCTATTCTTCGGGGTTTTTTTTCTGCCAAATTACTCTTTAATTTGACAAAGTTTGATGTTTATTGGTTGACGAAAAAACTACGGACATATATTATGTCCGTAGTTGCCTAAATTTTACAAGTGCCTGTCACCTATCAATTACTGATGTACCTAATATTGAATCATAAAGAGTTTGTTTTTTGCTAGTTATTAACTGAAACAAAAATGGTATGCAAAACAAATTTCTGCTTAAGCTTTTTAAAATATTCCTGTATATCTTAATTGATAACGAATATTTTTTATTAGACTCACTAACTACTTTAATTTTAAATTTCTTTTTTCCAATAGTGTGGCCATCATTCAATATTTCCATTAATGTAAACATTAAAGTTTCCATTAAAACAATTAGTAAAGTTGCAACTATGATTATTCGGTAATCTCCGTAAAGTGTATGATCTAAATAAACGTTACGAAATATTCCATATGGAAAATACACTAATATTATTAGTAAAAACGGAAACATTTGAGCATTTATTTCATTTTTAAATATCAGATTACATAAAATGCCCACTACAATCATTATGGGTAAGGAAACAATTAAATAATCCATTGCATATGAACTAATCCTTTTTAAAAAGTTAGCATAACTCACATTATTTTCTCCTTTCTAATTTTTTATTCTATGACCCATCTTTTAGGATATAATTGCTCGAAAAATGAGTACATGTGATGAGCATCTTTAGCTCCATCACTTTTTTTAACCTCTTTTTTCTCTCCATAGTGAAAGGTAATCCATAAATTAGATACTGGATCTTTTTCTACACGATAGTCATATATTCTGTCCTCAACACTTAATAATCTATGTTCATCTACTACATCGAATAAGCCAAAGGTTACTCCAACTAATAATCCTAGTCCATTAAAAGTAGCTAATCGTTCAAATTTATCTTTATTCATATTAATAGCCGTTGAAGCTGCATTCATTGCCAAATTACCGCCTAATGAATGTCCTGTTACATATATATTGCAATCACGATTATTATTGATAACTTTCTTTATAAAAGCTTTACTTGCTGGGACTTGGGCATTAAACCCAGTAATGAATCCTAAAATATCAGCTACTCCCCAATCCGCAATATAATCCCATGCGTTATTTCCCTCAGAACCTCTGTAAGCTATTATCAAATTATTATCTTTTTTAAATGCTATACATTCAAGACCTCCAAGTGAATAATGTGAATCTTCAATACTCCAACCTACTAATTCATTAAGATTCGCTTTATCTCCTAATCTCGTATTTATAGCTTCCTTCCATGAATCATTAAAATAATCAAAGTTTGAAACTTCTGGCAAGTCGTGATAAGCCATATCAGCTGCTATTGCCAAATCTCTATCAGAGATATCCCATTTCAATGCATCCTTGTTTTCTGCCTTCTCATTATCATCAGTAATTCCATCTTGATCTGTATCTTTTAATGTTGGATCTGATGTAATATAAACATAAACTTTATCACCCTGTTTTTCAATTGATAATTCTTCACCATCATTTAACGTATCTCCATCTGTGTCTTTACCACTTTCATCTAAATATAAAAGTTTTCCAGCAAGAGGTGCGCCTGTTCCTAACCTTATTTTTTCCTCATTTATCATATTTTCGTAGTAGTTACAAAGAAAATCACCATCACTATCAGTTATATAATCTATTGTTTCATTTGTTATTTTATCAAATTCTTCAATTAGGTCACTAGCAATACTTGCACTATAATATTTTCCGCCTGTTGTATTTGCAATGTTATTTAATAAACTAACATCTATGCTTGTGCCTAAACCTATTGTATATATGACAATGTTATTATCTTTAGCCCGTTTTAATAATGGTTCATAATCATTATTATCATTATCTTCTCCATCAGTTAATACAATCATATTCTTAATTGCTTTTGAAGGCTGTGCATCAAACTGATCTAAAGCCTTTTCTATACCTGAATATACAGATGTACCACCATAAGAATCAATCTTATCAATAGCTGCTTTAATTACTTCCTCAAACTTCGCACATGTAAAATATAGATAAACCTTTGATATATCAACGTTTAAAAGCATTAATAAGTAGAAAAATCCTCCTAAAAATGATATAATGTAAGTAATGACAAATACAAAAAATATCAAA
>NZ_JBOITO010000039.1:0-370064 GCF_050717635.1 Clostridium sp.
GCCTAGACCTTCCTTCAGATTCCTCATCGCTAAGGACACCCTTGGTGTCGGCTATGTGCTTGGCACTATCAACCCGCACTCGGGACTTACACCCGTTAGATTGCGCCCATGCCGGGCGCACAAAAAAAGAATCATAGGCTTTTAAAGCCTATGACTCCTTAATATTATTTTAAATTATTTTAGCAAAGATTTTATTGCAATTAATTCTTTACTTAAGTTATCATCCTTCGTCATTTCAAGCCCAGAATTAAGTAGTACACGAACATCATGTTGCCCTTTATAAATAGGAGTAAGTCTCTTATTTAGATTTAGGAATTTATAAACAGCAATTTGTGCACCCCTTACAGAATAATCCATAGTAAATACTACATCATCTTTTATTTCGCAGAACTGTCCAAGTAATGCTAAATTAGTTGAACCTTCTGGAACATTTTCAGGTCTATCACCCTTTGCCCTAGTTAAAAATTGTGCTGTTGTAAAGGGTAATATACATGGTATACAAATAGATGTTTCGATAATCTTCTTCATATCCTCTTTAAAGTTTAGGTGATATAATACCTCAGCTAATATTTCCTCACCAGTACAATCTACCATTCTCTTCTTTATAAAATCACCTTTAGCGTATGGGAATAGTGAATAGCCCCATATAATTTCTATATCTTCAGATTGACTAAGAAAATGTGGTTGATTATGCAAAACTATTGTCATAAGCCATGAAGAATCTCTAAATGTCATATGAGCCCCAGTACCCGGCTGATTCCCTGAGAATTCTATTATTTTCTTATACATTGTTCTATCTTTAAGTGTCACTGTGAAAGATTCCCACATAGATTCTTCAACGCGATCATCAAATACTTGTGGTTTACCAAACTCTGGACGGTTAACGGCGATTTTTTCCCAAAGATCCCATGCTCCACCTACATGTTTATCATTAATTACTGGAACTGTAGTCATTGATCCAAGGCTTGTACCAGCTGTTAGTGAACCAATAGTAGCAAAAGCAAGGTCTCCCTCTCCTACTTCTATTCTAGTCTCGAATCCATCTTTGATGCATTTGAACGCTGTAACAGTAGTCTGCGTATCTGATGGTTTAAATTCTAAATCAGTTACTCTACAGTTTAATTCAAAATTAACACCTTGTGCTTCTAACCATTTTGTCATAGGGAGTAGCATTGAATCATATTGATTATATGGAGTACGACGTATTCCAGATAAATCACTTAAACGTGGTAATTCTTGTATAAACCTATGAAGATATCTCTTAAGTTCAACAGCACTATGCCAAGTTTCAAATGCAAAAAGCGTAGTCCACTGAAGCCAAAAATTTGTTTTAAAGAATGCTTCTGGGAAACAATCTTCAATAGTTTTCGTTCCTAGTGAATCTTCAGAATTAATCATTATATCCATTAACGCCATTCTATCTGCGCGATCAAGTCCTAAAGTCGATACATCTAATATGTTAGCATCATTATCTATTAATCTAGCTTTTGCATGAGTATGAATTTTTTTATTAAAACCATTAAATTCATCAAGTATTGAAACTTTAGGATCAGTTAATGATGGAATGCTTTCCATTATTCCAAAAGTACAAGCATATGCTTCCCTATCAAACATTCTTCCACCACGGATTACATAACCACCCTTATCATTACCATTTCCGTCCATGCTTCCACCTGTGATATTTAATTCTTCATATATATGAATATTTTTACCAGGAACATGTCCATCTCTAATTAAAAATATCGCAGCTGCCATTGACGCAAGTCCAGCACCAACCATATAAGCATTTGTATTTTCTACATCAATTGTTTGATCAAAATTAAATTTCATTCTAATACCTCCATTTGAAAATATGCCATAAGTTGTAAGCTTATGCTATAGGTCTAATATAAACCCAAAAGGAGGCAAGGTATACAATCACTTTCGACGAACTGTCTTAAAACCATACACATAGCTTATAATGTATGGTGCCACCCACGTGGCAAGTGGCATATTACAAGTGACAAAAACACCCTAAGCTCATTTGAGAGTCTAGGGTGTTTATAATTTTTCATAAATTTTATTGCACAGAATAAAGTACTTGTTCTATAAAATTTAAGTTAATGTATATCCACCATCAACTAAAATTGTTTGACCTGTTATAAATCCACCAGCATCGGAGCAAAGCATATTCGCAATTCCTTTAAAGTCTTCTGGAAATCCCCAACGTCCTACTGAACATTTTGCAGCAACTACTCTGTCCATCATCAATTTTTTCATAGGTGGTTCTGTAGTCATTCTACTATAAATAGGACCTGGAGCAATAGCATTTACAGTAACACCATATGGAGCTAGTTCAAGTCCAAAAGATCTAGTTACCCCTCTTATTGCATGTTTCGTAATTACATAAGGTGACATTCCAGAGCGCATTCCTAAATAACCAGCGATTGAAGAAACATTCAAAATTCTCCCACCATTGCCGGTTTTTTTAAAGTAGTTTCCTGCTTCTGCAGTAAGTGCAACAACCTGATTTAAATTTATTTGCAAACAACGTTGATATTCTTCTTCACTATAAGTATCACCGATAGGATTATGTGACTCTATACCTGCATCATTTATAAGTATATCAAATTTTCCATATTCTTTAAGCGCTGCAGGTATTATAGTACTTACTTCTTTAGGTTTTGATACATCAGCGTGTTTTGAGAAAAACTTTTGTCCTGCTGCTTCAACAAGAGCTTTTGTTTCTTCATATGATGTGGTACAGTATACGCCGGCAATATCTACACCCGCTTCCGCAAGGCCTACTGCGATTGCTTGTCCAATTCCAGTGGCTGAACCAGTAACTATAGCTACTTTTCCTTTAATATTTGATAGATCGTTTACATTTTTCATAATTTATTACCCCCACTTTTAATCTATTATTAATATAACATAGTGTATCATGATGAGAAATCTGTAGCTATATTAAATAATCCAAAAACTATTGTCTTAGTTGTGCGAAATGCACTATAATAGAATTGAGGTGGATTATGAGTATAAATTTTAATGGCTTACGTGAATATTTTTCAAAAAAAACTAAAGAAGTTTACTTTGATATGGAACCCGAAATCAATTTTGTTGATACAGAGTTACTTACTGAGGAAACAACAGTTTATTTACAAGATTATATATATGTTGGTTGTACTTCAATGATAAAAGAAGATATGGATAAATTGACTAATTCATGCTTTATTTTGATTAATGATGATCCTACAATATTAGAAAAATGTATTAAGAGTAATTTGAATATAATTGAGATAAACTCAAATGAAAATATATTAGAAATATTTAATGAAGTAAGAGCTTTTTTTCGTAGAGACATAAAATATAATCAATTTAAAATATCATTATTAGAAGCTTTTCTTTCAGGTGAAGGCATATGTAAAATAATAAATATTGCTTCAGAATTAATTGGAAACCCTTTAATTGTTATTGACCTCAGTTTCAAAATATTAGCAAGTTCACCAGTAGAAAATATTACTGATTTATTGTGGATGGATAATGTAAAAAAAGGTTATTGCTCTTATGAATTTATTGCTGAATTAACAAAATTAGAAACCCTAAAAAAAGGTAGAAAAACAAAAGGTCCCTATGTTGTCACCTGCCCCATAAGTCCCATCAAAAAACTTGTATTCAAAATACAAGTTAACGATAAAACTATAGGAAATATTTTATTACTTGAATGTAAAAAACAAATAGATGCGGATGACTATAACTATTTGATATTAATAAGCGAAATAATATCAAAAGAATTAGGAAAAAAGCAATTTTATAAGAATACAAAAAATGTTCTAAGTGAAGAAATATTATATGATTTATTAGAAAACAATATAGAAAATAGAACACTAATTAAACAAAGATTGAAAAATTGCACCTTAGTATTTAGTAATCATATCTTTGTGTTAGTAATTGATTTGTCAAATTTTGAACTCAAACAATCCGTATATTCCAGGCATTTGAATCCAACACTATTAAACCTTTTCCCAATGAGTAATTCAATTTACTATAATGGAGCTATTGTAATAATAGATGATAGTGATGAATTTGTAGAAAAAGATGATAAGACTCAAAAAGTTAAAAACTTTTTAATAAAAAATAATTTGAAAATGGGAATTAGTAGTGAATTTTCTTCAATAGAAGATTGTAGTATTTACTATCATCAAGCAATAAGGTCCTTGGAAATAGGAACCATCCTTAGCGAAAAAGAATATATTTATATGCATGAAGATATTGCGCCTTATAATTTTATTTACATGGCAAAAAATCAAATATTAAAGGAAGACTTTTATAATAATTCAATATATGTATTAAAAAAATTCGATAAAATAAATAGTTCAGAATTGTATAAAACATTATATACATATTTGAAAAATAATCATAATATGACACATTCATCAGAAGAATTATTTATACATAGGAATACTCTTAGGTATAGATTACAGAAAATTGTAGACCTTATAGGACTAGATTTAGATGAAAATGATAATAGCTTTAAACTATATTATGCTTGTAAATCAATAAATTTCTATAAAAAACTTATTAATTCACAGAATGTGGAAAAATAAATAATCTCTTTATAATCTCTGATTTTTCAGAGATTATTTTTATTTATCACATATAATTTTGCTAATAATTAATGTCATAGTGCATAACGCACAATGATAGTAATGGTTTTTGAATTTTCATCCATAGTAAGCCATTTTCTAAAATGTTATACTTCAATTAATCTAAAAGACAAACAAAAAGTATATGGGAGGGTATTATACAATGAAATATGAAAAGCTTTTTAGCAAAGGAAAAATAGGTAGCTTAGAAATAAAAAATAGAATAGTAATGCCGGCAATGGGAACAAATTTAGCTTCCTATACTGGGGAAGCATCTAATGAAATCATTGCTTATTATGAAGAAAGAGCAAAAGGCGGATGTGGACTCATAATTACTGAAATTACTAGAATAGATGATGAAACAGGGGTAGGAATGCCTAATCAATTGTGTTCAATGAACTTAAAACAAATTCCAAGACTCGAAATGTTAGCTAGTAGAATGCATAAACATAACACAAAAATATTTTTGCAATTACATCATCCAGGTAGAGAAAATCACGCCATGATGATAGATGGCCGTCAAATAGCTGGACCAAGTCCTATAATGTCATCAGCTATCGGCGAAATGCCTAGAGAGATGACAATAGCTGAAATTGAAGGACTAGTTGTAAAATTTGTAAAGGGTGCTGTTTTTGCACAAATGGCCGGTATAGACGGAGTAGAAATCCACGCTGCCCACGGGTATCTCCTTGGACAGTTTTTGAGCCCACAATCAAATCATAGAGATGATAAATATGGTGGCAGTTTTGAAAAAAGAATGAGATTTATAACTGAAATAATCATGGGCATACATGCAAAATGCGGTCCTAACTTCCCAATATCAGTGAGAATTGATGGAAATGAATTTGTAAAAGATGGTATAACTTTAGAAGAAGCAATTCAAGAAGCAGTTTATTTGGAAAAATTAGGAATAGATGTTATTAATGTAAGCTCTGGAACCTATGAATCGGTAACTACAATAATAGAACCAATTTCATATCCCCAAGGTTGGAAAAGACATTTAGCTAAAGCTATAAAAGAAGCGGTTAAGATTCCTGTAATAGCTTGCGACGTAATTAGAAAACCTGATATGGCAGAAACTATATTAAACGAGGATAATTTGGATTTTGTTGCATTAGGTAGAGCACAATTAGCAGATCCAGAATGGGGCAAAAAAGCAAAAGAAGGTCGCGCTGAAGATATTAGACCTTGTATATCTTGCCTTAACTGTATAGAAAGTGTCATGAAATGTGAAAACATAAAATGTGCAGTTAACCCAAGAGTAGGACGTGAATTAGAATATTCTGATTTTCCAAAGTCAGGACAAGGTAGGAAAGTTGTAATTGTTGGAGGTGGCCCTGCTGGAATGGAAGCTGCAAGAGTTCTAGCGTTAAAACAATTTGTTCCTATAATATTTGAAGAAAAAGAATATTTAGGTGGAAATGTATATCTTGCTACTAAGCCTCCATTAAAAGAAAAATTAGATTGGTTCCTTGATTATCAAAAATTAGCAATTAGAAAATTAAATGTTGACGTAAGATTAAATGAAAAAGCAACTTTAGAAAAAATTAATGAAATTAAGCCATATGCAGTATTTATTGCAGCAGGATCAAATGCTATGGTTCCACCAATTCCAGGAGTAACCCAAAGCTTTGTATATACATCAACTAATATTTTAGAAGGCAATGTTACATTAGAAAATAAAAATATAGTAATTGCAGGTTCAGGAATGACTGGTCTAGAAATAGCTGAACTATTGGTATCTAAGGGAAATAAAGTAACCGTAATAGAAATGGCAGATAAAATTGGACCTTCTGGATATCTACCTAATGTAATTGATATAAGTATGAGACTTGCTAAAGCTGGTGTAACACTTATGCCTTGTAGCAAACTTACTAATATTAAAGAAGGAGAAATAGATATCGAGAATACTAAAGAGCAAAAAATAACTACAATAAAAACTGATGTAGTAGTTTTATCTTTAGGAGTTAAGCCAAATAACGAAATCGTAAAAGAAATAGAAGCAAATTATAGTATTGTTGAATTATTAGGAGATGTTAGTAAACCAGGTAGAGTTGTAGATGCAGTGTTAAATGGATTTGAAAAAGCATATGTGCTTTAGTAAAATATAAAAATTAAACTAATAAATAAGGGGGCTTATATTATGTACAGTTTTACAAAAACAATGGAACAAATAAAGTCATTACAAGGAAAAAAGACAATATTTTACGGTGCAGAAATGTTAAATACAGTTTGGGAAACAAAACCAGAAATTATAGCAAAATTACTTCCTGCTCCACTTAAACCAGTAAAAGACAAACCATGGGTTTCAACATTTGTAGCAAATTATCCTAAAACAAATTTTGCACCACCATACAAAGAAGCTGGATTATTTATTCTTGCAGAATGTGACGGAGTAGTAGGTAGATACTGTTTATCTATGCCAATAACTGATGGTATGGCAATGGCAATGGGAAGAGAAGTTTGTGGACTTCCAAAGAAAATGGCGAATATAGATTTTGAAGTTAAAGATGGAAAAGCAGTAGGTAAAATTAGCCGTAATGGAATAGAGTTTTTTACAGTTAATGCAGATATTTCAGAAAGTTTAAATGAAGGTGCTACAATAGAAGAATTTAAAGAAGCGCTACCTACAGCTATGTACAATGTAACATATGCAAAATCAGCAGATGGATGCGGGTTTTTATTAAGTCCTACTTTAATAAGACAAAAACTAGCTGCAGACAATATAACTGAAAATAAATTAGCTACAACTACTATAACTATGACAGATTCTCCACATGATCCATGGGCAGAACTGGAGGTAGTGAGAATGATAGGTTCTCAGTATATTGTTAGTACAAATACATTAGAGCCTGGTGAAAATTTATATTTCAACAAGATTGATCCTATGGGATTTGTTCCATACTCATTCACAAAATGGGATTGGTGGACTAAATAGCAACAATCATCTGTATAATTAAAAGTAAAAGAGCATTCCATTAGAGTGATTTTTAATGGAATGCTCTTTTATTATTTTAAATCTTGAATTTCTTTTATTATAGAAGGAAGTACCTCTATAACATGATTTGCATTTACACAAAACATTTTCTTTGAAAGTTTATCCCCGCAGTAACCGTGAATATATGCGCCAATACATGCTGCAGTCAAAATATCATACCCTTGAGAAATAAAAGAAGCTATAATACCCGTTAAACAGTCTCCCATTCCTCCTGATGCCATTGCGCTGCTCCCAGTAGGATTAATTTGCACCGTTTCACCATCTGTGATTATCGTATTAAATCCTTTAAGCAACAAAACAACACCGTATTTTTTTGCAAATGTTTTTGCGATATCTATTTTATTTTCATTTATTTCATCTATTGAAAACCCCGATATTCTTGCCATTTCACCCATATGAGGTGTAAGAACTATCTGCCCTTTCATATTATTTAGCATTTCAAGATTTCCTTCAAGCACATTTAAACCATCTGAATCAATGACAACAGGACATTTAGAATTTACCAGAATTTTAGAAAGTAACTTTAGGGTACTCTGGTTATTCCCTAGTCCAGGACCAATTGCAATACAATTACTCGTAGTTATCAATGATTGTAATCTTTCTTCATCATTAGTTGAAACAGTCATAGCTTCAACTAATTTTCCACTTAGTATGTTTTGAATTGAGCTATCGCAACCTAATGTAACAAGTCCAGCTCCACTTCGAACAGCAGCCTGCGTTGAAATATATGCAGCGCCTGTAAACCCTGGTGATCCTGCCAAAATAAGTGTTCTTCCATAATCACCTTTATGTGAGTATTTATTTCTTTTCACAATTAACTTTTTAATAAAGTCTATATCCATTATGTACTCATTTTCATGAAATTTATCTACTACACTACTTGGTATTCCAATACCCTCAATAACAATTTCTCCAGTAAAAGAATCCGAATTATATGAAAGAAAACCCTTTTTATAAAGTTCAAATGTAACTGTTTTATTACTTTTAATACAATTCCCCATTGTTTTTCCACTATTGCACTCAAATCCTGATGGGACATCAATTGATAAAATGTACTTACTATTTTCATTTATAATTGTAATTGCTAAAGAATAAATACCTTCAACTTCTCTAGATAATCCTGTTCCAAAAATTGCATCAATAGTAGTTTCAGAGTAAATTATGCTTTCTCTTAAAATATCTAGATCTTCATTGTTATTTATTTTTATTATTTTAGCACCCATGTTTCTTATTATATTAAAATTGACCAAGGTATCTGCACTCATATTTTTCTCTGAGCCAAGAGAAAATATTTTAACATGATTTCCTCTATTCAAAAGATGCCTTGCTACTGCAAACCCATCTCCGCCGTTATTCCCGCTGGAACAAACAATCACGAATTTTTTAATTTCTCCAGGTATATTTTTAACTACCTTTAGTGCCGCATTTTCCATTAGTATAATACCTGGAATTCCTAAAACGTTTATACAATAGTGATCAATGCTTCTCATTATCTGTGTTGTTGCGATTTTCATTTTCATCCTCCTCCAAAACTACAAAAGCAATTGCAATTATATCTTTATTATGCCTATATTGTTTTTGTCCATTTCATAAACTGAAACCCTCCATAATATTTGTTTATGGAGGGTAAATTTCTTATATTTTTTTTACTTTCTATCGATAACACATGATCTATCTTATGTATTATAGCGCAGCTATATATATATTTAACACATCCTGTGCATCTAAAGGCTTGAAACTTCCAAGCTTTCCACGTGCAGTAGCTTGTTTTGCCATTTCTTCTAATTTCTCTTCATCAATTCCAATCTCTCTTAATGAAGAAGGTATTCCTAAGGATACAAAATATTCACTTGTCTTTTTGATGGCATTATGAGCAGTTTCATATCCATCACCATTAGAATCAAGTCCCCAAACATTAACTCCATATTCAACAAACTTGTTTACTGTATTATCATTTAAGGCGTATTCCATCCAATGTGGTGTTAAAACTGCAAGACCAACTCCATGAGTAATATCATAGAATGCACTTAATTCATGTTCCATTGCATGAACACTCCACTCGGTTTCTTTCCCATAGCTTAAAAGGCCATTAATAGCAATACTGGAAGTCCACATTAAATTTGCTCTAGCTTCATAATTTTCAGGTTCATCTATAGCTTTTGAGCCATAATTTATACAGGTTTTAAGAAGTGCTTCTGCCATTCTATTTTGTAAATATGCTTCTTTTGTGTTGCTAAAGTAGACTTCGAAAACATGACTCATTATATCTGCTGTACCTGCTGCTGTTTGATTCTTAGGTACTGAAAATGTATAAGTAGGATCAAGTATTGAAAACTTTGGTGCCATGTCTTTATGTCCTGTGGCTAGCTTTTCACTAGTATCTAAATTTGTAATAACTGCTCCAGCATCCATTTCAGAACCAGTAGCAGCTAATGTTAATATACTTGCAATTGGAAGCACTTTATCTATTTTTCTTGGATCAACAACAATATCCCATGCATCTCCATCATAGTATCGACCTGCTCCTATAACCTTTGCGCAGTCAATTGAACTTCCACCGCCTACAGCAAGTATAAGTTCTATTTTATTATCTCTGCATATCTCAATTCCTTTTCTTACGCTTGATATTCTAGGGTTAGGTTCAACGCCTGCTAGCTCCCAAAAACTGATACCATTCGTGTTTAAAATACCGGTAATCTTATCATATAATCCACTTTTCTTTATGCTGCCTCCACCGTAAACAAGCAGCACTTTAGATCCATAACCCTTTACCTTTTCTGCAAGTACATCTATTTTATCTCGTCCAAAAAATATTTCGGTTTGTATTGAATAATTAAAATTTAGCATGATTATCTCTCCTTTGAATTAGACTTACATATTACTTATTTCCAATTTTCATAATGAACTCTTGTTGCATCAAATCCATCTAAAAATTCACTTTTCTGACCATCTGGATATCCTACTGGAATTAATGCAAAAGGTTCAATACCTTCAGGCAAAGCAAACATGTCCGTTATATAATTCATCCTTTCTTGGACAGGTGCAATTCCAATCCAAACTGCCCCAAGTTCTAATTGTACTGCTTCTAAAAGAAGATTTTCTGCAGCTGCTCCCATGTCTTGCGGTATACAAGGCGCGAACCCCACTCCTTCTTTTCTTGATAACAGAACAATTGTAACTAAATGAGAATCTTACTAACGCAACTATTTAGCTATTTTAAATATTATTTAAGTTTTTCTATAGCTCTTTGTGCCCATTTAGAATCTTTGAGTATAGCTCTTCCAACTCCAATAAGATCTGTTTTACCTTCAGAGAGCAATCTTTCAGCAGCTGAAGCTTCAGTAATTCCACCAGTTAAAATGACTGGTATAGAAACAGCTTTTTTAATAGCATCCGTTAATGGCCAGAAATATCCTTGCTCTGTTGAACTTGGCATTGTATATCCATTAAAACCACCAGAAATATCAAGAATGTGAACTCCAGCTTTTTCGAATTCTTTAGCTGCAATTACACTATCTTCGATAACTGTCCCACCTTCTGTATAATCTGCTGCGCCGAGTCTTAAAAGAACTAGAAAATCTTCTCCCACAGCTTGTTTTACCTCTTTAATTACTTCTAAATGAATACGAATACGATTATTCACATCTCCACCATATTCGTCAGTTCTTTTATTTGAAAGGGGTGAGAAAAATTGGTTTAATAAATATCCATGAGCTGAATGTATTTCCACTCCATCAAAATTCGCTTCTTTAACAAGACTCGCGGCTCTCCCAAAATTTTTAATAATTGCTTTTATCTCATCTTTAGAAAGCTCATGTGGTAATTCACTTTCTTTAAAACGAGTATTCGAAATTGCTGATGGCGCTACTGGTTTAGTTCCCGTAACCTGACTACTAGCTGCCCCTCCTGCGTGATTAATTTGCATAACAACCTTTGACCCATTACTTTGAACTATTTTTGCCAGTTTTTTTAATCCTTCTATGTCATTGTCATTTGACACTGATAGCTGACCATTGCTTGCCTTTCCCGCCTTATTTATAAAACTATGCTCAATAATAATTAAAGATATATATCCACCTTCTGACTTTTCTTTATAATAATTTAAAATATCTTCACTCACCTTGCCGTCATCTTGAGATTTAGACGTAGCCATTGGCGCCATAACTAACCGATTATTTAGCTCTATGTTTCCTACTTTTAATGATTTTAGTAAATTATTCAATTTAACCTCCATAATCTTTATTTGTAATAAAATATAACTAGTTAAACTCACACTACACTCTTCCCATTATCCTTAAATCATCAATAAATGATTTAATCGCGTTTTCCTTTGTTGCCCATGATGTTACTAGCCTAATAGCAAAATTATCTTCATCGACCTTTTGCCATTTATAAAATAAATACTTTTCGCAAAGTCTATTAATTATTTCATTAGGCAATATAGGAAATATTTGATTTGTTGATGAATCAATCAAAAATTTATATCCACAATCACTAATTCCTATTTTTAATTTTTCCGCCATGCCGTTTGCATTTCTTGCTAGTTCAAAAAAAATATCATCTATAAACAATTCCTGGAACTGTATTCCAATTATTCTTCCCTTTGCAAGTAATGCTCCCTTTTGCTTCATATGATATCTAAAATCTTCCTTAAGCATATCAGTGCTAATTACAAGAGCCTCTCCCATTAATGCACCATTTTTAGTTCCACCTATATAAAAAGCATCGGTAAGTTTTGGAAGGTCCGAAAGCTCTACATCATTCTCTTTAGAACACAGAGCAGACCCCAGTCTCGCTCCATCCATATATAGAATCATGTTGCTTTTCTTGCAAAATTCACTTAAATCTACTAGCTCCTGTCTCTTATAAATAGTTCCTATTTCTGTTGGATTTGATATGTAAACCATCTTAGGTTTTACCATATGTTCATCTGTATGCTCGTCTATCACCATCTTTATATGACTAGGCTTAAGCTTCCCATCGTCCACTTCTACGGAAATAACTTTATGACCAGTGGCTTCTATTGCTCCAGTTTCATGAACTAATACATGTCCTGTATTTGCCGAAATAATAGCTTCATGTGGTCTTAAAAAAGCAGAAATAGAAGTAAGGTTTGTTTGAGTTCCACCACTAAACAAGTGAATATCAACATCATTAGACTTTAATTTATTCTTTAACAATTTAATAGCAGCTACGCAATACTCGTCTTCTCCATACCCCTCTACCTGTTCCATATTTGTTTCAATTAAGGCTCTGAGTATATTAGGATGAGCCCCTTCACTATAATCATTTTTAAAACTATACATTTTTTCCCCTTTCAATATCCTTTGTTATTTCTTTTATAATTTTAATTTTACTATTTATTTGATATCTTTTCAAGCCTTTATTGCACCTCATCTTTGAGTCTTAGAGGGTAAGAGAATATTACTTATGATCTCTCACAAATAATAGTTTATATATTTGAATAAGAATTAGAGGCATAAGGGAGAATCCATATATTATGGCATGTTGACTTAAAGTTAAGTGAGCTACTTCAAAAACTCCCATAAGTGGCTTAAATCTTAAAATTAGTTCTAAAAGTAAATAACCTAATATAGCGGCAATCCATAAATATCTATTTGAGAATACCCCTATTTTAAATATGGATTGCTGTGACCTTGAGTTAAATCCATGGAGCAATCTTGATAAACATAACGTTGCAAATGCCATTGTACTTGCAACTAATTTATCACCAGTTGTTAATCCTATATGGAATACAGCCATGGTACCTATTGCAATGAGCAATCCTTCAATTATTACTTCAATTGCAAATGATTTATTTAATATAGGTGAATTTGTATCTCTAGGCTTTTCATTCATTATATTTTTATTATGAGGCTCAAGTCCTATTGCAATAGCTGGAAGACTATCTGTGACCAGGTTGATAAATAGAAGGTGCACTGGTGCAAAAGGCATTGGAAGAGCTGTAAGTGAAGCATAAAGCACTGATAATATACCTGCCGTATTCCCTGATAACAGGAATTTAATTGAATTTTGTATGTTTGAATATATACTTCTACCATTTGAAATTGCCTTTACAATTGTAGAAAAGTTATCATCCATAAGCACAATAGCTGCAGCATCTTTAGCAACCTCTGTACCCGTTATTCCCATAGCGATACCAATATCTGCTTGCTTTAAAGCAGGTGCATCATTTACACCGTCACCAGTCATTGCCACTACATTTCCTAGTTCCTGCCAAGCTCTTACTATTCTTATCTTATGCTCAGGGGATACTCTTGCGTATACAGAAATATTCTTTACCACAGTTTTAAGTTCTTCATCACTTAAGGAGTCAAGCGCGTATCCTTCCATAGCTTCAGATTCATTATTTAATATACCTATTTGTTTTGCTATGGCAGAAGCAGTTATCTTATGATCTCCAGTTATCATTATTGGTTTAATACCTGCCTTAATACAGGCTGACACGGCTGTAGCAGATTCCATTCTTGGAGGGTCCATCATGGAAATGAGCCCAACAAATATTAATTCGTTTTCATCATTAACACCAATTATTTTGCTATTTTCTATTTCTTTATAAGCAAAGGCTAAAACTCTGAGTCCACTTTCAGAAAACTCCTTATTTACTCTTTCAATATTCTTTTTATCATCATCAGTAAGAATTTTAACTCCACTTGATGTAACTACCTTTATTGTTCTTAATAAAAGTACATCAAGTGCACCCTTGGTTATCATAAAGGTTTTGTCTTTAAGTTTATTGGCTGTACTCATTAATTTTCTATCAGAATCAAAGGGTACTTCAGAAACTCTTGGATAATCTTTTCTAATATCTAATTCATCCAAATCATATGTTTCACCCAGGTTTACAAGTGCAACCTCAGTAGGATCTCCAATCTCTT
Organism: Clostridium sp.; assembly: GCF_050717635.1. Taxonomy (GTDB): domain Bacteria; phylum Bacillota; class Clostridia; order Clostridiales; family Clostridiaceae; genus Clostridium_AD. Next base: position 14,523 of record NZ_JBOITO010000039.1, read on the forward strand.
TATTTTGGGCAGTTACAGCATCATTGCATAATAGTGCCATTAGTACAAGGTTCTTTTCCAAAAGCTTATTATGATCAAGTTCATTAGAAGACAGTACCTTTTCATCAACATATACCTTTTGCACAGTCATTTTATTCTGTGTAAGCGTTCCAGTTTTATCTGAGCATATTACTGAAATACCTCCTAAGCTTTCAACTGCATGAAGCTTTCTTACAATAGCATTTTCACGAGACATCTTTTGGGTTCCAAGGGCAAGAACTATTGTTACTATTGAGCTTAATGCTTCAGGTATTGCAGCAACAGCAAGGGATACAGCAAACATGAAAGATTCAATAATTGCATGTCCTCTAAATATATTCAAGGCAAAAATAAGGAATGATATTATAAGTATTACAAAGGCAAGCTTTTTCCCAAAGTTATCTAAATTAATCTGTAAGGGAGTCCTCTTTTCCTTTGCGGTTTCTAAAAGGTTAGCTATTTTACCGAGTTCTGTTTTCATTCCAATAGCAGTAACTACAATTACAGCCCTTCCATAGGTTACAAAGCTTCCTGAAAACACCATATTTTTTTTATCACCAATTGCTACATTATCTTCAGTTATTATTTCAGTTATTTTTAAAACACTTTCTGACTCACCTGTAAGTGAACTTTCATTTATTTGAAGACTGTAATTTTCAATTATTCTTCCATCAGCACTTACATAGTCACCTGCATCTAAATATAATATATCGCCAACTAGCAATTCCCTTGAAGGAATTTCCAGTTTTTGATCATTTCTTAAAACTTTGGCTGTGGGTGAGGAAAGAGCCTTAAGACTATTCAAAGATTGTTCCGCCTTGATATGCTGAACAGTTCCAAGTATTGCATTTATAACAACAACTACAAGTATAACAATTGTACTCTCAAACTTTCCAAGAAATGCTGATATAACTGCAGCACCTATAAGGATTAGTACTAAGAAGTCCTTAAATTGTTCTAAAAATATCTGTATGTGACTTTTTCTAGCACCTTCAGTTAATTCATTAAAGCCCTCTTCTTCTCTCCGATTTTTTATTTCAAGTTCATTTAGCCCTTTCTCTGTAACACCCAGAGTTTGCATCACTTCTTCTGATGTTTGATTATATGATATGTTCATTAACATTCTCCTTTCTAGAACCGTTATTATATTATTACCAATAAATAATCGCTAATACAATAGATATGGATTTCCCCTAATATATATCATAGCCTTTAGCTATTGATAATAATTTATTATAGGTAAAACATATTGAGTTTAAAACCTGTTAAAATAAAAAGACTCTACAACTGGTGTTTATACCAGCTGTAGAGTCTCACTAAACTTTAGAAGTTATCAAAACCGGGATTTTAATCCGTACTGACGATTTTGATTCTGTTTTTTAAAAAAACAGGAAGTTACTCCCTCTACATATTTAATTTTGAAATCCAATGATAATCTTTATAGTAATATATTAATATTTCTAATTGTATTTGTCAACATAAATAGTTAAAATCTTCAATATATTTCTTGAGATGTAGAATACACAATACAAACACATAGAATATTATTATTTACAATTATATTTAAGTATGCTAAAATTATTTATCATATAAAAGATTTGATTAAATTAATAACTTATAGATTTACTTAATTATACACGAAGGTTTTCAATGACAAAAAGACAAATTGAAGCGAGATTAAGCCAATAGCAATAATGCTCGTATAGGAGTTTTTGCTATTAGCTTTTTTATTTTTAATAAAAAGGAAGTGTGAAAATATGAATGCACGAGAAATATTTAGATTAAAACCACCTTCAAGAAGTATTAAATTAGGGCAAAGATGGGTATATGTATTATTGGGAATTATAATTATGATGTGCTTAGGCACCGTATACTCATGGAGTGTTTTTAGGCTCCCTATAGAGGAACTATTTAATATAGGCTCTGCTCAAAGTGGACTCCCCTACATGATTTCTTTAGCATTTTATGCACTTTTCATGTTCTTAACCGGTAAATTTTTAGACAAATACAACCCTAGAATAATTATTTCACTTGGTGCCCTTCTTGTAGCCTTAGGATGGATATTATCTGCATATGCACCAAATATATATATTTTAACTATTACCTATGGGGTTATAATTGGTGCAGGAATGGGTATAGCTTATGGTGCTCCTATGACGGTAGTAGCGAAATGGTTTCCTGAAAAAAAAGGATTATTTGTAGGTCTTATACTTATAGGATTTGGATTATCACCACTTATAACAGCTCCACTTGCAAGGAATTTGATAGAAAATTATGGAATAACAAAAACTTTTCTTATACTTGGAATATCTTTTGGGATAATAATACCTTTACTGTCATATCCATTTAGATATCCTTCAGATTCAGAAAATAAAAGCCTTCAAACAACTTCAAACACAAAAGAAAATTTTAATGATACGAATACTACTAAAATGATTAAATCCCAAAGTTTTAAAGGTCTGTATTTCAACTTTATCATTGGAACAATGATTGGCCTAATGTTAATTGGAATTACAAGTAATGTGGGGGTGAATCTCATAAAACTATCGCCCAAAACAGTAGCTTTATTAATGACGGTATTTGCAATTTTTAATGGAATAGGTAGACCTATATTTGGCTTACTTACGGATAAATTCTCATCCAAAAAAGCCATGTTAATTTCTTACGGACTAATTATTACAGCATCATTATTAATGCTAACGGCAAATGAAGGCAGTTTGCTCTTATTTACTATAGCCTTTTCAATATTTTGGTTTAATCTTGGAGGATGGTTAGCTATTGCTCCAACTGCAACTCTCGCTATGTATGGAACAAAACATTATAGTCAGAATTATGGTGTTGTCTTTACTGCATATGGCATAGGTGCTATTATTGGAGTGTCCACATCAGGATTACTAATAGACTTCTTTCAGAATTATCATTCTATCTTTTATTTTGTAATAGGTTTATGTACTATAGGTATATTGTTGTCACAAAAGATGATAAAAACCACATAAAATAAAAGGTATTATTTTTCATGAGATTTCTACACATTATATGCATGATATGACTTATCTCTCAAATTATATGATATAATACTAAGAACAAGCGTACAAGGGGGATAACATGCTTAAGATGTTTAGAATTAATAAAAAATTGTTTAAACTATTAGATTTCGGCATAATAATTATTTGTATAATTATTATGTTATTTGGTTCGTTAAATATTTTAAGTGCAACTCAGCATCTTTATATAGTAAATAATTTGGTTAGTGCCACCTTGAATTTTCATTTTCTTAAGATGCATTTGTTATGGCTTATGATAGGACTATTTGTAATGTATTTAATAATTCTTATAGATTACAAAATTATCCAAAATTATGCAAATATAATATATTGGTTCGGCATATTCCTACTTGTACTTAATGCAATATGGCCAGTAAAGGTTAATGGCGCAGAGTCCTGGTTAAAAATTGGACCGTTACCACAATTTCAACCTTCAGAATTTGTAAAGATTGCATTAATAATTATGATTGCTAAACAATTAGATGAAATGGAAGGAAATATAAATAATATTAAAAATTTTCTTACACTTTCTGTTTATGCTATTATCCCAGTAATCTTTTTACTAAAGCAGCCTGATATGGGAATGACTATGTTTTTTTTCTTTATCCTTTTAGGCATGTTTTTTATTGCCGGGCTAAATCGTAAGACTATTGTTGTTGGCTTAATAGGTGTATCTGCTGCTATAACATTAGTTTGGAATTCTGGATTAATTTTATTTTATCAAAAGAAAAGATTAATATCTTTTTTATATCCAGACGAAGATCTAACAGGCACTGGTCATCAACTGACAATGTCTCAAATTGGAATAGGGAAAGGTGGAGTTTTGGGAACTGGGTTTTTAAAAGGCTCCTGGGCAGCAGTTGGAAGCACCCCTGAATCCAGCACAGATTGTATTTTTTCAGTGGTGGGAGAAGAATGGGGATTAGTTGGTGCAATTTTCCTTCTAACTTTGTATGGATTATTAATTTATAAGATAATTAAAATTTCTAAAGAATCTAAGGATATATTTGGTACAATGTTAACTGCAGGTATTATATCTATGTTCTTGTTTTCAATTTTGCAAAATATAGGTATGAATATAGGTATTATGCCTATTACAGGACTCACTCTTCCTTTTATGAGTTATGGTGGAAGTTCAATAATTACAACTTTCATATGTATTGGTCTTGTTTTAAACGTAGGCATGAGGAGAAAAAAATTCAACTTTTAGTATTTACAATTATGCCCAAGTGACAGGCACCATCCCAAAATCCAAAATCCAGTTTTTCTCTTATAGTTCAGCTGTAGCAGTCAAAACTGCACGCCCAAGTGTGTGACTAAACATTTGGAATCCAAGGGCTGCTGGTGTTGCATTAATAGTCACTCCTATATCCTCAATATCTAGTGCATGAATAACCATTAGATACCTATGTTTCCCGTGTCCATGTGGAGGAGCCGCTCCCATAAAGCGTGCAATACTTGCATCATTTTGCAATTGAATTGCGCCTTTAGGCAATTCTAGACCCTTATCATCCCCTGCCCCAGTTTTAAGTTCATTAACCGTTGCAGGAATATTTGCAACTGCCCAATGCCAGAATCCTGACCCAGTTGGTGCATCAGGATCATATACAGTTACTGCGTAGCTCTTTGTGCCTTCTGGAGCACCACTCCAAGACAACTGTGGTGAGAGATCTTTCCCATATTTCACACCAGATATTCCTGAAAACTGATCTATGGCAAATGGTTGTCCATCTTTGACATCTGTACTTGTAACTTGAAAACTTGTTGCCTTCGGTAACTTTGCAAATAATTCATTAATCATAATTATTTCCTCCTAACCTATTATTTAGTTTCGCAAAAGCAAAATATTTTTAGTGATATAATTCATTATATACCTAATTATATACTATTTACTTTAATTTAGAGACATAATACCTTTTCCAACATTTACCATATTTTTCAATAGTTTATATAATACTCTGTACTTTAATTATGGGTATTTTTTATGATAAAAAATCTTTTATGCGGTTGTAGGTTACACTTACAACCTGATCTATTTAGATATTTTATCAAGTATATCTATAGTACCCTTTACTGCTATTTGTTGCTGATTACTTGTAGTTATATTTGAGATATTATCACCTTTTTGAAATCCATAATTGCCAAACTGACAATGATTTCCACCCTCTATGCTCTGAAAAATGGAATCTTTAGGTAACAATTTTTCAGATGCTTTAATTTTATTTATATCTGCAACGCCATCCTTTGAACCCCAAGAAGAAAGGACTTTAATATTTTGATTTGACATATTATTACTGTCTTGTGGATAAGATGCATATAAAATTAATGCTTTTATACTTGTTGGGTTTGTGTATGCATAATTAGATGCCATCACACCCCCAAGAGAATGTCCACCTATAGCCCAATGTTTAATTTCAGGATAAGCTTCTATTACATTAGTTGCTCTATCTTTACCTAAAACAGCCAGTTTAAATGGCATTGGAACAATCACTACTTTATAACCCCCTTTTGCAATACTTTTGCAAAGAGATGCGTAGGCCTCCTCTTCTACTTTTCCACCTGGATAAAAAATAAAGCCAGTATCTGTAGCAGTTTTCGGGGTAAAAGTTATATACTTTCCATTTTCAATAGTTATATCATTTTCAGATTGAAAAACAGCTAATGTTTCTTCTGTAGCTTTATAGTAATTATTTGTCCAAACAATAAAGAATATAATAAATATCCCTATTAAAATAACTGGTGATAACATTAACTTTTTTTTTGTAGATTTTTTCATAGCTTGCCACCTTTCATATATTTATAATGATGTGGATATTTTCAACAAATATAATAGTTAAAGCACCTATTATCTTCGCAATGTTAAGCGCAGTTTCATATCTGTTAGCATCACAAAGTCTAGTTATAGTTGTTATTAATTATTATATCATTAATTAGTGATTAATTTATATTTAATAAACTACCCACATGCCATTTGCCACGTGGGTGGCACCATTAAACTTCTTGCATAATATATTGTAGTAGTTATATTATATGGAGGTTTTTTATGTATATTAGGTACCCTTATTTTTATCACATAATGCCCTATTGTGATGACGCAATTTCTAGGACTTCAGATGTATCCTTAGATGATAACACTGTAAATCTTGTTTTAGACTCACAAAATTACTATGACATGCCAAAACACTTTCGCAAATCTACTGATATTATAAATACGCAAAGTAATAAAGATTTGAATATTAGCGGATTAAATACATTAAGTATATCAGGTAGTCAACAATTTTCCGAATACAATTTACCCCTTATAATAAATAGTATAGGCTCTTCATTTAAAATAATAGATGCTGATTTAAGACAAGAATCACATGGATTCATTAATGGAAGTCCTATAAGCTGGGCTAATGCGCTAAATGACGCTAACAAAGGTTTAACATTTGAGCAGGTAATGATAGAAGAATGCACTAAACTTAAGAGCATTAAATTAAATGTACCAATTACTTTTTATAATCATAAAAATATAACTGTAGTTCCAAAAAAAGTTGAAGATGAAGATCATCTTGTTAATTCTAAATCACTATCATACGTTCGCATCCCTGTTACTGATGGTAAAATACCTACTGATGACATGGTGGATTTCTTTGTTCTACTCGTAAAATCACAACCCAAAAATACATGGATACATTTTCATTGTAAACAAGGCATAGGAAGAACTACTACTTTTATGATTATGTATGATATGATGAAAAACTCCAATGAAGTTTCAGCTGATGATATTATAAATAGACAACTCTTACTAGCAAATTTTGATGAAAGTCATATTAAATCTTTTAATAATAATGAGAGAATTAATTTTCTACAGAACTTCTATAAATACTGTCAGAAGTATAGTAATGATTTTTACTAAATGGAGTGACTTTAAAAAAACTCTTAAAACTAATAATTATATAAAAAACCCTACAACTCCTACTTATTTATATGTAATTTCACAAAATATAATGACTTCTAGTGAAAGAACAATGGTATCTACCCTTCAAGGTCTTGTTAACAGACAATCCATTAGTCAAATATACACACTTAGTAACGCTCAGCCTGATTACCAAATATGGCTGGATGATTTAGTAAATAATTATGGGGTTGCATATGAAATCATCTCAGATCCCTTTCGATTATTAGATATATTTAAAGACTATATTGAGGGTTATGTACTTTATAATAATAGTTCCCTAAAAGACCCTTCTATAAATAATGCTTGTTCACTTGCTTCGTTAAATAATTGCATTGCAGTTGATGAAGATATCCAGGATAAAGTACTCCTCTACGGAATAACAAAAATAAAAGGCGACTGTCGAAACACAGATGAAAAATGGGCCTACGATAATTTATGGAATTCTGGTCTAAATCATTCTATAGTAATTCAACTATCCCCAAGCAAAGTTTCCGCTTTAAGAGACTATGGAATAATGACTAAATCCTTAATATTTTATGAAGATAAAATAAACGATACATCTCTTCGCGATAAAATATTTTCATCTATGGAAAAGGACTCTATTTGTCTGGGTTGGGGACCTGATGAATTTATTAATATTAGTACAATTTCAAAATATGGCATTAGTATGGTTGCTGCAGATTGGTCTTATAATTTAACTGTATTAAGTGCATTCCCCTCATTACCTATGACTCAAAGGGCGTTAATGAACACCGAAAGCAAAGAAAATGTTCATAATGTAACATTCATAATGTCCGATGGAGATAATCAGCAATGGAATCTTGGAACGCAATATGGTTCTACCAAATGGTATGGTTCTCCTTATAGGGGTGATTTTAATTTAGGGTGGTCCTTAAGCCCATCTTTATACTACCTTGCCCCTACAGTATTTAAACTATATTATGGAAGTGCAGCTCATGGATTTACTAACGATTATTTTATAGTGCCACCATCTGGAAATGGCTATATGTTCCCAAGTAAATTTCCTAAGAATACGCTTGATATATATATTAATAGATTAAATGATTATATAAAAAAAACTGATGAGAAATATGTATCAATTATAGATTACTACTCTTTTCATAATACTGATCTTTGGGCTAAATTTACTGATAAAGATAATATAAAGGGACTATTTTATCTTGATTATGATAAACATGATAACTACAACGGAGAAATTATTTGGTCTAATAATAAACCTATAGTAGCCTGTAGAGACCTCCTTTGGGATAATCTTGAAAACGAAGATGATTTAATTGAAATTATTAATAAGCGAACTTCGTCTGGCCAAGTTGATATTTATAACTCTAATAGTTACACCTTTGTTTATGTTCATGCCTGGAGCAAAAACCTTAGCAATATTGAAAGGGTTGTAAACAAACTAAAGGAAAATCCTAAAGTTGCCATAGTCACACCTGAAACCTTTATGGAACTTATAACGAAAAATGTTAAACATTAATTTAATCTATGACCCGCTCTATGTCTTCACCTCTACTACTAGGGTATTATGCTGTAATTAAGGTGACGACTCCATTCCAGTAAATGGATGGAACGAAGTGAAATCTGTTTACTGGTTGCTACTTTTTATTTGACTACACACATGCCACTTGCCACGTGGGTGGCACCTAATAAAAATCGCTTAAACATTTACTAATTGCTTGTTCAGTAAAGTTAAAATGTATATCATAATCTTTCAGTTTATCATTTGATATACGAAGGTCTCTACACTGAATTTTATATTTTTCTATATCCTTTACTAATATATCTTTAATCCTATGTGCTATTCCCATTTTTTTAAGGACTATTTCTCCTATTTCGTATGTGCTTAGATTATTTTCACTACCTGCATTATATATTCCTTTATTTAGATGAATAATTTTATCAAAGTTTTCAATCAAATCATACACATAGGTTATTCCTCTATATTCTTTTGAAGGAAGTTTTATACTCTCATTTTTTAGTGTAGCCTTTACTACATTCCAAACTATGTTTGAATTTACCTTTATACATCTTTCGGGAAGACAAAAAAGCCAGGTAAGCCTTAAAATAACTATGTCATCCATAATTTCAAGTATTCCCTTTTCAGCCAGTAACTTGTGATTACCATATACAGTATTAGGTAGAGCTACGCACTCTTCATTATATGGACCAACCTCAGTGTTTCCGTTATATACCTGATCAGAGCTTAAAAATACCAATTTTGCTTTTGCCTCTAAGCATCCTTTAGCTACATTTATTGAGCCTTTTACATTCGTATTATAAGACTTCTCTGGGTTAGTTTGGCAAAAACCTGTATCGGACAAAGCAGCGCAATGTATTACATAGTCAGGGTTATATTTTATTATGGTCTTTATAGTTTCTTTTTCATCAGTTATATCTAAATTGCTATGATTAATTCCAATAACATTATAATCTTTTTCATAATACTTAATAAATCTTGACGCAAAAAAGCCCTGTGATCCAGTAATTAATATTGTATTCATTATTAACATCCTTTCCTATACTATTTTTTCATTCTACTTTTTTAATTGACAGTGCCTAATCTTATTGTATCATACCGGCATGAACTGGTTAATTAATGTTATCTGTTAGTTTTCATTTAACCTTTAACAATACTTTATAACAAAAACCTACTGAAATTATTTATATATTTCAGTAGGTTTATATTTTTAAAATGTATAACTTCAATTTTCTATTTTACATCTCCATCATCTATTGATTTTGTTAGTTTCTCAAACCATTTCACATCTCTAATTTTCTTTTGTTTTCTATGTGATACATGAAGACTCTTGACGAGAGATATGGCGGTTATTATAAGTATTATGGAAAATGGAAGTCCTGTACTTATAACTGCAGTTTGAAGGGCTGCTAATGCCTTTTCTCCTCCTATAAGAAGAAGTACTGCTGCTAGTAATCCCTCCATACAAGCCCAAAATACTCTTTGAGGAATTGGCGAATCAAGTTTTCCACCTGATATTATATTGTCTACAACTATAGATCCCGAATCGGAAGAAGTAATAAAAAATGATATTATTCTAGTTAAATTTAATTAAGCTATCTACTAATGCCTTTATTATCCTTCTATTTCCTCAGTAAGCTTTATTATCTCATCGATTATATTACCAATATGTTCTATAGTATCAAGCAGAGGTTTTTCTGTGGTTATATCTACTCCAGCCATTTTCGCAAGCTCTACTGGTGTTTTAGTTGAACCAGCTTTAAGTACCTCTCTCCAATCATCTATAGCTGGCTTACCTTCATTTAAAATTCTCTTACTAACTTCTGTTGCTATAGTAAGTCCTGCACTATAAGTATAGGAATAAAGTCCCATATAATAATGAGGCTGTCTCATCCAAGTGAGTTCTGCTCCATCAATTATCTTCACATCATCTCCCCAGAACTTTTCAAGTACACTTCTTTTTATTTCATTAAGATTTGTAGCCTGAACGCTTCCTCCCTGGTCAATTATGTTGTATACTTCTCTTTGATAAACAGCTTCTAAAAGGTGAGTTACAAAGTTATGATAATACGTATGTCCTATCATTGAGGATAAAACCCATCTCTTAAATCTAGGATCATCATTAACTTTCATAAGATAATTTGCCATAAGCATCTCATTCATCGTAGATGGTGCTTCGACAAAATATGTTGAAACATCTGTATCAAATATATTTTGATTTTTGTTACATAACTGAAAGTGTCCTGCATGTCCAAGCTCATGAGCTAGTGTAAAGACCTCTGCCATTTTTTCGGTCCAAGAAATTAGAATAAAAGAATGGTTTCCATAAGGGCTCGCACAGAAGGCTCCTGTAGATTTTCCCTTGTTTTGTGCAAAATCAATCCACCTTTCATCATAAGCTCTTTTAATCATAGAAAGATAATCTTCACCAAGGATGCATAATGCCCCTTCAATATATTTTTTAGACTCCTCTATTGTTATATTAGGTTCGTAGCCTGGATCAACTGAAACCTTCAAATCTGCAAAAGTCATTACATCTAGTTTGTGTATTTTTTGAAGAAGCCTAGCATACTTTCTCATGTGAGGTGCTAGCTTTTCCATAATTGTGTCTAGCTGCCTGTTATATAATTGCCTATTTACCTTTTGGGAAAATAGCAAACTGTCTATAACAGAATCAAACCCTCTAAGTGTTGCCATTGTTTTTTCCTTTTGTACTTGAGTTTGATAAGCAGCCGCTACAGTATGCTGATATTCCCTTAATTTACAAGAGAACGCTTCAAAAGCAGCTCTACGGAGCAATGTATCATTATCAGATTCCCATTCATCTTCAAAAAGTCCAAAACTAAGTGGATGCTCCACTCCTTCTACAGTAAAGTCATTGAAGTCCATATCCGCAAGTTTAGCTCGTTCATAAATGTTATAAGGAGCTTCTAAGGTTCCCGTTAAAGCAGCTAATACTCTTTCTACTTCTGGATGAAGTGCATGTTCCTTGTCTCTTTTTATATCATTTAAATAATTGCTATTTTCCTTTGACTCACTTATTGCATCTTCAATATTTTTTTCATCTGCTTGTATAATTTCGCTTTTTACAAAGCTCATTCTGCTACTTATGTCCGATGCTATATTCATATACTGCATAGCTCTGTCTTGATTTTCGTTGTTCGTATTGTCCACCGAAACTGCAAGCTCTACATAAGCTCCTGTAAGGTACATAATCTGGGCTATCTCTCTCACTTTATCCAAACACTTATTTATGTTGCTTGCTGTATTCAGCCTTTCTTTATAATTTTTCTCTAGCTCAAAAGCAAGTCCCTGAAGCTCTTTTACAGCTGAATTATATTGCTGCTCTGTTGCATAAATAGCAGATAAATCCCAAGTAAGTGATTGCTCTACATCTTTTCTATCCTTTAAAACTTTACCCATTTTAAAGCCCCCTATATATATATTTTTTGGTATCATTTATATTTTATAACTTATTATTGATTTAGTCCATAGAATACTGGAATGCATGGCGTTAATCCTTCCTTGTTCTTGATCAAACAAAGGTTGTTTCTATACTGTACCATGCATGAAAAGAGCCAAAAATCTAATTTTTTCTCAAAAATGGTTGAACATATACGTTATAGGGATATATAATAAAACGTAATGATTAATAGAAGTATCCTACCCATTAAATTTAAACTTATAATATTAATCTTATCCAAACGAGGGGGCAAAACTTTGAAGAAAACGAGAAATCAAAAACCTACTACTTATTTTACTAAATTAATAGCAGTATCCGTTGGACATTTTTTTAACGATCTTTATATGAACTTAATTCCACCTATTTTATTTTTATTTGTTCAAGAGCTTGGGTTAAGCCTAGCAGAACAGGCCTTCATCGCCTTTGTAATTACAAGTAGCGGTTCTTTTGCTCAACCAATTATTGGCTATTTTGTTGATAAGCGAGGTAAGCCATGGCTTTTGATTCTTTCTTTAGTTTGGATTTCCTTTTGGATGTCTATCTCTGGAATAATTACAAATTATTATTTATTGGTTATTATATTAGGACTAGGTGCCTTAGCATCTGCCCTATTCCACCCATTAGGTTCAGCCATAGCTGTAAAACTCGGCAAAAAATCAATGGGCAAAAGCTTATCTATTTTTATGACTATTGGAGGCTTTGCTGCTTCAGTATCTCCAATGATAGCTATTCCTATTGTAAAAGTTTATGGACTAAAGGCACTAGTATTTTTCATGATTCCTGGTATTATGGTTGCTTTATATCTGTACTTAGCTCAGGTTCATAAGGTAGACATGAAACAAATGCAAACGAATATGAAAGCAAAACGCGAAAAATTTGATTTTCATTCTGCAAAATGGGTTTCTGTATTAGTCTTTGTTTCAACCAACAAAGTACTAATTAAAATTTTCTTGATCACCTTTGGCGCACAGATTATGCTATCAAAACAGGTTGATATTAAGATTGCAGGTATAATATTGTCTGTTTATTTATTTGCTAATTCTCTTGGTACTATTATAGGTGGCTATTTAAATGATATGATTGGGAGTAAAAAAGTATTAGTGATATTTAATGTACTAGCACCCTTCTGTATGATGTTAATCGTGTTCACCACGGGTATCCCAATGGTTATTGGCTTTTTATTCATGGGACTTACCTTAAGTGGATCCAATACTGCCAATATTGTAATGGCCCATGAGTTAATGCCAGAGAATTTAAATGTTGCAACGGGATTAATTATGGGACTATCAGGAGGGCTTGGAGGACTTCTTATGCTTTTATTCGGGAAAATAGCAGATATCCAGGGCTTGATTACCAGTGCTTCTTATTTATTAATACCTTTAGTATTGGTAACCTTACTTACTATTTTATTACCAAGTGAAAAATCTAGGTTAAATAACATATGAGATGTTAGTAACATTAGGATTATCTTCCTCACTTCAGATGAATCTTAGTATATAATTGTGATATAATTAGCTTAATTAATTGAAATAATTGCGAAGATATTTTCAAGAAAGGATAAGAATAATGATGCTACATAATAAGGAAGAATCAACAAAAGATCAAAGCAAAGAATTGATTGTAATATTTAAACAAGAAGGTTTTTTTGAACTTGATTTTCAAATGACAAGTGAAAAATTTAGTGAAGATCAAATTGTAATCCAACAAGAAATAAATAACCGTTTTGTAAAGAATCATAATGAAGGTGTGTTTTTTCTTGGTTTTTTAGAAAAAACAGATGGTTTATCAGAATCTCTTACATATTTAAGACATATTATAGCTACATTTATAAAAAAGTTATCTATGAATCCAGACATAGAAATTTTACGTGAAAAAACTATAGTAGATATAGAAAAAGATGAAATTAAAGCACTATTAGATATTGCCCCCTATTTGACTGGATCAGAATACTTAAGCGATGAATGGATTGAAAGACTATGGCAAAAGTTAAACAACTCTTTTGCTGAAATAATAGGAGCTTACATAGGAAGTATTGCAGATTTTTTTTCTTTATTTAGCTCCAATATTAACTTAATTGGACGTGTGTTTTTTCACTTAGTTGAAAGCAAGAAGGATGAATATCCCTTTGCATTTTTAGCAACTTACTCAGTGAATGATGTAAAAAATGGCACATCAAAGCATCTTCCACTAAAAAATGCACTTATTGAATATGGAGAAAACAACAAAAAACTTTTAAACTTACTTTCAACAGTAAACAAGGCATCAGAAAAAAGCCAGCTAATTTCAGAACTTCTTGACACTGGTGAAATATTTCATCCATTAGGTTTAAGTGCGGGAGAAGCTTACACATTTTTAAAAGAAATACCCCTTTATGAACAGGCAGGTATATTATGTCGTATACCAAAATGGTGGAAAAACAAATCAGCATCCTTAAAGATGTCCGTAAGTGTGGGTAATTCTACTCCTTCAAGAGTAAATATAGAAGCATTAATAGACTTTGACGCAAAACTATTTCTTGGCGATGAAAAGATTACTGCTGACGAAATAAGAAATCTTCTTTCAGAAGCAGAGGGCTTAACTTTTATAAAAGGGAAATGGGTCGAGGTTAATCATGAAAAGCTAAAAGAAATGCTAAAGGCTTATGAAAAAGCACAGATACTTATGGAAAGTAAAGATATAAATATTATTGAAGCAATGCGTTTTCAGTTAAATGCTCCAAAAATATTAAATGTTTCTAAAGAAATCTGTGATCTTGAAGTCACTAACGGACAGTGGCTTAATTCCGTTGTTGAAAGATTAACTAATCCTGAAAAAATCCAAGGAATTACTTGTGGTGACAACTTTAATGCAAAATTACGACCTTATCAAGAGCGTGGTGTAAGCTGGCTTCATTTTATGAAAGCTATGGGGCTTGGAGCATGTCTTGCAGATGATATGGGACTTGGGAAAACAGTGCAAGTTATTGGACTTTTAAATTATATTAGGACGACTAATGGAGAAAAAACATTGCTAATTATCCCAGCATCACTTATTGGGAATTGGATAAGTGAAATTCAAAAATTCTCGCCTTCATTAAAATACTATGTTATACATCCTTCTGAAAACAAAAATTTAAGAGAAGATGATAGTAATTGTGTGGAGAATTATGATCTTTTTATAACTACATATGCTATGATTTCAAAATATGAATGGATAAAGGATATAACTTGGGATTCATTAGTTTTAGATGAAGCGCAAGCTATAAAAAATCCAGGAACTAAGCAAACTAGAACAGTAAAACAGTTAAAAGCCCGATATAGAATTGCAATGACAGGTACACCAATAGAAAATCGCCTTTCAGATTTATGGTCACTATTTGACTTTTTAAATAAGGGACTACTAGGGAGTGCAAAAGAATTCTCCAATTTCACAAAGAAACTTAAGGAAAATAAGGCAGGCTATGCAAAACTTAAAAAGGTTATAAGCCCATTTATTCTTAGAAGATTAAAAACAGACAAAACAGTAATTAATGATTTACCAGACAAAATAGAAATGAAAACTTATGCAAATCTTACTAAAAAACAAGTTATGCTTTACAATAAGTTAGTAAATGATTTAAAACAAAAACTTGAATCTAAAGAAGAAGGTATACAGCGCAAGGGAATAGTAATTTCATCACTTATGAAATTCAAGCAAATATGCAATCATCCGTCGCAATATCTTGGTCAAGATTCTTACATGGAAAATGAAAGTGGTAAATATGCAAGGCTTCGTGAAATATGTGAAACTATTTACGAAAAGAGAGAAAGAGTGCTTATTTTCACACAATTCAAAGAAATAACAAAGCCTCTTAGTGATTTTCTAGAAACTATATTTGAACATAAAGGACTTATACTTCATGGAGGAATAGCAGTTAAAAACAGAAAAACACTTGTAGATAAGTTCCAGGGTGATGAATATGTACCATTTATGGTACTTTCAATAAAAGCTGGTGGTGTAGGATTAAATCTTACAGCAGCTAATCATGTTATTCATTTTGATAGATGGTGGAATCCCGCTGTTGAAAATCAAGCAACAGACAGAGCCTTCAGAATAGGTCAAAACAAGAATGTTGTAGTTCACAAATTCATAACTAAGGGTACTATTGAAGAAAAAATAGATATGATGATTGAAGATAAAATTAAACTCTCTCAGGAGATTGTTCCAGACATTCAAGAAAGCTGGATTACGCAGATGAACAATACTGAGATTCTAGATTTATTCAAATTACAAATATAACTTTTGGAGGAAAAATATATGTCATCTTACGGAGGTTTCCCAGCCTATATTACAGTAGCCGAAAAAAGGAAGCGTGCACAGGCAAGTATCAAAAAGTTAAAAAAGAAAAACCCAGACATTTCTCCAGTAATAATAGAAGGTAGAACTATAGCAAAAACTTGGTGGGGAAAGTCATGGAATAAGAATCTAGAAAGTTATGCAGACTACTCTAATCGTATAGCTCGTGGACGAAGTTATGTTAGAAATGGAGCAGTATTAGACCTTAAAATAACAGAAGGAAATATAAATGCACTGGTACAAGGCAGCGGTTCAAAACCATATAAAGTGGATATTACCATAAAGGCCTTACCTCAAAATATTTGGGATAGCATTATAAATCAGTGCTTAGGTAAAATTGAATCTATTGAAGAACTAATAGAAGGTAAATTCCCCAAAGCATTAGCTGATTTGTTTACATCAAAGGGTGCTGGATTATTTCCTTCACCTAAGGAAATAGATTTAAGATGTAGTTGCCCCGACTATGCAACGATGTGTAAACACGTAGCCGCAGTTTTATATGGAGTTTCTAAAAGATTAGACGATAAGCCAGAATTGTTTTTCGTTCTAAGAAAGGTTAACATAAATAGTCTTATTTCAGAAGCTATTAATGCGAAAACTAAGACCTTGCTTGAAAAATCTAAAGCTAAGGGTCGTAGGGTTATTGAGGAAACCGACATGTTTGATATGTTTGGAATTGATATGGAAGTTCAGGCTAAGGATGATGTTCCCCCTCATATTATAATCAAAAAATAATACAGATAAGCAAGCTTATCTGTATTATTTTTTTATTATTTCATTTGTTGCCTTAAATCACTACACTCTTAAGAAAACTTACCCCAGTTGTTTGCTATTAAAAGTGATCTTATAACAACTCTTTTCGTAATTCTTCTGCTGATTTTGGGGATAAATAACTAAATGGAATATCTAATACTGTACGAGCTCCTGTTTGACCATTATTATGTAATCTATAAACTGCTCTTGCATAAGCTACTAGCACACTAGCCGTAAACTCAGGATTACTATCAAGTTTTAAACTAAACTCCATCCTTTGATTTGAACCCTCTCCAGTAACTCCTGTACGAATAACAAATCCACCATGAGGCATACCCTTGTGATTTGTCTTCAGCTCTTTCTCTGTTATAAAATTCACTGTCGTATTATAGTCTTCAAAATAATTTGGCATACATTTAATTTCACTTTTAATATCATCTAAATCAGCTGCAACTTCTGGTACAACATAGCAAACTCTCTCGTGTTTTTCCTTAGTTGAAAACTCTACATTTTTTCCTGTACGCACCATATCAATAGCACTTTCAATAGGTATCGTATATTGAATGCCATCCTTAACGCCATCTACTCTTCTAATAGCATCTGAATGTCCTTGGCTTACACCTTTTCCCCAGAAAGTATAACCTTTTCCTACTGGAAGCACTACCTCCCCTAGGAGACGATTTAATGAGAATAAACCTGGATCCCAACCAACTGATATAAGTCCAATAGTACCAGCACGTTTTGTTACCTCATCTAACTTATTAAAATATTCTGGAATTTTAGCATGAGTATCGTAACTATCTACTGTACTAAACATTTCTGCAATCTCCGGTGTCTGTTGTGGCAAATCAGTAGCAGACCCTCCACAAATAATCATAACATCAATTTTACCCTTATAATTTGTAATTTCTGAAATATGCACCATTTTTGACGCACATAGTAATTCATCTGGATTTCTTCTTGTAAAAATAGCCTCTAAATGAAAATCCGGATTTTGTGCTAGCGAAAGTTCTACACCTTTTCCAAGATTTCCATACCCTACAATACCTACTCTAATCTTTTTACTCATTTATTTCCCTGACCCTAAAGCCAAGTCCCTCCTTTTTTTTAAATGTCATTTTTAATTTTATAACAATCTTATCACAATTCCTTACATTTTTCCATACTAGAATATTTTAATAATCTATATCTATATAAATTAGTGGCAGGATTTAATATATCTGTATATAATTAATAAAAAAGAAGCCAAATTTTTAGGCTCCTTTTTATTATATACTTATTTTAACCATATTATAGGAAAGAAGGGTATGGTAAATCCGTATCAGCTTCAAAACAATCTTCAAAGCCTCTTCTATAATGGTAATGGAGTTTATCTTTATCTGCCGGATATACAAATTTTCCTCCTGGCTGCCAGATAAATGGCTTAAACTTATATTGAAGTTTATCCTTTTTCATATTATAAAGTACGGTAATTTCTGAAGTATCGGCCTGCATATTCGTCCATATATCATGATGAAATGGGATCATAACCTCTGTATTTAGAGCTTCTCCCATTCTTAATATATCCGAAGCAGTCATTTTATCAGTGATGCCTCTTGGATTTTCTCCAAAAGAACCTAATGCCACATCGATCTTATAATCATTTCCATGTTTAGCATAATAATTAGAATAATGTGAATCACCACTATGATATATATTTCCACCTGATGTTTTTATAAGGTAATTTACAGCCTTTTCATCCATATCATCTGGAATCCTTCCTTGCATACTCTCACTTGGAGGCGATGTGATTAAAGCCGTACGATCAAAGGATTCAAGTGCTAAAATTTCTATATCCTTGATTTTTATTACATCCCCTGGTTTTACAGTGATACATCGCTCAGAAGGTACCCCCCAACTAATCCACTTATCAACGCATGATTTTGGTCCAATAAAAGGTATATTTGAATCACAATTTTGCAATATTGCCGCAGCTACGTTTATATCTATATGGTCATTATGATAATGAGTTGAAAGTACTGCATCGATTTCTTTTATTGCAAAAGGGTCAAGAACAAAAGGCGTAACTCTCAAATTTGGCTGAGCTATTCTTCCACCACACATTCTTGCCATCTGATGATCTGGCTTCATAGGTGGAAGTTTTTTCGTTCTTTTACCTGTCCCACACCAAAAATCAATACAGATATTAGTGTTTGCCTCAGTTTTAACCCATATGCCTGTACATCCTAGCCACCACATATCGAATGTACCAGGTGCAACTACCTCATCTTCAATTTCCTCATTAAGCCATGTTCCCCATTGAGGAAAAGTGCTTAGTATCCATGATTCCCTAGTAATATCATTAACTTTATTCAATATACTCACCCTTTCATCATTACTGTTTATCAGCTATTTCTCTGAATTTTATTGCAATTTCTTCTTTGTTTTTCACATTTAATATGGCACCGCCAATGACTGCTATATCTGGATTCAACGCTTTTTTAATTTCAACTATTGAATTTAAATTTATTCCTCCAGCTAAAGCAATAGGCAAATTTGTAAGCTCCTTTATTTCTAAGAATTCTTTAAAGCTTTCAACCAAATTTTCACCACAATCAGAGTTTTTATGGACACAAAGATATTCAACACCTAGATTTTTTAATTCTTTACATCTTTGATTATAATTATCCACTGACTGCATATCAAAAATTACTTTTATTTCTGTGCTTTTACATATTTGAAGTACCTTTTTAATTGAAGTGTCGGTTGCACATGCAAGCATAGAAAACATATTTGCCCCTGAAGCACACATAAGCGTTGCTTCTCTTTCTGGACCGTCTATTACTTTGGCATCAATAAATATAATTTTATCCGGACATAGAACCTTTATTTTATATACTATACTTAACCCACATAGTTTCAATAGTGATGTTCCTACTTCAATTACATCAAAATATTTTCCTACTTCTTTAACAACCTCTAATGCTTCATTTTCGTTAAGCAAATCTAATGCAAGCTGTAATTTCATTGTCACACCTCTTTAATTTAAATTTATACTAACCCAAGTAAACTTCCTATTAACTTTAATAAATATAATATCGGTAACCAAACTAAGGTAAAGTCGATATTTGAGAACATCAAGCCCGAACCATAAACTGCTCCCATTAATGGGTATAATGGAATACACCCTAAATGTGCAAGTAAACTTGAAATAAAGCCAGCTGCTAATGCACCTTTCCACCCGCCAAATTTATTTCCAAAAACACCCATTGTGCAACCATCAAAGAACATTATTATTGGGCTTGGAAATATAATAATTGAGCTTTGAAAAACTATACATCCTAATGTTACTAATATTGCTGCTGCTACGGAAGCGAGAAATCCTAACATTGCACCAACAGGTGAATATGGGTATAATGCTGGAGCATCCAACGCTGGAACAGCATCTGGAATAAGATACTCAGAAATCCCTTTAAATGCTGGGACGATTGAACCTATAAACATTCTTACACCTGTTAGCAAAACAACGATACCAGCTGTAAATTGTAGACCTTGAAGAAATAACCATATAATCCAATTCGATGTTCCACTTAAATCTTGGATACCTTTTTGTCCCACTGCTATACCAATTCCTATAAATATTATTGGCATTAAGAAGGCCATTGTGATCGTATTATCTCTAAAAATAGATAAGTATTTAGGCAATTTTAGATTTTCAGCGTCATCTTCTGGATTTCCAACAGCTTTCCCAATTTTTGATGCTAAATATGCACCAACCTGTTGATGATGACCTAATGTCAAATCGTCCCCTAGAAAGTCCTTTGCAATAACTCTTGTAATTGCAGGTGTTAAGGTCCAGTATAGTGCACAAAGGACAGATGAAACTATAAGTAATGAGACACCCTTTAATCCTAAAACATTAGGTAGTGCTAAATTTAAAAATGCTGATAAAAACAACATGATATGAACAGTTAAATAAACATTCTTAAATTTTTTAAATGGTATAACAGCAACTAACAATAAATGCATTACAAATCCAAGTAAAAATGTCATAGTAATACTATTCGCCAGCGTTTTCATTCCAACCGAAAATGCAGCTTCGTTTGCTGGCAATACTCCATTGATTCCTAAAGTGGCATTGAGTTTTGACATAATAGGTCCCATTGCTCCGAGTAAAGTAGAAGCACCAATTGAAATAATTAATAGTCCTATCATTGTCTTAATTACACCATCAATAACTTGTGTTTTCTTTTTCTTTTGTAAAATCAATCCTAGCATTGCAACTAACCCTAGTAATATCGGAGCCTTGTCAAGAACTTGAAATAATATAAAATTAACAATAATTTTCATAACTTACTATCCCCCTATTTGTTTTATTTATTTTATTAATTCTTCTAGAATTGGTTTTATTATAGTCTCAATTTCTGATTTTTTAACAAAGTTTGTCAATATAACAGTTTTATCCATAATATTACTTGGAAAAGTTTCGGCAATTTCTCTTGTTGTTACATACAAATCTCCAACTACACTAGTTACGCTACCTAGATCACAGGTTTCAACATCCGCATCAAAATTCAAATTTTTCATAACAGCCTCTATGTTCATTTTTGCAATAATACTAGAACCAAGCCCCATACCACATACACAAATTATTTTCATTTATATTCCTCCTTTTATAAAATTATTTATTTTGTAGGATACCTCTTCAGGTTTTTGAGATCTTTTTAAGAATTCAACATTCTCATCCAATTCGAGAAAAATACATAATCTTTGTAACAAACCAATATGACTGGTATTACTTTCAGCCGCAATTGCAAATACTATGCTCACTGGATCGTTATCTTTATTTCCAAACTTCACTGGGCTTTTTAAAGTAATCATACTAATTCCCGTTTTTATTACATCAGTACTTGGTCTCGCATGAGCAAATGCTATGCCTGGAGCTAATACTATGTAAGGCCCTAACTCCTTAACCACATCTATCATAGCCTGAACATATTTTTGCTCAACATACTTATTTTCATATAGAAGTTCTCCTGCCTTTTTAACACATTCCTCCCATTCTAAGGCCTCAAAGTTTAACAAAATATTTTTATCTTCAATAACATTTTCATTCATATGATTTCCCCCTCAATCTCCAAAAACTCATTTATCTTTTGAATCATTTTCACTTTACTTTTTTCTCGTCTTAAAACTTCCACCATATCTTCGTTGTCCAATATTTTACCTAACTGTATTAATGCATCTCTATGAGATGTTTTATCCATGGCACACATTGCAAAAACCAAATCCACTGGGTCTTTATCTTTACTCCCAAATTTTATTGGGTTTTTTAATCTGACAAAACTCATACCTACTCTTTTTACACCATTCTGTATCCTTGAATGTGGAAGAGCAATTCCTTGCCCTATAACTACATATGGTCCTAAATTTTCAATCTCTTCAATCATCGCATCGGTATATCGAGGTTCTATAAAATCATTTTCAGACAATATTTCTCCGGCTTTTCTTACAGCTTCTTTCCAGTCAGAAACAATTATATCCAAGGAAATAGTAGATTCTATTAAAAGATCTTTTAAGGAGTATTGAAAAATTTTCTTATTTATTGAATTCCTAGTTATTATATAGTTTTCTCTCAGTTCTTTCACCAATCCCTTGTTGTCTGTTATATTGCAATATTCACTAATTTTCCTTATAATATTTTCAATTAATTCATCATCTTGCAATATATTATCTTTAGGGTTTTCTTTATGTGGCACTTTACTTTTTTCTTTTAAATATTTTTTTAGTAGTTGTTTATCATTTTCATTAAGAAAGGAATTTACCAATATGCAATTTATTGGTGGTTTTTTTATTGGTATTGTGGATATTATAAGATCAATCTTCTTACCTTTTATATACTCTTCCATTTTGTGGAATGCAATTTTCCCAACAATATTAACATCAAATTCTGCATCTATCCTCAAGGCAAGAAGCTCCGATGTACTATTCCCAGCACTACATATAATTAGAATGTTCTTAGACAAGCCTATTGAATCAATACTTTTAAATTTTTCTATTGTAACTTCAAAAAGTATTGTAAAATATCCAATTTCCTCATCTGATAGTTTGCTGTCAGTGTATCTCTCCAAAGGCGTAAGACACTCTTTAACAGTATCAAACAATCCACCATATTCACATTTTATTTGTTTAATTAAGGGATTTTTTAGTGGAATATTATTTTTTAATCTAAAAACAGCTGGCCGTATATGATTTATCAATCTGTCAAACAAACTTTCATCACAGTTAAAATTAACATTAAGCATTTTATTCATATTCTTAATGATTTCATTTATTAACATTTCTAATTCCATATAATTTTTATTATCAGTTTCTTCTTGCAGCGTAACCCCTCCACTTAATAATTGCTGGGCAATATGAGTTATTTCAACTAATGGAATTTCTATATTAAAATGTTTTTCAATCATATTTACTATATATTCAGATACAGAAAATTCAGTAGTATACTGGATATACTCAATATCCTCACTATGCATAGTAATATTAATATTTCTATATAATAATATTCTTTTAATAACCACTGCAATATATATTATAATACTTGTGAAAGCTTCATCAGAAAAAACTAATTTCAAATCTTCTTCCGTTATTTTAATACATTTTTTTATATACTCTAAGTCAACATCATAAAGAACTTTAATAATATTAGAACTTAATTTAAATTCATCTAAATCTAACGCTGTACTTAAATGTGCTTCACTAATAAGTAGCTGAGTTATCATTGCCCATATTTTATCTTCTTCTCCCTCCACTTTTAAACCATAGTTTGGCATTGCTACTAAAATTAAGCCATTATCCTCTAAAGCTTTTTTTACACCTTTTAGATCAGTTATCACAGTTGTCCGACTTACACAAAGTATGTCTGCTAAATCATTTATTACAATAAAATCTTTTCTTTGAAGCAATTCAAAAAGAATTATTGTTAACCTTTCATTTGACGAAAGCACATATTCGGATGATCTTTCATCACACCTAATAGTTTCTATAACGTTTTCATATGCGTCAAGACTTAATTCTATCCCAGAGTTAGGTTTTCTAATTAATCTAGATAATCCCTTCTTTTCAAAATAATAATCTATTTCATCAAGATCATATCTTATCGTTCTTCCACTTACATTGAATAATTCTGATAATTCTTTGACGGTAACAGGTTTATTAGAACCGCATATCTGTAGAATTATTTGATTGGTTCTTTTTCTAAGTATTATGCTCACCTCCCTATTGTTTATTGCTTAATTTTAGTATATCAGCTTAAAGATTATTTAAAAGAACAGTTTTCTTCTAAACGATTGTGGCAAAGTGTGTATTAAAGTATACATTAACGAAAAATATGTAGCATGTAAGTAATATATACATTATAATTAAAAGTGTATGCTTTTAAGGTGAATAATAAACTAAAATTCGATATAATTCTAAATAAATTTTAGGAGGAAACGATGAAAAAGAAAAATTTGACATATATGGTCTTGTTAAGAATAATGCTAGTGGCATCTTTAGTTCTTACATCACTAGGTTTTTTTTGGATACATGATATAAATAAACAGGCCAAAAATGATTCAAATGAAATTAAAGAAATTCAAATGAATTATATAAAATCAGAGCTCAGCAGTAAAGTAAGTTCTATGGTTGAATATACAAACTATTGTAGAAAATAGACAGAAATTATTTTAAGAACTAATTTAAAAGCCAAAGTAGAAGAAGCAAAATCAATAATAAATTCCATTTATAATACCAATAGAGATACAAAAACAAAAGAAGAAATTACAGAGCTTATTAAAAGTGCACTAAGAGATATTCGATTTAATAACAATAGAGGCTACTATTTTATAGATACTTTAGGTGGAGATGTAGTTTTATATCCCGTTTATCCTGAGAGTGAAGGCGGAAACATAATTAATTTACAGGATGATTTAGGCAACTTTGCGCTGCAAGAAGAAATAGGAATGATTAAAGAAAAATCCCACGGGTTTATCGAGAGATTTTGGAAAAAACAACCAACAATATTTATTTGTACATGATTTTAAAGGTGTGGAACTAGCAAATGGTCTTTTCCCACAGTTAATAGGCACTAATAATTATAAATTAGAAGATTTAAATTGTAGAAAAGTTGTTCAAGAACAAATTGAAATGGCTAAGACACAAGAAAAGGGGTTCTTGATTCATTATTGGAGGTTACCTGCTGGAAATAAAAAAATCTGATGATTATTTATATGAAGCTAAGAATAACGGAAGAGATCAAATAGTATCAAATGTAGAGCATAAAACCAACCCCTTAATTGAGATTGGTTTTATGCTTACTTTTATTTTCTTCATAACTTCACAAAGAATGGTTATTTTATATTTGGTGTTTTAACATTTAAAACACTAAATGCTTCACCTTGATCTGCCCATAGTGCCATGTTAGTATTAGGTTCACAAACAATAATATCAGTTGCGTTAACTACAGCTTTTTCTTCTCCAATTTGTATTGTTCCTTTACCAGAAATAACATAAAAAAATACATCAACAGGCACCTTATGGCGAGCAACTTCATCCCCAGGTTGCAAATTCAAATTCATAACTCTTGTGTTATCATGGCTTATAAGTTGTTTAACTACAACTCCTCTCATATTCTTATTGCCTTCAATTTCATTCATTCTAATAATATTCATTATATTTCTCCTTCATATTTTATTTTTTCTACTCCTTAAAATACAATTAAATTTTCATCTAATTGCTTGTTATTTATATTCTATCCCTATAGACCTATTTTTAATGTGATTTAAATCAAATCTCTGATATCCTTTTTATTTAAGATAAATCTATCAAGTAATATTAAAACTGGAGGTAATATTATAAAGGTACTAATCAAAGCTAATGATATATTTATTACTGTCATTAAGCCAAAGTCCTTTAATATTATAAACTGAGAAGCCATTAGCACTGAAAATCCTCCTATGGTAGTAAGCCCTGATGCTACTATAGCTTTCCCAATCTTTGTAACAGCTATTACTATAGCTTCTGTTTTGTGTTTTCCTGATTTCCTCTCTTCTAGATACCTTTCCATTAGCATTACTGTCATTTCCGTTCCCATACCAAGAACTAAAGCCCCTAGAGTTGCTGTAATAGGTGTATACTTTAGACCTAATGAATACATTACTCCACTAGACATTCCCACTATTAAAATCACAGGAAATATTGGAATAAATGCCTTAACTGGATTTTTGTATATAAGAAGTAGAGCAAGCAGTACGAGTCCTATCCCTATAATTGTCATCTTAACTCTTCCCGATGTAAGCCCTTTAACCATTTCAACATCTAACATAGATTTCCCTGTTACTTGCACTTCCATAGAGGAATCACTTAAATCTGCTTTTATTTTTGTTACAAAATCTTGTAACTGCTCTGTACTCACATGTTTAATATTAAGTAACATTACAGATTCTGTTTTTTTATCATTTAAAAACATTTTCTTCTGTTGTTCCGGTAGTGTTTTAACTAGTTCAATATAGTCTACATAGCTTAAATTCTCATCTGTTGAAACGTTATTAACCAAGGTATCTATGGATTTTACATCTACTACAATATCTCCATACTTTCCCTTTATATCTTTTGTTTCAGATTTTATCCAATCTATATTTTTTTCACTCAAAATATTACTATCTTTTAGATATATAGCCATCTGATCTGTTGAACCTACTTCATCTCTAATAGCATGTATATCCTCCAAAGCTTTCATATCTTGAGGCATAAAGGTTTCGATATCCGTTTCTACACCTATATTTTTATCAACTATATATCCCATAGAGGACAAAACTATTACAATTATTAATACAACAACTGAATATTTTATAACTGCTTTTGTAGTACTTTTTAAAATTCTATCTAATAGGCTTTCACTATTAAATTCTTTTACTTTATTTTCTTTTGGTATATCCGATTTATCCCTTAAATGTAGTATTGGCAAAAGTAGAAGCATACTTCCGATAAAGCTTATTATTACTCCTATTGTTAGCATCTTTCCAAAATCTTGAATCATAGGAACTGGTGAAGCATATAGTGATATAAATCCTAAAACTGTAGCTAAAACTGCAATTGCTAAAGCTTTACCTATCTGACTTAGAGTCCTCGCTGTGGATTTCTCTTCCTCATATCTATTTTGAAATTGTATTGAGTAGTCTATCCCAAGACCTATTAATATTGGAAATACTGCCATTGACACCATAGTAATGGGTATACTTAAAATTCCCATAAATCCTAGAGTTGCAATTACAGATACTAATATAATACCTAAACTTAGCATTCTCCATCTCACTTTAAAAACAATAGCAAGAACTATAAACATTATAAAAACTGCAAGTCCAACCATTATTGCCATATTAGATTTCATTTCACTTCTCAATGATGAATCTAACACTGGTTTTCCTGATACTACATACGAAATATTTTTAAAACCTTCCTTTTCTAATGCTGTACTCACATCTTTAGATATCTGATCTTTATATTCATCCCCTAAATTACCTTGTAGTTTTACAACCATTAAAGTATGTTCATTATCTAATATTACATCGGAAAACATTGAACGAATCTTATTAGTTTCATCTTCGTATAATATACTATCGAGTCCTACCTGGTCTCCTGGTATATCTGCCACCATCATATTGCTTTTGTCGTAAAAAATTCCCAGTCCTTTAGATGCATCTCCAAGTTTTTCTCCCATAGTAATAAATCCTGATGCCATTTCTTTTAACTCATCTGGTGAAATACCCCCTGTAAGTCCCGCTTTCATAGATGAGGTTTCCCCTGCTAATTTACTACTTATACCTGTCAATGCTTTGGATGTGTTTTTAGTTCCTTCTTGAATATTTTCTGTCTTTTCTCCCATGCTTCTAATACCTTTAGAGCTTTTATTTATATTTTCTGATATACCATTTAATTTCATTTTTAATTGTTGATTTTCACCAGCTAAATTACTAAGTTCCTTTAATTGACTTGATGCTTCGCTTAGTCCATCTGCTGCAGTTAGAAGTCCTCCTTTAAGCTGTTTTGCGCCCTCTGTTAGCTTGTTTTGTCCTATAATAAGCTTATCGAAAGCCTCTGTTGATTTAGATAGACTATTTAATTTTTCTTCTAATTCCTTTGGATCCTTTACTTTCTTTGAATTAAGTTCATTCCCAACATTTATAATTTTAGTGCTCATGTCATTTAATCCATCACTTAATGTAAGTATTTGTTTTTTTATTTCTATACTTTGCCTTTCTGTCATTTGATGAACAATGCTAGCTGGACTCATAAATGAAAAAATATTTTCTTCGTATTTAAATTTCTTCTCCACATCCCACATTTTTTGTATATTTTCATGAGATAATAAATTTCTCTTTGAAGGATCTGTAAATAAAACAAGAATAGAATCTCCACCAAAGGTTGTTTCCATATTTTTGTTTGATATATATACATCGTTATCCGTCTTAACCAAAGTTTCATTCCCTGTTGCCATTCTAACATTTGAAACTCCTGCTATTAATACGCCAAATAATACTACTGACGCTAATAGTATTTTAATCGGCTTTTTCTCTATTGAACTACCTAACCATTTAAATAATCTATCCATGTAGACCAATCCCCCCCTATTTATAACTGTTATTTATAATATAAGTGATATTATTTTCTTAACATATTTTTTAATGTTTTCTTCATTTGCTTCTGGCATATATAAAAATGATAATATTCCACCCATTAACATCCTTAAAGTGATATCTTCATCCTCTTTAGGTATACCCATTTTAGTTAAAATACTTTTTAGAACTTTCAGGATTTTCTCTATAAAATTTTCATTTCCCAGTTCAGTTAAAAGGTGCGATTCCATAAGAATTAATTTAATTATTTCACGATTTTCTGATATTAAGCTAATCCTATCATAAAGAATATATTCTAATTTCCCTAAGGGGCTCAATTCCTTTGAATCATCTATTGTTTGTTTTAATGTACTAAATAAAATAGGTTCAATCCCTTTTAAAAATATCTCTTGTTTAGAAGAAAAATTTCTAAACAATGTTACTTCTGATATTTCTGCTGCTTTTGCTATTTCTAAAGTAGTACTGGCATTAAACCCTTTTTCAACAAATATCGTCATAGCTGCTTGTAATATTTGTTTCATTCTATCATCTTTATTCATTCTTTTTTTTATTTTTTTAGTTTCCATATTGCCTCCTTATGTATGTAAGTGCTTACTAACATATCATATAATAAGTATGATATAATGTCAACGTTTTTATAAAAATATAAATCACCATAATAACTTAACATCTAAGCTATTATGGTGATTTATATTTTTTATCCCAGTATTTGTTTTAAATCCTCTTCTGGTGTGCTTATTGGTTTAACATCAAAAGTATCAACTAAGAATTGTAATACATTTGCGCTTAAGAACGCTGGTAGTGTTGGTCCAAGGTAAATTCCTTTTACTCCAAGTGAAAGTAATGCCAATAAATCAGCAACAGCCTTCTGTTCGTACCAAGTTAAAATTATTGCAAGCGGTAGATCGTTAATACCACATTTAAATGCATCAGCAAGTGCCATAGCTATTTTAACAGCTGAATATGCATCGTTACATTGACCTATATCTAATAATCTTGGAAGTCCTGCTACTTCGCCAAATTCTAATTTATTAAAACGATATTTTCCACAAGCTAAGGTAAGAATAATGCAATCCTTCGGAACTTGCTTTGCAAATTCAGTGTAGTAATTTCTTCCTGTTCTTGCACCATCACATCCGCCAATTAGGAAGAAGTGCCTAATTTTACCGTCTTTAACTGCATTCACTATTGTTTCTGCATGAGCCAAAGTTGCTTTGTGTCCAAATCCAACTAGAATTTCTTTAACTTCTTCATCTTTTTCGAATCCACCGAGTTCTAGCGCTTTGTTTATTATTTCAGAGAAGTCCTTATGACCATTCTCATCCGCAGCTATATGCTTTACTCCATCCCAGCCAACAACACTTGTTGAAAAAATTCTATCTTTATAAGAATCCCTTGGTTTCATTAAGCAGTTCGTTGTCATTAAAATGCAACCAGGTATACCATCAAATTCCTTTTGTTGATCTTGCCAAGCCCCTCCAAAATTACCTACTAAATGTTTATATTTATTGAGCTTTGGATAGCCATGAGACGGTAACATTTCACCGTGGGTGTAAATATTTATTCCCTTGCCATCTGTTTGCTGGAGTAACATTTCAAGATCCCTTAAATCATGACCAGAAATCACAATAAATGGTCCTTTTTTAATATTTACATTAACCTTTGTAGGTGTTGGAGAATTATATTTCTCATTATTAGCTTTATCTAATACCTCCATAACCTTAACGCTCATATCTCCAGTTTTAATTAAGTACTTGATAAGATCTTGAAGGTTTAAACTATCATCAGTCATTACTGCTAAGGCTGTAAAATAAAAATCATCTACTTCATCGCTATTGTATTTAATAAATCTAGCTTGATGTGCATATGCTGCAATTCCTTTTAATCCGTATTTTATAGTTTCGCGAACTGAGCGGATATCAGCATCTAAATCCTCATCATACATAACACCTGCTCTTTTAGCGTCTTCAAGCATCTGCTCTTTAGTATCACTTAGATTATATAAAGCCTCTTTTGCATTTACTTCTTCCCCTGATGCTTTTTTCCTTGCATCTTCTTTTATTACTTGAGATTTTTTAAGCATATCTATATGAGATTCAGGATCAAAATTAACATTAGTTAATGTCATAAACAATGAATTTTCAATAAATGAAACCCATGACTTATCAATTTTTTCACCTTTAGCTAAAAGTTTAATAGCATAACAGCTTATTCCTTTTAACTGATATATGAGCAAATCCTGAAGTGCTGCAATTTCTGGTGTTTTTCCACAGACTCCTACGTTGGTACAACCTTTTCCACCGGCAGTTTGTTCGCATTGAAAACAAAACATTTTTCCTTGCATATTTAACCCTCCTAATTTTCAAAACTTCTATATTCTATTCTACACGTTCTTGGTATAATTATACAAGACATTAATGAGAATAGTCATATATGAATGTTATAATAATTATTGAATACAAATTATTATCATCATGATTAAGGTTAATTATACATAATAAATATTCCATTTTTAATAAGTTTTTTGATAATTATTTAATAGAGCACCCCCTCTTCTGTTGAATCATAGGAAAGAGTACACTGTTTTCTAGATAAATATGAATAAATAGATCCTTCTCTAAGTCATGGATTTTTGTATATGCTAGTATGAAAGAAGTACACGCCCCCTCTGGAGCATTAAAATCTCTAGTTATCTTCTCTAATTCTTTAATTATATTCCCAGCTGCGTCATGCTCACTCTCTGTATCCTTTATAACCTGATGTATTTCTGATAAAACACTATCGTCTTTGGTTATTTCGTATTTTTCAATAAGGGGGAACAGGTTCTCTTCCTCTTTAATGAGATGCTCCTCTAGTTCTATTTTCAAGGTTCCGAAAAGTTTATGCACCTTTAATAATTCTTCACTATGATGCTGAAAATGTACCTTGAGCACTTTAAATAATAGAATATCTATTTCTCTAAGTTGTTTTTTTGTAAATTCATGGTGGTTTTGTACTATGTGCTTTATTAAGATGGAAGGTTTTTCTTTTCTCCAGTCTTTATATTCTGAGTTAGATTTTGTAAATTTCTCGTACTCGCTATTAAGTTCCTCAATAATTATATCATAATCTATTACCATCTCATCCAAGGCCCCTGCTAAGGTATCATGTCCACCACAGCAGTAATCTATTTTGTATCTGTTAAATATTTCTGCAGCACCTGGGAAAATTGAAACTATTTCGCCCAGACTTTGATTTTCACTTATAATTTTTTTCATAATTAATTCCTCCTCTTATTTTTAAACTGTAGCTAGTAATAAATCAGCAGTATAATTAACTGCTCTTTCAATGCTCTTTAGGTTGTCCTCGTTTGGTGAGAATCTAATCCTTAGTGGGAATTCTATATCGATCATACCAGTAGACTTAATTACATCAGAAGTACTCAAAACTTTAATATTGCTTTGCTCCAAATAATCTTGAACTACCTCTATAGCTTCTCCACTCCAACCAAATGAACCAAAAGCCGCTCCTATTTTATTTTCTAGGTTTACTCCTTGTAGTTCTTTTAATATATCTTCCATGTTTCCAATCATATCAGCATACTTTGTGGAGCTACCAAATAAAATAGCGTCCGCGTCATTAATAGCTTTCATTACTTCTTCTTTTGCTACCTTGTTTACATCTATAATCACTGAAACTATATTTAACGCTTCAAATTTTTTTTTAATAAACGTAGCGATTTTTTTTGTTCTACCTGTCATAGTGGAGTATAACCTTACCAACCCAATATATATTCTCACTTAGCATAATATTTTTATTCATAATGTATTCCTCCTATATTTTACTTTATTCTAACGTGTTCTTGCTTTCCTATGACCCCATTCTATAATAATTCCCATTTTAAAAATATGATTCAAATCACAAATTGAAAAAAGAACAAAATTTATACATATTAACAATTGACCACAATAAATTAAAAATGTTATGATATTAAATGGTAGGTGATATATATATGGAAAATTGTAATTGTGAAAAATGTAATCATAGCCTATGTGCTAAAAAGGTACCAATATTTTCATTTCTATCTGATGATGAGCTTATAAAAATTATTGATATGACTGGACATAAAGTCTATAACAAAGGTGATATGTTATGTAGTCAAGGTGAAAAATCAGATACCCTATTCATTATTAATGAAGGTCAAGTTAAAACATCTAAATTAACAAAAGAAGGTAAGGAGCAAATAATTCATATCTTCACTGGTGGTGATTTTTTTGGGGAATTAAGTCTCTTTAGTAGTGAT
This sequence comes from Clostridium sp., assembly GCF_050717635.1. Classification (GTDB taxonomy): domain Bacteria; phylum Bacillota; class Clostridia; order Clostridiales; family Clostridiaceae; genus Clostridium_AD. Next base: position 47,492 of record NZ_JBOITO010000039.1, read on the forward strand.
GAACTATGTAATTTTGATGCTTATGCTATCTCAAACGTTAAAATTTGTACACTAACTAAGCAAGATATGGATAAAATCATAATGAGTAATCCAGAAATATCATTAAAGCTATTACAAGTTATTTCAAAACGTCTATCTCAGACTGAAAATCTTGCCCAAAATCTTGCTACTAACGATGCAGAAATAAGAATCGCATTTATGCTTTTAGAATTTGGTGAAAAGTATGGTGTAGTCGTAAGTCAAGGCTTGCAAATCAACTTACCCATTAACAGAGAAGAAATGGCAAATTATGTTGGAGTTACAAGAGAAACCATAAGTAGGAAACTCAGCATATTTGAAGAACTGGGCATTATTAGCCTTAAGGGCAACAAAGTACTGATTATAAAACAAATAGAAAAATTAAGATCATATGTAGAATAGTACTGTCAAATCAACCTAAGAGATTATATACGCTCTTATGTTGATTTTTTTATTTAAAAACTTGTAACGTAAGTTACCGTCTTATAATATAAAAACTAGTATTATATTATTAAACAAGTTAATAATAATGATTGTAAGTTAAATCATCCCCTATGGAGATGCAAATTAATTAAAAAATAAGGAGGAACAAGCATGGATGCAATAGATTTAATGATAGATGAGCATAAATATATATCACGAGGATTAAAAGTATTTAGGAAATTAAGCATAGAAATATTGAATACTAATACTGTTGATTTTGTATCCTTTGAAAAGATGATTTTATTTGTTAGAAATTACGCTGATAAACATCATCACAATAAGGAAGAGGTTGTCCTATTTAAAAAGATGGAAACTCAATTAGGTCAAAAGATGGTAAAGGGACCCTTATCCGGAATGTATATAGAACATGATTTAGGAAGACAACATATTAAACTTTTAGAGGAAGCTCTACTACGAGTTAAAAATGGCGACTTAGATTCACAAGTTGATATAATCGCAAATTCTATCTGTTATAGTGATTTATTAACAAGACATATTGATAAAGAAAATAAATTAATATATGCCTTTGCTAGAAGAGCATTAAGTGAGGCTGACATGGTGGACGTAAATGAAAATTGTGAAAAACTTGAATCTATAGCAAATGAAAATCAGGTGCAAAAGAAATATATCGATGTTTTAGAAATGCTTGAGAAGAAGTATGTTACAGATTAATTAATATGCATTTATACTAAATCAATATTTATATTAAGGAGGAATTTTTAATGAGCAGATTTTTAGCACCAATTCACACTTTATTATTCAATAAAATAAAGGTAACAGAAGATCTAGAAATAAATTTAATAAATTCATTTAAGGAAGTTTACGGAGAAAAAGTAACTGTAATCGTAAATGATATTAATAAAAAATATGGTAATCCCTTAGAGGATGCACCTCTTGAGGACTTGATTGATACAGATAACATACATGGATGGCTACAGAATAAAATAGCAGCCGCAGAAACCCGTCAAGCAGAACTTTTAGGATATTTAATTAATAAATTCGGTGAACAAGCAGAAAAAGTAGCCTTTAATGTATATAACAATCAAGCTAACAATTTAGCAAAACAATCAAAAAATATTTATGAAACTACCACAGCTCCTGATATCTACCAGGCACTTAATGTATATATACTTGAAGGTATGCCTTGTGATAATGTAAATAGTATAACTATAAAAGACGTTGATATATTAGAGTGGCAGAATATTAAATGCTTACATAGAGCATATTGGGAGATTGCAGGAGCAAATGTAGATACCTTATATTCTCTTAGATTTTCATGGTTTAAAACTTTCGTACAAACAATTAATCCTCAATTTACTTATACAGTAAAAAAAGAGGGCTCCACTATTATTCATAGAATCGAAAGAAAATAAAGTTAATTATATAAAATCTAATAGAAAAAGGTATGAACCCTCAAAATCTAAGTCTCCAATATTCTTTTTAATTAGAAGCTTAAATTGGTTTAAAAACTTCCTCTTCCCATTTTTGGTAACCATAAATAATAATAGAAAAAATAACAAAAATAAAGTATCGTTTCCATGGAGTAGTATTAACTAATTGATAAATTCCTAACTTATTCTGTAATAAATATGGAAGTGGGAAAATTGCAAACATAAAATCTAAAACTATGTTAGTTATTAAGTATATCCAAAATCTCTGAAAAGTAAAATGAAAGATCCATATCGTTGTTACTAAAAAACCACCAAGTACAAATGCTTCAAACGAAGGTTGTAACCAAGGTAATATATGTACTTTTATAATCCAATATTTTTCATTGTAAGCAATTAAATTATAAAGAACCATTAGAAATGATGCTAAAATACCTACAGGCATAAAATGCTTTACCTGTTCTTTCTTCAAAAAAAATAATGTTAACCATGGAACCACTAATATTATCCATAATACGATTTTACTCAACAAATTTTTCACCCCTATTTTAATTATATATATTATAAATGTATTTTTTTTACGTGATATTATCATGTGCATTTAAAAAGACAATACTCATAGTAATTTATGGTATACCGAATATTCTCTTAAGCACTCCTAAAATACCGTAAAATCACAAAAAAAATTAAACGACCTCAGTCCAATGAATCTTAGGGCTATGGCCGTTTAAGTCAATTTTATTTTTCCTACCTAAGTTAACTTCTAATAAATCCACATCCAATGTCAAGTTTTTGCCTAGTTTACACGACTCGGGATGTAAGCGGTGCCTTAGCTGCGCTTACTATTTTTATTTAGAGCTTCAGTCTCAATATCATTGGTGTTTTCATTAATATTAGATATCATAAAATCCGAGTTAATAATAACACTTGAAACTGTACAGTTGTTTTCAAATGTTATTTTGTCCCAAACAATAGAGTCAGTGATTATAGTATTTGAACCTACTTTACAATTATTACCAACGCTCACATTGGGACCAATAGTAGAATTAACCCCAATTCTAGTGTTTTCACCAATATACGTAGGACCAATAATTTTACTAGAACTATGTATTGTTGTATTTTCACCTATAAATATTCCCTGATGTTCATCTTTAATTTCTGACAGTGGATACTCTCCGCTTAAAACATCCTCATTGGCCTGAATATATTCTTCAATACTGCCTATGTCCATCCAATATGCATCACTTTTATAAACAGCTATAGAATACCCTTCTTTTAAGAGTAATGGATATGTTTCTTTTTCTATTGATACTACCTGTGAATCTGGAATTTCCTTTAAAACATTTGGTTCAAGTATATATATTCCAGCATTAATATAGTTTGATTTTATTTCTGAAAGCTTTGGGTTTTCAGTAAAACTTTCAGCATAAAGATTCTCATTATATTCAATAACACTATAATCACAAGGATTTTCAACTTTAGTTACTGCAATAGTAACTGCTGCACCTTTTTCTCTGTGAAATTTCATCATATCTTTAATATTGATATCACTTAAAATATCCTCAGTAAATACGATAAAAGTATCATCGAAAAATTCCTCAGCATTTTTGATTGCACCTCCTGTACCTAAAGTAATATCTCCGCCTATATAATTAATCTTTACCCCTAATTTTGTACCATCACCAAAATATTTTTCGATTTTTTGTGGTTTATGGCCTGTACTAAGTATAACTTCATCAACACCATAATCCTTAAGTTTTAATATATTTCTTTCTAAAAGTGGTTTCGCCATAATTGGCATCATAGATTTAGGTAAAACGTCAGTTAATGGTTTTAATCCGTCCCCCACTCCGTCTACAAGAAATAATGCTTTCATAAGTTTTCCTCCTTAGTAGTTAGCTTCCTCAAAGCACACTTCTTTTGCAAAAGCGTCATTATAAAGTCTTATTGTATTTTCATATATAAAAGTGATTTACCATACAATTCCATTGTACCACAATAAGTACTTATCAGCGAGTTATGAGGAAATTATTGTATTTCCCTTGCTTTCCTTGCAAAATAATTGAAATAACTAGAGCTAATAGAGGTTATAGCCCTTTGCAAGTAACATACCATTAATTTTATTATCAAATCAACAAATTTTGGGTGGTCTCTCTTTGGGCTCAATATAAAAAGCTGTGATTTGTCATTTTTATTTCAAGTGTTATTTACATGTTGCACCAAATGTAAATGGGATGAAATGCAAATCTTGATTATCGGACTCCCCTTCAAATATTACCTTTAAATTTTCTCCATCTTCTTGTATCGGTTCAAATATTAAAACACCATCTTGAGCAACTCCAGGCAAAATATGACTATCTATTTCGGGCACTTTTTCATTAAGGTTAACTAATTCTTTAAATTGTTTATTACCTTGCGTTATATTAGTATTTAAACTATAAAAACTAATTTTGTCTTTTGTAGTATTATTAATGTTTATAAATAGCCTCGTTTCTTTTTCTGCAACTTCGATTTTATTAAGTTTTAAGATATAACCATTTTGATTTATTTCCTTATTTATTTGAATAGTCTTAATAGCTGGTGCAAATGCAGGTGAATAATCTGACCTTTCAATTTCGTTTGCTGCAATGCTAGGAGCTGTAAGTTCTACACCAAAAGGATTTTCACCTTCAAATGCTTTTCCAACAATTCCTGACACTTCAATAATATCGCCATTCTTCACACCAAGCTCTGGGTCTTTAAGTCCTATTATAGTTTTTTTGCTATGATCATCATTAGCATAAGCTTGAAGGTAGGTTCCTTTATCATCCTTCTTAGGTTCGGTAAATATCCTTGCATAGAAACAAACTCTTCTACCTTCAAACTTACTCGAATCTGAATATAGTTGAGCAAATTCGGTTTTTGAAAGTGGTGTTGTATTCTCCGAGCTAGAATTACTGGAATTTGAGCTACTTGCACCACAGCCAGTTAAAGCTAAAATAGAAATAATAACAATTATAAATAAATTTGTGATTTTCCTTAACATAAAACTTCCCCCTAACTTTAGATATTTTATATATTTCTACATTTATTTTCAAATTCCTTTAAATGCCTTGAATGAATTTAAACCCTCTTTAATTCCTTAGGTAAAAATCAATTTTCTGATAAATACTTTTTAATTGTTAAAATAATTCTACTATGCTAAGATTATAGTAGTCGTAATTAAATAGCACCCTTAGGAGGATAAAATTATGAGAATAGCTTTAGTTGGTTTTGGTGGAGTAGGGAAAGCATTTGTTAAACTACTCACTCTTAAATATAAATATCTAGCAAAAAAAGGGCTAAATATTAAATTGCTTTACGTTCTTAGTTCAAAGGGAGGAATATATAATCCTAATGGTATAGATTTAGCTAATCTTATTGAGTTTTTAAAAGACGAGAAAGATATTACTAAATATCCACATGGAGGAGACAGTAATGTCACATTTTCAAGTATATTAAATAACAAGGATATAGATTTATTAGTTGAAATGACACCAACTAACAGAAAAACTGGCGAGCCAGGAATGACACATATAACAAATGCTCTTAATAATAAAATTCATGTTGTAACTGCAAACAAAGGTCCCATACTTTTGGGATATAATAAATTAAAAAAGATAGCGCTTAAAAACAATGTACAGCTTGGAATTGGGTGTACAACTGGTGGTGCACTACCTACTATAAATAGTGGAATGATTGATATGGCGGGTGCTACGATATCATCAATTGAAGGTGTGCTTAACGGAACTACTAATTTTATCACGAATTATATGGAACTACATGGAACTACATATGAAACAGCCCTTCATGAAGCTCAAAAAATTGGAATTGCAGAGAAAGACCCCTGCCTAGACGTTGACGGTTGGGATACTGCAATAAAACTTGTAATTTTAACTAATGTTCTAATGAATAAAGAAATGACTCTTAATGATGTATTAATTGAAGGTATAACTAATTTAACTAAGACTGATGTTGCAAATTCACTTATTGAAAATAAAAAATATAAATTAATTGGTAGAACCATAAATACAGATGACACCATCCATATGAGTGTCAAGCTTGAAAAACTAGACATAACTAACCCATTATATAACGTTGATGGTAAAAATAAAGGAGTTAGATATATATCAGATACGTTAGGTGATCTAACATTAATAGGCGGAGCATCAGGCGTGATTCCAGCTGCAGCATCTGTTTTAAGAGACATAATTAACATTCATGATGGTTATAAATTCATCAAATAGCTTTAAACTGATTTTATTTAAACAAACAAGATTCAAGGTCTAATCACAAAAAGACAGCTGCGCTAATTCCTTAGCGTAGCTGCCTTTTTATATTAGAAATGTACTTTTTCTATATACTTACAATTAACGTCGATATGGTTTAAGAATAACAATAATCTTTCATAAAGTGGCTGAACTTTATCACCATACTTTACTTCTAGATTTTCTCCAATATCTTTTACAGTTTTTTTGCCATCTATCTGTAAAAACACACAACTACCATACTCATCTAAAGAAGTTTTCTTATATTCTGGAATTCTGAATTTAAGTTTTCTAAAGAACTTTTGGATCTTATGATCTTGTTTTTCAATCATAGTCACAATGTTGTCTATGCCTACTTCATATTGAAAGCTGTCAGAAACTTTATATATTATATTTAAAACATCTTCATTATTACTTAGCATTTTTTACCTTACTACTTACTATAGGAATTATAGTAGCTATTATTAGAACTACTAATATTATAATTGCCATAGAATTAGAAGCAGCAAACCCGCTTGGACCAGCTCCTTTTAACACTTTTGTTACTTGAAGTATTATTCCTATAAGTCCTATTATAGAACCACCAGCAACAAGTCCAGATGATAAACTTATACCATTAGAAACTTTATGCTCTTTTTCTTCTACAGATTTAGAAGTTTTTTCTATAAATACACGAACTAATGCACCTACGAGTATTATAGAAGTTGTAGCTATTGGTAAATAGAATCCTATAGCAACTGTCATTACAGGAAGTTTTAATAAGTAGAAAACAACTCCCATAACGGCACCAACGATGATCATAACCCAAGGTAATTCACCTGACATTATACCAGCAGTTAATGTTGCCATTAAGTTAGCTTGAGGCAATGCAAATTGAACATTATCACCAGTCATTGCAAGCTTACTTGCAAGCAATAATATAACTCCTATAACTACTGCAACACCAACCACACCAGATATAGCAAAGTATTTATCCATTTCATTTTTGTTACCACCTACTATGAAAGTAACCTTTTGTGATTGAGCGTAACCTCCAGCCATAGCAATAGCTGTAACTATAAATGTACCAAATAAAAGTAATGTTCTGTTGTTTCCAGGGCTTGTCCATCCCATTCCAACAAACAATAATGTTACAACAACTATAGAAGCTATAGTCATACCGGATACAGGAAGATTTGAAGTTCCTATAGTTCCAGTTAAACGACCAGAAACTATAACAAATAGTAATGATAAAAATAATGACAGGATAGAAGCAGTTATAGCCATTAATATGTTACCACCAGATATAAGGAAACCTCCTAAAAAACATACTACTATTCCAATAAGTAATACTATGATTGCAACAGATGAGCCTTCGCCACCATTTGAATCCTTAGCATTAAGAGTTTGCTTTATGGAAGTTATTATAACAGGTATAAGCTTTACAGCACCTATTAACCCACCAGAAAGCATCATACCAGCACCAATATATTTCACATAACTACCAGCGATATGTTTAACCTCCATAGCGTTTATAGCAACACTAGGATCATTCCATACAGTTACACCATCTCGTCCAAGTTCTATAAAATACCCTATCAAAGGCATAATACCGAAGTTAGATAACAAAGAACCCGCAAACATCATAAGTGAAACTTCTAACCCAACTATGAATCCTATACCTAATAATAGAGGGTTAACTTCAACTTCAAATTTCCACTTATAGAAAGTTTCATTTACATAACTTACAACAGTGTTAGCTAAATTAAAAAATGAACCCGTTACTAAAGTTATAAGACCACCAATTCCGAAACCGATTCCCATGAATTTCATTGACTCTCCAGCACCTTCTGAAGCAACAAGTGTTTCAGATATAGCCATTGACTCAGGGTACATTAATTTACCATGCTCTTCAACTATTAAATAATTGTAAACAAGAGAAGCTACTCCCATACCGAATAAAACTCCACCTATACCAACAGCAAATCCTTCTAAGAAAGAAACTTTAGCTCCTATTAAAAGAACTGCTGGTAAAACAAATATTATACCACTAGCAACAGATTCTCCACCACTAGACATACCTTGAACTAAGTTTTTGCCAAGGATACCCTTTTGTTTAGCAAATGCAGCTATTAATGCAGAACCTATTATAGATCCTGGTATACCAGCGGCAACTGTAAGCCCTGCTTTCATTCCTGAATAAGCAGTTGATGCTGCGAATATAGTGGCTAAAATTATACCGATTATTAATACGGCAAGATTTCCACCAGATTTAGAACCACTAGAAACGTAAGGAACGTATTCTTTACCAGTTACGCCCCCGTATGCATTTTTTGACAACTTATGATCCATAAGTTATACCTCCTTTAATGTTTTATAAGTACAATTATACCACGGATTTATCCTCAAACTATTTTTCACAATTTTACGAATAAAGAATTTTACTTATTAAATAAGTTTCAATTGTTTTATTATTATACAATATATTCAATCTTTTCTCGTCTATCTACATCATCACTAAACTGAAAGTTGCAGTTTGCTATTTAGAAACGACAACCCTATTTCGATTTTCATCCTTTGCCTTATACAATGCATTATCAGCTGATTTAATAAACTTTTCAATAGAATAGTTATTGGATGGTATAGTTGTATATACTCCCAAGCTAATTGTTACATGTTTTGCAACAGAAGACATCTTATGTGGAATATCTAATTCTTCTACATTCTTACGTATTTGCTCTGCAATTAAAAAAGCTCTCTCATTACTCAAATCATTAATCACCATTGAAAATTCTTCTCCTCCATATCGCGCTACAAAATTTGAAGAATCAGTAGAAAAATCTAACAAAACTTTAGCAATTTTGATTATACAATTATCACCATCCTGGTGTCCGTAAGTATCATTAAAGGATTTAAAAAAGTCAATATCCATCATAATTAATGTTAGTGAACTAGAACCTTTTATACATTGTTCCCATTGAGATTTTAGTAACCTATCAAACATTAAACGATTATATAAACCAGTTAATCCATCCTTTTGAGCTAATAATTCCAACTCTTGATTTACCTTTTTTAATTCTTCATATAGTTTCTCCATCTCACTAGTTTTTTCTTGTATGATTTTTGTATTATTAAAATCATCTACTCTCCCCTTATAAATAAAGGTCTGTATTAGCCAGGATATAATTATAACTATTGAAGTATTAATATAATTACCCAAAAGCACTAAATGATTTTTTTGAAAAAACGGCAAACAAATAATAAATATAATATTTACAGATATATTTATAATCAATGTATCTATAGGCTTAATTGATGAAAATAATGCTACACCTATAATAGCTGTAAAATATACAGTAGTTTGCCCGTATGAAATCTGATCTAATAAGGTTATACCAATACTCCACATTAGGATAAAACATGCACCTGCATAGAAGATACGTTTAATAGTTTTTCTTTTAATAATCTTACTTTTTTCTATTTTTGAGAATAAAATAAAATAAGCAATGCAATTAATAATCATTACTACATACATTATTATATAATAAATACGAGGAGTATTAAAAATTTTCTCTTTTTCTATTATAGCTGAGACTATTATCATAATAATTTCAAAAACAATTAAAATTACAGTTAGAACTTTTACCCTGTATACGCCCATTTTAATCATTTCATCACTAAATTCTGTTTTATATTTTTCTATTACTTTTGAATTTAAATATTTGTTAATTTTATAAAAATTCATTTCATCCCCCCCGTGCTATAAAGGTAAACCACCTTAATTTGATACAATATTCACTTTGTAGCTTTATTATAAACAATTTCCTCCAATTTAACAAGAAATAATCAAATTCTCGACATAAAAAGCCACAAGTTCTACATGGTGGAGGGGATGATAATGAAATTGCTCCATCGCTCGGGACTTTGCGAGGTAGCCGAGCTTGCTGCTGCACCCATTAATATTCTTTCAAACTGTTTATCAAATTTGTTTGTCGTTATAAAACTTTCATTTAAAAAAGCAATTTTTCTTGAATGTTTTTTGATTATATACTGTAGATAACTGTTGATAATAGGGATTACATAAATAAAGGCATATCTAAGAATTTCTTCTGCTAAGGTTGATGTATAATAAATTTTTACCTGTTAAATCTATTGTTTTAAACTTAATGTGATTTACGGCTTAAATATTAAGTTTTTTGAATAAATACAAACTGTTATTACAATTGTTATTTTAGCTTTTGCACCTCAAAACGGAACCCGTTAATAATTATCTGCATTCTTTTATTTTGAAAGTAGATTTCTATCTTCCATTTGTGGAGGTCGTTCCAACCATTTATATTTAATCATTAGCTTCGCACCTTTTCTTTCATAAACAAAAATAAGCTCCTTTCAGTGCAACGCACTAAAAAGAGCTTATCCAAAATAAAATATAAAGAACGTTATTCATTAAAACGATATTACACCTAAAGCAGCTAAAATATTTGTTATAACTATTAATAATGGGAAAGACATTACAGTTCTAAAAAGAAATACTTTAATTACATCCCAAAAGCTTAAACCAATTTTACTTTTAACTAAAATCATTCCAGTTTCAGACATAAATACTAACTGAGTAAATGCTAATACACCAATAAAAAATCTTGAGGCTTCAGAAACCGATCTACCGATAAATAAAGCTGGTAAATACATATCTGCAAATCCAGCAACCGATGCTGGTGCCATGATCGTTGCTACTTCATTACTGTACCCTATCCAAGTATAGAAATATACCAGTGGTGCACTAATGATATTGAAAAACTGGGTATATTCTGCCACTACCAAAGATAATGTTCCAACCGCCATAATAATAGGTAAAAATCCAACGTATATGTTAACAATATTTTTTAACGCCTGAATCATTACATCGTAAATTTTGGCATCTCCTGCCTGCACTATTGCAGATTTATATGCATATTCAAAAACAGTTTTACCTTTTGGAGTCTCAATTATACTCGGAGTTACCCCTTTATAATAAGTTGGTGGAAATTTCTTAAGTGGCATTCTAGCTGTAATAAAAGCCACTATAACAGTTACTAATGCAATAGATCCATAAAATATCGGAAAAATATCCGCAAACCCTAGCTCTTCAGCTACTGCAGAAGCAAATGCTATACCTACAATAGAAAAACTGGTTGCAATTATATAAGCTTCTCTTCTATTATAGTATCCTCTTTGATATTGGTTATCCGTTACCACAATACCAATTGTACCATCACCAACAAAGGATGCAATGGCATCGATAGTTGAATAGCCTGGTACTTTAAACAACTTTTTAACTATAGGCCCTAATAAAATACCTATAAATTCAACCATACCAAAATGTGTTAATAAAGGAAGGGCAATAATAGCTACAAAGAACGTTATATAAAGTGTGGTTAAAAGACCACCATCTCCTGCCATCAGCCCGCCAGTACCGCCATCTAAAATCATACCTGCAAACTCATAGTTTTGAAACCAATTATTAATCACCATAAGATATAAAAATGAACCAACTATCCTTAATACAACATTTAAAGGTGATGCTTTGAATACAGAATTAACATATTCATTTTTTGAAGAATAAAAAATAAAAAGAATAGTTGCAATTAGCACAACCCATGCACAAATAATAGTGAAACCAATAAATGAATCAAACATATTTCCTGTAACAAAATTTACTATGTGGGATATAGCAATTTTACTTTCTCCTTTAATATTAAAAGGTATTAGAAAAAAAATAAATCCAAAAATTGATAAAAATACAAACTTTAACTTATTTATCATACTTACAAACCTCCATTTTGTCTTAACTACGATGCACAATTTCTAGAATAACATACACACAAAAGTCTTGCAATAGGTTTTTGCATATTTAATCAGTATTTTGTATATATATTCAATCTAATATATATTAGCATAAATTAAATGAAAATAAATATATATTGCCTTTCACTTCATAATTCAATACTTTTTTATTCATAAGATTCTTACAATTTTAACACCTTTTATATTTTAACAGCATATAGTATAGGAAATTAATTTCTTTGAGAGGAATCTATGAAAAAAGTAATAATATCCTCAATGCTTTGCATAGCTCTATTAATTAGCGGCTGTAGTTCAAATGTGAATAAGAGTATGTCAGACACTAAAGACGGCACTAATGTAATTGTAAAAACCGACTCCTTAGAAGCTTCTGTGGAAGCTGATATTAAAACTTTACCTGAAGAATATCCCAAAAATTTTCTGCCTATTTCTGATAAAGATAATGTTGTCTTTGTAAGCAAAATGACTGTAAATAATAACTCTTCTATTATCGTAGAAGTTGAATCAAAAAAAAACATTGATGAGTTACACAGCTATTATCTAACATACATTGGTGGAAACAATCTATATTCTTCAAAATCACAAAATTCCATATCTATAGCCGGTACACTTAAAGAAAATTCTAAATACACCGCATCAATAATTGGAGAATATGATGATATGGCTAAGGTTTTCAAATATAGTATGACATTTAATAAGGAGATGACTGGAAGTCATCTCCTTCTATGTATTCTGTATAACTGGGATCTATACCGGCATCCAAAACCTTCTTTATCATAATATTATTAATAGGCAAATTATCATAGCCCACTGTTCCCACTTTTATATTACCTTGAAAATCCCCATAGCTGCTAGTGGACCCTATTTACTGGTTGCTAATGACCTGAATTTAATCTCTGATGTTGGGATTGATAGTCAAATTCTGTTTACCTTTAAAATAGATTAACGCATTGTCTGTATACATTTTAGAAACCCCCTCAGGAATCACATCGTCATTAATCCATTCTCTACGTTCTTCATTAAACTGTTTAACTGTTTCTGGTGAAAACTCTATATCAAGTATCTCTCTTATATCTGTAATTCTTAGTGCTATCATAATTGCCGCGATATGTGATTTAGTGAGTGCTGACCTAGTTCCCTTAGTTACTTCCGATATTGTAGTTGGTCTCAATCCACTGATTGTAGCCAATTTGTTTTGAGTTAAACCACGTTTCTGAATAGCTTCATCAACTCTTGAAATAAATCTAATCTCTGGAATACTGTTCAATGTATTAGTAAGCATATCACCAGTATGTTCGTGTAGCATTTTTGACATATCAACTCTATTCATTTTAACGAATCCTCCATTCAATTGAATCTAAATTTATGATAGCCGAATTACGTTACAATTTCAAGACTTTTACTAAATGAGGCTTATTTTTAATCATTTTATCATTTACTATTTTTCCCAAGTAACAGTTACCCTAGTGGGGTGTGACGCACCCCACTAGGGTAACTGTTACATAATTTCCAGTTGTATCAAGATATACTTGATTTGTGTACAATAATAATTATCAGTTTACTAATCCAGCGATATAGGGTGATAAGAGTAAGCTTACATCCTTTGTATTTATTGACATACCAACTTTTAATATTGGGAGTTTTAGCTCTCTAAAATTAATGGCGAAGGCATCTACTATTTTCTCTGTTCCTGTACTTCGGCCACCTAAAGTTGATCCTTTAACTTGGTTATATGCAGCAAGATAATAAACTTGATTATTAGAAAGTGTAACAGGTACTAGTAGCGGTAAGATTAACAACCCTCCTGTTAAAGAGTTTACTACAGAAGTCACAGCAATAACATTGGCTGCTGTCTGAGTTACTGGTTGTAGGATTGCCAACTGAAAGTTCCCTGTACTACCTGTTTGAGTAACATAAGTTGCAAGGCTACTAATAGTTGTTTGTTGTCCATTAAAAGCAAGGGCTCCAATTGCCTGGTTGTCTCCTTCCCCCTGATTAAAAGCAATTACTGCATTTATATCTCCTATCTTCAAAGTTTCAATAAATCCCGAATTATCTCCCCCTGTAGCACCAGTAGATCCTGTTGTGCCAGTTGCACCGTTTAATCCCGTAGTTCCAGTGGCTCCGGTAGCTGAATCAGTATATCCACCTATTTGAAAATAGGGAATACCATAATCACAATAAATTTCACTCATTCTATTGCACCTCGCTTAAATTGTATTATTGCAAATATCTAAGAAATAACTAGAGGTGTCGCCAACATTGTCGTTGGATCTACCCCATAAAGTAGACTTTCTTTAGCTGTCTACTTTATAGCGAATTTTTAGACACTTACATAAGATTGTATCCATTTCAATATATTTATAATAACTCTCAATTGTGACAAATATATTCAGCTTTTAACAGTTTATTTTTACATGAATGTAAAAATAAACACCCAAGGGGTGCTTTTGAAGGAGGAACAACTGAGCTTATATAAGCATAGAAAAATATCCCATATTATATAATTATATGGGATATTTTCTATTAGATTATTTAGTTAGTTTATCTTAAAAAAAGTTTAAATATGACATGTATTATATTATAGTTTTTAATAGTTTTACTGTATTATCAATGTGAGTAATGTTAACAGTTTTTGCTCCTTTGAAGTGTCTATCTCTATCAATGGGCAAAGTTCCAAAACCATCTAAATCATATGCTACCATCATATTTTTACTTAATTTTATATCCATTACCAAAAACCATTCCCTCATTAGTTTGTGATTAGGAGGTAAATAAACGAACTCAATATTTGGGTGGGACTCTAGTGTAGTATCTTTTTCTCCAAATAAGTATATTTTATCTACATTATCAGCCATTTTTAAATATCTATCCCAGATTTTTTTAGCTCTAGATATTTTTTGAAATCCTGCATATATGGTACCCTCTCTTTTCTTATTTAGTGCCACACTTTCCATTATAAAACACATTCTTTCTAAATTTGAAATTTGAGTTTCATATTTAATATTTGCTATAGAAAAGGTTTTGTCTGATTCGTTACTAGACATTTTTATAACATCACCCTCAACCTTTTCAAAAATTTCATCATAAATTGAAAAATTTTTCATTTATAAAATCCTCCTTTAATTTTGTTGAACAAATTATAAGATAATATTGATACAATGGTAAATTTAATTAAATTAAACGGAATAATAATTAATACGAAATATAGGCTTAAATTAACTACAATGGGGTTAAAAGAAGCAGCTAAATTAAGAATCATTTGTTTGTTAACACCTAACAAAATATTGTATAATGGAAACATAATAAAATAATTTACAAGTGCAGATAGAATACTTATAATAATTGTAGATAATAATAAACTTATTTTAATTTTTTTTGTTTTGTTATATAAGAAATGAATAAGTATAATAAAGGATGCTGATATTATAAAATTAATTAATTCTCCAATTCCAGCTGATTGTGATACGGTAAAATGTAAAATGTTCTTTATTAAACTAACAAATATCGCCTCATAAACGCCTCCTGTAAGCAACATAATAACAGCAGGTATTTCACTTAAGTCCACTTTTAAAAAAGGTGGAAATAGAGGTAAGCTAGTATTCAAGAACATTAGTATAAAGGATAAAGTGCTAAATATAGCTATCCTAACTATTTGTTTAGCAGAGTATTTAATGATATGTTCACCCCCTTTTGAAACTTCAATTTGAGTATACTACACATAACGAATTATATAAAGGTTTATTTGTATAATTTTGTTTAAATTTATTTCGTTTCGAATTATAACATAACTATATTTTGTAAAATTATAAATCAACTTTATTTTATAGGAGGATGCATAATGCATTATTTAGGAGAACATTTGAAATCTCTAAGAATTGAAAAAAATTTAAAACAAAAGGATTTGGCCTACATTTTGGGTTTAGCCCAAACAACTGTGGCAAATTATGAAAGTGGAATTAGATTTCCAAGTGAAAAAACACTTAAAAATATAGCCGATTATTTTCATGTTTCCTTAGATGAGCTCTTAGGGAGAGAACTTTTGAATTATACCTTAAATGATACAGAATATCTACTGAAATTAGAGGAAGCTCAAGAAAGTTTTTTAAAGGATTTAATGGAAAATAATACTCATGCAGCCACAGAACTCATAATAGAACTAGCTAAGGGTGGCATCCAAGTAAAAGATATATATCGAGTAATTTTTGAAAAAAGCCTTCTGATGGTTGGATCACTATGGGAAAATGGACAGATGTCCATTGCTAAAGAACATTTTTTTTCACATACAATAGAAACTATTATGAATCAATTAAATGCTTTTATTCAAAAAAAATCTAGTAATAAAAATAATGTATTAATGGCTTTACCCGCTAGTGAGCTACATGAAATACCTTTAAAGATGGCAAAAGATTTATTGGATATGGAGGGATGGCAAACCTATTACTTAGGTAATAATACTCCGATATATAGTATAGTAGAAACTTTAGAGAGTTGCTCGTGCCAATTGCTAGTAATGTCTGCCACCATGCAATATAACGTAGCCACTATTGAAAATGTTATTAAATTGATAAAGAGTAAACCAAAACTTAAGAATGTAAAAGTTATCGTAGGAGGAAATGCATTTGATAAGAGCCCTAACCTATGGCATGAAATTGGTTCGGATGGTTTTGCGAGAAATCTTCAAGAGTTAGTTTTATTAGCGGAACAATTATAGTGCCATCCACGTTGCAAGTTACGGCGTCCTAGTTAAAAATTTATTTATTGTTTTAAGTATATACAGGCTACAAAAAATTACTATTCCACCGTAAACCACAGGGCCTCTGATTATATTTGAAGCAGTGGAAGCCCCCGTAAAATCTCTAAATAAAAATGATATAAACCTTCCGATACTAAATATTATAAGAAATACAGCTGATGTTATACCTCTTTTTACTTTTTTCCTTAACAATAATGCTGCTATTATAGTTGAGATAATGGCAAAAAAAACTTCATATAGTTGGGTTGGATGTCTTAAAATCGGTGAACTATTAAACAAAAGGTTTGTGAACGAATTATTGCCGAATACGCTTTTGAACGGACTCTTGTCAGCATTTTCAAATGCAACTCCCCAAGGCATTGTAGTAGCTACGCCGTAACAACAACCATTAAAGAAACATCCAAGTTTTGCTATTGCAGCTGATATTCCCAAATGAGGTACTAAACCATCTGTAATAACCAAGAAATCTAATTTATATCTTATGCAAATGTAATACCAAGTTAAAAATGCGCCACCCAGTCCACCGTAAAGTGCAAAACCCACTAGCTTTATTTGATATAATTTAATTGGCGTTTCTATAATTTTCCTTATATATAATATTCCATAAAGTAGCCGTGCTCCTACAAAGAAAGAAATGATAAGCCAAAAGCTTATCATTAAGATTTTCCGTGTGCTAACATCCTCTCTTTTCAATTGTCTATAAGCAAAAATAAACAAGTAGAAGGCTGCTGTGCATCCAAAAAAAACATAAGCACTAATAGCAAATTTATGATTAAACAAATATACGTAGTTCAATATAGGTTTCATAGCAACCTCCCATAATTATTTTGTTTTGTTAACTTTCCATATGCCAGATACCATTACATCCGTAGAGGCAAGCTCAGCATATTGAATGTTACTAGAGCTTATCTTAAAGCTCCCTGTTATATCTAATAGCGAAACATTACCTTCAAAGGTTTGTACGGTTTGATTTTCCGCATCTGTATTAGTAAGTGTTACTTTTCCTTCGTTATATTTTATCTTGTATATCTGATTTTCGCTTTCCTCACATTCATACTTAGGGAACGCACTTTTATAATCCGCTTTAAGTGTTGCTTTAAATTCACTCTTAGATGCTCCTTGCGTAATAACTATTGTCAGCGGTACATCTTTGCCAATAACGTTCTTTGACTTATCGATTCCTTCTCTGATTTGTTTTTGAACATCAATAGAGCTAAAGTCTAGTTCTTCGCAGTTTTTTCCATCAGGACCCTTAATTTCAGGAACAGATTCTGGATTTTCAAGTGCCTTTTGTGCATATTCTATAATTGGCGCCTCGGTTATTATTATAATTCCTTCGTAAGTACCCACTTCTAATTTAACCTTTGGTGCATAACCCATCTCTTTAAGTAGCTTCTGATATCCTTCTTCTCCATATACATATCTAGTATTAATCAGCTTTGCAATATCTGAAACTAGCATCTCTCCCTCCTTAAGTTTACCGATATTGTCTAATCCTCTGGCTTGGTCCTGCAAATCTCCATTTTTATACACCAAATCGAATCGTCCCGTTTCCTTCTGGATTCTTTTTATCTGATTGTACATTCTTTCAAGGATTTGCTCTATGCTGCTATCTTCTGGATACCAAGAGCTTCCTTTTTTCAGAAGGTTCCACTGTTCAAACTGTTTAATAATTTCCTTTTGATTTTCTTCTGCCTGTGCTATTTCCTTTTCTTGTTTGCTCCTATTTGTAAACTGCTCCTTCAGTGTTAGCTTTGCCTTTTGCACAATCATAGAGATTTTTTCTGTTGAAAGACTTTCCTTATCTACCCCTATGGAATTGGCATATTTCTTTATTGCATCCATCTCTATCTGCCTTGCCACACCTCTCATCTGGTTCCAAACATCCTCAAAATCTTCAGGGTCAACATCATAACCAAAAAGAATATAGTCATTTGAACCTTCTTTAAAGGCTTTATAGGCCTCTTCAATACCATTGTTTTTCCAGTTTCCTATTTTCATTTCAACGACATCTACCGCTACCTTGGCTACTTTGTAAACCGGAGAGGTTTCTGAGATAGCTTCTGCAATTTTCATACCTGCTCCGCTATAGTCCCCTTCCCATAAATAACCCGCTGCAGCTGCAACCGTACCCGTTTGACCAAATACGGTTGACATAGTACCTGCTTCCATACTATCTGCAAAGGTTTTACCAATCATTGTAGCTACATTTGCAGTATAAGATTTGAAATCTTTATTTACCAGGTCATTAGACAATTTACCATATTCTAAATTTCCGTATTTTAGCTCCTTCATTACTTCTTCTGCAATCTTATTTATTTCCGGTTTATTTTTAGCATTAAATTGACTCACTAAAATACTTTCAATCATATCACGAGTATTAGCTCTAACTTCTCCTTCAAGCTGCGACTCACTCCAACTCTTCAAAGCCTTAGCTTTTATAAACTCTCCTTTTCGTTCTCCCTCTGTAAGCTCCGCAGTACCCCATAATAGATTGTTGGGAATGTTAAAAGCAACATATCCTGCATCAACATTAATCTCTATTGGGTCAGTATAGGTCCACCCAGTTTCTTTAGTATAATGAACCCCTTTAAATCCTTCGTATTCTTTCAAATTTTTCAAAGCCTCTTTATCAATTGCAATCTTAACAAGTAGCGGCATATTACTTCTATGGTCTTCGCCTTCAATTTTAAATTCAAAAGGGGATCCATAGGGTACCATACCATTTTTACTATATTGAACCTCCTCTCTAGGCTTTGAAATACTGAGTTTCGTTCCTTTAGAAAAAGCTCCCTTTGGAACATTAACCTGAATACCATACATATCTAAATCCCCAAGTATATTATCTTTATCATAATTTTCCAAAATGATATTCTCTTTAAGTTTAGACTCCGATTTCCATTTCTGATCACCTACCCCGGCATTGTTGTTGCTTTTATTATTGCATGCTGAAAATAAAAATATAAAAACAAGCAATAAAGTTATGATATTAAAAAGGCTCTTGCGTCCTTTTGCACCAAAAAACATATGACTGAGTGCTTTATTTTTCATATTTATCATCGGCAAATATGATAATTAATTATGATTCATGTTCTGATAAATCAATAGTGAAAATGAAAGTAACAGATGTAAATTCACATAGCTTAGGAGTTCTGGCTAATGATAGTGAGTCAAATAAAAACTATAACAATATAATTTTGCCAAGAAATACCCCATTACCAGCAGAAAATTATAGTGATTTCTATAGTATGTATGATAATCAGGAATTTGTAGATTTAGAAGTAACTGAAGGTGAAGATGAAGATCCAGAATATATTAAAATAATTGGAACCACTAGATTGTATTTAAAAAAGAGAGTTGCTGGGTCACCTATAAGAGTTGTAATGTCATATGATGAAAATTCAGTAATTCATGTACATGTTATTGACTTAATTGATAATGATGATCTAGGTGAAATGAGAATTGAAAGGATTGCAAACCTATCCGAAGATGATGTAAATAAAAAAGCTAACAAAATATCAAAATTAAAAATAGAATAAAGTACAAGGAGAGATATAAATGGTGAATTATTACAAAGAACTTAATCTTGATCCTTCCTTTAATGCAGAACAACTAATTGAGGAACTAAAAAACACTCAAAGGAAATGGATTGGCCGTACTAATGCTCCCGATTTAAACCATAGGCAAGAGGCAGAAAGAAAAGTATCTATTATAGCTGAAGCCCAAAAGACATTACTTGATGAAAAAAAGAGAATAGAATATGATCAACAGCTTAAAAATATAATTCCAGAACAAAACAATGGTCCAAGTGTTAATTTAGATCAAAATAATAACAATGTAGATGACTTAATTAAACAATCATGGAAATTCATTAACTTAGGACAATATGCTGATGGAATTATGGTAGCAAGAAGAGCAACCGAAATTGAAGGTTCTAACGCAGATGCGTGGGCAACTCTTGCACATGCTGATTATCGTTGGAATAATGTTGAAGAAGCTATTTACGAATATAAAAAAGCAATCAATTTAAGACCTAACGGTGATTCGTTTTACTGTGATTTAGGTAATATTTATCTTGACAAGAATATGTTAAATGAGGCTGAAGAATATGCTAATAAGGCTATACATTTAAATCCTAAAAATAATTATAATAAGATTTTATTAGGCAATGTGGCTTCAAATAAGAATGAATATGACAAAGCGATATCAATTTTTACTGAATTAATAAAATCTGAACCAGATAATAAAAGCTACAAAGATGTAATAGCTAATTCATATTATTCCAAGGGCATAAGTTATTGCTATCGTGCAAATGATGGATACATTTATAATGTAGATGAAAATGCGACGGAGAGTATGATAGGATATATGAAAAAAGCAAAAGAATATGGAAATGATCCAGAATTCGATGAAAAAATAGCTTGGGGTGAGAAAGCTTTAAAGAATACCTTTGATAAGAGTAAATGGACGTTATTTATAATCCCAATTCTAATGGTTTTAGCTGGTGATACATTAATTAAAATTGCAGGAATTGCAGTCATAGGTGGACTAGGATATTTAAGTATGAGACCTGGTTGGAGGTTGACCCGAAACTCCATGTTTAATGAAAAAACCTTGTTTGATAAATCAGCTTGGTTGATAACAGCTACAGTTGGTTTATTCTTTACAATAATTTGGGGATTTACTAAAGGAATATTAGACTTTAATAATAAAAATAATTAGAGTAAATTTAACTTATGCCTCAACATACAATGTTGGGGCATAACATTTAAGTGGGGTGCGAAAATATGAATTTTAAAAATCTATACAATAAACAAGATTTTGAGGGATTTAGGCTTAAAATTGAGAATGATATTAATAATGGTTTAATAAATAAATCTATTAATATACTATTAGATTGTGTTAAAAATTGTCCTGATCATTCTGGAATATATTTTTTAACTGGCAAGGCATTTTATTCAAACAAAGAATACAACAAAGCAATTCAGTATTTTAAACAGGCAATATACTATGATGAATTAAACGATGAATATCAGGCTATAGCAGGAATTACTTGTTATTATAATGATAGCTGTGAAGAGGCTTATAAATATTCAAAAAGTTCTAATGAAATAAATCCTAAGAACATTCAATCTTTAATAACATTAGGATTAATTCAATTAGATAAGATGAAGTTTGATGATGCAATTAATTATGCTAAATTAGTTATAGCTTTGGACGAAAATAATTATGATGGAATTAGGTTACTTACTAAGTGTTACATGAAAAGTGGGACTGACTCAAAAATTTTATTGGAATACCTTAAAAAAGCAAAAAAATTAAAGATTGATGAAGAGGTTGATATTGATATAATAAAAACTTTATATATTGAAGAATTATATGAAGAATGCCAAAAAGAATGTAAAAAGATACTATTAAAAAATCCCAACTCAATATCTGCACAGAAAGCAAGAGAACTAGTGTCAAAAATGAAAACTAAAGAAGCTAAGATAGCTATTAAATCAAATATACCTAACAGTCCTAATAACAAAAATGATAAAGTGCAGAGACAATCAGATTCATTAGAAGAAGCTTTAGATAAATTAAACTCTATGATTGGATTAAGTAATGTTAAAACTGAAGTAAGCAGAATTGTTAAGTTAATTGAATTCGAGAAAAATAGAGCTAGAATACTAGGGTTAGGAGATAACAGCAATCAAAGTTATCACTTTATGTTTTTAGGAAATCCCGGCACTGGAAAAACAACAGTGGCGAGACTAATTGGAGATATATTCTACTATTTAGGTTTACTAGAAAATGGACAGATGACTGAATGTGATAGATCAACTATTGTTGGTCAGTATATTGGACAAACCGCCGTATTAACCAAAGAAGCAATAGATAATGCAATGGGTGGAGTACTATTTATAGATGAAGCATACTCATTAGCTAGAGGTGGTGCAAATTCTAATGATTTTGGTCCTGAAGCTATAGATACTTTAGTTAAGGCAATGGAGGATCATAGAGGGAAATTCATAGTTATACTTGCTGGATATACCAAGGAAATGAGGGGACTGATAAAACTTAATCCTGGCTTAAAAAGTCGTGTAAATTTAAATATTGAGTTTTTAGATTATTCTGAAGGCGAGTTACTAGACATAGGTACTAAAATTGCTTCAACTAACCATTATAATTTAGATAGCGATGCGCAAAAAGCATTTATAGAAAAAATAAATAAATTAAGAGTTGATGATAGTTTTGCTAATGGTAGGACTGCAAGAAATATAATAGAAGCAGCCATACGAGAAAAAGCTTTTAGAATAGGTAATAAAAATGTATCTAGAGAAGAGTTAAGTCTTTTAAGGCCATTAGATTTTGGTATTAAATTAGAAGAAAATCCTATTGATAAAGTTGAAAATCTATTAAAAGATTTAAATGACATGATAGGGCTTAAAGAAGTAAAAGCAATGATCTCAAAAATAGTTAATTTTGTTCAGTTCCAACATAGAAAAAAAGAAATGGGTTTAGAAGTAGAAGAAATGTCATTGAACATGGTATTTATAGGTAACCCTGGTACAGGAAAAACAACAATAGCAAGAATCATAAGTAATATATTTAATGCTATGGGAATATTAAAGAAAGGTCATTTAGTTGAAGTCACAAGAGATGACTTGGTTGGACAATATATTGGACAAACGGGTTCCAAAACATTAGATAAAATTAAAGAGGCTTATGGCGGAGTTCTATTTATTGATGAAGCGTATTCGTTAAATTCAAAATCAGAAAATGATTTTGGAAAAGAGGCGGTTGCAACACTGATAAAAGAGATGGAAGATAGTAGAGATAAATTAGTGGTGATAATGGCAGGCTATACTGATGAAATGAAAGATTTATTAAATATGAATCCAGGAGTTACAAGTAGGATAGGGTTTACAATAGAATTTCCAGATTATAAACCAGGTGAAATGATGGAGATATTTAAGGGCCTCTGTGCTAAAAGTAAGTATACGCTAGATTTACTAGCGGAAGAAAAGCTCAATGATATTTTTAAGCATTTATATGATAATAGGAATATAAATTTCGGAAATGCAAGATTAGTACGGCAATACTTCCAGCAAATCAAAATGAAGCAGGCAGAACGAGTTATTTCACATAAATTATCAGTGGAGTTTATGTTTATAATAACTGAAGAAGATTTAAAAGATCTAAATTAATTGAAGTTTCAAGACAAGATAATAAAGGTAACTTAGGCAGACTTGTTTACAAAAATCTGCCTACATTACTTAATAATCATTTCACTTTTTTAATCTCTTCAGACAACCCTCACTCAGCTACCATTTCAGGCTAGATATAATTCCATGGTAATATCACATCATCAATAGCATTTGCAGCTACGTCTGATACTGTGCCACCAAATGTAAATATTGCGCTATTAGCAGTTATATTAGTTTTTACAACAGTCTCTTGGTGCTACTCCAAATGCTTCTTGTGCTAAAGGTGCTGCCAATGGTGTAAATGTAGTAGCCGAAGCTACACTTGGCATTGTTATCATTGTGGAGATCATTACCACTTATAAAAATATTGCTAATGAATTCTTTAATTTCTTGAACATATTTTTTTGACCCTTCTTCCATTTATTGTTTTTTTTATACAAATATGTTAATTATACCATATTAATTGAACCACAGCTAAGTTCAATTTCAGTTCAATCTTTAGTGAAGTACCAAATGACTATTTTATGGTATTATTTATGTAGTAAGAATTTGTTTATAATTTAGTCATAACTATGTAAGATTGATTTAGTACACTGTTAATATAAACCAAACAGAAAGGACGTAGAATTATGTGGATTAAAAAATTAAAAAATAAAAAACTACAATTTATATTACTAGGTTTGATACTAGCCTTTGCAGCTATGATTCTATCTACTTGTATAAGTTTTAGTGAAGAGGTGAACCGTTATACAGACAGTCAATATGACAATCCTAGTAACGCCAACTTGTTACTCTATGCAACAAAAGGAACTAGCAATCTGATTAAAGCTAAAGCAAAAGAAAGGGATGATATTTCTTCAATAAAAACCTATGATTGCTATGAGGTAACCTCCCTTGGTATTTATCACAAAAATAACCTAGTACAGGACTATATTAACCCATTGTATGCCATTATTTTATCAGATTATAAAAATATGCCCTTTAAACTTACCCCTGTTGATGGAGATTTAAATAGTGTCTGCCCCGCACCAGGCGAAGTATGGATGCAAAATATAGTTGCGGATAATCATAATATATCTGTCAATGACAACTTTGATATAAAAGGCAAAGGCACAAAAACACTCAGGGTTTCCACTCTGGTAAATGACACAAGAAAGCCTGTATCCATGACATTTGGCGCCTCAATATTTATAAATAAAGAAGATGCCCCTTTGTTTGACAGTCAGCAATCTCTTGAAATGATTTGTATTAAAACAAATACTGACACTAAGGATGTACTTGATTTTCTTGAGGGTATCTATACAGATAATTATCATGCGGATAGCTGCGACACCTTACCAGTAATGAAATTAAGTGCCACCCTAATGACTTCGCTAATATCTAAACTTGGTACTTTGTCCTCTGTATTTATGTTGTTAATTACTATTGTAATCATCTTGTTTTTCATAAAAAATACT
The DNA here is from genome assembly GCF_050717635.1 of Clostridium sp. Taxonomy (GTDB): domain Bacteria; phylum Bacillota; class Clostridia; order Clostridiales; family Clostridiaceae; genus Clostridium_AD. Next base: position 72,893 of record NZ_JBOITO010000039.1, read on the forward strand.
ATTCTAAATGAATACAGTGCCATAGGAACTTATAAATCCGTAGGTTTTACCACCTTAGAAATCATGGGTTTCTATCAAAAATGTTATTCTTTAGTAGGAATCCTTTCTATTATAGTGGGATCACTTTTAGGCCTTCCCATGTCAATCTTTATAGGCCGAATAGTTATGGAGTACATAGGTGATTACAGCCTAAGTAAAGCCTCAATCTACTCAACATTATTTGTAATTATCATTACTAGTTTACTTCTAGTATTTAGCATATGGCTTGCACTCATAAGAATACGAAAAATTAGCCCTGTTGATGCCTTTAGAGTAGGTACATCCTCTTCTAAGGCAAAGTTTAAAAAGTCACTGATAAAAAATGCGCATTCTGCTCTTAGCATGGCTGTCAATGATATATTTAAGCACAAGAGCCGCTCAGCAATTATCGTACTCATTGTAAGCGTATCCTTTTATATCGCTATTATGCTAGTAAATATGTGTATTTCCTTTGGCAATATGGAAAGCAATGCACCTGCTTGGGTTTGCCTACCTGATAGTGATTGTTTTATAACTAAGAGAGACGATGCCTTGCCCAAAGAGTTGATAGATTATGTGGGAAATAGTCCTTATGTAGACAGCTATATAACTGGAGAACTATTTTCTAACATAAGTGTGCTTTGCAAAGATAAGAACATCAACCTGAAATATGCTCAAGTGATGAATTTAAATACATTTGATTATAAACTTACTGGCATAAAGTATAACCAGGGACGACCACCTAAAAATAGAGATGAAGTAGCCATAGATTCCATCACTTTAAAAAACAGCAGTTACCATATTGGTAATTATATTACTCTATTAATAGAAGGCAAAGAAACCAAACTTATGATATCCGGCATATATGATACTATGATGCCCCCATCTGTATCCTTTGTATCCGCTACACTTTCAGATTTACCTAATAAGTTATATTACACTAAAGTTGGAATCAATCTAAAAGATCCAAAAAAATTTAATGCATTTAAAGCAGATGTTAAAGAACATTTCCCTAATTATACCCTCGAAACTATGCTTGATTTTGTAGATGATGTAAAAATATCAATCATGTCAATTATGATACCTGTAACAATAATTATTATAGTAATATTCCTTGCATTTACACTGCTAAACATTGTTAATATGATAATTATGAGCAACAATGAACAAAAACGCAATTTTGGAATTATGAAGGCCTACGGTTTTACCAATGGATATATTATAAGACGAAATGTGTATAGAATATCAATATTAAGTGCCCTAGGCTTAGTGTGCGCTGCTTCCTTAAATCAGCTATTTAGCTCCAATATTTATTATGCCGCTCTAGGCGTAGCTGCGTACAGAACAATGCCCTTAGAAACTACAATATTACTCGCAAGCGGATTAGTGATTATTATAGTAATAACCTTGCTGCTTAGCTTACCAATAAAGAAGATTTCACCTAAAAGTTTGATGGAAGAATAGTCTTATTTATCATAAATGAAAGAAGGAATAATAATGAAAAATGCAATTATAAAAACTGAGCAATTATGTAAGACTTTTGTTCTTGGAAAGACCGGAATAAATGTATTGAAAAATATTGATTTAGAAATATATGAAGGCGATTTTACTGTAATTATGGGTAGTAGTGGTGGTGGAAAGTCCACACTTTTATACTCTATTAGCTCCATGGATAAGCCTACAAGCGGCTCTGCCTATATACTAGGACATGACATCTCTTCCATGACCGAAAAACAATTAAGCAAATTTAGAAAAACTGAGGTCTCCTTTATATTTCAGAGTATGAATCTTCTTCATGATTTGACTGCCTTTGAAAATATCGCCTACATAGGCTATGGAACTGACACAAAAGAAAATATAAACAAAAAAGCCCTTGACCTTCTAGATAAATTCGGCTTAGCCAGTGAAAAAGACAAATATCCAAGTGAAATGTCTGGTGGCCAAAAACAGCGAGTTGCTATATGCAGAGCGTTAATTGGTAACCCAAAGGTGATCTTTGGTGACGAGCCTACTGGCTCCCTTAACTCTTCTAGTGGAAAACAAGTTCTTGATAGTTTAACTAATCTAAACATTGGCGGCCAGTCAATCGTTATAGTAACCCATGATTTAAAAGCTGCTATTCGTGCAACTAGGTTACTGTACATGGCCGATGGACGAATACATGCACAGCTTAATCTAGGAGCCTATACCTATGAAAAAGAAAGTGAACGAAAAGCTATCGTAATAGACTTTTTAGAAAAACATGGCTGGTAAAATCTAGATTGGGATAGAAAATTCTATTCCAGTCCACTGATCAAGTATGCTATCACATTCTATTCTGCCACCATGTTGCTCTACTATATATTTGGATATACTAAGTCCCAAGCCAGAGCCGACTGCATTAAGGGTTCTGGCTTTTTCTCCTCGGTAAAAATCATCAAATACCATAGGGAGATCCGTAGCTGCAATGCCTATTCCTGTATCTCTTACTATAATCATTAAATTGCTTTCTTTAACCTTAAAATCAACACTTATCTCGCCTTTCAGAGTGAATTTCATAGCATTGCCCAGAAGATTTTGCATAACTTGTTTGATACGCTTTTCGTCTATATTGATTATCACATCAGGTATTAGACTGCAAGAAAACACAAGTCCCTTTTTTTCAATATCTTGCTTAGCTTCAATCATAATTTTCTCAAAATATTCTTTTGAATAGCATTCATATTTTTTAATCTCAAACTCATGGAGTTGAGCCTTAGAATGTTCTAAAATATCATCAATGAGAGAATTTAACATGCTGATCTTATTAAGAATAATAGATGTGTACTCGTGCACTCTGTTCCCTGTAACTATATCATTATGAATTCCTTCTACATATCCTGATATAGTAGCAATTGGCGTTCTAAGATCATGTGAAATGTAGGCAAGCAAAAGCTTCTCTTTTTCTTTTAATTTTTTTTCATTGAGAGTAGCAAATTCCAAGTCGGACCGAAGTGCTTCAAAATCATGGCAAAGTGTTCCTATCTCGCCATCATAGTCATAATAAAGACAATCTTCTAAATGGCCTTCCTGTATACTGTTGGTTACTTTATGTAACTCTCTAATGGGCTCAAGTATATCCTTGAAAATAAGCTTCGTCAAAGCATACATACATCCAAAAATATAAACTGCAACAATTGCCACAAGCACATATATGTATACCTGCCTCTCCCTTATTAGGCTATAGGGTACTGATACATATATGGTTCCAGTCTGGATATTTTCTCTAATAAAGGCCGCTGAATATATCATGTACTCAGTTGTGATATCACCCTTAGACATCCCTGAAAGCATTTTTAGCTCTACCATATCACCTACTGGCAATTTTACATCATTGGAATATATAATCTTGCCAGATAAATCAAGAATAGAGTAGGTATACTTTCCCACTCCTGAAAAGTCCATATTGTTAGCCTTGAAAATATCATCATTTAATAAGACCTTTGTTCTATTGTACATATCCTTATCAGCATTGTGCTGACCTACCATAAGGATACTAACACCAAAGATAGCAATTCCTATAAAAATAGCAGCTATCAATATACATATTTTCTGCTTAATTGTTAGCTTTCCCATCTATATCCTACTCCCCAAACTGTCTTTATGTATTCTACATGTTCTCTAGCTAATTTTTCTCTAATACGACCTACATAAACTGCTATAGTATTATCATCAATAAACTCTGTATATCCCCACACCTCATTAATCAATTGATCCTTTGTAAACACTTGACTTGGGTGGTCTGATAAAAAATCAAGTAATTGAAATTCCTTTGGCGAAAAATCTATAACTTTACCATCAACAGCTACCACATAGGAAGAGTTATCTATGCTTAATTTACCAAATATTTTTGTCCTGCTCTTGGCATTACTAGCTTGTACAAAATTAGTCGCACGACGAATATGTGATTTTACTCTGGCCACCAGTTCTATCTGTGAAAATGGTTTAGTTAGATAATCATCTGCGCCAACACCTAAGGCCAAAACCTTATCATAATCTGAATTTTTAGCGGAAATAATAATTATTGGGATATATCTTTCCTCTCTGATTTTCTTGCATACTCCTATGCCATCTAGCCCTGGTAGCATAATATCCAATATAACTAAATCAGGTTCAATCTCCTGAAGCATATCTAGCCCTTTATCACCAGCAAATGCCTGTGTTATCTGATATCCATCGTTAGACAAAAAATCTCTCATAACGTTAGATAAATCTATATCATCTTCAATTATTAATAGCTTTTTTAGCATGATAAACCTCCTATTAATATGTTTTCCTAATAATAATTATGCGAATGACACATTATATCAGTCTTGTTTAATTAAAATGAAATAATCCTTGTAACTAGCCATTTATAATCCTCAATATCTCTTCCCCATATTTTTTATATAATATATTCAAACCAAAATTTTTATAGACTTATACTATTTATTATCGAAGCCTTTTTCTATTAAATTAATGTAAAATAAGACTTCATTAAACAAATTTTACATACTTATCAACATTATAACATAGTTTTCACCCCATATATATCTTATTTTTACAGCATAAAAACTAGTTAAATATCTATACTATGTACTATTTTCGCCAAGCTTCTGCTCCTCCTGCTAACACTTTGTTTACACGTCTCGGGTGGCTTTGAGGAGCCTTGAATGCGCTTACTCCTAAAAAAAATCATACTTAAGCTCTGATAACCCATTGTCCTTATATTGAATTTATGATATTTTCCTGTATAATATAAAGAGTATGTAAAAATTGAAATATATATAATAGAAGGAGTATGATAAATATGGAGATTAAACGATATGAAGGAACCGGACGTATGAGCCGTGCTGTTGTACATAATAATACAATTTATTTATGTGGACAAACTTGTGGAGATGCTAATTCTGATATTAAGGAACAAACAAAAATTGTATTAGCTAAAGTTGAAGAATTATTAGCTAAATATGATTCAGACAAAAGACATATTTTATCTATAACAATTTACATTAAAGACATATCTCTTTTCAAAGATATGAATGAAATTTGGGATGATTGGGTTGAAAAAGGATTTGAACCAGCTAGAGCTTGTATTGAGGCAAATATGGCTAGAGAAGATTTGTTAGTTGAAATGTCTGTAATTGCAGCTGTTAAATAACTTTTTTTCAGGCACTGAAAAAAGTATATATGATATTTAATAAGGAGATGACTGGAAGTCATCTCCTGTTATATATGTTATAGTAGGATTAGTAGTGTTTTCTGAATAAATTTAGTTCTTAAGTTGACGGGTAAAATAATAAAGAATGTAAAGTTGAGATTGTATTTTTATAAGCATTCTTCAAAGAAAATGCCTGTAATTTTTCCATTTACATCTTCTTTTGTCATATTATTAGAATCACTTATTTCTTCTTTATTATTGCCCACTTTTATATTACCTTGAAAAGCCCCAGAGATGCTAGTGGACCCTATTTACTGGTTGCTAATGACCTGAATTTAATCTCTGATGTTGGGATTGATAGTCAAATTCTGTTTACCTTTAAAATAGATTAACGCATTGTCTGTATACATTTTAGAAACTCCCTCAGGAATACTGTTCAATGTATTAGTAAGCATATCCCCAGTATGTTCGTGTAGCATTTTTGACATATCAACTCTGTTCATTTTAACGAATCCTCCATTCAATTGAATCTAAATTTATGATAGCCGAATTAAGTTACAATTTCAAGACTTTTATTAAATAAGGCTTATTTTTTATTAAGCTACTTTAGAATAAAATTCAACAAAACTATCCTATAGAATAGACTTTACAATTGTCTATATTCTATAGTATATTTTTAATCATTTTATCATTCACTATTTTCCCAGGTCACAGTTACCCAAGCGGGGTGCGATGCACCCCACTTGCTCATAAATCTTTGACAAAAACATGTAAAAAACTTATAATGAATATATAATGAATGGTAAATGATAAGTTGAAATGTTTTATATTAATTGAAGGAAATAGGTGTTATATATGAATTATAATGTGGAAGAATTAAAAACCACATGCGCAAAGCATGGAATTAATATGGTTCTATTGTATGGCTCTGAGGCTTCTGGGAATAGTAATGCTCAAAGTGATTTAGACTTAGGTTTACTCTTAAAAGATGATGCTTATAATTTTGAAGAAATAATAAAAGATTTTATGCAGGTTTTTAAAGATAACACTATAGATGTTGCAATTTTAAATCATGGTGATCCTGTTTTTAAATTTGAAATAATATCCAACTACAAAATATTATTTTGTAGGGAGGATGAGATTTTTCTTGATTTTTATATGAATACTGTAAAACAATACAATGACACTAAGAAATTTAGAATATTAGAAAAAACATATTTAGAAAATTTTATAAGAGGTGAAAGAAATGGTATATACAAATGTACTCCGCCGAAAGTTAATAAATCTTTCTGAATATATTGAAGAATTAGAGCCATTTCTGGAGTATAGTTATGAGCAATATATTTCAAATTATTTTATAAAAAGAACCGGTGAAAGATTAATACAACTCATTGTTGAAAATATGGTGGATATAAATTCTATTATAATTAGTGAAATGAATCATGCTCCATCAAAAGACTATTATTCTTCATTTGAAATTATTGGTGAATTAGATGTTATTCCAATAAACTTTGCAAAAGAATTAGCACCATGTACTGGTATGCGAAATAGATTGGTTCACGAATATGATAAAATACAAGACAAAATTGTTTTTGATAATATAAAGAAAGTGATAGAAATGGTTAATAAATATATCGAGTATATAAATAAACATTAGTAAATGACGACTGTTGAATATATTTCAGCAGTTTTTTGTTGTTAAAAAATAAAATGGCCTTTTCCTGACTATTTTCAAATTCTAAGGATATAGAATTATTTCTATAATAACTATCTACTTCAGTCCATTCACCTTCACATAAAGGTCTGAATAACCTATATTCTCTCTGAAATGATAACATGATTAGTCATCAAAGTATATGCTATAACTTCATAACTATTTTTATAATATTCTAATGCTTCTTATACAGCATCTAAATAAATTAAATTATTTTTCCCAAGTCACAGTTACCCTAGTGGGGCGCTTCACACCCCACTTACTAATCCATAACATATTATGTGTTGTTTTATGGTATTAAATGGTACAATATATCTATGGGTTATTTCACAGTTGTAATATATTATGGCGCAAGAAAAGTAATTGAAAATAAATTAGTAAAGGGGACTAATAATGTCAGATTATAATGATTCAGGTATGACACGAACTGATAACAAGACCGCATCAGGAGAACGCATATATCATCATCAAACCACTAATAGGAGCTATTCCAAAGATTCTTATGGAAACTTTCATGCTATGGGTGGAGATTCGGGAGAAGGTTCTTATGCAGATGAACATCCAAATACTAGACAGTATACTGAAGCAGATGGTAAAGCAGCGTTGGCTCTTGTAGGATTAACTATAAGTGGATTTATAGTAAACGTTGCACAAAACTTTATAAATTTTTATGCTTATCGCAGAATTTTTGGTATCTTACCTATTGTATTTCTAGTATTGCCTTTTCTGCATGAAAAGTTCAGAAAAAAGTATAAGTTTATAAATATATTATTTATGGGTTCACTTTTGTTTTATTTATTTCCAAAAGTAGATGCTTATTTAGGCTCATCTACAAGATCTAATTTTATGCCTGAATATCTTATGTTATGTGGACTTAATGCCGGTGCAACCGCATTGATTATATATTTTATTTATAAGATTGTTAGACATATACAAAAATCATTTAAGATAGGATTACAGAATGAAAAGTTATAATAAAAGGAAGTAGATTATCAAATTTAAATTTGGGATCTTTATTTAAAGAAACTAAAATTAAGTCTTTAATTATATCACTCTTATTCTCTTATACAAGTCACAGTTACCCAAGTGGGGTGCTGAAATCCCTGTATTCTTTGATAACCTCACTATAATCTTTCTGAATTTTACTAGCAACTTCAAGTTTACAATCATTCCCAAGGGTCAGGTACCTTACAGAGTTGGGAAGCAAATCGGGCAAACACTGTTGCTCAAAAAGCTAATAAAACCAATTACATTAATTGGTTTTATTAGCTTTTGGGCTATTGATGGCTAACAGTATCTTTTCATTTTTTTATTTTTTACAATAAATTTCAATTCCATCTCTAGCTATCTGTTTTTCTATATTCTCATTTAATGAGCCTAGAAAAACAATATCACAAGAGTATACTCCTATAACATCATTAATTTCTTCTACAATAGTTCCTTTACTTTTACCTATAAAGCTAATACATAAATCTATATCTGAATTTATATTTTCTGTTCTTTTTGCTCTTGACCCAAATATTATAACTTTTTTAATTGTAGTGTTATTTTGGAAATAATAAATTAAGTTTTTATATACGTGTTTATCTATTCCATACATATCAAATTACCACTTTTGATAGCTTACTTAATAAATCTTCTATGGCATCCGTATAATAATTTATTATCTTATTTTTAATTTCTTCATAGTCTTTCTCATCATAGATATGTGCTGTAGAGTTTCTTGATAGTAAAATATCATTCCAAATTTCTATATTATTGATTAACCCTTCTTTGAATGCTTGCTTATAACACTCTCTTGGATTATTTATTTCCAAACCTGAAGCTTTAAATATCTTTGATAGTAACTTCCAAGTTAAATCTTCTAATGTTTCGTATTTTTTAATAATAGAATCTCTATAAACTTCTATTGTTATATCATCTGGATCTTTTATACTATTAAAATTATATGTAATATTCTTTAGATGAACTAACATTCTATATGCATAATTATATGTTAATTTTATTGACTCATCGTATTTATCTAATATTCCCATAATATTCAATCACCCTTTCTAAATTATCAAACAATGACTCACATTCTTTACTATATACATAATTAAATTACAAAATTTTTTTTTGTGATGCTTCATATGTAATAAAAGCATTTTTTAATAATCGTATATTTTGTTACTCTCATTTTACCCTACAAATCTTTTTTAATCAACCAATTTATAGGTTAACTATCTATCGTCAAGCCTTTTTAATTATAATTATAGAGCTAGTTCAGCTCAAAATATTGTTACTTCCATTCTAACTAGATTTCTAAAAATAAGCACCCCAGGGGTATTTACGAAGTAGGAACGGCTGAGAATATAGTGAGTTATTAACCTCTTAAGCAATTGACTACAAATTATGGATAATATATACTTAAGAGGAAAAACGTAACGACTAACATAAATCACTTTTGCACTCATATGGACAAACCATTATTATATAAGAAAAATAAACGTATTAATAAGAGAGGGCAACACAATGGAGCACACTTATTTACACCTAGCAAAACGATTGCATGTTACATAGCAGGACTATTTCTAGCTTTATTCACATACATACCAATTGGAGCCTTTGTACAGCTTATATACCTCTCAATGCAAACTAAGCAGCACCGTATTGATAGAGAAAAAGAAAAATTAATCAGAATAGCGACAAGAGAGATTCATTTGGTAACATTCGGTGATCGATTAAAGACTGAAAGAAAGAGAATACATATTACATTGGACATATGTTAGTATATAAAATTTATTGTCTTTTACACCTTTATATAATATAATAGAATATAGGTGATTTTATTCATTTTTATATTTATATAAATTTAAATGTCAGTTGAAAATAAAAAAATAAAACAGAAAGGTGGTATTATTTTTGAATAAATTTTCATCTAATAAACAATTGTTTTTTATATTACTTCTTCCCTTCGCATATCTCCTTACTAAAATATCTAGAACATTCCCAAATTTTATAGAAACATACTATTCCTCGTCTTTTTATAAAATTATTGCCACTTCTTTGAGTGTGATCACTGGAATTTTACCCTTTTCTCTTTCAGAAATTATAGTTGTATGTTTTTCTACTTTTGTGTTATTCAATTTATTAAAAATATCTTTTCAACTAATTAAATATAAAAATAAACGATTAGATACCTTAAGAAACTTCGTCCTAAATATACTTGCAATATCAGGGGTGATATATTTTTCATTTCAGCTTTTATGGGGATTTAATTACCAACGACTTTCAGTAGAGAAAATATTTGAATTAAATATACAAGACTCATCCACAACTGAAGTTGTCGATCTTTGTAAATATCTTATAAAAAATTCTAATTATTTAAGAGAAAATTTAAATGAAAGTAAGAATGGATTAATGGAACTTCCCTATGATAAAAGTTATATGCTAAAAACTGCTTATCTAGGATATGATGAAGCTTCACTAAAATATCCTAAATTAAGAGGTAACTATGGAACACCTAAGAGTATATTACTCTCAATTCCAATGTGTTACACAGGAATTACAGGTTTTTATTTTCCTTTCACCAACGAAGCTAATGTTAACACTGCACTCCCTGATTCCATATCTCCGTTTACAACTGCACATGAAATGGCTCATCAAAGGGGTTTTGCCAAAGAAGATGAAACAAATTATATTGCATATATAGCTTGTATAAATCATCCTGATAAAAACTTTAAATATTCCGGAACGCTTTCAGCATTATCCTATTCATTTAATGCATTAAAAAAAATCGATATAAAAAAATTCGATGAATTAATTTTAAGTTGTAGTCGCGGTGTACTTAATGACTTAAATTACAATAAACGTTTTTGGAAGGGCTACTCTGGTACTGTAGAAGCAATTGGTGATACAATGAATGACACTTATCTTAAGGCTCAAAATCAAGAATCCGGAACAAAAAGTTATGGTGCAATGGTGGATTTGCTTCTTGCTGAGCGTAGAAAAAAATAATTCTTTCAATTATGATATTTTAAGCACATATCTCATCACTTTGGCAATACCATCTTCATCTTTTGAAGCAACAGATATTGTCCGCTTCACTACCAATTTTTGAAAGGCGACAGGCACCTTTTAAAAAATGGAAATGAATTTTCAATTTTTGTTGCTTTCATTACTTTAAATGACGGTTATCTTGTTTTGCAACAAATATAGAAAGTAAGTACTCCGTAGTGTACATCACCCTTACCACCTGATAGCCTTTAACTTCTATCTTTCTATCTAGCCTCTTCCATTTTTCAATTTTAAAAACATAATAATCCTCTTCAGAGTCACTTGGAATTTCCACTATCTTATTTCTTTTAACAACTACCTCTATAATTATTTTCATATGAGGCTTGCCATTTACCTTTATAAAAATATCTGAATAACCTATATCCCCTCTGAAATTTATTATTCCACTTTGCAAAGTTAAAACTCGCATAAAATCAGCATCGATAGCTACTACTCCAGCCAATGATGCTCATTCAAGATTCTGACTAATAACTTACTATTTTATACAAGTCACAGTTACCCTAGTGGGGTGTGACGCACCCCACTTGCACTTTTTCTAAATGTTCTCTTGCATAATTAATTACCCTTAATTGTTCTTCTTCATCTCTTAGCCTATCCTTAAAGTTAATCACAAAATAGATTTTCTGAATATCTGCTTTTATTATTCTATCCTTAAGAAACTTCATTTCAGATTCAGCTAATATTTGATTTGCTGAAAGAAGCATAATTGCCACATCTGACTCAGGTATAAACTTATATGTAATCTCTTCTCTTGCTGGATCCAAATCATTTGTTCCAGGAGTGTCAACTATTTCAACACCACCCTTACATAATTCAGTTGGATATCCTATGTCTGCAAATGAAATGTTACTTATTTCTTTTAAAGCGTTTTCATATTCATATTCTGATGATTCATCACCCATAATAGGCTCTTTAGGTGCAACTACATTCTTAAATTGTTCCTTTGTGATAATTTTACAGGTGCTGTTCTTATCTCTTAGGAATATCCTGTATATAGGAGTTTCACTATAGGAAACCTTATTCAAAATCGTTGTTGTTGGTCTCACAAAAGAGGGGAATATACTATTACCTAATAATGCATTTATAAAAGTAGATTTCCCTCTAGAAAATTCACCTACTACTACAATTCTAAATTTCTCATCCATAAGTTCGGAAATAGACTTATGAAGATGGTTTGCAGTTTTTTCGATTCCTAAACTTAAAGCCACTTCAGATACCTCATTTAATTTACTTACTAAAAATTCTCTTTTACTATCATATAATGATAAATCAAACCCAGTTGTAATTACATTCACATCCTCTATATATGTTTAGTTTTTCTCTTTTAATAACTTATCGTCTATTTTCTTTTCAACTTAAATTTTTCTTTTATTTTAATATACTATTGCTATATAACTTATCTCTAGCTATAGTTTTCGCTATTATCTACGATAATAAATATAGCATAGTTTTTAAAGATAAAAAATATAGATATAAAGGATGTTATACATATGAAAGATATTATATTATGGTTTGGTTTAAGTTTTTTTTGTTTATGGTTTTTATTTGGGGTTATATTAAATTTAAAGGGTGTATTTCTTATAGTGGTTATTATAGTGGCTTTTATTATTGTAATGGCAATTACACTTTTGACTGATAGTAATAACTCAACTACTAAAATTAACCATTCAGATAGGAACATTGTTATTAAAAATATTCCAAAAATAGTAAATACAATTAAGAATTTATTAAGTTTACTAAGATAGCATTAATTTGCTATTTTTTATTGATAAATAGCTGTATCTTTATACTTTTCCCAATAGTAGATATATAGTAATTAACTATTTTTATCTAGATATGTTTTAAGAGATCCCTTATTTAGAAATCTCTTTTACTATTTTCTATGTTTCTTTTCTTTTTCCACTACTCCAGCCACTGATACTCACTCTAAATCCACTTAATTAGTTTACTGTTTTTCCCAAGTCACAGTTACCCTAGTAATTGTTAACTTTTAAATTTATGCTAATAATTTCCCTTCTAAATAAGAATACTTTAGATATTCTGAAGTGCTATAGTATACTGATGAATTAAAATCTGAAATCTCATCACTAATAAATGATTGAAATACTTTGTATACCACATCTACTATATTATCTCGTTCCGAACATACATCTATTATTAATCTTGGATATTAAAATACATTATTATCTCATCTGATACTTGATCAAATGATAAACAATGATTAACATCAGCAAGTTCTAGCTGCCTATCTAACTCCTTCTTTCCAAGTATTTTCACAATAGTTGCTCTTCTATTTTTCGTCTTTCTTCCTATAAATTCTATGAGTGAACAAACATAAAATAAATTATTTTTCAGAATATCATTCATTTATAATTTCACTCCTCTCAAATATGAGACAATCTAATGCTTTTAATGTATGAAAACTTATTTGATGAGTAGGATATTTAAACTTTGCTAACTCCCAAAATATATTTCTAGTAATATCACCAGCTAAAAAATCATTTACATAATTCCAAACAGTATCATCTGCCATTGGTCCTTCTACTATGTCATATTCATGTACTAGCCCATTTCTACAAGCCGCAATAAAATCTAACCATTCATCAGTCATATTTTGAAATTCTAATATTTTTAACTCTTTATTCTCTGTGTAAGTATAATAATTAACTGTAGCATACTCTCTATTTCTTTTAGTCCACTTCTTAGCTTGTTCAAAATTATCAGTACAATAAAATCCCCACGAAAAATCTTTTGTATATTTACTTTTTCTTATCTCTGGAATTCAACAACTTCTCCTGATGGATGATATAACATAAAATACCCACCTCACTTACCATATTAACTTTTTTATATTAACTCTAATTGCATAATACATATGATTATTTCCTAGCTTCTTTTTTATTATATCATTTTTATAATTCCTATTCTATGATTATAACTATTTAAATAAACACTAACCTTAAAACTAATCTATTTTTCTTGGCTCTAAGCTCCCTTCTCTTATTTTTTTTAATCACTATTAGTTGAATAACGCCGATATTCTGGGTTTGTGCTATATATGTTTGTTGTAGATTTAACCTTTGATATAAAGTAAGCTTGTTTTTGCACAGGTTACTTATAAATTCAGAAAAGCTTCTGTTAAAAGCTCATATTCCAAATGTATTTTTGCAGCTGATATCCTCTATTTTGAAAAACCGCATAATCCCTTGGGTCTTCTATACCTGCCATTTGTGCTACTTCTGCTAAAGACTTATTATGATTTGCTAATTCATTTCTAATAGCTAATATCTTTTTATCTTCTGAATCTTTCTGAAAATTATCTACTAATTCTTGTCTTATTGTTTGCGCTGCAAAATATGTTTGTCCTAAAGCAACAACATCTTTTCTTGAATCTACATTTTGAACTATAAGATAACAAGCATATCTTGAGAGCATTATGTCTTCTATTTCTCTTTGAGCACCTTTGGCAAGATCTATCATTTTACCGACGTCGGCAAAATGATCTAAAATATTGATATCACTATTATTACAAGCTTCTTTTGCTTTATCTATAACCTTTTTAAAATTTCCCCATTTTGTGCATTCTAGTATTTCTGCTAACTCTCTTGCGTACCAAAATTCCTGATCATAATCATTTATATTTTTAATTTTTTCAAATATCTTTTCGTTATATTTTTGTATATCTGCCATAAGTACCCCCTTGTATAATAAGAGCTCTCATAGAAACTCTTCAGAACCCGTAAGAGCTCATTTTAGTATTATTATTTTTTGTTGATTCCCCCATTTTTCTGTATACAACTCTTTGCAAATGTGTAAAATTTTAAAAATTACTCCTAAATAGATGTTTTAAAATGAAGATTATTTTATGCTTAAAAATTGGAGCATTCATGCTGATTAACCAAAGGGCTGCTTCATATTAAATGCTAAGGATATATAATTATTTTCATATGAGGCTTGCTATTTACCTTTATAAAAATATTTGAATAACCTATATCCCCTCTGAAATTTATTATTCCACTTAAGATATTGCCACTTCCGTACTAACTAGATTTTTAAAAATAAATAAAAAAGCTAATAGATTATCTAATTCTGGTGAACCCCTATGACAACTCTCTCCTTACAAAATAAAACATTGATTATGAAATGAATGTTTTATTTGTAATTTATTTTATTATAATCTTCCATTGCATTAATAAATTTTTCTGCGTTTTATATTTGAATTTCTGCATCTTCTTTACTTGCTATGTAGAAATTGTCAATTTTCTTTTTAAATTAGAGTTAATCTTCAAATTATTTAGGGCTATTTTTATAAAAAACAAGCTGATTTTATCAAATTAATCTAGTATTAAGCCTTAGATTCGTCAGTTTAAATTAGGTTTAATAGATGCTTATTATTTCAGCAAATTCTAAGAGAATTTTAAATTGGAAACCACTAAGCATTTCTTCTACTAAATATGCTCTTTTCTTTCCAATTCTATTTGAAATTGTAGGGTTCAATTTATTTCCATTAAATATTTTGTTCCCATGAGCTTGTCCATAATGCCAAATCAAACCTCTTAACGTATTTTCGGAGAGTCTTAGTGCAAGATAGCTATCACAAGCTTTGATTATTTCAGTAGCCAATGCTTTTATAGTTGTTGGATTTCTAAGAATATTCATGTTAATCAATTCTTGTATTGAACTCGTACATTTCGTATCATTTTCTTTCTGTTTTCGTACCAAAACTTATAGCTCACACTCCTTGTATCCCTGATAAACACAATCTTCATCAATAACTTCCATTTTCATAGAATATGCATACATCAAAGCGGCAGTTGTAACTTTATTTATCATTCTTGGAAAACCCTTTGATACTGAGGCTATCGCCTCCGCTGATTCTTTTGAAAATATTGTTGTTGCTACTCCTGATAATTTCATTCTACTATTCAAGTATTCGTAAACTTCATCCTTTTTTAATCCAACCATGGTATGTTTTACTGTTATCCGTTGTTTAAGAGGAACATTAATGGATAAATTAAGCTTACTCTTTAATTGAGTTTGTCCTGATAAAATTAAAATATAGGGGCTTTCTGAATCCATATTAAAACTAAACAAAAGTCTTAATTCCTCTAAAATACTATTTGATAGCATATGTACTTCATCAAGTATTATTACAGGAGTTATTTTTTGATTATAGTATAGAGAATTTATTGTATTTTGAATTTGTTTAAACATAGTTACTTTTTTACTAGAAGGTATCTCGCCCAGTTCAGTCAATAGTCCTCTATAAAAATCGAATACCGAAACAGTAGCTAATGTGAAATAGCAGCTTTTATATAAACCAGGGTTCAATCCTTTCACAAAATTTCTTAAAGCCGTTGATTTACCAGTACCTGGTTCTCCAATCAGCACAAATATACCTCGAGTACTTTTAATATATTTAAATCTAGAATTTACTTCCAGTAAATCCAGACTTTCAAAAGAGTTTTCAATATCTAACTCCTTTGAAAAAGGATTGAATTTCATCCCATAAAATTGCTTAAACATTATGCAGACCTCCCATAATACTATTGAATGAAATTGGTTGTTCACTTATTGTTTCTGTCTCTGTAATTTCTATCTCACTGTTGTCACCCTGTATATCAACTTTTTTTAATGGCTTATATGTTGATTTTCTTTTCATATGAGCATTTTCATGAAAATTCACTTGACGAGCTTCCCCCATTAGTTTATCATCTTTATATAGTAGTACTGGAATACTAATAGACCTTAGCCATTCTGGCTCGTAGCGAACTTGTATTTCAGTGTTAGCGAAGCTCACGGGGGCTTCGTATAGTATCTTATTTATAGAGAAAGTAGCATCGTGCTTAATCTTTCTTCTTTCTCTTAGTAAGAACTTTTCCTTTAATAGACTTGGATCTTTAAATAGTTTAATCTTATCATTTTGAGACATAAACACGTCTAATGGGGATAGATTTTTATGTGCTGAGTGTTGTTTTCTCTGATAATCAGATTCTAACCATATTTTAAATCTTTCATTTAATTCTTCTATAGATTGCAGCTTTAATGGATCTACTGTTGACAGGAATCTTTTTCTTACAGTTAAGAAAAAGCGTTCAATTTTGCCTTTTTCGTTTGGAGAAAATGGCTTAGCATGAATTAATACTGTTCCTATGCTGGCGCATATAAATTCGAACTGCTGAGAACGGTATATTTTCCCATTATCTGTATAAATCAATTTTGGAATTCCTCTTTTTAACACTGCTTCTTTAAATGAATATCTTAACGATTCATAATTCTGTAAATAGAAGAATTCAGCATGTGTTATTAGTCTAGATGCATCATCAATATATGCGAAAAGATAAGTTTGTTTCTTTTTAGTTCCCACTTTAATATATGGCCCATACATAACGTCTGTTTGCCACAATTCGTTGATATTTTGATGTGCAAATCTTTTTAAATCTTTTAATTCTTCCTCTGGCAATTGCGACTTTGGAACCACTTTAAGAAATCTATAAAATGTAGAAAGAGATACAGTATTTGATTTTATAATCTCTTCTTTTAACAACATATCATAAATAACTGTTTTAGGTGCTCTAGGATACTTATTTACATACTCTAATATTTTTTCCTTTATATCGAAAGGAATCTTTCTTATATTACCCTTATCGCCTCTAATACTTGGTTTTAATGCATCTAATCCCTCGCGGATATATTTACAGTACCAATTTTCGATTGTTTTGGGCGAATAGCTACTAAAACCATAATGTGGCATTTCAATTTGTTGTGCTGCTACCTCTGAGAAATAAGCTTTTTTGTTGGATACTTGTCCATTTATTACTGGACCGAGAAGTGAGAATCTTTTTAGAGCTATCGCTGTTCGAGTATTTTCATCAAGCATAATTATTAAACCTCCATTAAATTATTTTTATATCATCATGTCTGATTCTTTTAATATAATATAAAAATATCACAGAGGCATCTATAAATATAGGAAAATACAGTGTTGCTGAATTTTTTATGCAAAGGTATTTATATTTCATTAAATTAATGCTACAATTAAAGTGGTTTTTGTTTGCAAAGCAAAGTTATTAACGTTTCCTCATGGAATCTCTGTGAAAGCATATTGATCGGGCATGACCAATTATTCACGAGAGTTAATACTTTCTTTGCTTTTTCTTTTTTATCCCCCAAATCCTCTGGCAACTTTATCTTAGAATCTAAGACTCTTAATGTAGATTTTATATAGCGTAAATTATCAATAAGCCTTTTAAAATAGTAATATAATAGCTGTCTTGATAAATTCACACCTGTTGATTTCTTTACAATCTCCAAAACTTCTTTAACAGTGCCCTTTCTCTCAAAGTATTCCGTCAAACATATGAATATTTCTTTTATCCCATTGATAAATCTAGGATGACAAAAGTTAGGCAGCATAGAAATAGTATGATTACAGCCTTTACTTGGACAAATATATCTTCGTATTTCAATTTTATCCGAGAATTCTTTGCAATTATAGTATCTTTTATAATAGCCATGTTTTTTAAACCGGCCTATCTTGCCACAGCATGGACATCTTTGAATTGGACCATATTGTGAAAAGCCTTTCCTCATATTTAGCCAATAATCATATGCTATTAATTTAGATAAAAATAGTTTTTGCATAAAAACACCTCTCTTATTATCTATCTTACTACAAAAAAGCCTATAATATAATGAAAAACTTTCTTCACTATACAATAGGTTTGCTATTTACATCTAATTTATTTAATTTGACTTTTAATGTGTAAATTACCTCTGTTAAATTAACGATTCACACATTGCTTCTCCTCCTCTGTGTGAGGTTAATGTTTCCCTCTTCAAGGTCTATAATATGTTACACCCTTCCCATCCACAGACATTGCTCTACTATTTCCCAAGTCACAGTTACCCTAATGGTAAGTTTCACCTTCAACATAGTTTCTATATGATTTTTCTCTGTCTCCGCTGAAATAGGATAATAATATTTCACTTTGGATAAAACTTTCTTTTTTCTTTCCTATATACACCGAATAGCTACTCCATGGGTAATTTCCCGCTGCTTCTACCATATTTGCTCTAACCGGATTTAAATGAATATATCTACTTGCTTCTAATACGTATTCATCACTTTCAATAATTTCTCCATTATATCTAGACTGGAATACATGACCAACAAAATTATATTTATTATTAAAATTTCTAGCATAATTTTTATTTATCCTACTCATTAAGTGCCATATATGATTATCTTTAGTTTTTATTTGTAAATGAACATGATTTGTCATCAAAGTATATGCTATAACTTCATAACTATTTTTATAATATTCTAATGCTTCTTTTACAACATCTAAATAAATTAAATAATCCTCTTTCTCCTTAAAAATATCACTTCTTCTATTTCCTCTGCTAGTCACATGATACATTGCTCCTGGATACCATACTAATTTCTTCTTAGCCATAGTTCTTTCTCCATTCATTTTACTATAGTTATAATTATTTACACTTTTTTTATTTTTAATCATTTTATCATTCACTATTTTTCCCAAGTCACAGTTACCCTAGTGAGGTGTTTGCAGCCCACTTGCTAAAAATCTGCCTTGTTTATTTTCAATACACGCAATTCATTTATTGATTTATATTGTCCAAGGGCATAGGCTGAAGTCTGGTTCTGTGGTGATGCTTTGACACGTATGTTTACTGCATTTTCTTTATATTTATAGGCATAAAAGCATAAAATCACACTTTTTACATATTTCCCACATTTTATCCATTATATTATCTCCTTCACATCTAAATTTAACGTTTTTCTATGTTATTATAATCATAGGCAATTACACATTTTTTATTAGTTTTTATTAGTTTTTATTTATTTATTATTCAAGCCTTATAGTATTTTGAAATATAATTACTATATTCCACAAAATACTATATTTTCCTCTTAATTTGCAAAATAAAACACCAGATACAAATGTACCTGGTGTTAATAATGTATTATTAATTTCTTCATACTTATATAGCTTAATATCGTAATCATATTTTATACTAAATTCTAAATAAGATTCCTTATAATTATTCGATAGCTTATAAAAAAAACCTTATCAAAAGATGTTTCCATCAAATTCTCGCTCTGACTCATTAAGTTATAAAAAATCTCTTTTGGGTTTTCTCCTTTTTAAATTACTATAACCTGTAAGTTTTCTATATCTAGTATATTTATTTTGGATTTAGAATAAATGTGTATCCTTCGTCGGTTAGGAATATATAATTGCTTATAGTTAAGAATCTATTCCCAAGCTAGCTATTCACCCACTCGCAATTATCCTTAGTCCACATTTAACTGTTTATCTTTACATACATGTAAAAATAAATACCCCAAGGGTACTTTTGAAGGAGACACGACTGAGATCGCTAACCGTCGGGCATCTCTCGAAACGTCTCTACTTCCTTCTGTTTGAACTACTCGAAATTTTCGAGTAGTTGCTATTTCCTCTAATTCGCTGCTTTTAAAAATCTCTTTTATATGGTAATTGATGGTATTCGACTCAACTTGAAATAGCTCTCCAATCAGTTTCTGTGAAAGCCAAAGTGTCTCTTCTTCAAGAAACATCTTTAATTTCACATCTCCATCTACTCCTGTGTAGAGCACAGATTGGTTTATACCTTCCATTAAAACACCTTCTTTATTTCATAAGATTAATAAATATTGTTAGCTCTAAACTTCACTACAAAAAAACCACTGGAACATTTACTTATAAATTTCAATGATGACATCCTCATCTAAACATATAGCAAATCCGTTTTCAATAAACCAGCCTTCCTTCTTAAACCTTTGCATTAATTCACTCTCATTATGTTCTTTTAATATAAATTTATCTAAGCTTTCACAATAAGCTTTATTATCCCACAACCCTTCATCAGCACAAAGACAGCAAGAAAGTTTATAGTAGTTATTAACATCAAAATAATAATTACAGTGGCGCTCATTCATAATAATATCGTAAGCTATGGAAAATTTATTATTCACCATATTGAAAATAGCATTTAAAACCATATGGCTTTCATTTATATCTAAATCCATATCATCTTTTATTTTACTTATTAACCTATTAGTTTCTTTATGCTTATATAGCTTAATATCATAATCATCTTTTATACTAAATTCTAAATAGGACTCCTTATAATTATTCGACAGCTCATAACAAAAGACTTCATCAAAAGATGTTTCCATCAAATTCTCGCTCTGACTCATTAAGTTATAAAAAGCCTCTCTTGGGTTTTCTCCATTAGAAATTCCTATGACCTGTAAATTTTCTATATCTGGCATATTTGCTTCTGAATTTGGCAGAAATGTGTATCCTTCGTTGGTTAGAAATATATAATTAT
The DNA here is from genome assembly GCF_050717635.1 of Clostridium sp. Classification (GTDB taxonomy): domain Bacteria; phylum Bacillota; class Clostridia; order Clostridiales; family Clostridiaceae; genus Clostridium_AD. Next base: position 94,225 of record NZ_JBOITO010000039.1, read on the forward strand.
CCATACTATTCTCCTTGCCTTTAAATAATTGATCCGATCTTATCATAAAAATATATATGGATCAACTACTTATTCTAAAAACTAGTATATGTTCTTATATATCTATGTAGATATTGATAAATGATTTCAGAAGAATATACAAATTAATTGGGTACATCTCTCCCAATATCAAATATCCTCTCCATTACAATTTATGTTGCTACATTGGGTGTGATAAAACTTTCCTTTTAGATTTATATCAAGTTGTTCTTTATTTCGTAAAGATCCTACAAGAACTGTTCTATCCTTAAAGTATTCATTTTTTATATAATTCTCTCGTCCTAAAGAACAAGTGATCTTTCAAATATAGAGTAAAAAGATTCATTTATTAACTTATCTAAAAACTCTTAATTTACACACCCTACTATCCACTATTAGCTCATGCTGAGGCTTCCATAATACTAAATTAATGACCTTCATTAATTTATCATAAACAAAGCTACGTATGCTGTAAAACTCAGTTAACTATAGGTATCAGGATTTCCAGCTAATTAATTAAGTTTAACTATGTTCTTCATGGCATCATAGGCAGCATCAATAATAATAATAATAATAATAATAATAACTGGAACAAGCTTATTTTCAATATTTCTGTAGCCTAATAGCTCTGTTGCATCTTACCAATCTGGTTTAACAGGTCTCAACTTAAATCTTTGATTATCCCTATTAGCACCAACAGCTTCAGCCACTGATGCTCACTCTAAATCCCGCTTAATCAGTTTACTGTTTTTCCCAAGTCACAGTTACCCTAGTGGGGGTTCTTTACTTGCTGGTTTTGTTACTACTGAATTTTCAATATAGCTTACACTTATTTCTGTAAGAATAGCTTTCGTTAATGCTTTAATAATCTCACTTCTTTTACTATCAAAAACATTATTGTCATTAGTGTTATCAATGAACCCAATCTCAATTAGTATTGCTGGGGCCTTAGTCTCTCTAAGCACATGAAAGTTAGCAGACTTTACTCCTCTGTCTACAAAACCTAAACATACAAGTGCTGCCTGTACCCTTTTAGCTAATGCTTTAGACTTTGCACCTGTATTTATGTAGGTATAAGTCTCAGCTCCTTTAGCTTTCTCAGGTACATACGCATTTCTATGAAAGGATATAAAATAATCGTATGTATTTCTATTTTCAAAATCACTTCTACCTTCAAGGCTTACTGTGGCATCACTATTTCTTGTCTCATCTACTATAACTCCATATCTTCTAATTTCTGTAGCTATCGCTCTACCTAAACTTAAAACATCATTAGATTCTTTCCGTTCTCTATATATGGCCCCACTATCTTTTCCACCGTGACCATAATCAAAACATAATCTAGCCATTATTTTCACCCTCCCTCTTAATCTATTTTTTAAATTTCCATGATATCATCGAAAAAAAGTGCCCTTTCTATAATGGAACCTATTGGTACCATTATAGTCACAGGGCACTATTTTACTAAGCTACAGCAACAACACTAGTATCAGTGCTAACTATTTTAGCATCTTTCTTGCCAATTGAGTTACCATTAGCTGATTCAAAGATGTTCTTTGCAATGACTAAATTCATAAGAGTATTTACCTCAGCTTCTGTAATGGATGGAACTCCATCTCCATCAGCTTTGATGTCATCTACAGTTAACGTGAAATACTTACCTTCTGTTTGTGTCAAAAATCTCATAACTAATTTATGCATATCATTTTCCCTCCTTCTAAATTATTTGATTGAAGTTTATTTTGACTTGGAACGACTATTCACTAACTAAGTTAAACTGATCTTCTCTGTCTAATCTGAATAATGGATAAGTTTTGAGGTTTGAGATAGCTTCTCCTACAGCAAAAATGTCCGCGTCTACTGCAGCAACTTTTAGATTACTTAATCTTTTTGTTGCATACTTGTCTTTACCCTTGATGTCAACTCCTACCTTCATAGTAAGTTTTAGTGCGCTGGCTACCTTTGTTGATACAACTGCCATTTGAATCACTCCTTTCATTTTGTTTTCACTGAGTATATATGCGCCGTAAAAGTTTTGTGCGGAAATTTATTGACGTATATAAATTTATATAAGGGCCTTTAGTTTTTTTAGGGCTTTTTTCTTAAGTCTTGCAAATTGATGGTAGCTTTTATCACTATCACAGGCTATTTCTCCTAGTGACTTCTCTAAAATATAATATTTTTCTATTATTTCTCTCTCTAATGGCTCAAGTGTATCAATGGCGGCATATAGTTTTTTCACTTCGTCAAAGGCTATAACCTCATCCTCTAGAGTGAATTCATAATTACCCGAAAGATCAAAATCCAGCATGTCACTATTTGGAACTTCCCTATAATGCTTTATCTGCCCTTTTAAAAGAGCTTTATAGTTCATTTTTATAGAATTAATACAGTACCCGTTAAAACTGTTGCTTCCTAGCTTGTACATAGCTATAGCTTTTAACACTGATAAATATCCGTGTTGGACAAGATCCGATAAATCATAACCTGGAATGTGATACCTAGTCGCCTCCTTGAATATTAGATATTTGAATCTTCCTGTTAGTTCTTCTGTTGCCCCACCCTCATTAATTTTAGCTTTTCTAACTAGATTTTCCATAATACACACCATCCTTTCTAATATGTTAAAATAATCAACATCTTGTCCACTTTTTAATTAACTTCCTACTCAGGCTCACTCCACCCCAATAGCTTTTTCTCAAGCTCATCAAAGTCATATTGCCTTTGGTCATAATCACAGAAAGTACCCTTTTTTCTATTTTCATTAGCAGATGAATTCTTTTTATTATCCCATTCCCTTTGGTAAACACGTACACCGTCCGCAGTCTTAATTCCTCTGCCTATCCAGGAGTTTATTATTTTAGTTATATACTTAATATTTTTAGCGTTATAATTTACCGCTTCCTCAATTGCCATAATAACCACTTCGCAACTTACATCACCTGTAAAGTCCATTAGCTTTTCATGTTCTAATGGTGACAATGGATGAATATTATTTTCGAAAATTTTAATTACACTTAAATTGTCAGCAGCAGAATTATTTTTAGTGCTTCTTACTTCTTCTTCTTTATTTATTGATTTTTGCTTATTACTTTTTATTTCTTCTTTATTACTTCTTATTCTATTACTTGGTAGCCCCTTATAAGCCCCTTCATAGCCCCTTCCCTCAGTATTGTATAAAGGTGCAAAGCATTGATTTTCCTCAGTCTTCTGATTATCACAAGATTTTTCATCACTTACTGATTTAATATTCGGAGTATCCTTAGTAGCCCCTTGTAAGCCCCTATGAAGCCCCTCAAATATTTTCTCTACCTCTAACTCCTCCACCTCACACCTCTGGTAAAATATCTCTATAAACTTAAAGTTTTTCACTTTACACAATTCTTTATTTACACATTTTATTGAATTTGTGTTGTTTGGCGGATTATATTTTATCCAGTTTAAAATCATGATTTCCTTTGTTTCATCACAATAAATTATCTTATTGTACTCACAGAACCTATTAAGAAGCTTGTCTATAGTTTCTCTATTATATCCAGTCTCAGTAACTATGATTTGTTTTGGAAGTTCATAAATACCACACTGACTAGTTTTCGAATTAGTCATTAAATAAAGATAGAAAAACTTTTCTTCAGGTGTCAAATCCATTACAAAACCATCACTCCAGAACTCAGTATACAGCTGTCTATATTTAGCCATTGTTAACCCTCCCTCTTATCGAAGCAGCTTGCTTCTCTGTGTTTTCTTGAACTTTAATAATCATTAAGTCTTATTCCATGTTTATTATTTCGGTAACTTAAAGCTTTTAATTTTAATTAACTACCATTAACTTACCACCTTAAAAGTAATTTTGTTCATATGGTAACTTAATTATATTATCTTAACGGTAATAAGTCAATTAATTTTTATATGTTCGGTAACATTTATTTTAATATCATATATTTATTGTATAATATTTACTATTGAAATGATTATTTACAATGCTCTGCAGATTACCTCCTGGGAAGAACAGATAATAGATTAGGAATAATAGTACAGGATAAATAGCCCTTTCATACTTAGCATCACAAACCTTTATTTAATTTTCAGCAAAAAATAACTTTAATAAATTTAGCGCCATATGTTAAAAAAACATATGGCACTATTTAGCTTCCTATATAAGATTTTTACATAATTAACTGATTTGTATAAAATAGCATACTAATTTTGTTATTTTTTTCAATTTTAATTTAAATGTTGAAAATTTTCCTATATCCGTATATAATAAGTTAGAACATATGTTCGTTTTGTTATATTTGTTATGTGGGGGAGATAAAAATGTATAAACTAGAAGGAATAATAAAGATAGAGATTAACAATAAGGTTATATACTGCAATAATGTGAATTACAATCATATCGATATACTAAGCAAAAATGAAATTCCTAGCCCAAAGTCTAGTGGTAATGATATAACCCATACTTATATAGAAATGCAGGAGGACGATGTTCATGGCAAGTAGTTATATTTTAACACTTTTGTAAATAAGCCGCCTGAATCTCTAAAATCAAATGTTTATGTCTAGCTTATTGATTTAGATGATGGAAGAATAATAAAAGAAGACAAGCTATGCCATTATTAAATGATCTTAGCTTGTCTTCTTCTATTTTAAATAAGCGTCTTCGACTTTTACACCTTCTTTAGTTACCAAATCATAAGCATCCCATTCAATACGAATTTCATTTTTCGCCTCAATAGCAGTGGCAACAATATATTCAGCTAATACACCTCTTAATGCATTATTTAAAATATCAGATTGATTCCAGCTCCAAAAGTCTTTAAGCTGAAACTTCAACCTTTCATCTTTTAATTAATAGATTCTATATAAATAACAGTTTCTTCACTTAATTCAGTTTGAAAAGCAAATCCTTTAACGCCATTTTCTTTAAGTTTTGTACTGTTAACTAAATTAATTCTACTTAAATAATTTTTTCAGGAACTAATCTTACATGTTTAGACTTTATTTTTATGCTTTTTTCTTCGCATCCTGAGCTCTCGTTAGATCTTGGCCATAAAACTATTGCAGGAAACTCTTTGTTACTTATGAATAACTGTACCTTTATACTTTTCCCCAAAGTAAATATATGATAACTAACTATTTTTATCTATATATGTTTTAAGAGAGCCCTTATTCAGAAATCTCTTTTACTATTTTCTATGTTTCTTTTCTTTTTCCACTACTCCAGCCACTGATACTCACTCTAAATCCCACTTGATTAGTTTACTGTTTTTCCCAAGTCACAGTTACCCTAGTGGGGTGCTTGGGGTGCTTCACACCCCACTAGCTACCAATTTTACAAGTAAGAGTAAAATCTACAAATAATCAATTATTTATATAATATACTCTTCTATTTTTTGGGCAAGATGCAGTGGCAACGGCAACACTGTCTTCTGGGAAGTATACTGTAATGAAGCACTCCTTAAATCATGTACTGCTTTTAAATTTTCTACCACTCTTTCTTCACTTCTTTGAGATATAAATAAAGGATACAATTCTATAATGTTTCTATGAGAATATCTCTGGTCTTTTTCTGTTTTACTATGATCACCATTAAATGTATCTTTTTCACCTGACGTTTTATCATCTAGTGAATAAAAAACCTTATCATATTTAAATACTCCAGATATGCTCTTAAAATTATTACTATTTTTTTCTGAAATGGTAGGATAATAATCTGGCACCTCATCATTTACTCTTAAACGGATAATAGCTAATTTATCTATAGACTTTAAATCAATTTTTCCATTTATTTCATCATTAATATATAATTCATTAACTTGATTTTGTTCACTATCAAAAGCTTTTGATATCTCTGTATTAGCTAGCCCTTTTATTAATTTACGACTTGTTCCATCTGCTACAAACATAATTATATTATTGCCCTCATCACGAGCTATCCCATCTATACGTCTGGTTAATGCACTTAAAGATGGTTTGATACTTTTAGTGTTTCTTAGAGGTGCTTTTGAAAGTTCTTTTGATAACCCTAGTATTAACTTCCAATAAGGTATATCTATATTACCTACAAAATCGCAGTATGCTGACACGCAATTGTTCTCAAAATCACAAGTAATAATTATAGGAAATGGCTGTATATATGTTCCATAAATCGTATTCTTAAAATTACAAATATGGACACCTGTAACTTTTTTATTACTTAAAGTTTTATTTTTCGAAATATCGGAAAGCAAGCCAAGTTGTCTATAACCATCTAAAATAGCATGTTGTATATTAGTATTAACATAATAATTCTTACTCAATTTTCTTGGTTCTCTATCCGTTAGTCCTTCTTCATAAGCTTGAACTTTTTTATTATAAAAATCAATTTTCTTATTCCTTTCGTTTTCCGTATTACGATAGCCTTTAGGAGTTATAAATTGTGTTAATCTACCCATTCTAGCAAATCCAACCCTTAAAGCCTTTTTAGGATCCAATTTAGCATCTGCCTTATTGTTATTATCTACAAATTCTTCCTTATTCCCTAAGACTACAAAACTAATAGTAGGCCCTTTAGCACAATTAAGTTTTTCTTCTATTTCTTCTATTCTTCTTTCAAATCCCTTTAAATTGATTTTTATTTTCTCATTTTCTAAAATTAATTTATCACTTAGATGTTCTAATTCACAACAAGAAATACTACTATTAGAACCCTCTAAGTGATTCTCTAATTTCCCTAAAAGTGCATTTTTTAAATCTTCTTGTCCATCGTTATACCATATTTCTATACTTAATTTTTCTTTACCTAATGCTCCATCTAAAATCTTCAGAAAATTATTTTTATCTTTTAATAAGAAATATTCATTAAAAAAAGGTGTAGGCTTATTGGAACCACTTACTCTTGTTGCTAACACTGTATTTTTTTCAGATAAAAAAGTTAACTGTTCTATTAAAATTTCAAATAAAGTCTTATAATCTTTAAAAGGCATGCCTGAGTCAGAATTGTGTTCAATATCGTTAATGCCATATTCAAACGGCATATAAACATCTTTTCTATTACCTGTAATATATTTTTCTGGATATGTTATTACATCTTTAAACTCAGGTAATTTTTCTCCTAAATAGCATGCATTATAACATTTATAATCTGCATTTTGCCAAGTAAGTTTTTTCAATGTGTTTGAATATTTTACATTTATTCTTTGAAGTTTATGATCGTCCACTTTTATGTATGTAGCCTTTGTATCTGCTAAAAAAGGTGTTTTATGTGATTTATTTCTTGAAATCCACCGTCTAATTGAAAAGTCAATATTAAGATAGACCTCATTATATGGTGGTAATGTCTGAACCGAAAAAGTCATAACATAAGAACGATAATCTACGCGTTTTTCATCTGTAAACCTAATAGGGTTTGTAACTACCTCCTTATTGCTTGAATATAAGAAATCAACTCGTTGCCCCAAAAACTCTATTTCTTTTCCAACCAATATATTAACTACTTTGAGTGGTAAAATAGCATACCCTCTAGAATCTAAGACTTTTCCATTTTCAAACAACACTACATCATCACAGCTACTAACTGATTGAAAATCCAGTATACTTATTTCATCACTTATTTGTCGTGCTAATGCTTTTACATTCTCACTATTTATTCTTGCCCTCTCCAATTCAGTTTCATCAATATAAAATGCCTCAATCCATACCTTAAGGATATTTAAAACTCTCTGAACATCAATTTCTTCAAATGCTATTAGCCATTGTTTATCATCAGTATTGTTAGAAAGGCTTTTCATTTCTGTTACTCCCTTTAGGTGTGTAACAAACATTCTCTTAAGTGAATTCACTGGTAAATAATGAAACTGTTTATTAAACTTTATATTTGAATTTTCTTCAAGTTTTAATAGTTTCTCTTTTATAGTTTTAGGAAAAGCCAAAGAATAAATTTTTTCACTTACTTTTTCTTCAATTTTAATGTGCATAGGAAAAATCGTATTATAATCAGCATCTTTATGATTTATCATTTGAAATATTTCCTCCCTTTTTTAATGCTATATAGAATGGCTCATATAAAGTTCTAGCAATATTACCATAATCTTTATTTGACATTAATTCGTCTAAATATAAAATTAACTCATTCAGAAAATCATAGCTATTTTTATGCTTTGCTTTAAAAGCACCATCCAAGAAATATACTTTAAGCGGTTTACTTCTCATATGTACTTCATCACCCATTCTGTTCATTCTTCCAAAAATTTGTTGGATAATAACAAATAAAGTAGCTGTAACATCCTTTTGTAACTCTTTATCCAATTGACTTACTCCATATTTATTACTAGTTAACTTATTATATAGTGAGAATGCATCTTGTCTCATCTTTAGATAGGTTTCTAATCTATCTAAAGGTACCTCTTTGCTATATTTTGTCATGATATAACCATTTACTTTTTTTACATGTTGTTCATAATCTGTGGGGTCGCTCATTGGCCTTACTAAAAACATTAAAGTATCAAATTTTGAGTTGCCAAATTCATCAACAATATTATGTCCTCTTTCAACAGATACAGCCGGTGCAACTAGTATTTTATTATTAAATAATTTAACTTTGCTACGTTTAAGTCTATTTTCTCCAAGGCTTAAATCAGAATCAGACTTTAATGCTGTAACAATATCTTCATATCCACGAGTACTTAATAGTGTATTTAAATAAGTTGCTACTAAGTCAGCTTGCGTATACTTATTAACAATCATAAGTATAGTATCTTCATTTTTCAAACAGTCTATAATCTCTTCTAAACTCTCCACCAATAGTTTTTTAATATTATTAACTTTATACTCTTCATCTACCCCTGATACACATATAGAACTTTGGGTATATTGGAATACAGATCTAGAAATATATTCTCTCTTATGTTTTTCAGACTCAATAATATAGTTAACTGGTGAGTTTATATGATACATAAGTGACTTTGGTGCGAAACTTGTTCCTGACATTAATAGAACATTTGGCCCTAATGCATTACCATCTTTGTCTAGTTTAAGCCACGGAAATTTAAGTGCAAGTGCTCTACCTGTGGCAAATTGTTTGGTAATAAATAAATCTTCATCTTTAGTTTCAAATCCTAGTATATTACCAACTGGTGCAACTGGTAGCCATTTTTGATGTTCTTTAAAACTTTGATTCAATATATATTTTGATGATAATGGTAAGTTATTATTAGTTCTAACTAAATTTGAAAGTTTTCTATAAATTTGATCAAAGCTAATAAGCCTAATTATAAATTCAACTTTTCTTTCCGTAATTGTATCAAACCTATTGGTATTGCATTTTATTAATCGTAATTTGTACTCAAATGAGATTTCATTATTAAATGCTGAGGATAAAAGCATATTTTCTTCATCTGATAGTTGATTACCCATTAAATTATACAGGCTTTTCCATATATCCTTTGGTAGTTTAGCTTCTGTAACAAGTTCTGAATGCTTTTCGATATCAGGATTAAGAAGATTAAGTAACTGTAACGCTGTAAATTTTTTCAATCTTGTCTTCGAAAAACCCGTCTTAACTTCTTTAATTCTATTCCAAATTTCAGCTAGAGCTTTTGCCAAATCATTCATAGTCTCCACAAATTCTCTTTCTTCGGCTTCAAACTTTTGATTAATATCCCTATTAGTGTAATCTAATTGAATGCCAGTATTTAAACTAATGTATTCATTAACACCTATTCCTGGTGCAAATATTCCATCAAGCCTACAGAGTACATTGTCAGCCTCATCTATAATAACTAAGTCAACATTGTTAAGCACATGAGAAAATAATAACTCTCTTTCAGCTGTCATAGAGGTACTACATAATCCATCTATAGTTGTAACAATCACTTGAGATGAAAGTAAATTTTTATCTACTTTACTTTTAGGACATTTATAAAAAAATGGGCACAGAAAATTTTTATTGCTCGATAGTTTCCCACCTACAAATTTCTGTATTTTATAACAAGGTTCATTCCCATATTTAATAGCTTCATCATTTTCATCAATTAATGCACCCACAAAACAACCTGGTGTTAGTACCTCGGAATAATATTCACTTAAGAAATCTTGGTCTTCACTTGCAGCATTAATATGTCTCATTCTGCCTGAGCTTCCAATAACATTTACTACTTTAATACCTAGATTATTTAACAATTTGGCCTTATTTATACTTTCTATAACTGTGGGTTCAATTAAAACTATACGGTAATTTTTTTCAGCTAATAACACTGTAATAGCTTCAGCAAATGTTGATTTTCCAGATCCCACTTGGCCTATCATATGTGTTATTTTTGATAAAGCAATACAATTAGTACTATTTATTTTATTCTGTTGAACTCCTAAAATAGGGTTTTTAGTCAAGATTTTCTCTCTATACACATCTGAAGTTTTCTTTAATGTTTTATCTATTTTATTCGCAGTAGCAATGAGATCTTTACGCGTTACTAAGATGTCTCCCCCTATCTTATTTGTTCTATTAATTTTTTTTAATGGCTGTATATCTTTTGGGAAATTGATTTTTTTACTTTCATTTATACAATTAACATATCCATATTCGTCACCGTTAGAAATATCAATATAATTAATTGTTTTTTTTGTTCCAGCTATAGGTGTAGTTAAAAGAAGTTCATAATCCTTTTCTCTTTCAGTATATTGGTTAGGTAAACTATTCTTTTTTATTAACCTCCCGTTATTCATTTCATAAAGTCTAACTTCTGCATAACGATCACTCATATATTTTTTTAATGTATCCCTATAAACCTTAGATTGGTTCATGGTTTTCAGAATATTTTTTGCATTACTAATTAAAAAATCATTGTGATTAAATTCACTATTTTTAACTATTATATTTCTACTTCCTAATAACATATATAAATCATTTATAGAAAATGTCTCATTTATTTTTTGAGATAAATAAAATAAAATCTCTATTTGTGCAAAATTTGCAGCCCAATCTTCAATAATCTGTATGTTTTGTTTAAACGTCTTAACAATTTTATTCATCATTTCTATTTTTGTTCTCCCATCTTACTTTTTAATGCAACTTCTAATTCATTTAATTTCATGCAGTATATCATATTTTTACTACCAATACTTTTTCTAACACATTGCAAATATTTTTGACTACGTCTATTAGGTACAACATATATAATCTTTTCGGCACTACAATTTTCAGTTATCTTCTCCTCAATATCTGCTTGTATCCAATATGGATTCTCTACAACCTTAGCATCTATGAGCCATTCTGAACCATCCTTAAACATTATATTAAAATCCCATTCATCCATATTGGGCCATAAAATATATTCCAGCTTTTTTTTATTTAAAATAGTTTTAATTTGCATTTCAAGTTGTCCTGGATAATAAATATTGTGTGCTACTACCTCATTTAAAATCATTACTGAACTATCTATTTTAACACTTTTTACATTTATAAACCCTTTGCTGTGTTGGCTACAGTATTGAGAAACGCACCGTAAATCTTTCCCATCATTTTCTCTAATCACTAATCCACAACAAGGACATACTTTTATTTCTTTCGTACTTTCTGGCAATTTATTATAAGCCATATAACAAATATCGGGGAACCCTTTAATAAACCTTTGTTGTTCTTCTGTTTGTGAAAAGCGATCCACTACTATATAAGCATTCTCTTGTTGTGTTAAAAAAGACCTTATTTCCTCATACTCTAGTTGACCTTTATTAATCATTTCTAAATATAATTTTTGACCTTTATATTCCAATTCAGCATTATATTTATCTTTAGACTTAAAAAACTCCCTACGTTCTAATATTTCAAACGCTTCTGGTAATAAATGGTATGTATGATTGTTTCCTGTAGTAAGCAGTGCATCTAAATGATATAACCTTGAACTTTGTATATCTTGGCGAAATTTTTGGGGAAGCTTATCAAGCATATAAGATAGAGGTTTTTCAAATGTTGTAATCAACATGTTCTCATGGAAAGGGAATACATATTCATCGTTTGCTCCTAGAAGCCTATATTTCTCATTTAAATATGAAAATTTATCTAATGCTTTTTTTAATAGCGCACAATACACTCCTTCTTCATCACTATTTTTTTTTTTATATAAACCTAAGAGCGTCAAATCAAAAGCTAATGAAAAATCTTCAATAAAATTATTCAATGTTATCTACCTCCATATAATTGTAACTTCTCCGTCTTAACTTGCTATTTAAGAATTCTTATTATAGTAATCATAAATTTATATGATTTGTACTCTTAATACAGTGTACCTAAAATAGCATCAATAAAGCAAGAGTAGCCTGTACATAAACTTGTACAGGCTACTCATATAATGATTTTATCTTATTCACTTCTTCTTTAATTTCATTAATTAATTCTAATGGTTCTATAACCATAGCTCCACTTCCCAATTGTAATAGCCATCTACTTAGTCCTGTAGATGACTTTGCTATAAAACTAGCTATAAAATAACCATCTTTGTCATTAATTAATTCCACATCTTCACCAAGTTGATCTATAACTAAATCTAAGAGCTTCTTTTTAAATCTTACTGCAATTTTAATATCTTTACCCGAATACATATTAATGCATTTCTTAGCATATGCGGCAACATCAAATCCCTCTTTTAGTTCATCTATCTCTTTTAGGTTCCTTCTTGCTTCATCAAGCACTTCCACCATTTGCATTCTATCTATTCTATAATGAGTCATAGTGTCGTATTTATCTGAAGTGCAAATTAAATAATAACAATCATCTTTCAATATCATTGATATAGGGCTTACATTATATATCTTTAAACTACCATCCTGTGCCTTCATGGCTATATATTCTTTTCCAATATTATAGTGGTAGTAATTAAAACTTATTTTTTTATTTTCTATAACAGCTTCATTAATATTATTTATATTATAATATATTTGCTCATTTTTAGATTTTGACCTATTATCAACATATAATTGATCCTTTAGCCTGTTTGTCACATAATCGCTATTCAACTTCTTTAATTTACCAAATAGTTGATTTGTCTTTTTAAGTGTTATAAACTGGCAGGCTGTTATACAATCCATTAAGATTCTTATTTCGTGCTCCTCAAAGTCTCTTGACTGCAGAAAATACCCTTTTTTATTCTCACTATAATTACTTATGTCAAAACCCAATTCTAACAAAGTTTTTATGTACTCATACACAGTTCTTCTGTCTATTTCGTAACCTGTTACCTCCAAAATCCTCTTCTGAATATTCTGCATGCTTAATATATGTTCTTCATCTGTTTCTTGTTGAAGTATTTCTATTAATTTATAAAATTTATAAAACTTATTTACCACTTCATCACCTATTTCCAACATTTTAATTTTATTATATATTAACAGGATATATATATCAATTGATTATTTAATAACTACAGGGTTAAATCTCTCCTTTATTATAGATGCTATCAACAGCAATAATCCTCCCCATTACCTCCATAGAAAAACCCTCAATACTACTATCCTTATTAATACTTTTCCCAATCTCCGTCTCAGTTAAAGAACCTACTCTCTTAAGCTCCCGCCATAACCTATATTCTTCTTTAGACCTAATGCAAAGCTCCGTAACTATTTCAGCATTATTAAGTAAATATTCCGTAGTGTACATAACCATTACCACCTGATAGCCTTTAACTTCAATTCTCCTGTGAAGCTTCTTTCATTCTTCTATTTTAAAAACATAATAATCCTCTTCAGAATCACTAGGAATTTCTCTTATCTTATTTCTTTTCACAACCTTTATATCTACTATCTTTCCATAATAAAAAGTGCCAGCCTCCTATAATCACTATCTACCTCTTTTAAAAATGAGGTCTTTTCTCTAGCCATTTTATAGTATCCATACTAGTGTTCTTTAGGCTTTGATATTTACATACCCTACTATCCACTATTAGCTCATGATGAGGCTTTAATAGTACTATATTAATAGCCTTCATTAATTTATCATAAACATAGTTTAGTATGCAAACCACCTTCACAGTTTGTCATTTACTCTTTTTTCCAAGCCACTGTTACCCTACCCAATGAAGCAAAATTGCTATTTACCGTAATATAGTTTGTTTTTTTAGCATATTGTTATATAATATTATATAATAGTTTGAATTGGAGGTATTAGGTATGGAAAATGAAAGTAATAGAATGTATGATATTTTTTTGAATTGCTCTTATAGCCAATTAAAGAATTTATTTAAGACGGCAAAAAGCAAAGAAGAGCAGGATTTTTATATTGTTTTATCTAATATGGTTCTGCAAAGAGAACAAAAAAAGGTTATAGGTAACTAATTATGCCAACTTACACAATATTTGCAGGCGCTAACGGTGTTGGGAAAACATCAATTTATAAATCGATTTATTACAATGAAAATAAAGATGAAAAAAGAATAAATACTGATGAAATGGTAGCTCGTATAGGCTCATGGAAAGATAATAATCTTCAAATGGAATCTGCTAGAGAGGCCGTGAAACTAATAAAGATTTATATGTCAGAAAAAATATCTTTTAACCAAGAGACTACGTTATCTGGCAAAAGCATAATCAAAAACATAAAGATGGCAAAAGAAAATGGTTTCTATATAGTTATGAATTATATAGGAGTTGAAAATCCTCAAATTGCAAAGGATAGAGTTAAAATAAGAGTGAGTAAAGGCGGACATGGAATATCTGATGATACAATTGAAAGAAGGTATTATTCCTCACTAAAGAATTTAAAAGCAGTCATTGAAGTATGTGATGAAATCACCATATATGATAATACAGAAATATTTAAAGAGATAATTGATTTCAAGGATGGTAATCTAATTTGGAAAGATAAAAATATGCCAAACTGGACAAATAATCTGTTAGATAAATAGCTATTAAAACTTATAGTTTTAATAGCTATTTTTGCGTTCACTAATGCAATAATATAAACTATCATGGCAAACAAGACTTTATTACTCCCCCTCGACATAAACGCCACACTTAATACTAAAGCAATATTAAATCCCATAATCAGGCAATCACAATGAAAATTTCAGATTTAGTGGAGCACTATATTTTCTTATATTATGGCTATATTCTTCCTTCATATTCGTTTTTCAAAGCTATGAAGGTTGTTTTAAACTGGTACCTATAGACTAGACACTTAGAAAAAAAGTGTTTGAGCTGTAGGTACTTTTTTTGTATAATTAAATAAGTTTTACAACGAAAAAACCACTGAAAAATCTCAGGAGTATCCTTAATGGTTGTCCCCAAGTTTTTTTGTTTCCATTCTTTTAATAATCATAACTTTTTAGCACTACTTTGCATTCCTTAGCTCCACATCAGTTGTCCTTCATTTCCATAGCTACACATTCCCTTTCACCATACTAAATTTCAATGATGACATCACCATCTAAACATATAGCAAATCCATTTTCAATAAACAATCCTTCCTTCTTAAACCTTTCCATTAATTCAATCTCATTATGTTCTGTTAATAAAAATTTATCTAAGCTTTCACAATAAGCTTTATTTCCACGCAACCCTTCATCATCACAAAGACAACAAGATGGTTCATAGTTTTATAAAATGCCTCTTTTTCATTATTTCCATTAGAAATTCCTATAACCTGTAAGTTTTCTATATCTGGCACATCTGATTCTGAATTTGTCATAAATGTGTATCCTTCATCGGTTAGAAATATATAGTTATCCATACTATTCTCCTTGTCTTCAAATAATTGATCCGATCTTATCATAAAAGCATATATGGATCTTTTAAAGCATCTACTGCCAGCTTATTATTAGGTGTCGTTGTCTTTATCTCATTATTTTGCCTTTCAAATAAATTGCTTTCAATTTGATGCACTAAAGTATTTCTACTCCAACCATTCTCCATTATCTTATTAACATACCAAATTCTTTTATCTTTATCCTTAACTTTTTCTATTAATGTAATGTTATGATACCATATAATTTGTGCAAGTGCCTCTTGCACAAATTCACTCTTCTTATATTCTTCTGCAAATTTTCTCATATATTTTAAGTTTCTTGGTGAAAATCCCTTCAAATCTGGGAACTCATCTTTTACTTCTTTTGAAATATTGTCAATTATTTTAGCTCCCCAACCTTCTTTATCTTGATAAATTAAAATTGTGTTACCTATGTTCCAATATAATAGTAACAACTCTTTATTTAAAACCACCTTTTGCATAGACTTTTTAAATTTAGACAATTATAACATAAGCCAAGGACATTTTTAATATCCCTGGCTTATGTTAACGTTAATAAATTTTTGCTCAACTAATATATCTAAAACTTCTCCACCGCTACCACCCATTTTAGGTAATATCTTTTGAACAATGGAATAATCCATCAAAATTGTATTTTAAATCTACCTTGTTGAATTCAATGGTATTAGCTCTATCTAATACTTTTTTACTAAAAGGAAAGGTGGTCTCGTCCATATTTACAGCTACAAATTCATTGTCTAATTAATGTTCTAAAATAACTTCATCCTCTAATTGCTCATCTTCTGGTTTATCCTTTGATTTAGGAATAAGTTCAAGTATAAAAGCATCTATTTTATCACCTTTATAGAATTTCCCCAAAGTAGATATATGGTAATTAACTATTTTTATCTAGATATGTTTTAAGAGATCCCTTATTCAGAAATCTCTTCTACTATTTTCTATGTTTCTTTTCTTTTTCAACTACTCAAGCCACTGATACTCACTCTAAATCCCACTTAATCAGTTTACTGTTTTTCCCAAGTCACAGTTACCTTCCAATCAGTAACAGTTACACCAGGGATGCGACTTCGTTGCATATTGATTGTAGCTTGCAGCTTGCACAATCCATTTTTACATCACGCAAAATGTGGTCAAGCGCAGTTGTGATTTGATCATTTTTTTGTGCCAGCTTCACCAATTCACCGTAATTAAAATTTGGTAGCGTTACAAAAATGATCTGTACAGCAATTACCTCTCTATGAGCTTTATAGGCGTCTAAAAACAACCTAGCCACCTTAGAAAAGCTCAATCCCTCTTCCAAAGCGATCTTACTTACCCTAACAGGTTCATGATTGTTACTTGTAGAAATACGACTCATAAAACCTTTTGGGTTTACTTTATAGCGTGTATTTGCAAGGTGACGCATTGCATCATATATTGCATCACCTTTACCTAAAAGCTCATCATTAATTCGTAATAAGGTTATTCTGGCATAGGGTGTATCTGTGCTGATTTGGGACAAATCTTTCCCACAAAGTAGCGCGCTATCAGTTGGCACAAGCTCCTTAGATGAGGTTACTCCTAAAAAACTAACAGCTGGAAGTGTACCTGCACCAAGCTCATAAGACATCTCGGCGCGTAGCACAAGATTTTGTTTGCCTACATCTTGCCAAAGGTTGCCCTTTGTTTCAAGCCTTTGCCCTATTTCTTCATGCAATAGTTTTACAACATTTGATATCTGTTCATTATATATATTCATTATATTATTTTTGTGTTATGGCAATGGTCTACGCTTGTGTCCATCGTACCATTTGTTAATAAACGGTTGAATTTTTGATGATGCCTTCATATCTAAATTTAAAAAATAAACAATCAGACTCAGAAAAAACAGCACCAAAAATACGATTGACATAATGCTTATAGTCTTTAAAAAAATAGCCATAAAACAACCTCCTCATATTATTTAGATAAGCCTTTTTGACGTGCATATTCTGCTGCGCCAAGTGCACCCATAAGCTGTGGGTCTGTAGTAAGTTCTATTACTTTTAAGTGAAGTACTTGCTCAATGGCTTTTTTCAAACCACCATTTTTTGCACATCCTCCCGTTAGTGTAATACTACCTATAGCACCTGCTTTTTTTGCCATTACAAAGCAGCGTTTTGCCACAGCCATCTGAATACCAGCAGCGATTTCGTTCATCGGTTTATTTTCTCCAACAAGTGTAATAACTTCAGACTCTGCAAACACTGTGCACTGTGCCGTAATTGGAATTACATTTTTTGCTGTAAGTGATAGTTTTGAAAACTCAGGCAAAGTCATTTCAAAACTACGTGCCATAGCCTCATAAAAGCGGCCCGTACCAGCAGCGCATTTGTCATTCATTGCAAAGTTTATAACAGTGCCATCATTATCAATAGAAATGCCCTTTACATCCTGTCCACCTATATCAATGATAGCTTTTACATTAGGATCTGTAATATGGACTCCCATTGCATGACATGAAATTTCCGAGATATTTTCATCTGCAAACTGAACCTTATTTCTACCATATCCTGTGCCTATTAAATAACAAAGCTCCTTAGAAGTCTTAAGTCCAATATCCGTCAAAACTTCATCCATAGCAACCCTTGCAGACTGTTCAGCATTAATTTTACTGCGGATTGTAGTATCTGCTACAATCTTCCCATTTTCATCTAAAATCACTGCTTTTGTGTAGGTAGAACCTACATCGCAGCCACCAAAATACTTCATTTTACCGTCTCCTTTTTACCACGCATTACCGTCATCAAATTCTTCAAGAGATGCATCCAGAGGCTCTTCTTTTAGAATTATACGCATATAGCGATTTACTTCTGTACGCAAATTTTGCCTTGAAGCCTTGCGAGGATCCATCAAACCATGTGTAACCCAAATCAAATGCAGATTTCGTTTTTGTGCTTCTTGCTCAAATAACCCATGATAGCCTGCCATGGATTTACAACCAATATGTTCATACATAATAACAACATTGGCATCAAACTCACTGCAAAAATGCCACAAATCTTCAACACCTACCTTATAACCTCCCTCTGAACGGTTACGCATATTTTCTTTTGCATAAAGATCTGCCAAGTCATAATATGCCTGCTCTTTATCTGTGGTGCTGTATTGCTCAGTAGATGTAAGACTTAGCATATCTATTAGTGGTACAATACCCCAGCAGTTTTGCAGCCAAAGTGGGAATGCTGAATAATACTGTGCCTGAACACCCCAAAGAATTGCTCTATGGCGAACCTCTGAAACAACAGGCGTTTTTTCATGGTATGCTTGCATCATAATATCACAGATTGCTTTTTCGTTATGCATAAATGCATCGTCACGACCGCCTGCAACCTGATAATAGGCATCTCGATAAAGTGCAACGTTGTTGCCGACAACCTGCGGATATTTTGTACGGCTAATCTCCAACCAATCGCAAAAATATTCCGTTTCTTTATTGAAAATTTGCATTACTTTAAAATAATGATCCCAGTCAAACTTTTCACCTGTCTGCTTCTCTATAAACTTTATAGCATTTTTAATCTCATTTGCCGCATAATCTTTTGTTGTAGGGTCAGTATATCTTATTGGGACAGCAATTTGGAATGTAGGTAAATTATATCTTCGTTCCTCTATTCCATTACCCATAAGCGAACCATCGCAAGTAGTATTACACTGCAATGCGCAAATACCACAAATTGGATAGTCGTCCTCAAGAGCAACACCAAGTTCAGCTGCCGGCATTGGGCAAACATCTCCGGGAATTCCAAATTCTTGAGCTTTATCAATATAGTGTAGAACACCATTTTGCTGCATTGTAGAAGCTGTGTAAATTGGTGGAACCTGCATACAAACAGCATGAAGATTGGGAAATCCGTTCATAACTTGACTCATCATATTTTCATCAATAATGACAATCTTTTTACTTTTTTTTGGATCACCACCAATACGCAGGTCAGCTTCAAAAATAAGTTTCATTGTCTGACACATATGCGCCACTATAAAGTCAAATTCTTTATGTGCAACTCTTAGCTGTGGCCCACGTAAACCCTCTGTATGCCTATCCAAGAAATCAGGTACTGAAAGATAGTTCTGCATATAGCGGTAACGGAAAAAAGCTTTAAAACACTGTGGATTTAACAAAAGTTTTATCATTTGCCTCCAGTTCGAAAGCCAACATGTATAATCATACCAAGTATCGTTAAGTCCACGCCACTCACGGCGGGTACGGGTTTTTCCACCTTTATAGAATTTTCCTAAGGGCTCGCTGTTAATTTGCTTTCCCATCAATCATTACCTCCCTGCAGCTTTTTTAATTCTATACGCTCAACAAAAGCCTGTATACGGGTACGAAGCTGTCCTGAATTACCAACCACATAAGGGCGGTCAACACTAAGCACTGGCCATTGATATTCCTGGGATATAATATGGCTTGCACCTGCACGCTCGTAGCCCCAGAAATTGCAAAAGTTCATCTGCTGGAAAATGATACCGTCTGCCTTATATTCACGGGCTAATTTATCCAGATATTCTTTTCTGCCATTAATTTTCGATGTATTCATATAACGGGGACACTGACATCCTGTCACATTTTCACGGCAAATTTGTGTCAAAACATCTTCTTCATCATTTAAAATAATTTGCTGACGACCAGGGAATGAGCCAAAACAAAAACGGTCTGCTGCTACATATGCTCCTGAATCCTCAATGAGCTTGATAAAGGTTGGATCGTCAATTTCAGAACCTGCAAGCACAACACGAACACGATAGAATTTTTTTTCATCACAAGCACGTGTTTTAAGCTCTTCTACGGTTTCTCTAAGGTAAGGCAATATAAGATCCTTTGGGCAACAGTAGCTGGCAAGTGTAAACACTGCGAATTCATAACCTGTGATAATTGGTTTTTCAAGTTTTCTGTACTGGCCCATTTCTGTAATAAGACCACAAACCTTATTGTGTAATTCAACGGATTTCCGCAAAGCTGCATCAGAAGTATCTATACCAAAAACTTCTAGCAACTTATCTAGCACACGAACACGACTCATATGTGTCATATGAGAAATACCGTTTTCATCGTCTTTCATAGGGGTATCTACATGTTGAACAAAGAATTTTTCCCCATTACCAAGACCTAATTCTTCTATATTTTCCATACAATCAGCAAGCTGTGAGCAAGAAGCAGGGTCAAATATACAGTCAAGAAACTGATAACTACCTTCTAATGCACGTTCTAACAACGCCCTACAATATTCACAAGTCAAACTTGTCATATAATATGTGCCCATTTCCATGGAAGTTGTGTTTGGTGCACGCATTCTAACACTAAAGGAGCCGGGTAGATTTAAAAGAACCTCCGGAATTTGGTAGCACACATTGCCGATTGCAATTTCACCCTTTTCTTTTGCCATGCGCACCAAGTCATTGTTAGAGTCTTGTAGTAGGTTTTCAAGATATAGCAGATGCTTTAAATCTTTCATATTGCAATACCTATCCTTTCAATATATTAATCTTTACAAGTGCCTCACGTGCACCTTGTACAATTAGGGCATTATCAGGTAACAGCATAATATTTTCACCTTTAATGTCACAGGTAGCCAGTACTTCATCTGAGGGTATATAGGCAAGCACAGGGATGTCCCCTGTATCTATGTGCTGTGTTATGTCCCAGCCAGGTATACGATTTATAATAGCGCCCACAGCATCATACATCATTAGCTCTTTTGCAACACTGTTTATGGTTTCTATTACTTGGATACCTTTTTTACTTGCATCTGACACAAGCAATAAATGAGTAACTTTTTCCATTACACGACGGTTTACCTGTTCTATACCAGCCTCTCCGTCAATTACGATATAGTCGTAATTTTCTGCAAGTATTTTGATAACTTCTTTTAAATAGCTGTTTACCTTACAATAACAGCCTGCGGACTCTGGTCTGCCTATTGCTAAAAATGAAAAACCAGGCTGCTCTATTAATGTATCAAAAATCTTATAACGTGCATTACCCAGCATTTCTACTGCTTCATTTGTATTACCCGTTTCAACATTATTAATAAATTCTTTTCGTATATCATCAACGGTTGACTTAACTTCAATGCCTAGTGCAGTTGCAAGGCCCACTGCAGGGTCTGCGTCAATGGCCAAAATACGTTTATCTGGGAAAACCTCTGTCAGCAGTTTTACAATAACTGCTGACAATGATGTTTTACCAACCCCTCCTTTACCTGTAACTGCAATAATTTTTACATTTTGTTCCATAATATTTCACCTTCCTCTCTATGTCGTTAAATATTTTAATAGGCTTCAATTTCTTTTATTGTTAAATCCTTCCCCTCTACGGGCGTAAGATTTTTTCCATGGCATATCACGCAGCACAGGTCTTTCATATCAATTCTAAATTCTATATGGCAATGGTTGCAGCGGGCAATGCCCGGCACAATTTCAATCACAAGTTCTGTATGCTGATACTGCGTATCTGCAACCACTGCTTCATAGCAATCCGTAATAAAATGGGGTACTACACCAGATAGCTCGCCTATTTCCAGTACGATTTTTCTCACATTTGTTAAATTCTCCTCTTTAATAATTCGCCCCACTGTTTTCATAAGTGCATCCATAAGTCCAAGTTCATGCATATCTCCACCTTTAACTTTTCATAAAGGGTTTTGCCATTATTTTTCCAACTTTTTTTACAACGTGGGCAGCTACTTTTATTGGCATTGTTTCAAAGGTACCTGCATGCAAATCCCGTATTTTTTCTAGGTGTATAGCATCAAACTCACATTTAGTTGTACATAATCCACAACCAACACACATATACTCATCAACTTTTGTTGCACCGCAAGAAAGACAACGTGCAGTTTCTTTCTTAACCTGATCTTCAGTAAAGGTTACACCTGTGTCACCAAAAGTTTTTTCTTTAGCTAGGTTGTAACCAGGCTGTTGACGTTTTGAATTATCATAATCTTTGTCAATAGAAACATTTGATTTATCAAGTGAAATATAATTTCTACGGTTACGACCAAGTGTCAATGTCTGTCCAGGCTGTACCCAGCGGTGAAGAGATATAGCTGCTTCTTTACCTGCTGCTATTGCATCTATAGCAAATTTCGGTCCAGTGTAAACATCACCACCAACGAAAACATCCGGTTCAGCTGTTTGGTAGGTAAGGGCATCTGCCACTACAGTGCCATTGCGATTAAACTCAACCTTTGTTCCTGTAAGTAAATCACCCCAAATGATGCTCTGACCAACAGACAATAATAAGTGGTCACATTCAACAGTCATTAAACAAGTTTCATCATATTTTGGCGCAAAAACATGCTCATCATTAAAAACAGAAATGCATTTTTTAAAAACTATCCCCTTTATTTCACCATTTTCTACAAGTATTTCTTTTGGACCCCAGGAGTTATTTACTTTTATACCCTCACGCTCAGCCTGGGCTACTTCCTCTGCATCACCGGGCATATTCTCACGATCTTCAAGGCAGAACATTAATGTTTCTACTCCTCCAACACGACTAGCGGTACGTGCAACGTCAACTGCTACGTTGCCACCACCTATAACAACGATGCGACCGTTAAGTTTCTTTTCCATGCCAAGGGTTACATCACAAATAAATGAAATTCCAGACTCTACACCCTTTGCATCTTCACCAGCAATACCAATACTACGTCCACCTTGTGCTCCTATGGCAACATAAAATCCTTTATAGCCTTGCTCTCTTAGCTGTGCAATAGTAACATCTCGTCCAACTTCAACGCCACATTTAAACTCTACACCCATTTCCTTCAAGATATCAATTTCAGCCTGTACAACATCTTTTTCAAGTCGGAATGATGGAATACCATTCATAAGCATACCGCCTGGACGATGCTCTTTTTCAAATATAGTAGGCTTGTAACCCTTTTCTGCAAGGTAGAATGCACATGACATACCTGCAGGACCTGCACCTATAATAGCAATTTTTTGCTGGTATGGCCTTCCAATTTGGTTTATCATAGGGGGAATATATCTTGTTTCTTTATTCAAATCATGGTCTGCAATAAAGCGTTTTACTTCATCAATAGCAACAGCCTCATCAATTAATCCACGGGTACATTCCGTTTCACAGCGATGATTGCAGATACGTCCGCAAACAGCTGGAAAAGGATTTTCTTTTTTTATTAAAGCTAAAGCTCCCTGATAGTCACCTTGTGATGCTAAACGAAGATAACCCTGAACTGCTATATGTGCAGGACATGCTGTTTTGCATGGTGCAGTACCTGTTGCTATAACGTCCTGATGGTTTTCACGGTAGTCCACATTCCAATCGGATTTGTGCCACAGAGAGTTGCTCAATTTACGATATTTTTCCGGCAAAGGTATTGGCACCTTAGTAGAAATTTTTTGACCCAATTTCAGTGCATTGCCAGGGCAAGTTTCAACACATTGACCACAAGCAACACATTTTGTTTCATCAATTTTAGCGACAAAGTTGGAACGAATAACATCTCTGGCACCATAAAGTAAACCAACGCGCAGTCCAAAGCAAGAACAAGAACAACAATTGCATATAGCAGCACTTTCACCGGCTTCTTCAACATTTGGCATATTATGCATTAATCCATTTTCTTCAGCTCGTTTTATAATTATTAGTGCTTCTTCACGAGTGATTTTTCTAGCACGTCCAGTTCGTATATAGTATTCAGCACCTTTACCCATCTGCACGCACATATCCTCTTCCAAATGGCCACACCCCTCTCCAATTATGCGACGTGAAGAACGACATGAACAAGGTGATACAGAAAATAAATCATACTTATCTAAGTAGTAGCTAAGTTTTTCGTAATCGTTTACATTGGGAATATCTTTAATTGAACTTTCAACTGGAACAACACGCATTAACCCATAACCATCTGGCATTAATGGTGACATTGTTGCCATACGTATACGCGTATATTCTTCAAACGCCTTTCCAATTTCTGGATGCTCATTGAGAATTTGTTTGTTGTTAACCATCATCTCCATAATGCCCGGTGCGAAAATTTGCATATAGTAACGGTCTTTACCGTCAACCTGGCTTGTGGTTACTCTAAAGATACCTTTGAAGCCAAGTGTTTCAGCAATTTCCTTCACTTCTTCCAGCGGTTTGCCTACCTTTTGTGCAAGAAATTCTGCTGTACGCTCTTTTCGTAAACCTGCGGCGATTGCTACATCTGCCTCTTCATCGGTTAATACGGCTGCTAAGCTGTAATACTCCGGTGCATTTTCATCAATTTTATTTACAATACCAGAAATGCCACCAACTACTTTTGCAAGTTTTACGATTTTTTGCCTTAACTGTGCCATTTAATACACTCCTTTACTTGTACTATTTTTTATTAACCTAATAAAATCTATTAGTTTTGCCTTGGTTGCTTTCAACGTGGTTGTTTTTCCTGAACCAGATGATGACATCAAATTCAAAAGAAATGTTCCTTGCTTTTTAATTATATGCGTAGAATAACTATATATTCTTCCATTCACTTCCTCAAAATATTGACATACATTTAACAGTATTATATAATTATAGTAACATTTTACAATGAATTATACAATGCTAATTTTTACAATTATTGGAATTTTTATATTGTAAAAAAATATTTGAACTGATAATAGTTTTTATGTGGTTAACCAACGACCAAAGGAGTGTAATATATGGAATACAAAAAATTACAAGCACCTACTCTAAAAGATCTTTTCATTCAAGAAATAGAATCTAAAATATTATCAGGTGAGCTTGAAATAGGAGAACAGCTTTTAACTGAACGTGAGCTTGCTGATGTTATGGGTATCAGCCGCAACATTGTTCATAGTGGAATTGCAACAATGGTAGCCAAGGGTTTTTTAGAAATTCGACCAAGAATAGGTACATTTGTTGCAGACTATAACCAGAAGGGCTCGGTTGGAATTCTAGTCTCCATGATGAATTACAACAAAGGTATGCTTCGTAGACCCGAAGTACGTTCTTCTATTGAGCTTAAAATTTTATTTGACAGCTTTGCAATCAGGCAAATGTCACCACATTTAACTCAGGAAAATTCAGATAAATTACAGGGATATATATTTGCAATTAAAAAAACAACTAAAGTTACAGAAGCCGCTGAAATATCTTACGAGTTTTTTAGATACATGAGCATATTAAGTGGAAATACAATTTTACCTCTGATATATAATTCTTTTCGCACATCTAACCAAAACTTATTTGAACGTCACATAAGACTATATGGGGTAAAACTAACAATTGACTTTATGACTCAGCTATTTAATCTGATTGCAAACGGGGAAATGCAAGAGGCAGTTAGCTACTTAACTAATTATTATGAGCGTTCTATAAAAGGGGACCTAGAAATATACAGCGAGTAATCCGCTAGTTATTTCCTCTACACTTAATTTACCATCTAATAGCATTTCTGTTGCTACCCCTATTTCAATTTATCCCATATCCTATATAAGTAAACTATGCAGAATGACTTAAAAATACTAAAAGGGGATGGTGATGACCCTCTTGAGGTAATGGTTCAAAAATAAATAACATCTCCGAATTATTAAATGAGAATAAGTCGTGAACTTCAGCAAAATAAGCACCAATAGCTACTATTCTAGCCACTGCTGCTCACTTAAAATTTCAACAAATCAATTTACTGTAATTCCCAAGTCACAGTTACCCTAGTGGGATGCATGCAGCCCACTTGAAAAATTTATAAAACTCAAAAAAATTATTTACCAATTCATTACCTTAGTTACCCTTCAACTTCTTTTCCTGCTCTTTTTCAATTTTCTTTACACTCTTTTTAGGTGTTGGTAAATCTTCAGGCATAGTTCCACCCAACTCTTCAATAGTTTGTCTAACCTTTTTCCCTACCTGAAAATGAATTTTATTAGCATTTTGTTTTCCTCTAATATTTTCGCGCCTTAATTTTTCATCAGTTTGAGTTGCTCTAAAGAGATTAGCCGCAAGTTCTGTACTACCCATATGATCTAGAATTTTATGTGACTTTTTCAAACCTTTTTTTTCATGAATTTCCTTTACTCCAAGTCCACCATAAAGTCCTTGATACCCTCTATTTTGAAAAATTGCATAGTCTTTTGCATCATCTATTCCTGACATTTGTGCTGCTTCCGCTAAAGATTTATTGTGATTTGCCATTTCATTTCTAATAGAAAGTCGATTTTGATCTTCAGTTAATTGTTCATAGTTTTCTTCAATCTCTCGCTCTCTTGTTTTAACTGCAAAATATGTCTGACCAAGTGCAACTACTTCTTTTCTCGGATCACTATTTTGAACAATTAGATAACATGCATATCTTGAGAGCATAATATCTTCAACTTTTCTTTTGGCTCCCGATCCTAATTCAACCATATTGCTGACGTCAGCAAAATGGTCTAACACATTATTATTACTAATATCACAAGCAACTTTTGCTTTCTCTATAACTTGGTTAAAATTTCTCCATTGTATGTATTCAAGAACCTTTTGCAATTCTCTTCCATACCAAAATTCTATATCTTCTTCTGTAAAGTGTTTAATATTTTCAAACGTTCTTTCAGAATATTTCTTTAGCTCATCCATTTAAATTCCTCCCAAACTATTTCTCTCAGTTTTGCTACTATTTTTCGCATTGCCGCCCTTCAAACATATGTTCTTATACGTTCTATTATACAGCATTATACAAATTTTTAAAGGAGTAAAGTTTTCCTTTGAACTGAAAAATTGCCATTATCAGCAATTGCTATATCGAAATAATTAATATTTTTTTAAATTTTACCTTCTAACACTCTAAGTCGGATCGATTTCTAGATTCTACTATATAGTGCATTTTCAATTAGCACACCTCCCAATATCAAATATCCTCTCCATTACCCCTCTAGGCCTTCTTCTAAACTCCTCCACACTAAATTCATACGAATTTCCATTGCACTCTACATGAATTTCCCCATCACTTATTAATATCTTCATTCCCTCTATAGAAAACCCCTTAATACCGCTATCCTTTGAAGTTTCTATTCCACTTTGCAGGTCTATAACTCAAATTAAATAAGCATCGATAGCTACTACTCCAGCCAATGATGCTCATTCTAGATTCTGACTAATAACTTACTATTTTATACAAGTCACAGTTACCCTAGTGGGTGCATGCAGCCCACTTGCTATTAAATACTAAGGATATTGAATTATTTCTATAATCACTATCTACCTCATCTAAAAATGAAGTTTTCAGTTTACTATTTACTGCTTTCTTCATGATGTTCAATTTATTTATAATGTCCTCATTCTTTTTCCAAGGTGTAGATGAATAAGTTCTTACGAAACTATCTATCTTTTCAGTTATCTTTATTAGCTCATGATGGGGCTTCCATAATACTATATTTATAGCCTTCATTAATTTATCATAAACATAGTTTAATATGCTGTAGAACTCAGTATAGCTATTAGATTTTTTATTATTTATCTCAGCCCCTAGATAGGTTCTACTTAGAAACCCATAAGCTAAATTATATATTTCCTCGTTAATCATCATCTGCGGTGCTGAAACATTAACGACTTCAGAAGGAGATTTATACTCCTTCTGAAGTTTTCTCTTTGTTATAGTATATTAGTCCCACTTATAGAAATTGGCGAGCTTCCTTCTGAAATGTCGTTAACATCCCTTAGTATTGCTTCATAATCTTCTTTATAATCAATTTTACTAGGTAGCACCTCTATAATTATTTTCATATGAGACTTGCCATTTACATTTATAAAAATATCTGAATAACCTATATCCCCTCTAAAATTTATTACTCCACTTAAGATATTGCCATCTCTACCTGTGGGTGTTACTTTATTTCTTATATTAGGATTTTCATGATAAAACTCTATTTCAGTTTTATTTTTTCTTTGGATTACTATTTCATAATTAGTGTATTCCTTAAAATAAAGGCAATTATAAATGTCATCTATTAATTCTATGCCTTCTACAATAATAGTAAGTGATTTTGACTCACTATATTCAGCAGCGCCCTCATTTCCCTTAATTGAAAAATAAACCTCATCTGTTTCTATAAATAATAGCTCAGAATCATTGCCAGAAGGTTGTGAATCCATCTCTCAAAAACCTCCTGATCATATACATGATTTTTTCACTACTTAATTTATATTCACCAGTTAAGCATTGATTTTCCATGATCTTTAATTGATCATCTTCTATATATCCACTATTTTTGTGTTTAGTGTTATTTAAATAATTAAATAACTCTACCAATATATCTAGTACTTCGGAGCCGCTACCACATATTTTGGTAATATTTTTTGTACAATAGAATAATCCATAGCTTTATTAAAGGACAATAAATCGCTCGATGTAGCATATATAACATAAAATACTATCTCATCCCGTACCCTATAAGCAAAATGTTGCTGGTACTTCTGAGGTATATTATTTATTCCAATTAATTTGTCTATAACCAAAGTTGCTATTTCTTTTTCATCGCTGCAGTCAGATATTTTTAAGTAATGGGATTTTAAAAAGTCGTTATTATAGTTTTTAGGTGAAAACTCCTCCAGCTTTACTTCATCAAAATTGTAGTTTAAATCTACCTTATTGAATTCTATAGTGTTAGCTCTATCTAATACTTTTTTACTAAATGGGAAGGTAGTCTCGTCCATATTTACAGTACCAACTATATATAGGTTATGTGGAATATAAACATCACCATATTTATCATAAGCTCTTTCATCTTTCCCAAATTGCGCTTTGCTTAATAACTTTTGAGTGATAATTTCATCCTCCACTATGCTTCTTGTTTCCATAGAAGATAAAATATCACTGAAATAATACTCCACTCTTGCTAAATTCATTTCATCAAGACATAGAAAATAAGGCTTTTCTACATTCTTCATAGCTTCATAGGCAGCTTCAATAACAATACCTGGTATAAACTTACTTTCGATATTTCTATAGCCTAATAGATCTGTAGCATCTGACCAATCTGGTCTAACAGGTACAAGTTTAAATCTTTCATTATCTTTATTTGCAGAAGCCGCCTGTGCAAATAGCTCTACTATTTTACTCTTTCCAGTTCCTAAAATCTCTGAAAGAATAACAAAGAGTTTAGTTAGATATATGTTACTTAGCTGCTTTAATCTAGATATGTTTTAAGAGATCCCTTATTCAGAAATCTCTTTTACTATTTTCTATGTTTCTTTTCTTTTTCCACTACTCCAGCCACTGATGCTCCCTCTAAATCCTACTTAATTAGTTTACTGTTTTTCCCAAGTCACAGTTACCCTAGTGGGATGCACTTCATATGAGACCAAAAAACCACTGAAATATCTCAGCAGTTTCCCTCATGGCTATCTTCAAGTTTTTTTACTTCCATTTTTTAATAATCCTCAATTTTTAGCACTACTTTAAATCTAGTGAGGTATTGATCGCCAAACTTTCTAATTAAATCCAATGTTTACCCCAAAACCCACCTATGTGATAACAAGTTGCTAGGTATGTCAGTATTTAGATGCATAAAAATGTGAAAATCCCCTATACAAAAATATACTGACCACCGACAAATTATACCTTCCAAACGTATTTATCAAAAACTTCATTTTCCTTACCACTACTTCTCCATAAAGCTTTTGCTGTTTTTCTACCAATGTCACAATCTCTATTTTCCTTAATCCACTTCACTATATGTTCAACTCTAACTACTTCTATGTCATATTTAGTCCCCGCATTTAAATACTTATCAAGTATAGGTTGAATCTTTCCTTCGTCAGATGCAAAATAAGATATATTTAATGTTTTAGCCATAGATAACGAAACAACCTCACCCCAATTTTTTCCTCTTTCTTCTGTTCCTATCATATACTTCTTTAATATATTCTTAGTATCTTCATATATCTTTTTATTTAAAATGTCTAACATATCTTCATCTAAAATTTCTATAATATTATCCTTAATTAAATTATCTATTTGAACCTTTGCATTCTTTGGGGTAAGTAATTCATCCTCATAAACATATCTATGCATAAATGCCTTTTCTGCTATTTTAGGAATTATCATTTCTATAAACTTCACTTTATCGTAATTTCCAATCTTTATGCATATGTCGGTGTCTAAAATTATCTTTTGATATTTCATACTTATTCCTCCATAATCCTTAGGATTTCATCTTCTTGAGGAAACTCATATTTTTGTTCAAATATATTAAATTCACTAGGATTTAAATTAGATAATCCTAGCAAATAATTTAATTTCTCATAGGTTATTTGACCCTTATCATATAATTCTAAAGACATATCTACTAATTTATCTAACTTAATCTCCTTAGTTCTTTCATTATTCCTCTTACATAGACCAAGTCTCTTTTGCCAAAGCATAACCCCTTTATCTTCTTTTCTATCTTCTTCATTTAAGAACTCATTACATTTGAATAAAGATATATAATCTATTTCATATAATCTTCTAACTAGCGTTTTATATGGTACTAAAAACACATCCATAAGTTCTACAATTTTTTTTAGCTCTATGAAATCTTTTTTAATATTCCTTATACTTAACTCATTTCTAAATACTTCTTCAGGAACTAAAAATTCTGCTGCAAATTTATTGGCTTTAAAATCTTCTTTACTCATTTCATTAGCGGGTATTTTTTCATCCAGTACTTCACTGTTTACAATCTCACCATTCTCTATATCCGAATATAATATATGATATAACTCATGTGCTGCAGCAAACACTTGCTTTTCCATTGGAATGGATGAATTTATACATGCTATTTTATGATCCTTAAGCTTATAGACAAATCCACAAATATCATCATCTTTTATTGGATAATACAGTGTTTTACAATTCATCTCTAAAATCTTAAACACATCCTCTTTAATTATCCTATTACTTTTCTTATATTCCCCTAAACACCTATTAACTTTATCTAGAATTTCTTTTATCTCTTCGTCTGTTAATGAACTAAAAAACTTATTTTTAATCATTAAGGGCTTCCTCCATTGCTATTATTTCACCTATTACTAAACTTAAAAACTCTATATCTTTTTTAGTTTCTTGTTTGACTTTACCCATAAACATTAAAACTGGCTCTTCTTTTAACTCTTCCTTCTCTTCAAGAAGCCTGTCAATCGTAATATATAAAGCTTCTGATATTTTTTTTATTTCCAGTGCATTAATGGATTTTTGACCTTTAACGATTTTACCCATAACCTGCTTAGACACTCCAATTTTTTCAGCTAACTGAGTCTGACTTATATTTTGCTCTAATAACACCTCTAAAATATTATTTCCAACACATTCAAAAAAATTCATGTTTTCCCCTCCTAGTAAATAAATCATTTACTCCATTAACTATATTATACTATACGCGACGTTTATAGTAAATGTTATATTAATAGTATTATCATATTTCTTTTTATTAATCAAAATTAATTCTATATGAAAAATGCAACCATTTTTAAACTTTGGAGGTTTACTTTTACATACATGTAAAAATAAGCACCCCAGGGGTGCTTTTGAAAGAGGAACAAGTGAGATTGCTAATGGTAAGTTTCACCTTCAACTTAGTTTCTATATAATTCTTCTCTGTCTCCGCTGAAATAGTTGTTTTTCAAAATTTTCATTATTGATATTTCAAAGGTAATTGTTTAACTACCCTAGTATCAGCCCCTTCATTTACAAATAACATGATGGGGCTTCCATAATACTATATTAATGGCCTTCATTAATTTATCATAAACATATTTTAGTATGCTGTAGAACTCAGTATAGCTATTAGATTTTTTATTATTTATCTCAGCCCCTAGATAGGTTCTACTTAGAAACCCATAAGCTAAATTATATATTTCCTCGTTAACATCCCTTAGTATTGCTTCATAATCTTCTTTATAATCAATTTTACTAGGTAGCACCTCTATAATTATTTTCATATGAGACTTGCCATTTACATTTATAAAAATATCTGAATAACCTATATCCCCTCTGAAATTTATTATCCCACTTAAGATATTGCCACCTCTACCAGTAGGCGTTACTTTATTTCTTATGTTAGGATTTTCATGATAAAACTCTATTTCAGTTTTATTTTTTCTTTGGATTACTATTTCATTAGAAAGTAAAACTTGTCCACATACATTCCCAAATTTTACTACGGGGTCGTACCAGCCAACTACTTAATCCCTTTTGTATTATTAAATGGAATTTCTAAATTTCTCTTTACTCGCTTGCAATATCTTTCTTTTAATTAATATTTCTTAATTAGTGAATTCCTTAAGTAAATACATCGATTAATTTCATCTACACACTCTTTACCTTCTATAATAGTAGTAAGTGATTTTGACTCACCTTATCCAGTAGCGGCATTATTCCCTTTTATTGAAAAATAAACTTCTTCCATAAAATAAAGCCCTAAGCTCAATCAAGAGTTTAGGGCCATAATTTGTATATAACAACCTCCGAGATCGTAGTAAAAACTGGAAGTTTTTACTTTCCAATTCTTTATTTTCCATCCTAATCCTTTTTCTATTCATCCTTGTAGATTAATATCATATACCTTATCCTTCCATATAGAATCTTATTAGACTTGGAAAGTTATGACCATCATCTAAAAAGTATTGTAGATAATCTGAAATTTCATCATAATTTTCTCTATATACTTCTAGAATTTGTATCAGATTCTTCCTTGCATCTTTTAAAACGTAATTATTAAGATTTAAAAGTTTAATTGTATATGACGCTCTTTTGTTTCTTATATCCTCTACATCTTTATATATTGGAATTATTTCTCCACTTGCTAGGTTATAGGTAAGAAAGTCTTTCGGGTTTTCAATTACTGGATTAATAAATTTCTCTGAATGTTTATTTCTTTTTACACTTCCACAACTATTTTTTTCATTACAAGAAACTATTAAATTATTATATTGTTAAAATAACTGTGGAAATAGATCCCTAGGCCTAATATGTTCTATATGTCCTTCATTAATGTTATAAATTGATTTTTCACAATAAGGACAGTATTTACTTTGCTCATTTTCTAAAATAAAATTCTTAATCTCACTCTTTATAGTTCCATTATTATAGTCATACCAATCCTTTGGAATATTTATTCTCTTAAATTTGAGAAGGAAATCCGGTTCTTTATTTTTATTTATTCTTAACATTAATTTCTACCTTCTTTTCCTTCTTGATTTTTCTAAGTTAATAAGCATTATATCCTTATCAAAATCCCCTAAATACTTTCTTAGATAATCAAAACTTTCATTGAATTCGGGTGTTTCAAATAGATCATTTTGTAATAAATCTAATACCTTTTTAAGCCTCGCTGAAATATCATCATTCCTCACATTTTCTAATTTCATTGTAGTTTTTAAGATATTTTCAATGGTATGCCCATAAGTCTCATCTATTTTATCATTATCAAATAATGATACTCCATTTTTATCCTTAATCAATATTCTTAGCTGCTCTGCTTTAATATCTCCTATAATATGTGGAGAATGAGTCGCAACTATCAACTGATTGTTAGTTCCTATATTTTCATAAACCTTTATTATCTTTTGCTGCCACTCTGGATGAAGAGATATTTCAGGTTCATCAATTAATATAATTGAATTATTAACCTCTAAAAATTTCAAAGATAATCCTCTTAAAAATAGTTGTTTTTCACCTGAAGACAACCCATTAATATCAAATTCTTTTCCTAAGCTATTTCTGAAAATTGGCTTTGTGTCTTCGTCTTCTGATAAACCTATAAGTTTAACATCTATTTCCATAATAGAAAAAACACTGTTTATTTCATCACATACTTTATCTATTACTTCACCTATAATTTTATTTCTATTCTTAAATATTTCTTTATTTATCTTCGTAGCTATAAATGAAGGAATATTTCCCGTTATGCTTTGATCTACTATATTTAAAAACTCAGGGTAAAACTTAAATGTATTATCTACTTTTTTAAGTTTATCGAAATTAATTTCTGCTGGCATATAAACCACTTTAGGAGTGTCTTTATCAATATTGAGATCCATATTATCAGGATCTAACATTCCTACTTCGGCCTCATCAAGTTGAACATGTGTATAAAAACAATCAGGGTGTAACTCAACATCCAGTAAGTTTTTTGCATTATATCCCTTACCATCAACTTCAAAAGAATCGAATAAACTCTTTAGAAGGGTAGTCTTACCTGTTCCGTTATTACCGATTATAACTACAGTATTTAAAGGAATCCCGTTACTACCACAAAAATTCACTTCTAAATTATTTAGTATTTTATGATTAACGAATTTAATTTTTTT
Source organism: Clostridium sp. (assembly GCF_050717635.1). Lineage (GTDB taxonomy): Bacteria > Bacillota > Clostridia > Clostridiales > Clostridiaceae > Clostridium_AD. The sequence continues at coordinate 129,279 of NZ_JBOITO010000039.1, forward strand.
CAATTTCATTTTTATTCACCTCCATATCAAATTATTAATTACACCATTTTTAATAAAATATATTTCTCATTTAATGCACCTATATCTATAATGATATCACTAACTATTTTGCTATTATATATTTTTTTCAAAGATATATAAATTGTTATTTATATATCCTATATACATTAATCATGTGCTTAATAGTATTATACCTTAATTACTTGAACCCATCAAAGGAATCCATAAAAATAATTCACAATAGGTTAATGTTGTTGAAATAAAAGATGGAAGTGTTATTATTTCTACTACTTTGAAAATAATCATTTGAGTCTAAATGATTATTTTCAAAAAATTCCCTTAAGTAGAAACACCCCTCCCAATATCAATTATCCTCTCCATTACCCCTCTAGGCCTTTTACTAAACTCCTCCACACTAAATTCATACGAATTCCCATTGCACTCTACATGAATTTCCCCATCACTTATACCTATCCTCATTCCCTCTATAGAAAACCCCTTAATACCGCTATCCTTATTTATATCCCTCGAAGTTTCTGTTTCAGTCAAAGAACTTACCCTCTTAAGCTCCTGCCATAATCTATACTCTTCTTTAGATTTAATGCAAAGCTCCGTAACTATTTCAGCATTATTAAGTAAGTATTCCGTAGTGTACATGACCCTTACCACCTGATAGCCTTTTACTTCTATTTTTCTATCTAGCCTCTTCCATTCTTCTATTTTAAAAACATAATAATCCTCCTGCGAATCACTTGGGATTTCCACTATCTTATTTCTTTTCACAACTTTTATATCTACTACCTTGCCATAATAAGTTATGCCAGCTTCAGCTGCAAAACTTCTCTTTGACTGAGCTAAAGCTACAAACTTAATATTATGTTCTACTAAATTAATGTTGCTGCATTTGGTGTGATAAAACTTTCCTTTTAGATTTATATCAAGTTGCTCTTTATTTCTTAAAGATCCTACAAGAACTGTTCTGTCCTTAAAGTACTCAGCTTTTATATAATTCTCTCGTCCCAAGGAATCAAGTGACCTTTCAAATATAGAGTAAGAGGATTCATTTATCAGCTTATCTAAAAACTCCTCCATGAGCCCCGTAGTCGAAGGTAGAAATGGAATACCACCTATGTTTACTTCCTCTATGCTCTTGTAGAAGTCATGACTTTTGTATTCCTCTTCATCTTTATATGGAAATAATACAAAAGCTCCAAATACAGAATTGTCATAAGCACCTGTTTTCTGATTTTTATGTACTATGGCATCTCTGCACAAGTGCATAGTATTTATATCCTCCTCCTTAGGACCAATACCACCATAACTATTCTGATATTCTATTGATGTTTCTATCTTATACTTTGCATCAAATACAAATTCGTAGGACTTATCGCTACCTAATTTATTTATAGCTAATAGGTTATCAGGCTTTTGCGTTATTGTTTTACTTCCCTCATTTTTAGAATTTGAGTTGTTGGATTTAAAGGAATTATAACAGACCTTGAAGGTTTCTCTTGTTTTTGGGTTTTCAAATTCTAATGTTGAGGTTACACCTTTTTTAAGCGATACAAATATCCCATCCCTATTAACAGTTATAAAATCTGAACTTATTAGCTTATACCTCTTCTTAAGTAGAGAACTTATCTTTATAAAACACCAATACTCATACAGTAAACTAAGCTCCTTCATTGATAAGGAGAATATATTACTATTAATACTTAGTCCCTTTTGTAGCATCAAATAGTATTTATAAATTTCTCTATATCCACTAGCCATATTAAAGACTAAGGATATAGAATTATTTCTATAATCACTATCTACTTCATCTAAAAATGAAGTTTTCAGTTTACTATTTATCGCTTTCTTCATGATGTTCAATTTATTTATAATGTCCTCATTCTTTTTCCAAGGTGTTGCTGAATAAGTTCTTACGAAACTATCTATCTTTTCAGTTATCTTTATTAGCATAAACTTTAGAAACCTATTTTCTTTTGTATCTAGGGTAACCTTCTTTGTTACCTGCAGCGCCTGCATAGGAATATACCTACCATCTATAGTCTTTAATAAATGTGGTCTTTTCTCTAGCCATTTTATAGCATCCATACTTATATTCTTTAGGCTTTCATATTTACATACCCTACTATGCTTTATTAGCTCATGATGGAGCTTCCATAATACTATATTAATGGTCTTCATTAATTCATCATAAACATAATTTAGTATGCTGTAAAACTCAGTATAGCTATTAGATTTATTATTCCACTTAAAATATTGCCACCTCTACCTGTTGGTGTTACTTCATTTCTTATGTTAGGATTTTCATGATAAAACTTTATTTCAGTTTTATTCTTTCTTTGGATCACTATTTCATAATTAGTGTATTCCTTAAAATAAAGACACTTATAACTATCACCTATTAGTTCTATGCCTTCTACAATAATAGTAAGTGATTTTGTCTCACCATATTCAGCAGCGTCCCTATTTCCCTTTATTGAAAAATAAACCTCATCTGTTTCTATAAATAATAGCTCAGAATCATTGCCAGAAGGTTGTGAATCCATCTCTCAAAAACCTCCTGATCATATACATGATTTTTTCACTACTTAATTTATATTCACCAGCAATGCATTGATTTTCCATAATCTTTAATTGCTCATCTTCTATATATCTATTATTTTTGTGTTTAGTGTTATTTAAATAATTAAATAAATCTACCTATATATCTAGTACTTCGGAGCCGCTGCCACATATTTTAGGTAATATCTTTTGTACAATAGAATAATCCATAGCTTTATTAAAGGACAATAATTCGCTGGATGTAGCGTAGATAACATAAAATACTATCTCATCCCGTACCCTATAAGCAAAATGTTGCTGGTACTTCTGAGATATATTGTTTATTCCAATTAACTTATCTATAACCAAAGTTGCTATTTCTTTTTCATTCCTGCAGTCAGATATTTTTAAGTAATGGGATTTTAAAAAGTCATTATGATAGTTTTTAGGTAAAACCTCTTCTAACTTTACTTCATCAAAATTGTAGATTAAATCTACCTTATTGAATTCTATAGTGTTAGCTCTATCTAATACTTTTTTACTAAAAGGGAAGGTAGTCTCGTCCATATTTACAGTGCTAATTATATATAGATTCTGTGGAATATAAACATCACCATATTTATCGTAGGCTCTTTCATCTTTTCCAAATTGAGCTTTGCTTAATAACTTTTGAGTGATAATTTCATCCTCCACTATGCTTCTTGTTTCCATAGATGAGACCAAAATCATATATTGCTAGAAATGCTAATTCACTTCACTAATCAACTCTAAACTTATTTTCTTAAAATATCCTAAAAATCACAAACTCGCTATCGCTCAAACATGTGATTTTCTTAACGGATATTCCAATAAAATAAATTAATATTTGCTAAGTTCGTTCAAATAGCATTATTCGCAACATATGACTTTTCAGCGTGCTAAAGGATGGAAATTATAAAATTCTAAAATAGCTTAAGGAACATTTTTATTTTCAGCTATTTAAATTTTGAAAAGTTATTGATAAATTAAAAATTTTATAATTTCCTATAAAATAAAATATCACTGAAATAATACTCCACTCTTGCTAAATTCATTTCATCAAGACATAGAAAATAAGGCTTTTCTACATTCTTCATAGCTTCATAGACATCTTCAATAACAATACCTGGGTAAACTTACTTTCGATATTTCTGTAGCCTAATAGATCTGTGGCATCTAACCAATCTGGTCTAACAGGTACAAGTTTAAATCTTTCATTATCTTTATTTGCAGAAGCCGCCTGTGCAAATAGCTCTACTATTTTACTTTTCCCAGTGCCTGAAATTCCCGAGAGAATAACAAAGAGTTTAGTTAGATATATGTTACTTAACTGCTTTAATCTAGATATGTTTTAAGAGATCCCTTATTCAGAAATCTCTTTTACTATTTTCTATGTTCTTTTCTTTTTCCACTACTCCAGCCACTGATACTCACTCTAAATCCCACTTAATCAGTTTACTGTTTTTCCCAAGTCACAGTTACCCTAGTGGGATGCATGCAGCCCACTTGCTTTGTCACTTACCCGAGGAGTTAGGAGGTGACTGCAAGTTAACTCCTTGCTATTTTTTCATCTAAATATATGGACTCTATAAATTCCAAACTGTCTATAGGTAGTTTCCCCCCGCTTTTCTTTAAAAGTTCAAATGCATCATATTTTTCTAACTCATATTTAGCTAGTATTTCTTTTACATCTTTTCTTCTCTTATCCGGTAATCTACTTGAAAAGGCTGGAAACATATCATAACTTTCATAAACTTCATTTATATTTGAAAATGCTATTAATGGTTCAAAGCCATTTTTAATTGCATTATCTACATCGTTAATCCTATACTTAAACATATATTTACCATTTTTGGATAACTCTCCAATAATATATTTTTGTCTAGTTTTGTAATCTTTCCAAATTAAATAAAGATAATCTCTAGTATTAATACTACTCATTATTCACCCTCCTCTTCTCCATAATAAATATCTATAATTTTTTTTCTTCTCCGTATTAAAAAAACATAAAGTAATTCTTTAATCCTGGGGTTAATTATTATATCATCATACCCACCTATAATATCTTTTATTTTAGTATTACTTAAATCATCTCTTATCTTATCCACTATGGAAATCGTTCCATCATAATAATTGTCTTTAATATGCTGAGCTAACTCAAAATGCCCTATTCTATTAGGCTTTGACCATCTTATCATAGATTTTGACTTACTGAAAATTAATGATTCAAGCCTAGTCTTATCCCTTAAAAAATTTTGAACATCTTTGGGATTAATAAGGCAACATAATGATGACCCATTATCATATAATGGTGATATTCTTATTTCTCCATTTATTTTATTCCTTACTATACCCCAATTGCTGTGATGTCTATCACTATTACCTATTAGTGCATCAAATATAGGAATATTTAAAAAATCATTTCCTAAGCCTGTTTTCTTAATTGATTGGAGTATCATGTTTATGGAATAGGGTTCTTCTGTTACATAATCAATAAATTTATCTTGATTATACTCTTTGTATATATTGGTAATATATTGAATTCCTTCTATTAGTTCTTCTTCTTCTTTTAATATCATATAACTCATAGACCCTACTCTGCCTCTAAATATTCCTATATCTACTTTAGCACATTCTATACCCAGAACTTCAGCTATTTGACTCGCAATTTTTTCGGCCCAATATTCACCTGTAGGCTTTCCTATATCTACACCCTTCGGAAACTTAAATATACCCTTTTGCTTTGTTTCAGAATTAATAAGCCATTTTTTCTCACTGGCTCCACTTCCAAAAGGAGAATCTTCATCTACATCCCAATGATCAAAATCAATAAGCATACACATATTATTTCACCTCATAATTCTTATATATCTATTCTATATTGTACCTTAAATCACGACTTAATCCCATGTTAATTATATTAATAATATAAATTTTGCCTTTCACCTCTATTTTGCTTTTTAAACGCATCATAAATTTCAATGATGACGTCTTCATCCAAACATATAGCAAATCCATTTTCAATAAACCAGCCTTCCTTCTTAAACCTTTGCATTAATTCACTCTCATTATGTTCTTTTAATAAAAATTCATCTAAGCTTTCACAATAATCTTTATTCTCCCACAACCCTTCATCATCGCAGAGACAGCAAGAAAGTTCATAGTAGTTATTAACATCTAAATAATAATTACAATGGCGCTCATTCATAATAATATCGTAAGCTATGGAAAATTTATTATTCACCATATTAAAAATAGCATTTAACACCATATGACTTTCAGTTATATCTAAATTCATATCTTCTTTTATTTTATCTATTAACCTATTAGTTTCTTTATGCTTATATAGCTTAATATCATAATCATCTTTTATACTAAATTCTAAATAGGACTCCTTATAATTATTAGATAGCTTATAACAAAAAATCTCATCAAAAGATGTTTCCATCAAATTCTCGCTCTGGCTCATTAAGTTATAAAAAGCCTCTTTTGGGTTTTCTCCTTTAGAAATTCCTATGACCTGTAAATTTTCTATATCTGGTACATCTGATTCTGAATTTGGCATAAATGTATATCCTTCGTGGGTTAGAAATATATAATTATCCATACTATTCTCCTTGTCTTTAAATAATTGATCCGATCTTATCATAAAAACATGTATGGATCAACTACTTATTCTAAAAACTAGTATATGTTCTTATATATCTATGTAGATATTGATAAACAATTTCAAAAAAATATACTGATTAATTAGGCACACCCCTACCAATATCAATTATCCTCTCCATTACCCCTCTAGGCCTTTTACTAAACTCCTCCACACTAAATTCATACGAATTCCCATTGCACTCCACATGAATTTCCCCATCACTTATACCTATCCTCATTCCCTCTATAGAAAACCCCTTAATACCGCTATCCTTATTTATATCCCTCGAAGTTTCTGTTTCAGTCAAAGAACTTACCCTCTTAAGCTCTTGCCATAACCTATATTCTTCTTTAGATTTAATGCAAAGCTCCGTAACTATTTCAGCATTATTAAGTAAGTATTCCGTAGTGTACATCACCCTTACCACCTGATAGCCTTTTACTTCTATTTTTCTATCTAGCCTCTTCCATTCTTCTATTTTAAAAACATAATAATCCTCTTCAGAGTCACTTGGGATTTCCACTATCTTATTTCTTTTAACTACTTTTATATCTACTACCTTACCATAATAAGTTATTCCCGCCTCAGTTGCAAAACTTCTCTTTGACTGAGCTAAAGCTACAAACTTAATATTATGCTCTACTAGATTTATGTTGCTGCATTTGGTATGATAAAACTTACCTTTTAGATTTATGTTAAGTTGCTCTTTATTTCGTAGTGATCCTACAAGCACGGTTCTATCCTTAAAATATTCATCTTTTATATAATTCTCTCGTCCTAAAGAATCAAGTGATCTTTCAAATATAGAGTAAGAAGATTCATTTATTAATTTATCTAGAAACTCTTCCATGAGGCCCGTAGTCGAAGGCAAAAATGGAATACCTCCTATATTTACTTCCTCTATGCTCTTGTAAAAGTCATGACCTTTGTATTTCTCTTCATCTTTATATGGAAATAATACAAAAGCTCCAAATACAGAATTGTCATAAGCACCTGTTTTCTGATTTTTATGTACTATGGCATCTCTATACCTGTGCATAGTATTTATATCCTCTTCCTTAGGTCCAATACCACCATAACTATTCTGATATTCTATAGATGTTTCTATCTTATACTTAGCATCAAATACAAATTCGTAGGACTTATCGCTACCTAACTTATTTATAGCTAATAGGTTATCCGGCTTTTGCGTTATTGTTTTACTTCCCTCATTTTTAGAATTTGAGTTGTTGGATTTAAAGGAATTATAGCAGACCTTGAAGGTTTCTCTTGTTTTTAGGTTTTCAAATTCTAATGTGGATGTTACACCTTTTTTAAGTGATACAAATATCCCATCTCTGTTAACAGTTATAAAATCTGAACTTATTAGCTTATATCTCTTCTTAAGTAATGAGCTTATCTTTATAAAACACCAATACTCATATAGCAAACTAAGCTCCTTCATTGATAAGGAAAATATATTACTATTAATACTTAGTCCCTTTTGTAGCATTAAATAGTATTTGTAGATTTCTCTATATCCACTAGCCATATTAAAGACTAAGGATATAGAATTATTTCTATAATCACTACCTACCTCATCTAAAAATGAGGTTTTCAGTTTACTATTTATTGCTTTCTTCATGATGTTTAATTTGTTAATAATTTCCTCATTTTTATTCCAAGGAGTGGCTGAATAAGTTCTTACGAAACTATCTATCTTTTCAGTTATCTTTATAAGCATAAACTTTAGAAATCTATTTTCCTTTGTGTCTAAGGTAACCACCTTTGTTACCTGCAGCGCCTGCATTGGAATGTACCTGCCGTCTACATTTTTTAATAAATGAGGTCTTTTCTCTAGCCATTTAATAGTATCCATACTTATATTCTTTAGGCTTTCATATTTACACACCTTACTATGCTTTATTAGCTCATGATGGGGCTTCCATAATACTATATTAATAGCCTTCATTAATTTATCATAAACATAGTTTAGTATGCTGTAAAACTCAGTATAGCTATTAGATTTTTTATTATTTAACTCTGCACCTAGATAGGTTCTACTTAGAAAACCATAAGCTAAATTATATATTTCCTCATTAACATCCTTAAGTATTGCTTCATAATCTTCTTTATAATCAATTTTACTAGGTAGTACCTCTATAATTATTTTCATATGAGGCTTGCCATTTACCCTTATAAAAATATCTGAATAACCTATATCCCCTCTGAAATTTATTATTCCACTTAAGATATTTCCACCTCTCCCTGTAGGTGTTACTTTATTTCTTATGTTAGGATTTTCATGATAAAACTCTATTTCAGTTTTATTCTTTCTTTGAATTACTATTTCATAATTAGTATATTCCTTAAAATAAAGACACTTATAAATGTCATCTATTAGTTCTATGCCTTCTACAATAATAGTAAGTGATTTTGACTCACCATATTCAGCAGCACCCTCATTTCCCTTTATTGAAAAATAAACCTCATCTGTTTCTATAAACAATAGCTCAGAATCATTGCCAGAAGGTTGTGAATCCATCTCTCAAAAACCTCCTGATCATATACATAATTTTTTCACTACTTAATTCATATTCACCAGTTACGCATTGATTTTCCATGATCTTTATTTGCTCATCTTCTATATATCCATTATTTTTGTGTTTAGTGTTATTTAAATAATTAAATAATTCTACCAATATATCTAGTACTTCCGAGCCACTACCACATATTTTCGGTAATATTTTTTGAACAATAGAATAGTCCATAGCTTTATTAAAGGACAATAATTCGCTGGATGTAGCATAGATAACATAAAATACTATTTCATCCCGTACCCTATAAGCAAAATGCTCTTGATACATCTCAAGTATATTGTTTATTCCAATTAATTTATTTATAACCAAAGTTGCTATTTCTTTTTCATCCCTGCAGTCAGATATTTTTAAGTAATGCGACTTTAAAAAATCATTATGATAGTTTTTAGGTGAAAACTCCTCCAGCTTTACTTCATCAAAATTGTAGATTAAATCTACCTTGTTGAATTCTATAGTGTTAGCTCTATCTAATACTTTTTTACTAAAAGGAAAAGTGGTCTCATCCATATTTACAGTGCCAATTATATATAGGTTCTGTGGAATATAAACATCACCATATTTATCATAGGCTCTTTCATCTTTTCCAAATTGCGCTTTGCTTAATAATTTCTGAGTGATAATTTCATCATCCGCAATACTTCTTGTTTCCATAGATGATAAAATATCACTAAAATAATACTCCACTCTTGCTAAATTCATTTCATCTAGACATAGAAAATAAGGCTTTTCTACATTCTTCATAGCTTCATAGGCAGCTTCAATAACAATACCTGGTATAAACTTACTTTCAATATTTCTGTAGCCTAATAGATCTGTAGCATCTGACCAATCTGGTCTAACAGGTACTAGTTTAAATCTTTCATTATCTTTATTTGCTCCAACTGCCTGCGCAAATAGCTCTACTATTTTACTTTTCCCAGTGCCTGAAATTCCTGAGAGAATAACAAAAGGTTTTGTTTTTAAACTAAGATAAAAATTAGTAATCATTTCTTTAGTATAATAAAAACCTTTACTTGTTATGTAGTTATGAATATATGTAACTTCTTCATTGATGCTATTTACAGCTACAAATTCATTGTCTAATTCATCTTCTAAAATCACTTCATCCTCTAATTCCTCATCTTCTGGTTTACCCTTTGATTTAGGAATAAGCTCAAGTATAAAAGTATCTATTTTATCACCTTTATAGAAATCTATGTATTCTTGATATTCTTCTGGAATAGTTGTAGGCTTCTTATCATTTTCTTTTTCATATTGAACAATATAATCATAACTTACTTCCAGTTTTTCTTTTAAGACCTCTAACAGTAATTTATTGGTATATCTAATCTGCACTGTAATTCCGGATCTTCCTTTAGAACTTGGCCAGTAAACTATAGCAGGAAACTCTTTGTTACTTATAAATAGCTTTATCTTTATACTTTTTCCAAAAGTTAGTTTATCTGATAAGTTATCTAGAAAGACCTTATGATATCTCAGTGGTATTGTTGTCCCATATTTAAAAGTACTCTTATCTGCAGTTTTTCTTGCTAAAAAATTCTTATTCTCTTTAGTCGTATCGATCCATGAATCATGTTTGATTTTCTCCATTTATTACACCTACTTTACTTTATCATATGGTAATTATACCATAATTGAGGATAATATCCGTCTAGGTTTTTGATTCATTCTGGTTATTCGTATAATCTAGGCATGTTTTAAGGGATTTCTCTGCTGAGAAATCCCTTTTACTATTTTTTGTGTTTCCATTCTTTTCAGACCTTGTCAATTTTTCTATTCAACTTCGTATAAAAACTCCCATCAAAAATTATCTCACTTCTAATAATTATCTTTCGACATGAACACACCGCTATCCATTAGCATTGTGAAGGAAGAATAACTGAATTTGCTACCTCTATATTACTTTATAAAAGTGTACAAATGAACTCACTATCCTCATAAATATAACAAAATGATTGAGGAGCTTTCAACCCCATTTTAATTTCACTTAGCATTTTCGGAGTTTTATAAATGTAAACGGATTTAATTTGAATAGCACAAGCTTCCTTACAACCTTTAAAATAATTTTGATAATGCTTGTAACCAATGCCAGAAAATTCTTTGCTTTCCCTCCATAGTTCTTTTTTATCTTTACATATAAGTTTTTCTATTGTAAATTCTCCAACTACAACCCCTTCTGGTTTTGTAGAATATATTAACACTGACTCAACTTCCTTCTTAAATAATCTTCTTCTATATTCATATTTTTTGCTTCCACTTAATATTTTTTCAACAAATTCTGGTTTAATTGATAATAAAACTTTCATATACCTCACCTTTTTCTAATATTTTAGCAAATTCTTTATCTGTTAAAGTAAAAAAACCCCAATAATTAGGTACAACATCCATAATCTCTTTAAGGTCATTATTTATTACTTTTTTATTCAATATAGCATTATAAGTCATTTTTATCACATAACAACTATCCTTATTATAACACCTTTCCAAATCATTTCTATCAAAAATGCTATATTTATTGCTATAATCATAAAATTCTTCAAAATCATTAAATTCATTCTTTGACATCAATTCCTCCACCACACATACGCTTGTAATTACGGATCTAAATTTGGCCGGACCACTTCCATCATTTGTCCTGTATACCAAAATAATATCTCCTTTTTGCAGTTGCCCCACTGACATATTACAAGCATAAATTTTATGTATACTATTTGTATAAGCAACATCTTTTATTAAATCATACTCCTCACCTTTTAATATTGAATCTGGAAATAATTTAGTATGATATTTAGGATATATGCTTAATACATACTTCTTTACCCCTGATATTCTGAATTTAGGGTATATTTTCAGAATATCTTCAACGATATTATTTAAATTTTTTAATAAAACTATTTCTGTGCCACTCGACGTTTCCTTTTGTCCATATTCATTAAATCCATATTTTTTGTATAAATCAATTAAGCTATCGTGCTTATCAAAAACAGTTACATAAATTTTAGAAATATTTTTTTCAATTGCATTATCTAATACCTTTTTTATAAATTTTTCTCCTAATTTAGTTCCATGAGCATCAATTTTCATTGTTCCTATTTTTAAAATCTTATCACCTTCAATGATAGGATTAACATCTTTTATGGGTCCTACTTCTTCTTTTAAATATAAGAAACCTATTATATCGTCATTATCCTCAAAAATATATGCAGATGCATTAGTTAAGATTTTCTTATTAAACCAAGTTACAAACTCTTTATAATCCTCTTTCAGACTATCAAAAAACCTGCTATTTAAGTTTACATCACTCAATAATCGGTACTTTAAATTCCCCATTTACCATCCACCCTCTACAAATTTAATATATTTTTTAGCCCTTGAAATAAAAAATTAGATGTTATGTTCAATATAAAAACTACCATTACATAACAAAAAATTGTAACCCAATTACATTTATCTATCTTTATTCTTATAAGTGAATTAAAAGATTCAATTTTTTTATTTACCTCAGCTTTCTCCTTCCAATGATATGCTATTAAATTTTCAGATTTATACTTTTCAGTTATATAATTATTCCAGATATCATCTTCTAATTTTCTACTCGAGTATTTCAACCCTGTACATTCTAATTTATTATCTATATCTATTAACAATAAAAAGTGCACTTTTTTTATTGTGAATTCATTAGCTTTGTTTATCTTTTCTAAAATATCATCACTAATAGACCTTTTTTCATTCAGTCTAAAATCAATACATTCAGTAATTTTAAAAGCACTTTGAAACGATGTAAACTTTAATTTATGCTCTTCAACCATACTGTTTACACCTTCTCCCTGTACTCTAAATCTTATATAACAGCTGTTTATTTCGTCTTGAATATCCATATTAATTGCCAATAACGAAACACTTTTATTTTCTGTTATTACTATTCTTTCATTGAATTCGTCTTCTAAAGAGTATATATGAAATTTTTCTGCACCATTTTGAACTAGAACTTTTTTAGGCTCACTTAAATCAATTTTATTACATTCATTATTGAATATTGCATTTACTATCTTCCTATCAGATATTAATACTTTTCCTAAATCACAAAAGTCATCTCTTTTAAACTTAAAAGGAAATACTATATTTATCGTTTTTAAGTCTGATACTTGTTCTATCATCAGTCCTAAATCTAAAAAATATTCACTTTTCCCATTACTTTTTATTTCAGCTCTCCATAAATTTATATGAATATCTAAGCTAATGTTGTCTTTTTTTCCTTCATACCATATTACAAAAGATTTCAACTAAATTCCCCCAAACTTACCTTATCATACTATAATTATATCATATTTATCAATTATCTACATACAATGTATAATTTTATGTTACATTCAAATTAATTACAATATACGCAACTTTATTCCTACTCAGTGCATTTTTTTTCATTATTGGCATCGACTGAACCTACTTTTGTATTGATAGCTTCTTGTTCTAGCTTGCAGTTGTTTTCAAGCATATAGCTAATCACTTCATTATATTGACTGTCATTTAATTTTAAATGTCTACAACGATCATTATCTGTAAGTTTTTTCTAATAAGTATAATATTCTTTTAAAGTTTCTACATCCATTTTAAATGGTTTAAAGTCTACTCCTGTTTGATTTTTTAGATGTTCCAATATATAAAATCCTCCAGCATCAATATAACCAAAATGGTGAAAAAGCACCTTTGGATTTTGTTGATGTATTTTCTTAATAAATTCACGTCTGACACTGTTATGGTATCCTCCAAGATAAATAACAAATATTTCCTCATCATGGAACGATTGAAAACTTGTTAAGTTTTCAATCGTTATAACAGCCTTACCAGTTACATCAATTCTATTGATATCTGATAGCATAGAAGATGAGATGGCAATATCACTACTAAAGTTTGCTAGATTGATTCTTTGCCCCTTAATAAGGATACTGCCTGCCCCTTTGAAATTTACATAGGTAGGATTTTTTATAATATTTAAATTACCTAATACCTGTTCCTTTTCAGGGAAATTACCATATTCATAAATAAGATTTACCGCCTTAGAACTTAACCCCTCAAATACTTTAGAGTCTTTAAAAATCCTAACTGAAAAATCCCTAACAAAAGTTTCAGTATCAACCTTCACTCTCGTTTAAACTTTCATATTTTGTCGTATCAGCGCCACAAGTGCTACAACTGCCTAATATAATTTGGATTCAAATCATTTAATTCTATTAATTTACTCCTCCTTATCCATCATATCGACTAACATTTTATACTGAGTTGCGTGTATTTCTTTAATTGTTCCAAGTAAAGCTCTAGATTTAGTGAATTGACAAAGTTGAGGAATATTTTTCAAATCTTGTAAACTTACAGGGTGTTTTGCATCTTCAGTTTTAATGATATCAATTACCCTTCTACCATCTCCACCCAAAGGACGGTGAACATGATTTACAATTCTTCCTTTAGCTACAATCTTTTTCTCTTTATTAGTATTGTATCCAAGAACTAAATCCCCTATTTTTACATTGTTAAAATTAGGTCTTAATCCTTCTCTTCCTTTTACATCATCTTCATCATATTTTTCAGCATTCCATTGTTCTACGCCATCTTTAGCTATACTAGTAATCCAGCTCCAAGGTCCACCATCTTTATCTTCCCTATCAGGGTTCGCATTAATCCACCAATACCTCACTTATACCACTCCTTATATTTTGTTACTTACTACTTTTGTTTCATTCTTTACAAAATTACTTAACACCATTAAAATCTACCTCTTTTAATAACCATAAACAGAAATTTATCTATTCTTTCAACCATTACAATATATTTTTTGCATCTTTAATTCACTTAGCTAGCCTCTAATATGCAGGTTGAATTCCAATTGCTACTGCTGTATCATATATCGAAAGCTCTCCAAATTTATCATTATTTGAACTATCTATATAAATTATAAGCTCATCAAAATATTTTACATTAATGATTTTACATTGATTAGACTTTAAAAATTCATAAGCCAATTGAAATGCTTTTATATTTCTAATATAAAACCTGTCCAAAATATCCTTTTCTTATTTTTTGAAATAATCAACGGACCATAGATTTTCACAAATACGCTGAACCAATTTCTGCCTACTTATAATATCATCTTTTTTAAATTGAGTATGCGCTTTAAAATCTAAAATCTTGATGACTTCCGATTTTAAAAAGTTGGGGTTCTTTGTATAGTAATTTGAATGTAATGTTTGGGCATAAGTATTTTCTTTTAAATAATGTTCAATCTTATCTTCATATTTATCACTACTGAACGATTGATTTGTTCCCTGCGGTAATAGAATTAAAGCACCTAATGAATTCCTCCATTTCTGAAATTCGTTTTCCTGATCAAATTCATCTTTATGTTCTTTAAATTTATTAGCCCAAATATGTTCAATTTCAAATTGTTTTCCACTTGGATTATGATAATTAACATAAGTATTATCTTTTCCAATAAGACTATCAATATAGCTCGATATGCGAGAAAGAAGATGCTTTACAAACTTCCGATTTTGTCCGTGCAAGCCAAATTCTGGTACTGCATCCCAGTTTTCAGGAATATTTTCTATCTCGTTAGAAAGATTAATACCTAGTGTAACAATGTCATTGTTTCTGATGAGCTTAACTACATTAAACATAGTATACTTGATAGATGTTTGTCCAAATTTGCGATAGTTAATAGCTCTTCTTACAGTAAAGGTCTCAATATAGCGTGACACAAAGTCAATTTTATTTTTAATAGTCTCAGAATCATCTTCATAATTGATAGCTGTCAACAGCAATGGTTCCTGCAATGATTCAGCAATACCCCATGAATTTATGTAGTTAGTATGAGGCATACTTTTATCGAATTCAGCCTGAGCATTCCAAGCTACCAAATACCACTTAACAAAGAAAGGAAACTGATATTTGAAAAAAGTATAAAATTCATTCGGCTCTGTGAGATTGAATAATTCTTTGTGATTATCCTTAAACCAATTTTGAAAACGTGAACCTATTATTTCAAAATCTTGATTTTCTGATCCTACTTTACCGGGTCTGATAGATTTGGCATATTTGCCCCTAAACCAAGCCTGAAAAAAACTCTGATCAGTATTTTCACCGTATTCATGCAGTTTTTGCATTTCATTTTTCCATAGTTCATTTATTTCATTACGTTGATTTTTGCTGGTGATTTTAGATAATACATATCCCTTAAGCATTTCTGTTGGTGTAAGATTAAGCCCTCTGTCATTCATTGTTTCAAAAATAGTATATGCATTTTCATCCGAATAAGCGGTTATCTCAACTATAACAACATTTTCTATAAACCAGTCAATAAAAAATGGTAAAGCAGTTTGAGTTAGTTCTTCTGGAAAATATTGTTGAATATCTTCATAACGTTCAACCATATTTTGAACGGTTTCATCATCACCCTCCTTTACAATATATTCACCACATTCAAATAATGCTTTCAAACACGGTTCTCTCATTTCATCGTTCATATTGAAAGACTTTTCTCCGAACTGTTCTGAAAAAATAAGTTCGCCTATGGATACCTTTTGCTCACTCTCCTTTTGCTGGTGGTTGAGATAAATAAGTAATAATGTAATTGATGTAATTCTTTGTTGTCCGTCGATAATTGATTTTTGGCCATTTTCTGAGTTTACACTAAAAACCACCGGTCCCAAATAGTAGCTTTGATAATTCAGTACTTCCGCCCTTTTGTCACCAAGACTGTATGATTTTAAAAATGTAGTTGTTAAATCTTCTACCAAAAGTTTAATGTGTTTTGCCTGCCAACGATATTCACGCTGAAAATAATCAATGGTGAACTTCTGACCTTTCAATAAGTCTTTAATACTTGTATTCTTCGCTTCAATCTTATTTTTTAGTTTCTGGTTCATTATACTTCCCCTTTCAATTTTGATTCCTATTCTGAAATAAACATAGACGGCTTACCACAGCTAGTCACTAATAATTCTTTTTTTGCACGTGTAGCTGCAACATACATAAGTGCACGTTCTGCGTCATACATATCTTTTTCCATTACAGTATCATTAGCTGCTTTTATTACTGCTTCTAAGGGGATTATCTCATCATTAACATCAGCAATTACAACATATTCGAACTCCAAGCCCTTAACCCTATGCATTGTTGAAATCCTTACCCCCTCTATAAAGCGATCATCATTCTTACTTTGTTTAATTTCATATAATTTGCAGTTTTGTGTAGCAAAATATTTTCGTATACTATCTAATTGTTTATTTGTACGTCCTACTATACAAATTACACTTGGATTAATTCCAGCTTTAACAAGTTCATTAATATACAAATATATGTGATTATATTCTTTATCTGCAGTTTTAAAATTTATCACTTCTGGTTCTTTTCCATGTGTTAAGGATAAATAACCCTTATCTTCATCGATTCCGTCATCTAAATCATCTACATTCATATTTTTAATAATCAATTTAGCCCAACTATCAATTTCTTCTGTTGTTCTGTAATTAATTTTTAATAAACCACTTCTTCCAGTGATGTTAATACCACATCGTTTTAATATTACTTTTTTACCATATATGCGTTGGTGTGCATCCCCAACAATGAAAATATCGTTATTTCGTTCTTTCCCTGCTATAGCACGTAACAATTTGAAAGCACAATCACTAAAGTCTTGAGCCTCATCAACAATTATTGATTTGTATAAAAATTCTTTTTCTGATTCTTCAATTATCTTTCTTATTTTTATTGCAGCTAACCCTGAATCAATAATTTTAAAATTGGATAATAATATTTTGTATGCCATTATAACATCCCATACTTGAATTTTTTCCTCACGATTTAGGGATGTACCTCTTCCAATTCGATTTGTTTTTTTATAATCCTCAAAAGTTTCCAATTCATTGACCAAGATAACCTTTTCATATTCTTCCATATAAAATCCTATTGAAAAATCCAACTCTACTCTACTATTTAAAATAGCTTTTCCCCAAATTCTTTCTAACTCTTTACCAAATATCAGTTTTGATTTATTTCCAGTCTTTTGTAATAATTTAGCAATCCATTTATCCAAATTAATTACTTCGATTTTATTAAAAACTGATGAAGAGCATAATATTTTTAAATTCTCTCTAATATCATTAGCTAAATTAGTACTAAATGTGGTGAAAAGTATTTTATCTTCATTCATATTAAATACATGTTCCATTAACCATTTAGCACGATGCATTGCTACAACTGTCTTTCCAGTGCCCGCACCACCAAGTATTCTTGCGGGCCCATTAAATGATTGTTCTACTATTTTTTTTTGACTTGGATGCAGGAATATACGCCATTCTTCGATAGGTGCATCCAATATTCTCTCTAACTCACCAGTACTTTCATCACCATCTAGCAAATAAAACTTGTTACTATTACCAGATTTCACTATAGCCTCATCAACACTAAGTTTTTGAGTTCCACAATTTATAGCATTTTCAGCAGCTTCTTCTAGCACCTCATTAAGTGATAATCCAGAATTTAAAAATGAAAGGTACTCATAAACATCATCAGGTAAAAATCTTTTTTTAGTTTGAAAATCTTTCTCATTAATAATAGCTCGTACAACAAACATTACATCTTCGGGAACATTAAGTTTTAACAAGTCATCATTACTAATATAATCAAATAACTTAGTATCATAGTTATTATAAATTGAGGCATGTTGATTTTCTTCACTTGTTACAACATCATAAATTTGAACAATATTGCTTACTGGATTAACGGATATTCGTTTTTTACTAGCCCAATTGTATGCTGCATCATGAGCATCAATCCAAAGTAAGGTATACGTATCTTTTTCTTCTGGTATTCTTATAATTGCACGATATGAACCATTTACTCTAGCTGAACGCAAAGTAGAATCAACTACCTTTATCGTTTCATAATTCAAACCTGGAGATGTAGGATCATCTATAAATTTCTTAAAAAATACGTTAGCTTCAGCTTGAATATTTGCTGGAAGCTTTTTCAACGATTTAAAATAGCTTTCAGCACATACCACGGAAACTTTATTCTTAAATTTAGCCATTTAAAATCCTCCATTTTATTGTTTTATAATGCTTCAACTACCATTTGTACATCATCAGATCCCATAACAAAAACTTTCCAATCATTTTTCTTGAACTGATCAACATTATCTTTATTTTCAGACGATAAGACAGCAATTTTCTGTTTTAACCATACCATTTCAGCCTCTCCTAAAACTCCTATATCCTTTGAAAATAATTCATACCCAATTTGATCAGGGACTGGCATTTTGTTTTTAATTAAATCCAAAGCAAACTCATAGCTCTCATCATCCTGCAATACTTGTTCTAGCTTTTTCTTCCATTCATCACTTATTAGAATACCCTCATTGTTAGCATTTTTTGAATTTTCAACATCGTTTATAACATTTTCTACTGTAGCAGCAACTTGCTCTTTTGAAAGCTCATTGCTAAACAATAACCATGATAAATACTCTTTAACCATACCACGTGAAAGTTCTTCATGATCAAGTTGATTCGAGTAACTGCGTAAACAACCATAACAAGTTGTTTCTTCACCACATCCACAATGACCATCGACTCTACGATATGCAGCCCGAAGTACTTTTTCAAGTTGGTTCATTATTCGTTTTACATGCCCAGCTCCACCAACAGCTTCATCAAAAAGTATAATAGCTGGTCCACTTCCCTCATTATCAATACACCCATTAATATCCCGTCTTGAAATTCCTAATGCATCAGCAGCACCTTCAAGAATAGCATAAAGTAGCGAAATCCATTTATCAGACTTACCCTCAATCCACTTCTCTGGAAATTCCAAACGTAAAATATCACTGGAAAAAATATGTCCTAATGATACATTTTTCAAATGAGTATTAGGACAATTATGACCAAGCTTATTCTTATGCTTAGGCTCATTTGGTGTTGTTTGAGCATATCCACAATAACCGCATACCCACATACCCGAACCATTATTCCCACGGTTCATCAAAACAAGTTTGCCTTGTGGAGAATAAAGTCCATAAATTCTCTTTCCAGATATTATAATATCTTTTTCTTTACGTTCTTCTAGTTGATAAGAGTCTAATTTATCAATTTCCCAAAATTGTACACGCGTTGCATATGAACGTGGTGGCCTATTTTCACCTACTCGTTTAGGCTTGTCCAATATAGAAGTTGAAAAACCAAAAATAGGTATTATAAATTTGCGCACTTTCATCTGACCACCACAATTGCAAATATGTGGCTCAGATGTATCTTCTTCATCAATTGTTGTTATCCCATCAGGCAAGGATATTCGCTTACACTCTGGACATTCAAAATATTTATATGTTGGCCATCCTTTATCTCTTGTTTTATTTATAGCATAACTCTTCCAAACCTTACCAGCAGCAATTACGCTACTTCCTGGTGCAAATTCAGCTATTGCCATACGTAAATCCCGTGATAAATCAATATTTTTAGCTTCAAACGAATTATTTAAAATATCTAAATTTACTACATCAACAGGAAATCCATATTTAGGTAGAACACCGCTTGAAGCTAGAAAATTAATTGACTGTTGATCTCTAAATGTCTTTTTTAGCTGAATAACATCACCATTATATTGTTCATTATCATTACGTTTTTTTAAAATCTCATCTAATGTTTCAAGCTCGCTTTTTTTTGCATCAATTGCTTTAGTTAGACATCCTTCTTCACCTATAAGTTTTTCCACAAAACTCCATGTTCGGATACCCAACCGTTCCATTAGTTGTGGTGTAAGTACTTTTTCTATCGATTCAATTAGCTTTTTCGGTCTGTTATTCAATTCACTTTTCAACGCAACAACAACATCATCACTACCATCATAACCAATAAGGGTATTGACTTTGCCTTTAAAATACATTTCCTGTTTTCTAAAGAACCACGAAAATACAATTGAATTAACATGCCTAAGTGCAATCTTTTCGTTGCTCATTTCTATATATGGTGGTTTTATCTTACCATTTATTATCTCAGGTGGATTATCGAAATAATTCAAATCATGACTATTACGACGGGCAAAGGTTACCGAAAATGCAGTTGCAGATGTACGTCTTCCTGCTCGTCCTGCTCGTTGAATATAATTAGACGTTTCAGGTGGTACATTTCGTAACATAATTGCCTCAAGTTGTCCTACATCAACCCCCATTTCAAATGTTGTTGAACAACTGAGCACATTAATTTCACCTTTCTCAAATTTTTCCTGAATATTCCCAGCAGCTTCTCTTTTTAATTGTGCAGTATGTTCTTTAGCCACCATGGGAATAATTTTTTCTTCAGTATAAATTCTTGAATAGTATGGATCATCTCTAAAGTCTTTTATAGATACTTTTTCTAAAATACCCCCACATCTAAATTCACAGCATACGTCATGTATATTGTGTGAAGTTATTTTTCCGCAACGCTTACACCTATTAATTTTTTCATCTTGTTTATACAAACCTATAAACCATTTTTTGTAATTTAGTCTAATAACAGCCCCTTCTTTACCTAAGGATTCTTGACTGAAATAGCCCATTCTAATAAGCGATGGTATGAATTTTTCATACAATTCATTCAATATTTCATTTCCCTTTAATTTTGCATCATCTTTTGCAATACCCATACTTTGAAGTATTTTACGAACATAATCAACCCTTTTGTTATTTGCCTTATCTGCAGGTAAAAAACTTAATATTTGCTTAGACCCTTGGTTTCCACCTTCTTGTTTTCTAAAATAAACATAGCGATTTCGAGGTGCAAAATCATCGTCTTCTGCATTAATATGCTCAGGATAAGTGGTTGCACCAGAATATCTAAAGGAATCCATTATTACACAGCACAATTCCCAGACCTCGTCAGGTTTCAGTCCCCACATATCTTTGCCAACAGGTAATTTTTCCGGATAAAATTTTACATACCCACGTCCTTCTAATCCTTGTTGCCTTTGATGTCCCATATATTCCTTAATCACATACACTCCAGCAATCATTTCCTTTTGAGGCTTTGATAGTGATTCATTATTTTCTTCAGGATATAATGCAGCCGCATCGGCTTTTATCACTATCATTCTTATTAAGTCGTCAAGACGTATATCATCTGAATTTCTTTTTAATTCTCTTAAGATTAGCCTACGCCACATAAGTTGATTATACTTATTATCCATATAAGCAGCAAAGAAAGCAGCTTCTTGACGATTATCCGAAAAAACCAATAGTTTCCGTCCTCGTTCTTCTTCGTACTCTTTACTTCTTAGTGCCACCGTAGTACCAAATATATCATCAACCTCATTAGATAATTCATTCACTATTTCGATTTTTTCAGCTGGAATCATTGAATACAAACTGTTTGCAACAACATAAGTTGCAGGCTGATTTGCTGTCATAAATCTTTTGATTATCCCTTTAGATACACCACCACATGATGCACATGTGTTAACTACTCTACTTTTTGATTTCATCTTATAAACCTTTATTAGTTTTCTTGAGTCAACTTCTTCACAGCATTTGTTTCGTTTTCTTACCCCTGCCAAACTTAAACAACCACAAGCTGTGCAAAAAATATATTCTTCTACTTTCTTTACATCTGGCTTTTCAAAAGCCTCATCATCACTATCTATATCCACATCTTCTGAGTCCATAGTTAAATTTGTCAACATATAATATTCAGGCTTCTCACCTAATCCAGCAGGTAAAAGTATCCCTTCCTTTTCCTTACCAATTATATATTCTTGTCCACAATGTTGACAATTACCTAATTCAAAAACTGGCACTTTAATATTTCCTATACTATACTGCTCTTTTCTATCTAAAAACACTTTTTTATTAGGATATAGTGCTACGTACATACCTTCTAATGCTCTAACAAACAGATGATATCTCGCTGGTAGTAAAGCTGCAGAATTTTCATCAGGTTTAGCCATAACACCTAGTTCTATAAGTGAAATTAATGAGCTAATTCTTGTTTGCTTATCACTAAGATCAAAAAATACACGTTCTGCCACATCATTTAAAGTTCTAGAATTTAATTCCAGAGTCTTTGTTATATAAATTATACGTTCATCATTTATAAGTTGTTTGTATAAATATCTGCCTGCTTCAATTGCTTTTAAGCCTTGCATTTCATCCTTCAATTTCTGATAATCAGTAGGCTTAAATTTTCTCATTCCATTAGACAAATCCCTTTGTACTCGCGATGATGTAACGATGTCTTCTATCTCAAAAGGTTCATTAAATATGCTAGTTGCAAATTGAGCCAGTTCACCAAATGCTTCTTTATTTCCTAAGGTAGCACTTGTAGCAATACATTGCATTTTATTTTTCTTACACACTCTTTCTTTTAGCCTTCTTAGAAGTAGTGCAATTTCTGTACCATTTGCACCTTTATATGTATGTGCCTCATCTAGTACTATAAATCTCCAATTTTCAGCCATATCGCCATCAAATAATTCAGTATCAACTGGGCGGAGCAATAGATATTCAAGCATAGCGTAATTAGTTAGTAAAATATGAGGTGGATTGTTACGCATAGCCTCACGAGAAATAAGTTCATTTGAACTGGGTTCCTTCCGATATTTATCCCTATATTCATTTAATGCTCTATCTTGTTTTTCTGTTGTTTCACCTGTGTATCTACCGAAAGTTATGTCAGGGTACTCTAAGAGTATTTGTCTTAGTCGTTTAACTTGATCATTTGCAAGTGCATTCATCGGATAAAGTAATAATGCATGCACTCCTGAACAAAGTAATCCTGCTTCCTTTTGTTTCATCAGTTCATTAATAATAGGGTAAAGATAACATTCCGTTTTACCACTTCCAGTACCTGTAGCTACAATAACATTTCGTTTTCTTAATACAATTTTTCGAAATGCTTGTTCTTGGTGAACGTAGAGTGGTCGCTCTAATTGCACTGCACTTTCTATAGCTTTAAACTCAGTACTTAGTAATCCTTCATGAATTAGACTAGCAAGACTATTTCCTGTAACAAATGGAGGGGTAGATTCCAAATAAGGACCTTTTATAAACTCACTTTCCTCTAATGCCTCATAGGCTTTTTTTGTTAGTATATTGTCTTTAACAGTTAAAATTGATTTCAGATAACCTAAGTAATCATCTTTTATTGCATTGGTTGTTTCAATAGGATTCATTGGCAAAATAATTAACCCCTCTCATTTTGAAAAATTACGAATAATTCAGATAATATTATATCTCTATAAGCAAGTTCTGGAAATGCATACATAATACTTTTCCAGAAAGGTAACAGTTGATGCAGATCTTCTGAATTAATATTACCATGTAATGCTAAGGCTTCTAAATAACTTGCACATCCTATATTGAAAAATAATTTATGATTATCATTAGCACCACCATTGAGACGATATTTCAACACTTTATTTATTTTATAAAACTCAGTCAAATATTTATCAACTAAGATTTCAAGTTTTGGTCGCTCTTTTTTCACTGCTTCTATATGAACTTTTCTATCATTGCTAGGAACAGACATTAACTCATAAATTATTGAAAGGTAACTTCTTCCCATAAATTCATATCCATCAGATTTCGACGTTTCTAATTCTTGCAACCTCCAGTTTCCTCTGCCTTTATCAGGTATAAATAGTTTCAAAAAATCCTCTACATCGCCCCATACATTTTTAGAATACTCAAGAGTACTATATTTACATATACATTTTCCACGTATAATTCGTTCCGCACAATCGTTCCATTCACTTGATGGGCATTCATTACTAGGTTTAATTAAAATTATCTTTTCTAATACCTTTCTATCAAGATAATACTCTATTCTTTCTAAATCAATTTCTCTGTCGGAAACTTTACTTCTAAGGTTAATAAGTATAGCTAAAGGCCTATTAATATCCCACATTTTTTGTTTGCATTGCCTAGAGAATTCTAACGTTTCATTATACTTAAAGTGATATAATTGCAATTCATTAACAATATACATAAATTCTTGTTCGGATAAATCACTTTCTAAAATAGTTTTCAATATCTTACCTCTATCAATATCAGAAATAATGTTATAGTTTATTATAGTGCAAATTCCCTTTATTTTTTTCTTGTTTTCATCTAATAAATTGGATTTCTCGCTAGCATTTATTAATAACATAATTAATAATTTTTCACATTTGTCGTCTTCAAATATCAATTTTTCTAGTTCTATTTTTTTAGTTAACTTTTGATAAATTATATCTAACCATTGAATTTTATCCATAGATACAGCCAATACAGATAACCAATCCACTAATAAATTCGATTTATTATTTATAAGACTTTCAACCATCTCTTTTCTTTTAACGTGTACTATATGCTCAGAATTATAAACTGGAGGTTTATATGCATCATCATCAAAAATAAAAAAATCTATGTTTTCTTCTGCATCTACATAATATGTCCCCGGTTCTAAAGGATTATTTAGAATTATTCCTTCTATAGTCTCACCCATTTTTCTAGCACAATCTAAATCTTGCTCCACTGATGACAACATTGGATCATTAAACGACACGAGCTTTAATTTTTTATTTACAATCGTTTTATTTTTTTGCCAGTAAATTATACATTTTTCATTTTTAATAGTGTATTTAGGATTTTTCAACAGTACTCTTTCTCTAACTATAGCCAAACAAATCCTATGTTCATTGTAACCTCTAACTTCATGTAACATTATACTAATCGGAAGTTGTAAAGAATACGCGTGTGCTTCAATAGTAGTTTGTAATTTATTTATTGAAATTGCCCAATCCCCAATATCATTTAGTCTTACTTCTTCTATTTGAAGTACTTCCTTTTTAGGAGTTTCTAACAATATTTCTACTAAATCATCACTATTTATAGAATCATCAAAATGCAATGATAACCACCAGTTACTAGTTTTAAGATCATCATCATAGAACAATCTTGTTTTGATACATTCTTCAACACTATCTTTATTTTCACTCCAAAAGCTCCATTGTAATTTTCTTACATTCTTTTTAAATGGAATAAAAATCTCACTATCATTACTAATCACTTTTATTGTTCCATTAATATAAGCACCTGCTTCAGTTGTAGATATCTCCTCCCAGACACAATTTCTTTTATGAACACTTTTTCTAGACACAACAGAACTAAAATCAATACTAATATCATCATATTTTTTTATTGAAAATCCTGTTTTCCCGACATTGGAATATTCTGAAGGCCACTCACATCCTGAATTTTCAATATACTCAATATAAGGCGACATTCTAAATGAAAAGTATTTCTTAAGTGATTTCCCCTCATATAGCCTTAAATCATATGTTCCATATATACTCAAAAAATTTTTCTCTGCAAACTTCGCTAAACTAATAAACCCATTAGGATTATTGGTATCTTCTATCAAAGACTTAACATTTATTACAAATTTCTTTTGTGTTTTTTGATGTCTCAATACAAGCTGCCAATTGCAAAACAATATATCTGATTGACGTTCCGAATATAGCCCAACTTGAAGCGAAGGCCACTTAGTAAAAACAGGTATTTCTTTATAATTATACTTTTCTCCAAATAAATTACCGTTACTTAAAAGCTCCACATCAAAATACTGTTTGCATGTTAGTTCAACAGTACTTAATCCTGTTTCAATTGTCATGTAAGCATCTAATGTTTCAGGTGCTAAATTATATGCATCAAGTACTGACCAACTCTTAGGCAAACATGCCAGTGACTTATTTATTCCATCTGCTACAGAAATTTTAGCGTTTCTATCTAGAACTAATAAAGATTTTTTATGAGGAATTTGTTTGTTTGAAACTAACAATCCTCGATAGTCAAAAATTAAATATGGATTTTCACTCCCAAGTCCTATTGTATTCCAAATTTGCAATGGTAAAGAATTTCCCAAATCATCCCACAGTTCTATTCTATAGCTTTCAGCACATTCAACGGGAACAGTTATATCAAGGGTATAAAATTTCCCACTTGAATCATAAACTTGAGAAATTATAGTTTTTTCTGTTCCTTCTTTATTTTCACAAATTATTTTCCATTCAAGTTTATAAATAGACTCATTTCTTAATATTTGTCCCGGAAGTAATAAACAAATTCCTTTACAAATTTCATCATAAGTTAGCTTTGGTGATATATAATATTGAGTTTTCTTTCGCAAATTGGAATTTGAGCCTTTCACCTCGGAATTCCATTCCAAATATTTTTTAACTAAACGCTCTGCGACACCTTCAATTTCTGGAGTTATATCCATCTCTGAATTTTGCATTCCTGATATTTCTTGCATCATTTCTCTAATTTGAATAATTAAGTCTACTGCTTTATCACGATGAAGTCTAAAATACCTTTCTACTGGGGAACCCACCAAATAGCTCCTATATCCTACTAATTCATCTATTAAATCATTAGGCATAAAGTTAGGTATTTCTAGCGTACTTTCAATTATATCAAACAATACATCAAAGTTAGCTGAAGGTATTCCAGCTTGACACAATATTGGCGTGACATATGTATGACCACCATCATCTATAATTTCATACTTATAAGTCTCAAATATTTTCAATACAATTTTGCCTATGTCAGTTTGGTTATTAGGTGGCAATGAGATGTCAAATCTACTAGCCCAACCACTCCAAAAATCCCTATTATAATCATAGAGTACATAATTAACTATATCTGTTACAAACAATACTGGATACTTTTGCATAATTAGTTTTAACCTAGATGTCGTAGGAAAATCCCCTAACTCACTTTTAAGTTTAGTATTCAGCTTATTATATTCAACTTCACTTATATCTAAATCTCCCCAAATTTCACACTCAGTTAATTCATTTCTAACTCTTGATTCAAGAACATCAAGAGACATATTTGAAAATATCAAAGCCACAAAGCTCACCCCCATTAATTGAATAATAAATATAGCCTTTGTTACTGTATTTCATCTATTATATTTCGCACTCTTTGCTATGAAAAAACATCTATAATGATAGCTATCATCAATCATCATTTATATTTATATTTATATTTATATAATTACAATATTCTTTATATATGTAAAGAATCCTTTAAAATTCCAGTAATTATTTTAAATTAATTCTTTAAATGTTTATTGTGACACTTTACTTCATGTTTAGCTAATTAGCTGTAATATAATTTAGTAAATATAATCTCTCCTTTAATCTCATATCCTACTCTATGCTATAATAAACCCATACTATCACCCAAGGAGGCCTTCCATGAAAATTTACAACAAACTAGTACGTGACAAAATCCCCGAAATCATAAAATCAACTGGTAAAAGCTTTGATATCCACTCTGCTAAAAAAGAAGAACTTCAACCCTTACTTGAAACCAAATTAAATGAGGAAGTATCAGAATACCTAGAAGATAAAAACTTAGAAGAACTTGCCGACGTTATGGAAGTTTTATTTGGTCTTGCTGGTGCTCTTGGATATTCAGAGCAAGATTTAATTAACAAAAGAAATGAAAAAAAAGAAGCACGAGGCGGCTTTGAAAAGTGCATAGTACTTGAAAAAGTTTATGAATAGACAAAACCTCCATAGATTCTTTTCTATGGAGGTTTTTATCCTTATATTTATTTCTCTAACTTCTCAAGTCTTTCTTTATAGAATCTTCTAGTCCTATAATCGATAATATCCTTAATGTTATCTATAAATACAGGATTTTTACTCACTTCACCTAAGTCATCATTTAAATAAAAATATGACTTATCTCTATAAAAGTAATCTTTTGCAGAATTTAAAAATGCTTTTATTGGATTTTCAGCAACTCTTAAATAATCTTTTTTATCAAAGCTCTTATAGTTTTTAGTTGAATCGTGTCTCACAAGATCCACCGCATTAGACGGTTTAGCATAAAACTCCCTAAAGCTTTTAAAAATACTTTCTTCATCTAGTTTCATCTTTATATTACCACCATTATAAAACGCTAGTAGCAATGGCATTTTATAAGTCTTAGTCATTGAAGTTTTTTCAATATTATTTATCAATCCATAAGCCTTAGTGTTTAAAAATTGTTTCTCTTCTTCTAAAAGTTCACCTATTTTATTTAGGAATCCTAAATAATCATTGAAGATATTTAATTCTCCTCTTAATCTTATTACATTGTAAAGATCATCATCCATGTAAGTATAAAATTCAAGCCTACTCGGCCTAGTTTTCAAGTCTTCTTTTATTCTATTAAAGTCATCTACTAATAAATCAAATATTTTCTTTTGCTGCTCTACCATTTTCTTAAAAATATCAATTACTTGAAAATCAAAATCCACTATACAATCCTCAGGATAATCTTCTTCTCTAGGTAATTTACCTTCTTTAGCTTTCAGTGTAATATTCTTTAAATCCCCACTTAAAAAGAATGGAATTAAGTGAGCTTTTTTATAATTACCTATAAAGTCTAGTATGTTTACATATTTTTTGTCCTTATACTTTCTTAATCCTCTACCCAGTTGTTGAAGAAAAACAGTTGGAGATTCTGTTGGTCTTAATAGTAATATCATATCAATTTCAGGAATATCTAATCCCTCATTAAACATATCCACAGAAAATATTATATTTAATTGTCCTTTCTTTAATTTATCCACTGCTTCGCATCTGTCCATAGAAAATTCAAATTGTTCACCACTCATTACAGCACAGGCTTTAACTCCATTTTCATTAAAATATTTACTCATATATTCTGCATGTCTTCTGCTGGTACAGAAACCTAAGGCTCTTCTACTATTATATTTTTTATAATGTTTTAGGATTAAGTCTGAACGTTTATTAAGCATCAAGGCATTTTCTAATTCAGTCTCATCATATTTACCATTTCTAAAAGATATTTTTGTATAATCTGTTTCATCAAAAACACCATAGTATCTAAATGGAACAAGCCACCCCTTATCTATTGCTCCTTTTAACCTAACCTCATAAACAATATTGTAATCACAAAGTGCAAATACATCTTTATTATCCATTCTTTCAGGTGTTGCAGTAAGACCTAAAAGAAATTTCGGAGTAAAATATTCTAATACATTGGCGAAATTTCCTGCAGCTGCATGATGGAATTCATCTATTATAATATAATCAAATTCATCTCTTTTAAAATATTTCTCGCAAAGATACTGCTTTTGTCCAATGGTTTGAACTGTAGCAAATACTATATCTCTATTTCTCTCTTTACTTTTACCACTGAATAATCCAGTTGTAATATTAGGTCTAATATTTTTAAAAGATATTTCTGCTTGATTTAATATTTCTTCTCTGTGAGCCACGAATAAGATCTTATGAA
Organism: Clostridium sp.; assembly: GCF_050717635.1. Classification (GTDB taxonomy): domain Bacteria; phylum Bacillota; class Clostridia; order Clostridiales; family Clostridiaceae; genus Clostridium_AD. The sequence goes on from NZ_JBOITO010000039.1 coordinate 159,397, forward strand.
ATCCCATAGAATCAAAAGCAGCTAAATATGTTTTTCCTATACCTGTTGCTGCAACAACTAATCCTTTATCTAAACCATCTTCTCTACATCTTTTCAGCTCATATAGCGCTTCAATTTGTGCCCCTCTAGGTTCATACAGAGGGATTACTGTGCCAAATTTATCTTTGTTATCTTCAATTCTTTCCAACTCATGAATAAATTTAGGTCTTTTCCATACTGATGAATATCGTTTCATCTCAGCATCGTCAATAATTATAGAATGATTTAAAAATAAGTCTTCGAAAATATTTTTAAAATGTGTAAAATCCTCTAAGTTTTTATTCTTATTTAATCTGTAATTCCACTCAATGCCACTGGTTAATGCAGAATTAGACATATTAGAAGATCCTATAAAAACATCTCCATCCTCTTCATATTCAAATATATATGACTTAGGATGAAAGGACTTATTAGCAATATTATAAAACCTTAAATCTACTCTTTCTCCCAGAGCATCCTTTACTAAATATAAAGCTTGAGGCTGAGTGATATTAAGATAGTTTCCGGTTAATATTCTAATTCTGACCCCTTTATCTGCCACCTCTTTTAAATCGTTAATAAGCAATTTCACTCCTGATTCCATTAAAAAGCCTACTATAATATCTATAGTCTTTGCCCTTTTTAATGAGGCTGTTAATTTGGGAAGTAAATAATCATTGTCTCCCGTAGAACAATTCGAATCAAAATCTAGAGCTGCCTCTTTAAATTCAATAGAATCACTTACGATTATCCCTTTATTAATTGTCTTAGCTTCTATCATCATACTCCACCAAACTCTCTTTTAATTTTTTAGCTCTATCTCTAGTATTATCCAAATCGTCTATGTTTGCAACGTATCTCTAATGTATAATTAATCAATGACCTTTATTTTGATATCCTTTATTTTAGAGTCATTTGATTTTTTTTAATTATCTCTTTAGCCCATTCTTGTATTTTCGGATTATCCTTTATTACAAATTCTTGTCCTCTCCCCACAGATTGAAAATACTCTATTCCATTTTCATTTTTCCAGCTTTTATTACTATGATAAGAAATTTCTACATTTTTAAATATATCAGGTAATTTCCACTTAGATCGTGTTCCACCTTCTTTAGTTAAAACAAGTGAATCATCATAATCAAATACTCCCGCTCCCGGTACGCTAGAGTTCCATGACAAATTCTCTCTTTCTATATATATTGTATTATTTGAATTTCTGTTATGCTTACCTACTATATGTGGATGATAATCCATCCACTGTTTTATGCTATTACTTTTATTTACTGTGATCTTTTCTCCTATCTGCATATAACCATATAATATATGTCTTCCATTTTTATCTTTTGGATCCAATACCATTTTACCATTTTTTGTAATTGTATTTCTAAACCATCCAAAGAACAAAAACAAATCATCTTCTTTAACTCCATTGTTATCCAAATGCGTTTGTGCTGCACTTGCTTGCCCAAATATAGGCTTCCAATTTTCGTGTCGACTTATTACCCCTTTTCTTAAATCAGGATCTAAATGGCATGTACATTTTTTATTTAATTCCATCCATACTTTTTCTCCACATTTGATTTTTCCATTAATTGATTTCATTATATCCATATAACTTATTCCGTTTTGTGTCTTCAACTTACCATAACAAATATCATGTTCATCTCCGGGAATAGGAAGTGATAGCAATGTACCGCCTGGTAATATCGGACTTGCATATCCCCCAATTCCTGAATCAAACCCTTTTCTACTTAAAATAACTTTCATGATTTCACTCCCAAGTTAATAATATTCATATACTCCTTAATATAATAAATCATAACTACTCACTGGCATTGGCATAAAATGAACATTATTTTTTTTTATAATATCCTCAATATTAACTATCCCTTTGTTCCCTAGATAGATCCAAAATTTATATGGCGCATCATAGACAGAAAGACTTTGACGCACTATCTCATTATAATAGTCCGTAATGATAAAGCTCGAAATTGCCATTCCTATACCATAATTATTTCCCATTACAACTCTCCTTCTTTACCACCCCAACTACAACGCCTAAAATTTTTGCCTCTTCACATTTAATCTGTATTGGCTCATAGTTTTCATTTTCTGGTATCAAAAGGATTGTGTCTCCCATTTTCATGTATCTCTTTAAAGTTGCTGATTCTGCATCCGTAGCCACAGCAACGATTTCCCTATTTTCAGCAGTTTGTCTAACCTCCAGTACTACTAAGTCTCCATTATCAATATTTGCACCAATCATGCTATCTCCCTTAACCTTTAAAATAAAATGCTCACCATTATTCCCTACCCAATCAGTAGGCACGTAAAAGTTATCTTGAGCTTGAGAATTCATGTATATAGGTAGTCCTGCTGCTATTTCGCAGTAAATTTTAAGAGGTATTAAATTCATTTCATCGTAAGCATCATCACTTCCACTTTCACATATTGTAAGCTGTTCACTTTCATTCACATCTCTCGTAAATTTATATTTTCTGCTATGTTTTAAATCAATGTACTTATAATTCTCTAAAGAACTTGGTAGCATAGCCGTATTAAATTCAGGTATATCATCTATAACTTCAAAATCCTTATTAATAATAGTAACTTCGTTTCCGTTAGTTACAATTCCATATTGACAAGTATTACTGTTTGACATATAGGATTTTAATTGGTTTAAGCCATTTTCTAGATTCGTATGGGGAGCTTTAACCTCCACGAATACGTATGGAATAGGATTATTGTTACTATAAATTTTAATAGCAACATCCACAAGTCCTATTTTAGAAAAATTATTAACTTTATATTCTACACTTATTAAATCTAGTGGATACTTATAAATATTATTTAATTCCTTTATAATCCACTGTCTTACTTTTTCTTCACATGAGTATATATCTATAATATTGTTCTTATAAGCATAATCTTCCATAGATACATTATAGAATTTACTTAATTTACATTTATACTTTAACTTTAAGAACTTTGAATCTATATCTTCTAAAAATCTAGAAGGTTTACCACTGCTTGTTAAATACAATAGCTCGTTAGCCCTGGTCATTCCTACATATAGTAATTTTCTCTCCATAGTTTCTTGCATGCCTTCATCTTCTGCTTCTTGATAGGATAGATAAGGTATTATTCCTTCATTTAATCCTATTATAAATACAACTTTAAACTCTAATCCCTTTATTGAATGAATTGTTAATAATTTTACTTTTTCCTCATCGAAATTTTCGTCAGTCTTTTCTAATAATTTACATGGCACTTTCTCTTTATCAAAGTATTCTTTTAATACTTTTAGTTGATTTTTATTTTTACCTACGATTACTATATCCTTATATGTGTATTGATCTATTAGGGTATTTTTTATTTCTTCAATAATATAACCCGCTTCCTCCTTCGCGGTTTTAAACTGCGTACATGTAGGATAATACCCTTGCCTATCGATTAATGAAGGTTTTACAAAATTATCATCATTAATTATATTTGGATCCTTATCTAAAAGACTATAAGCAGCCTGAGCAATTTGAGTAGTAGTCCTATAATTTTTTGATAGTACATTACTCTTACCACTCATATCAAAACCTATACTAGTGAAGCTTCTGCCTTTAACTAACCATGAATGTGGATAAATACTTTGAGCCATATCTGCTACAAACATAAAACTAGAATATTCTTTTTCATTATGAAGTGCTTTTAAAAATTCTAACTGAACTCTAGTTAAATCTTGACTTTCATCTACAATAATATGAGTATATTTTTTTATGCTTTCTTCCTTTACCTGTTTTAATGCAAGTAAGCTTATATCTTTAAAATCAATAAATCCTGCATCATTTAATTTCTTATTATAAATACACATTAAATCGAAGATACCTTTTCTAACTGGTGAATTCTTCATTAATTTTTGCGGCCCATCCCCAGTTTGATTTCCCATTCTACCAAGCCTGTCTATATTTTGATATTCCTCAATTTCAGTGTACTTTGATGCCTTTATCCACTGTATTTCATCGATTAAGAATTTCATATTTTTTTGTTCTAAGATTTTTACATTAGGATATAGCTTTCTACCTTCTGCAATACTTTGAGCCATAAACTCATACATAATTTTATTATCTATAAGTAAATTTAAAGAAACCTTATGTGTCTTCTTATAAAGCTGAAAATATTTATATATAATGCTATCTATAGTTACTATGTTTACTTTGTTCTGATCTATAACAAATATACTCGAAAAATCCATTTTAGTTTCATCCTCAATTTTGTTATAAATAAAATGAATATAATTAACCAATGTTTTATTAAAAGTAACCATTAATATTGCATCATCCTCTGCAAAACAATAATGATTCAATAAAAACGGTATTCTACTTACTGCCACTGTGGTTTTACCAGATCCAGCTACCCCTTTAATCAAAAAATGTCCACTTGGTTTCCCCTGTATTAACTTTTGTTGTTCTACATTTAATTGCATGTTTCAGCCCCCTGAAGATTAATTTACTAATATATATATATTATAGTATAAATTTGTCTATTTATCAAAATATTACTCTAAAATTGTATAAAAAAATAACCATCTAGATTTTAACAGATGGTTACTAAATAAAATATATACAAAAAAGTTTAAGGGAAGCCATTTAGCTTAGCTAATCCAAGTCATATTACATGACTTAAGCTCCCATTTCTCGTTTTTCTTTTGTGCCTCAAATGAGAATCCTATTGCACCATTCCCAGAACGCCATTTCCTTCCTTCAAAAGAAATTGAGTTTGATGAATCAGAAATATATTTACTTATTTCAAAAACAATTCCATCTTTAAAAAATAAATCTTTAACATACCCTTTATCCTTTAACTCATCGATATTCTTATCTAACATAGTTACATGATATTTATCAGCAACATAAGTAAACAGCTGTTTTTTATCCTCTTTACTAAAATCTTTAAAACTTTTTGTATTTATACTAATGTATTTAATATCAGAATTTAGTGCTGAGTCCATTTCCCATGCACTGTCAAAGGCTAATATATATGCTTTTGATTTTTCATTAATATTTTCTAATGTATATTCTGTATTAATTGTTGGTTTTGTTTCATTTTTCCGAACTGTAGTTGAATTAGTGCAACCAGTTAATATTAAACCGCATAAAACAACTATTAGAATCCTTTTTTTCAAATAAATCACCTCTTTCAGTATTATTGTAAGGTTCATTAAACTCTACTATATAATTAGACGTCTAAAATAGCTAATTGGTTTTAAATTAATTATATTTTTTATCGCCAAATAATTAGGATTTCCCTGTACTACCGTTATGGAATATTGCATTTTAAGAACAAATATGTAGTGCCTAAATCTTCTTTCTTATCAGTAAATATCTCTGTTAAACTTGTTTCCCTCGTCTTTATCGCTCATCGGGACTCTATACTTGCTATCTTCAATTATTACTCTTACCGGGTCAGGAACACCAAAATAGATACGGTAAGTGTTTCCTGGGTACTTAGCTGAAATTCTATCAACGTTATCCAAAAATTTAATGTCCGTTTTATTCACATCATCTAATTTATCTTTATCTACATTAATAAACCAAAATTCACAGTGGCTATTAGAAAGTAAAACTTGTCCACATACGCTTCCAAATTTTACTACGGGGTCGTACCAGCCAACTATTTATTCCCTTTTGCAGTATTAAATAGTTGGCTGAATTGGGGCAATAATGTTTAAATTATCTCTGCTTGTACTTTTACAAATTTGTTTGAACATTACTTATGTTCTAATCCCACATAATCATTGAGCTACAGTCTTCAATTAAACTCTTCTTACCACACTTAGGGCAATGATATCTCGGTAAATTAATAGCTTCCCCACATTCTTTTACATCTGTTTTAATATTCTCTGCTTCATAAAGAACAGCCTTACATTTAGTACATTTATATTCAGGCACAAAAGCTCCACTCTCATATTTAACTTCATAAGCAAATCGCTCATAAAACTCGCCGCATTTATTACATACAAAAATTTTATGCCCATATTCTTTAGAAATTCTCCCCTTTTTTTCTTTGATTAGTTCCCTAACTAAGCTTAATGTTTTTTTAGACCTAATAAGGCTAGGAAGTAATTGAAATCCTGAATCTACATCCTGAATATTACTGGGACTATACATCATTCCAACCCCAATAATAAATTGTTTTTCATAATCGCACTCAGTACATCTAATACCATAACTGCTACCCATTTTATCCTCCTATTTGGTATTATCAAATTCTATTTTAAATCCCTCATTTATAAATGCACATTTAATAAAACTTTTTAAGAAATTGCTATAAATTTCACAATGTTTAACTATCTCATCAAGAGATGACTTTTTAAATTTGCTAATTAAAAGAAATTTTTCATTCTTATGAAACAATATTTCAGAACCATACTCCTCTATTTCTGAACTTGTACTGTTATCAAAAAATTTCGAAATATTTCTAACTAAATATATATTTTCATTATCTTCTAATGCTTCTGCTAATTCTATTTGATAAAAATTATAGCCAAAAGCTGAATCAAAATCATTACACTCACAAGTTAATGATATATTTATACTATATTTATTTCCAACTAGGTTTCTCTCCCATATTTCTAATTCCATAAGATATTTTTTACCTTTATACTCAACAACATCAGGTGATTCATTATTAAAAAATGAGCATAAATAGTCAAAATCAATAATACTTACTGCTAATGATACGCTGTCAATAGTAATGCTAATATCTAATTTTGGTATTTCTAATTGTATTTTTTCACTAGTAAAATCTGCATTAAATAATACATCTTTAAACTTATCAATATTAATATGGCTAATACTTTTATACAAATTAATTCATCCTCCTCAGACTTATTTAACCCCTAAATCAATTTTAATATTTTTAAATACTCCTGGTGAAATATTAGTTACATAAGGGTCAATATCAAAGGTATCCCACTGAGGTGTACCCCCAAGTATTAGGTTGAACCATTTTTCTCTGTCTTTTACGGTTTTATAAATACTCTCATCAATTGTATTTTTAATATAAGGATAAAACACATCTAATGTTTCACTGCCACCTTCCGCACGAAGTCTAGAGATAAGACTATTGATTCTGTCAATTCTTCCAACCCTTTGTTCCATAGATGCTGGATTCCATTCTAAATCATAATGTGTGACTCTCTTACACTCCACCTGTAAATCAATACCCTCTTGCATAGTCGCTGTTGCTACTAGTACCTGTGGATAGAATGGAGTATTAAATCCAGCTTTTATTCTTTCTCTTGCATCCATTGTAGTTGCGCCTGTAATTATATCTACAATATTACTACTCTTTAATCCTAGCTGCATAGCTTCCCTAGTGGCTGTAGGTGCTTTTAAATAATTATCCATGAATCTGTCATATGCTTTTTCCCAATCAAGTAAATCACCGCGTTTAAATGTTTTATTAATACAATAACTATCATCTTTATCTACATTTTTATCATTTATGTTTCTTAGTTCAACGAAAAATCGTTTATCTTTACGAAGAAAACCAATCAATGATGAAACTAAATCATACCGTTCTACCGGATTTAATTTATTCAGACGGTCACCATATCTAGCCCATATACCTTGATAAGTCAAAATATTATTAATTACTTTTACAGAAATGGTTCTCAATTCATTATCAATATCTTCTACAGAGTCTATCTCATCATCATTCTGTATTAAATTGACCCCTAGCTCTATATAATTCTTATTTAAAATGTTCTGTACTGTCATATACCACTGCTCTGACTCTTTCTTAATAATACATTTCCAATTATTTAGTTTAGGTAGTGTTAACTTGAATACCAAATGTTCTATAATTCTTTTTAAATACATATAGTTTGCTTTTACTGTTGAATTATATCTTACATATAACTTTGAAGCTTCTTCCGCTATGTCAGAAGCCTTTGGCAACATGCTCTTTTTTCCTTTGCAAATTTCTATAATTGGTATAAGCACTGAGTAAATGTAGTTCTCTTGAAGTAAAAACCACGCTGGATCCTGCTTGTTGTAAAATCTTCTGCAATAATTTTCAAAACCCTTTAATTGATTTTCTGGAAATAATCGTTTTATATCTGACTGATAGGACTTACTAAGTCGATTGGATATACTGTCTTTTAGTTCTGATACTGTATGAATTCTATTACAGAAAACTAAAGTCTTTTCACCATTTTTCAAATTAGCTGCTACTTCATCTGCTACACAATTTATCTTTGGATGCTTTATTTTTTCAATGTTCATTGCTTTTAACATATTTAATGATGGTAAGTTTTTATTGTATATACTTGTACTTTTAGCTGTCCTAAACGATGATGTAAATGATTGTTTTACATTTGCAATAAAAGTTTGCTCTCCACTTGCTAGTATCTCATATATGGTTTTTTCCATCATAGCAAAAGGTAAGTAAGATTCACTTGTAAGTGGAATGCCATCTTTTTCATCAGTATCCAGGGCTCCTATTATTTCTTTTCGATATTTATCCTTATTTTTAACATTTCGAACTATAAGGGGTCGCATAATTTTTTCAAGTTTTTTCTTCTGCTGGCAAAGGTCTAAATATACTTGGTAAGTCTCTTTAATATCAAAATTAACTTCTTCTAGCTGGTTACCATTTATCAACTGTTCAAGTATGCAATTATCTGCTGGAGTTAAATTCCTAACGTAACGTTCAAATTCATTGGTATACATGATGTACTTTTGCATTTCACTAAATAAAGTTTCAGTTTTTCCTTTAAATTTTGTTATTTCTTCTTTTGATGCTCTTCCTGCCTCAAACAAACACATTACTGATTTAAGTTCACCTTCACTTAATTGAAAAGGTGTTGCAGTTAGAAATATAGCCTTATCAAAGTTCTTATTTATTGCACTTTCTAAAGACTGTCTCTTAACAGTATCCTCATTCTTCATTTTATGAGCTTCATCTAATATTAGTAGGGAGGCCTTAGGGATAATTGAATTAATTACCTTATACCTTAATTCTTTTATTTCCTTCCAGATATAATTTATGGTATCCTGATTAATCTCTTGTGATGATATTTCTGCCTTATCTAAGCTCTCATACCACGACTCATCTATACACTCATAAGAAATACCCATGTCACTGAACTCTGATGGACTTCTTACACTTGCATCTCCACCTAAAGCTTTTAATACCTTTTCTCTGGTCTTTCCCCAAAAACGCTTATGTTTGAACCAACAGGATAAAAAGAAGCTTTTCTCATGTTTCCAACCCATAGATGAAAATATATTAATAGGAATTAATAATACCTTTGCATGTTTTGATTTTTCAGAAATCTGGCTAATATAGGAAGAATATTCTCTCTCTATCTCTGCTACTTGCTCTATTTTAAGAGAGGACCCGCTTGTATTAAGGTTTACTTCGATAAAATTTCTAATGTCACCATACCACTTATTATTTAGAAGCCAATTAGGCGTCACTATAACTACAGACTTCTTGGGGTATTTATTTAAAAAATATACCGCTGTTGCAAATGCAATGTAGGTTTTTCCCATACCAACATCATCACCAAGAATAACACCAGGAGATTGTTCCAACATGTTAATCAATGTTGCACAAGTTTTAGTCTGTAGCTTTGCCGATTCTTTATCTATACTTTTTGATAAATCAAATAGTTTAACAAGTTCTTTTGCATCCATATATTACACCTCCAAGCCATATCCCTTTAACATTAATAGATATTGATTTTTAAGATTTCCTCTTGAAACTTTTACAATCTTCATCACAGTAGCCTTTGCTTCTTTCATAAGCTCGTTAAGCACCTGTTTCTTATAAATATCTTTTAACCAATCCTCTTGGTATTCTAAATGTTCTACTACATTCCAAATTTCAATTAGAAACAAAAATGTTTCACCATCACCAGTTACTTTCTTTTTATAATCTTCTAAAATCATACCGACTAGATTTTTAATTCCGATAGTTGAAGTAAGATAGTTATAAAAAGAATTCTCAGTATAATAAGGTAGCTCAAGCCCCTGTTTTAAAGAAGCTATTGCTTTAAAAAACCTCTGTAAATTCTGCCTAAAAAATATCATCACTGCTGGTGGATTGACTTCATTTTGTCCTGCACTTAATCTTTTTTTACGTTCTAACTCTGACATACTTTTATATTTACCAGCTAGATAATCAATAATATCCTTCATGTCAATATCAAATGAAAGTTTCAAATCCTCAGTGACTATACCTTCTTTATTCGGTATTAAAATTGGGACAAAAAAAATAAACTCGTCACAAACAACCTTTAAGTCCTGTGGTCTCTTCAAAGAAAAGTTCTTTATTAGTTTTTCTGTAATAATTCCAGTTACAATCGTTAATACATGATCATTATAATAAATTTTAAAAGGTACTGACATCTTCTTAATATTAAATTCAATGATCAAATCTATACCATTGTATACTGCACTATTTACAAAACAAGTCGGCTTATTTGCTGGTTCTTCCTGTTCTACAAACAATAATTTATCAGCCGTAACCTTGGTGCAGTTTGGTATTAGCAATTTTGATTTTGTATAATTCAAAATGCCAATTTCAATGTTTCTTAGCTTCTCTACACTTGATCTCATTGCATTATTTGTAAAATTCACTGATCCACTAAGATACAAATTATATCCATTGTCAAACTCGGCATAAATTAGTTTTGCATGCAAAGTTCTTGGAATAGAATCCTCATCTTCTCGTTCCCATTCTCTTTCTACAACAAATAACCCTAGGTCTTTGTATTTCGCTGTTATTTCCTTGAATATTCCAACCGGAGCATTTACCATATATTTTTCTTCTTGCTTGTTATAATAAGCAGGAAAACATATTTTTATTTTTACATTAGTGTATTTAATTTTAAGCTCGTCAAAAAATGACATGAGCAAAGTACTTTCTATTTCCTTTTCTCTATCATTTTCAAAAATGGAGACATAACCGTAATAGTTTTACATTTACCATTACACTTTTTTAGTTCGTCTTGTATCTTATCAAAGACAGTTTGTTTTACACAAGTAGATATCACCTTTGGAAAAGCTTCGGCAAACTGACACTTTCCTAAATATTTTCTTATTTCTTGTACAGCAACAACTTTGTCCAATTTATATTTTCTATTCATAAATATAAGGATGTCATTCAGTTCTTTTGAAATAGAGTTGATCTTATCTAAGTATAAATCTTCATACCATACAAGCTCTGCATTATAACAAAGACCTGATTTTGTTATATTTCCTGAAGATATAATAACCCTTAAATATTCCTTGAATAAAAGCATATAGCATTTAGGATGAAATGTTTGTGTACCCACTACAATATGGTCATAAAGAAAGGTTCTTCCACCATTAAATTGCTTTGCATCGGAAATAACGGCCACCGGAACTTCTTTTAACCTTAATTCAATTTGATTTCGAAATCTAAGTTCATTTTCATTTGGATCATCTACAATTCCAAGAAAAGCTGGAAGCACATGATGTTCAAATAATCCTGCATCAAATCCATAGGTCATAAATAAAGCTGATATTGGCAAATTACCACTATTATCTACTATATCAAAAAAATCAGTATATTTCACCATTTAGTTCCCACCCCGTATCTTTTATTAATGTCATAATGTTTGGTATTTTGTAACTATGTAAGTAAGGTAAATTTTCTGTTTTCTTTGGATAATCGTATCCATTCATTACAATAAGATTCATGCCATCCATTGCAATCCACGCCCCACTACTGCGCTTGTCCATAACACGATTATGATATTTAACTAAATCTATAATAAATGCTCCATAGTCTACGCCTTGATTCTTTAAACAATTTGAAAGTAAATATTGAAACCCTGAACCGTGATAACTCCCTATTATAATTGAGTAATTAACTTTTGTTAAAAGCTCTGTTATTACATTTGATTTAAAAATAATATCTAACTGTTCTTTACAGTTCACAACGCATTCAGCAACCGAAATTGTTCCGAACCGCTCTTCTGCAGCTTTTATAATAGCGCACCACAAACGGTTAAATAGTATTGCTAAATTTTCGAATGCTAATATTGTTTTATAACCTTCAATTATTTTCTGTCCCTGCTCTGTTGATGCAGTGCTATTTACAATGTTTTCTATGCTTTTAAGCACATTACTATTTTCCTCATCATAACATCCTAAAATATAGTTAACTGCAATAACATTATTAGGGTTGTCCATAATATATTCTCTTAATAGGTCTCTCTCCTCTATGTGATAGTTATCCTGAAACGTAAAACCATCTAAACTTATATGATACCCAAAAGATTTTAACGAAGCCTTACCTTCACGTTCCACAATCTTTTGCTCCCTTATAGCCTTTAATACTAATTTATCATATAGCGCAGGGTTAACTAGAGCCCTAGCCAATTTTTCGCCCTTATGGGTCAGTTTATAGGAAGAATTTATTAATTCAAGAGATTCCATGCTTGTTTTATATGCTCCTAGGCCACCTAATTCCAATTGTCTAGTGAGAAATTTAAAATTGTTTCCAAGTGTTGTAATCCCATCTTGACATGCTTTTAAAGCCCCCCGTTTACCTCTTAATTCTCGTTCTTTCCCGTCACGTTCCGTGAGCTTACCATCATAGTTAGCTACTATTGCTACTGCCCATAACTTTTCATAAAATTTAAATGTTTCCAATATATCTTTTTCGTAAAAAGTTATATTCTGTAATTCTAAATATTTTTTTGAAATATAAATTCCATAACACACCATACTATAATATCTTGCACGTGATGTCCTTGTCGTAAAACTTGGTAGGACAACATTGCCAAGAATTTGTGCAAAATAATCAAACGCTAATGGATCTGTGATAGTTGCCTCATTTTCTAATGGTGCATATTTTGTCCACGATAAATTGAAATCTTTCATCTTTTATTCTCCTTATTGTTTGGTGCCACCCACGTGGCCAATGTCATCAAGCTAAGAATACACAAAATGGAAGATAATATGTTTAAATAAATCAACGAAAACACTTGACATTTACAAAACACCCTAATAATCGATTTGAATACCTTATTTCGGGGTATATCTTATGAATTATTGGGGTGTTTTTAATGAAAACAAAAAAAAATTTTCTTGCAGAAGGGATTAGAATAACAAATACACTTATTAATGATATACTATTTATGTGTGAAACAAGAATGAAAAATACATATTTCACAAGGATGGGAAATAATAAAATGACTTTTAAAAGTATCGTAGTTTTTATGTTAAACTTCGTAAAAAAGAGCCTACAGATAGAGTTAGATGATTTTTATAAAGGAATAAATGGGACAAACTTAAATGTTACAAAGCAAGCATTTTCAGAGGCTAGACAAAAAATATCACCCCAAGCTTTTATAAAAATGTCTGATGAAATAATTAAGTGGTTCTACAAAGATACCGATTTTAAAAAGTTCAGAAATTATAGGCTATTAAGTATTGATGGAACAATATTAGAAATAGAAAATACTGAAAAATTAAGAATTGAATATGGCTATATTCAAAATCAAAGTATGAAAATTGCTCGCGCTAAAGCGAGTGGATTGTATGATGTTGAAAATGATATGATTATAACTTCTGTATTAGGTAAATATAGAGCAAGTGAGAGAACTCAGGCTGAACAACTTATAAATAAATTAGAGGATATAGGTTTTTCAAATGACTTGATTCTATTCGATAGAGGTTATCCATCAAGGGATTTAATTTCGTTTATAGAAAATAAAAAGATACATTATCTGATGCGTGTATCTAGTTCATTTCTAAAAGTTGTAGCTAATGCACCAAATGCTGATCAGATAATTGAAGTAAAACATAAGGGTAAAATTATAAGAATGAGAGTTCTTAAATTTAAATTAAGTGATGAAATAACAGAGACATTGCTAACAAATATATATAACGAAAGCTTTAGTATATCTGACTTTAAAGAACTTTATTTCAGGCGGTGGGGAATCGAGGTAAAATATGATGAACTAAAAAACAGACTACAAATAGAAAACTTTACTGGTTCAACACCTATTTCTATAGAGCAGGATTTTTATGCAAGCATGTATTTATCTAACATGGTCACACTTGCAAAAATGGATGCAAACGCAATAATTATGGAAGGAAATAAAGATAAAAATTTAAAGTATGAATATAAGGTTAATACCAATATTCTCATAGGTAAATTAAAAAATTCATTAGTTTATATGCTTTTACAAAAAAGTTCTAGAAAACGATCAAAAATACTAAAGAACATCATGGATGAAATATCGCGAAACATAATACCCGTACGTCCAGGAAGGAAATTTAATAGGCGAATGACCTTAAAAGCTAACAAACATTCATTAAATAAAAAAAGAACATTGTAATTGGTATATTTAAACTGAAAATTCAAAATAGCTTTCAGTCAAAATAACTGATGGCTTATTAAAGTTACTCATAAATAGTGAAAATTGCAATGTCAAAATTATTTTAAATCAAAACATAACAAATTTTAGTCGAAAATATAGATAAAACATAAATATTGCATGCTGCTACTGATATTTATGTTTTATCTGATTTTTAAGCATTGAGCTTTTAATTGTAATTTATTTACACGATAGCTTGATGACATTGCCCACGTGGCAAGTGGCAAGTTCTAAACGCATTTCGCCGACTCAAATAATGTAATTAATTCACCATATTCTGTACTGTCCTTTTTAATTACAGAAGCATTGCATAACGCCTCTAAAACCCCATATGAATAAGACCGTCTCATCTCTAAATTACTTACACGTGCTGCTGGATGTGGTAAATAAATCACATTAGAATTTTGGGGTGCTTTTCTTATAATTCTGGATGTTTGTCTTCCAAAAGCAAATATTACCTTTGGCTGTAATACCTCAATTTCTTTAAGCAAATGCGTCGTTACGCATATATTTACCGTTTCTTTGCAATATTTTCTAGTATTATCTCCACTTTCAGTACCGCATTTAACTGCATTAGTTACATAGGCATTATCCAATTTAAATAATAAAATAAGAGATAAAATGAGCGCTCCGTAATTTTTCTGGTTGAAAAAATTCGGATAAGCAAAATCACTTTGGTGCGTCTTCCCCTCCTATCTAACCCATGACCATGAATTTAACATAGGTCTTTTTTTATATGGCAATTCCTCACAGTATCGATACATTCCCTTTTCACTATCCAACCCGTTATATTTTTTCGGTGCTTTACCAGGATTTTCGAACACAAACATTACACCATCTTTATGCCAATCCTCCCTATGTAATGGAGCATCGGTTAAGTATCCCCTATAATCAATTGTATGCGTTCCATAAGTCATAAGGCTAAGACTTTTGCCTGAGACCATATTAAAACCATTTTCTTCACATTTAGTACAGTAACCTGAAATTTCATGCCCACTTTATAACTCTTTAAAATAACCATAATTATAAAACGGAATAATACTTTGATCTTTCAACTTTAGTATATTGGAAAACGAAATGCTTCTAAGTTTAGTTAAATCCATTTATACATAACCTCCGATTAAAATATATATATTTAATTTCTACATTATATTTTAAAAAATTCTCTTAATTCCACTCTATCACATTAGCATTGCTAAATTAGGGGAATGCTGTCACATTTGAAATTAAAAATGATGTCCCTCCACTAATAAGTGACAAAATGAATAGTTAGATACTTATTAACTATTCACCGCATTCACAATTAAATTTATACTCCAATAATACTTACCCTCATCTCATCCACCATACTTTCATCAAGCACTACAGTGAATAGTATTGTTTCCTTATCACCATAGTTGTCCACTACAATTTGTGCTGCATTATTAATCTCTAACAGGCCTAAACTCTCATCACCTGAAAAAGTAAGTAAAAGTACCTTACACTCTTTATAATTTTAAAAACTATATATATTAATTAATGCTAAAGTAGCTGCTCTCTCTGCTCTATCTTCTCCAGTTGCTGATGCTGAAGATACATAAGCTATACCCTTATGATGTGTAAATGTATCTATTATATAAATTGGTCCAATTACACTTGTACATTTTGTTGTAAATTCTAAAATAGTATTCATATACTGCTTTACTAGCTCTTCCTTAAGATTATTTTTATCTAAAGAGCTAAATGCGTTCTGCTCATATTGTTGAACTTGATTATTTATGATTGGTACTAACACATTTACTTTTGTAGATATTTCTCTTATTATGTCATTATCTATGTTGCTGCTCATACTTAATAGCAATACAGTCTTTATATCTCTTAAGTGTGCATTTTGTATAATATAATCAAGCTTTGTCATGCCTTCAGTATCCTCATAGTCTCCAATTAATAATGCTAAATCTGTATCACATAATAATTTATTATTCTTCTCTAAATCTTCAAATTCTACCTCCTTAAGATTAATAAACTTTCTATACTCTGTATTTTGAGTATTTAATTTATTACTTCCTTTTCCTCATCTAATCCTAAAAAATGTATTAAATCTTTATCCATATTAAAATCCCTCATTCACATTTACTTTTTATTTTTTATGTGCTTATATTTATATGGTATCATTCACCAAAGGTAAAAATTTGCCTTGCAAAATATATCTTATGTGCCACCCACGTGACAAGTGGCAAGTTGCAAAAAAAATAATGGATAAGCATTAAATGCTTATCCATCATACTCAATATTATTCCTGTGATAACCCATCCTAAAAATATTTTTCTATTTCCTTCACATCTTTCATGTCAAATAGCTCAAGTCCTATTATCTCTATAGTTTCATCGGGTAATTCCATTATCTTATTTTTATATTCATTAGGTATTTTATTGAATCTCTTTGTTAACTGTTTTAATAAAAGCTGTGCTTTTCCTTCTTTCCTACCCTTTTCTATTCCTTTGGCAATTCCATCCTCTAATATCATTTTCCCTATTTCTGTCATATTAAAGACCTCCTTCAATTTTTTCTTGCTTTCAGCATCTCCGAATTTCTCTAATAATGCATATAACATTGTAAGACACTTTAATTTGCTCTCACTTATATTTATCTTATCTGCTAATTCTATACTTCTTATAGTTCTTTCTGTTCTGGTTAGCTTTCCCTTCATTAATGGTATAAAGGTTAAACTTAATACTTCCTCATTTGTAAGTTCTTCATTATTATCGATTTTGTTTTTCAAATAGTTATATTTTTCATCACCATCTATATTATTCATGTAATAGGCTTCTATATTATATTTGATACTTCCTGCATCTATATAGCTTTCTACCTTTTTAATATCTGAAGAATATACCACTATAGTTCTTATTTTTCTATTTCCTTTATAATGCAAAGATGCATCATAAAACATAAATCTTCTTATATCCTCTTTCTTATTTGTCGTTTGGAATTCGAAATGAAGATAATCACCATCTTCTGTATAGAAGGTATAATCCATATAGTGTGTATTTATTTTTATATCTTTTAGCTCTGTTTGTGCCGGTGCTATTATCTTAGTATTTATTCCAAAAAAATCAACTGCATTTTGTTGAAAAAAATCCATAGCACTTTTAAGCACCGAATCTTCAATTTTCTCGTAATCCATATCTGTTCCTCCTCTATTATATCATAATATTGTGTATATATAGTATTAGTATAATTTTGGATTGTATGCGAACAATTGTTCTTATTGATTCACTAGCTGATATTTTATTTTTAAACTAGTTCTTCTGAAGCCTCACGTAATTAATATTTATATCTAATAATATAATTGTACAATGAGCCAGCTAAGAAGTTTTTTTCTTACAGAATATTTTTTCATTCTTTAAATATTTTTTTAGAACTTTGGAAGCTGTAATTAAGTTTTTTAAAATTAAAAAGCTATCAAAATGTTTATTACATTTTGATAGCTTTTAGGTGCCACCCACGTGGCAAGTGGCATTGCTCGTTTCTTCCTATTTCATCACTCTTCTAACCCAATAGCAAGTTCAGCCAAGGCCTCACAAAGACCCCTAGGGGCAAACCGAATGATGTCGATAATTTTTTCTTAACAATATTTACATCATCGTTCTTTAATATATTTACAACATTATTATAAGGCAATGTAGTAGCAATACTCTTTAAGTATAGCATTTTCTATACCATTTTAAAGCCTCCGCATAGTCTTTTTCCAGTTCTCTTCCATGTTCATACCTATCTGCAATTTCATATTGTGCTGCGGAGTGTCCTTGTTCTGCTGCTCTTATGTATAATCGTACTGCCTGACCAATATATTGGATTTCTATCCATCCATTCTGGTATCAAAAGGATTGTATCTCCCATTTTCATGTATCTCTTTAACGTTGCCGATTCTGCATCTGTAGCCACAGCAACGATATCCCTATTATCAGCAGTTTGTCTAACCTCCAGTACTACTAAGTCTCCATTATCGATATTTGCACCAATCATGCTATCTCCCTTAACGACATTTCAGAAGGAAAGCATCCCACTTCTATAAGTGAACGTTACACACTATAGCAAATAGAAACCTTCAGTGAGAGTCTAAATCTCCTTCTGAAGTCGTTAATATTGCAGCTTCGCAGAAGATGACTTAACATTTAAAATAAAATGTTCACCACTATTCCCTACCCAATCAGTAGGCACGTAAAAGTTATCTTGAGCTTGAGAATTCATGTATATAGGTAGCCCTGCTGCAATTTCACAGTAAATATTAAGCCGTATTAAATTCAGGTATATCATCTATAATTTCAAAATCCTTATTAATAATAGTAACTTCGTTTCCGTTAGTTACAATTCCATATTGACAAGTATTACTGTTTGACATATAAGATTTTAATTGGTTTAGACCATTTTCCAAATTCGTATGAGGATCTTTAACCTCCATGAATACATATGGAATAGGATTATTGTTACTATAAATTTTAATGGCAACATCCACAAGTCCTATTTTAGAAAAATTATTAACTTTATATTCTACACTTATTAAATCTTGTGGATATTTATAAATATTATTTAATTCCTTTATAATCCACTGTCTTACTTTTTCTTCACGGGAATATATATCTATAATATTGTTCTTATAAGCATAGTTTTCCATAGATACATTATAGAATTTACTTAATTTACATTTATACTTTAATTTTAAGTACTTTGAATCAATATCTTCTAAAAATCTAGAAGGTTTCCCGCTACTTGTTAAATACAATAGCTCGTTTGCCCTTGTCATTCCTACGTATAGTAATTTTCTCTCCATAGTTTCTTGCATACCTTCATCTTCTGCTTCTTGATAGGATAGATAAGGTATTTTTTATTTCTGAAATATTATAACCCGCTTCCTCCTTTGTAGTTTTAAATTGCGTACATGTAGGATAATACCCTTGCCTATCAATTAATGAAGGTTTTACAAAATTATCATCATTTATTATATTTGGATCCTTATCTAAAAGACTATAAGCAGCCTTAGCAATTTGAGTTGTTGTCCTATAATTTTTCGATAGTACATTACTCTTACCACTCATATCAAACCCTATACTAGTAAAGCTTCTACCCTTAACTAACCATGAATGTGGATAAATGCTTTGAGATATTGCCCACTTGGTTTCCCCTGTATTAACTTTTGTTGTTCTACAGTTAATTGCATGTTTCGTCCCCCTAAAGGTAAATTTACTAATATATATATATTATAGTATAAATTTGTATATTTATCAAAATATTTAGGTGCCACCCACGTGGCAAGTGGCAAGTTCTGCAGTTAATCTCGTTACTTCTATGCTTACAGGTTCACACTTTAAATAAAACAGCTCTAATGAATCACCATCTTACCTTCTAACCTTCTAACCTTTTAAAATTAGGCTATGTTTAAGAAAGATGTTGAAAATGGATAGATTTTAGATAATATAGTATAATAATACTATAAGAAGGTTTATGGAGAGTTTATGTATGATAAACGGTTATTCTATAAGGAAATGTGCCGAAATTGTGGGGATAAGTATACCTACGTCATTTTTTTGGAGACATAAATTTTTAGATGCTATCAGAGTATATATGGGCGTAGGTAATGTCGGTGGCGTAATTGAAGTTGACGAGGCTTTTTTTAGAATCATTTAAAGGCAACCACAAGAGAAGCACAACTTTTACTATGCCTCGAGAAGCCCATATGAGAGGTGTTAAAGGTAGAATGAAACATACAGATTTAGAAAGGCTCTTTACATGCAGAATTGAGGATGAATCTATCATCTGTACCTATTCACACAAAAGCTATATTCGTTTTGCACAAAATTCAGGTGTTGAGCTACAACAAATTAAACGAGGAAAGCATAAAAAAGCTATATATCATATACAACATATAAATGCTTTTCATAGTAAACTAAAAGAATGGATGTATGGATTTCATAGTGTTGCCACAAAATATCTTGCTAACTACATGTACTGGTTTAAATGGCTACAGTTATGTTTAATATTTCATATAATTATACAAGAATACAGTGGTATTTTATTGCGGTAACTTAATATCACAGGAGGGTACATATGAATTTAATTGATTTAAGAGAATTTGAGTCTAAAATAGATAAAATAATTCCATTTGACGATACTGAATTTATTTTCAGCACTACAGAATGTGAAAAAGAAGATTACAAAAGGTATTTCTATAAATACAATATGAAGAATAAACATTTTTGCAGGATAAACAAAATAGGAATAGATACCTATGCAGATGTTTATTATAATAATTATATTTTAAATAATTGTATATATACCAATTCTTATAAGGTAAAGTATAATGGCACAGAAACATTTATGAGCAAAGTTAATCTTATAGATGGTAAAATAGATAAAATTTACTCTATAGAAAAGGATGTAACTTTTATTTTTATTTTTATTAGTGAAAGGTATTTACTTTTAAATAGTAGCAATTGTAATATAGATGAAGAACATTTTGATGTAAAAAAAGATATTCAAGGTGAGTATGATTATGCCATTCTATGCGATTTGAAAGAAAAAAAAGAATATGAAATAAAAGATAAAAGAGTTGTTTTAGGTACTAGAGATTATTTTATATCTTATATTGTTGATAGTAAAATATATATAGTTTTTGAAGAAGCCTATATGGAAGATTATGAACTTGAAGATATGTTTAAGGAAAGAATTAAGAAAGAAGACTTTTATAAAAGTGGATATAGAGAAAGTATTAATGTTATCCCCTTAGATAAATTTGTTGAATCTGTACAGGAAGGGTGTGAGATAATTCCTTTCAATCAAATCCATAAGACAGAGATTACTTCATGGACAAGATACTTTGGCATGGATGAAAAAAATATTTATTATAGAGTAAAGGATTTTGAGAGTAAGATTCAATATATATATTCAATTAATAAGAAAACTTTAGAAAAACAATTATTAAAATCTATACAAATGGATAATAGTGAGTTATCATTTTTAAATTATTCTATATGGTATGATAAAGATAATAGAAAAATATACGAAACTAAAGTTATAGATGATAACACAAAAGAGGTTAAAGAGATAATGCATGAAGATTTCACTTTTAAATATGACGGGATTAAAGAAGAATTTGAAGGACTAATTGAGAATCACCTTATAACAAGTTATTGGATAGAGGAAGATAATGGATATGATTATAAGAATTTTGTTAAGGTACAAGATACTAAAAGTGGGACTATAGATACTTATGAAGGAGTTTGTACAATAATTAAAGATAATATAATATTATTTATATAGCTATGCATTTGAGGAAAAAGCTATCAAAATGTTTTTTACATTTTGATAGCTTAGGTGCCACCCACGTGGCACGTGGCAAAAGTATATTTTAAACTTAATTTCCTTCTAACAATGCCTGTTCTAATTTACCTTGCATTTCAAATTTTATTAAATCTACTATATCTAGTAGTGCCTTACAATACATGCCTGTATTTTCATCTTCCCGAAGTTTATACATTTTCGAATTATATAACTTTTAACTTGTTATATACACTGCTCCCACTGATACCCTTAATTCTTTTTACCGCTTCTATACCCCAAATTAAAAAGTATTGTCTATCATAACCATACTACACAACACATTCAAGAATACAAAATAATCTTAATCGTCTTCATCTCTACCTTCCGTGCAAAGCCCATCTAGACATCCATCATCCATAGCTGACCCTCTATTTTTATAAGGAACTGAACGTGCTCTACCCATTTTATAAAATCCGCATGAATATGGTCCATAACAAAATGTCTCAAATCGGTATTTTTTTATATCTTTATCGAAATCCCATTGAATTTCAACATTAGCCATATTGGCCCAGATACATTTAAAACATTTTGTTTTCCACAAACTTTTACTTAATAATCTAGCACCTCTTTCTTCATACGTCTTCATTGTTGGAGGGACCATTATCCATGGTGGTGTTATAATTTTAGGTTTCACGGTTGCTCTATTCAAAAGTTTTAAAGCACCAGCTTTATAATAATCAGCAAATTCTCTTTTTTCATATTTTTTTGTCCATGCTGTTCCCTCCATAACATCACCTACCTGAAATAAACCCTTTAACTGCTGCTTTTCTGAAATTGCAACTGTAAACTGTTTTTTAACTTCACTACTATCTCCTACAATAAACAAATTGTATCCTAAGTAATAATGTGTCCGATTATGAGTAAGATATCTCCAGACTCTAGTTCTAGGTTGAATAGATACAATTTCCCCTTGCCAATTCACTTTTAATGAAGTACTTTCTAAAATATTCTTTATCATTTGCTTTTTTCACTTCCCGCAACATTTTTTATATTTTTTACCACTACCGCAAGAACATTGCTCGTTTCTTCCTATTTTATTACTAAGGATATCAGAATCTTTTTCATCTTTGACTATACCCTGTGTTCTAGAACTATTTTCAGTTCTTATATTTAGGTTTATTTCTTCCAAACGTCTATCCAACTTCTAACGGCTTTATCATATTGATTATCAATTAAAAATTGATATCCACCTTGCATCTTTGCGTCAAACTCTATAAAGTCCTCTGAAACTAGTTGCGGATTATTGTGAAAGTTTTTATTATTAATCCAGTTGTTTTTCATTGCTTACACTTTGCCTCCCTTTATAAAAAGTTTTCATTATCTTGAAGTTAGCGTGCTTTCGAGGCATATATACGAATTGATATGAGCTTCATACTATTATTCCCTACTTTTAGTGTATTTTACCAGGTCATATAATCTTTTATTTTGATAAATTCGCTCCTTACCTATCTTTTCTGACACAAGAAAACCTTCTTTTTCTAAAGTCTGTAGATAGGTAACTGCTGTTCGTCTCGAAACTGATAAACCCTCCTCAATATATTTTATCTTTGTGTAAAATTCATAAAATAAAAGTTCTATAAGTTCCTTTGTGTATATCTTGGGAAGCTTTTCTTTAATCTCCGCAGTCATAGTTATAACCTCGTCATTTATTCTCTTAACCAGAGATAAGGTTTCTTCTGCAGTTTCCTCTATACCAGTCAAAATGTAAACAATCCAATCTTCCCAGTTTTCATCGGTGCGAACTTCCTGTAGCAGCTTGTAATAAGCAGATTTATTTCTAATGATATAGCTACTCAAATAAAGTATTGGGCTATGTAGGAGTTCCATTAATACTAAGTACAAAATATTTATTATTCTACCTGTTCTTCCGTTGCCATCATAAAATGGATGAATGCTTTCAAATTGGTAATGGATTACCGCAAGCTTAATAAGAGGATCAACTCCATCAAAATCTTCATTAATATATTTTTCAAGATTGCTCATCAAATCTAAAATTTCAACTTCACCGCTTGGAGGAGTGTATACAGTTTCACCTGTTGCTTCATTCAATAAAACTGTTCCAGGTAGTTTTCTGATTCCAGCACGATTATCTTCAATACACCCTTGAATATCAACAATCATATTCGTAGTAAGCATTCCATTCTCTTTTACCTTTTTATAGCCAAGCCATAAAGCACTTCTGTATGAAACAACCTCCTTTGCGGCTGAATTAATCATACTATTACCACTCATAGCTTTATATATATCATCGTGGGTAGTTACAATGTTTTCAATAGCAGAACTGTCCTTTGCTTCATTTATCGTTATAGCATTTATTAAAATATATTTATTTGGAATAGTATCCGCATAACCTTTTAACTCCGCAAGTGACCGGCTTGCTCTTGTTAGTGCCTTCAATACTGCCTTTGTTTCTAGATTCGCATTTGGCGGTAACATAGGTAATTTATATTTATTCATTACACTCGCCTCCTCAATATAGGTAGTTTATCATATGTTTTTGCATACGTCAATGGAACACATGCAAATTTACTTGTTTTTTTGCTTATATATTATTTTATCCATTTTTTGCGGATTCTTTCTGCTAACTCTTATTTCACGAATTTTTTCCAAAAGTTCATCAAAATAGTCTTTTCCAAAGGCTTTCCATTCTAACCATTTTATCATTTAAAACAAATCCTTTAGTTATATATTCTGTAAATTCTCTACCAAGAATTCACGTACGATTGTATAAGGCATTAGTTTCAGTATCTTAATAAATAAATCAGTTAAGCATTTAATTAAATTCTTGCTAAATTTTACAAGATTCTAGTTAAATTTAACTAAATTTAACTAGAATCTTGCCATGCGAATATATGTTCGCATGGTGAATGTAGAGAAACCCCTCCATATGAACCAGAGGCACCTGTATTGTCTATATTAGTAGCAATGTAATTGGCTTTCAAGTAACACTCTTTTATTTTACACATATTATGTAGAAGGTCACAATACCTAAATAAAAAGTATATAAAGGGGGTTTTATAAATGAAAACAGACGAGGAGCGTGAGAAGTTAAGGCTGATAAAGCATTCTATTATTTTGAACATGTTACAACAACCATCTTGTTTTATAAATTTCAATAAAACATCCAAAAATCACTCAACAAACATCAAACCAGAAAGCATAAATGTTGAAAATAATTCAGAATCTATGATTCGTAATAGTGCTAAATCCAGTATGGCGAAATTCCTTGTTATTTTAAAACTCTTACAACAACCACATTATATTGTATGAAAATTGTACATTTATTTTTCGTAAACTATAATAATAATTGCCTAAGCCTTTGTATTTCTACTTTTCCCACAGCCTCACTTAGCTCATTACAAAGTCTTTCTATATACTCTCGTTTTGCTATAACAGAAATCCATTCTTTAGGAATACTATCATAACCATAATATAGCCCTGCAAGCCCTCCTGCAACTGCAGCAACAGTATCAGTATCCTCACCAAGATTCACAGCTAAAAGAACACAGTCCTTGTAGTTTTTTGTATTTAGCAAGCACCAAATAGCCGCTTCAAGTGTATCCACTACATACCCGCTACTTTTAATACTATTAATAGGCGTTTCGGAAAAGAACATATCACTTAGTCTATTATAATGATATAGTTCACCGGCAAACTCATCATGTCTTTTATAGTAATTAATTGCATTTTTAATACCCATTTCAACTCCGCTTAAAACATCCATGCTTCCTATTAACATATTTGCAACAGATATGTATATTCCACATGCAATTGTGCTTCGTTTATGTGCATGAGTAAGTGCTGAAACTTCATGAATTATATTCATGGCATCATCATTTTCAGTGAACTCTTCTCCATAAATAGACCTAATATAAAATAAAGTCGGCAGAATCCTCATAAGCGACCCATTTCCGTTATCATTTTCAGATAGCCCTCCACAATCCAAAGGAGCTTTTCCGCCTTCAAACCGTCTGAGCGCTTTTCTGGTTGCATTTCCTACATCGAAAACCTCTCCATAGGGTGTGTATTCTCCACTATTAATCCACTTAATAAAATTAGTCATTATATCCTTATAATCAAGCCCCTTAGAAAGGCTATCAATAAGGCACAATGTCATGCTTGTATCATCAGACCAGGTCCCTGCTTTCTGGTTATGGGTACCATAGGAACGCATGTAAGTCACGGGTTCTTTACTAAGCGTTTCTCTATTTACAAATTCAACTGGCACACCTAAAGCATCAGCAACGCAAGCGCCCATTATTCCATTCAATAAGTTATTTTCCATTTTATCACCTTCCTCTATTTAGTCCACCTAAGTGACATGTGCAACACTGATTATTTGACCTTTATCATTCTACACTTTAAACTTGAAAATATATCTTAGGTGCCACCCACGTGGCAAGTGGCATTGCTCGTTTCTTCCTATTCCATCGCCCTTCTAATAAGCCAATATTATTATCGCATTATCTCAGAATAAAAGAAAAATGCACTTCTCTCCACAACAGCGGGAGTGCATTTTTATTTTTACTTCAATAGTTCTTCATAATTGTTTTTAATTATTTTAAATACAACCTCACTAAATCCTGCCTCTGAGCTTAATGTGGGGAAATCTTTTAATGTATCAGTTATAAGTCTTTTTATCCATTCTAAATCAATCTTAGGTACATCATAATTATACTCTTCTAATATTGGCTTATAATTATTTCTTGTAAATGATGTTGAATACCATGTATTTTCTAAACCGCTATTATTAAGAACTCCTGATAAGCCTAGATTATTATCAAAATTTGGTGCAAGTCCTACTGGCTCTCCATCTTTTCTTAATATTCCAAAGTTAAAGGTATGTCTATCTATGTTATAACACAAAGCATCCATAAATGTAATATTCAAAAAATCTTCTATATAACCAAGTTCTTTTAATATACTTATAGAATCATCTATTTCCCAATAATCCCGAACAAAGCTGAACATTGGCTCGAAGTCGACTTCGCAATTATTAGTAAAGTCTTTACACTTAACTAATGCACCATCTTCCATAGCTTCATATTTAACAGCATGAAATCCAAGGTTAATTGCAATATTTGCTATTAATACTTCCGCAAAATTCTCCTTATAAGTACCCTTTTTTATCATATACCAACATCCATCAATGAGCTTCCAGCACTTCTCAAAGCTTCCTATGTTGGTTAATTCAGGCGTTATATCTACATCTTTAAAGTTTATTTCTGTAGCATTGCCGTACAAAGCAACCGTATTTAGTCCATCCGATAACCTGCTTCTTACTTCATTATAAGTTACATCTTCATTTATCCATTTTAGCCAATAGTTATCTGTAATACTTATAGCTCTAGCTTTAATAACTATTTCCTTAGGAACCTCTGATCTAACACTTAACCTACGCCTTACTTGCCTTGAATTTGTCCTAGTAGTGTCTATTACTCTAGTTTGTAGCCATACTTCTAATGATACAGCATTCTTATTCATCATTATTACTGGTAATAGATTATCATCCAATGATTTTACAAACTCTGTGTCTTTTATTTCAGCTACTTGTTTGTCCTTATACATCAAATACCCAGTAAAATTATATTCTTCATGCTTTAAATATTTATTTGCTAAGTTAATTAAATCTATTTTTCCCATATAAATCCTCCATAATTGAGTGAATATTTTAATTCTCTTATATTGTAACCAAGCATTTCATTTTAAACATCCATCTCTATACTTACACGGGCTACAGTTTTCACTTTCTAAATCTGCTCTACCTGCTCGCATTTCATATTTTATCATCCTTCCATAAATGTTCACGTCCCCCGAGGGTTTTTATGAGCGCAGCAAATTTGCTACTTTATTTATTCTTCAAATAAAAGTGTTTTTAGCATTCTTTCTGGATTATCAAGAAATGCTTTTGTTATCTTATAATGCTGCGTATCCTTGTAATTAACTTCTTTTATGCCATCACTTAATTCATAAATTATTGAATCTGGGTAAGCCATTATTATAGGTGAATGAGTAGCTATTATAAATTGAGAACCTTGCTTTATTAATTCATCCATAAAAACTAGCAAAGACATTTGTCTTGATGGTGACAATGCAGCTTCAGGTTCATCTAAAATATATAAACCATGTCCACTAAATCTATTGCTAATAACCGATAGAAAAGATTCCCCATGAGATTGTGAATGTAGAGAAACCCCTCCATATGAACCAGAGGCACCTGTATCGTCTATATTGGTAGCCATATTATAGAAGCTTTCTGCTCTTAAGAAAAAACCATCATTTGGTCTTTTAACTCCTTTAACTAATTTAAGATTTTCATGTAAATCTGAATGGGTATCATTTGTAGAAAAATTAAAATTTCTAGTTCCACCCTCTGGATTAAAACCATATGCTACCGCAATGCCTTCAAGTATTGTTGATTTACCAGTACCATTTTCTCCTACAATAAATGTTACACTCTTATGAAATTCCAATATATATAAATCCTTTATAGCTGGCACGCAGTATGGATATTCTGAAAATGATTGTATTCTTTCTCTACATAATTCAACATGTCTTAAGTATTGATTATATTTCACTGAGTTCATTTATCATTACCTATGACCTTTCCTTGTTCTCTTTGTAAAACTATATTTTTAGTATGTATATAAGCATACTTTCTTATATCTTATGATTATAATATAAGTCCATTATATCATAATCATACCACACAACAAATTTAAATTGTAAAATAATGTAATTAAGTTTCAAGTAACACTCTTTTATTTTACACATATTATGTAGAAGGTCACAATACCTAAATAAAAAGTGTATAAAGGGGATTTTATAAATGAAAACAGACGAGGAGCGTGAGAAATTAAGGCTGATAAAGCATTCTATTATTTTGAACATGTTACAACAACCGTCTTGTTTTATAAATATCAATAAAACATCCAAAAATGACTCAACAAACATCAAACCAGAAATCGTAAATGTTAAAAATGATTCAGAATATATAAAAAATAAAGATGAAATTTATACTAACTCCGATAATATTTATGAAACTTATAAAAATCAAAATGATGATTTTTTTGAAAGTTTAACACCAACTTCACCTATTATAATAGAAGCAGAAGATATAATAGAAGATATAGATATTCCTAATGAATAATCCTACTTACAAGCTTAACATATTCTTCTGAATCTTTAACTATATTTCAACCTCAAAAATAGCCGCTTCAAGTGTATCCACTACATACCCGCTACTTTTAATACTCACTTCAACTCCGCTTAAAATATCCATGCTTCCTATTAACATATTTGCAACAGATATGTATATTCCACTATTAATCCATTTAATAAAATTATTCATTATATCATTATAATCAAGCCCTTTAGAAAGGCTATCAATAAGGCACAATGTCATGCTTGTATCATCAGACCAGGTCCCCGCTTTCTGGTTATGGGTACCATAGGAACGCATGTAAGTCACGGGTTCTTTACTAAGCGTTTCTCTATTTACAAATTCAACTGGCACACCTAAAGCATCAGCAACGCAAGCGCCCATTATCCCATTCAATAGGTTATTTTCCATTTTATCACTTTCCTCTATTTATTCCACCTAAGTGACATGTGCAACACTGATTATTTGACCTTTATTATCTTATATTCGTCATCTAATAACTTATCTGAATCTATATGCCATAATTTATTACTTCCTCATCCGCTATTATTTTTTATAATAAATACATCAGTTAAGTATTTAATTAAATTCTTGCTAAATTTTACAAGATTCTAGTTAAATTTAACTAAATTTAAAATATAGATATGCGAATACACGTTCGCATTATGGTAATAATATTATTATAATATATATATTATTTATACGTGAAATTTGATATAATTAGGAGTAATACTATGAGTTTTAAAAACGATTTAAATAATATTCATGATAAGAGTTATAAAGATTTACTTTCTACTAAGGATGCTTTTTTATCCTTTGTTAACACATTTGTTAAAGGAGAGTGGTCCAGTCAATTAGAAAAGGATTTAGACTTCCTGCAGTCATTCCCATTGTTCTTTATAATGGTACTAACAAATGGACCTGTGCTACAAACTTTAAAGATATTATAACTGGTAGTCAATTGTTTGGAGATAATGTTTTAGACTTTAAATATATACTGGTAGATATTAATAGATATTCTAAAGAATATTTGTATGGATTTAAAAATATTTCCTCAGCAATATTTTTATTAGATCAAGATATAAATGCTATGGAATTTTTAGAAAGATTAAAGAATATAATAATTAATTTTAATAGTTTAACTTCTGAGGAAAAACTATTATTAAAAGGATGGATTAAAAATACAACTAATAACAATGATATAGTTGATATGAATAAGCTCGTGGAAAACATTTTTAATAATGAAATGGAGGTAGAATCAATGGTTTCTAACGCATCAAATATCTTTGAGTTAGAAAAAATTGAGGATCTAAAAAAATACTTGTAATATTTAAATTTAACTTGTTTGCAATGGTGAATATAGGATCAAGTACGTGACTTCCTGAAGCCTTTCCAAAAATATAACTTAGGTGCCACCCACGTGGCAAGTGGCAAGTTACAAAAAAAATAATGGACAGGCACTAAATGCCTATCCTGTGTTAACCCATCCTAAAAATATTTTTCTATTTCCTTCACATCTTTCATGTCAAATAGCTCAAGCCCTATTATCTCTATAGTTTCATCCGGTAATTCCATTATTTTATTTTTATATTCATTAGGTATTTTATTGAATCTCTTAGTTAATTGTTTTAATAAAAGCTGTGCTTTTCCTTCTTTCCTACCTTTTTCCATTCCTTTAGCAATTCCAT
This sequence comes from Clostridium sp., assembly GCF_050717635.1. Taxonomy (GTDB): domain Bacteria; phylum Bacillota; class Clostridia; order Clostridiales; family Clostridiaceae; genus Clostridium_AD. Next base: position 190,043 of record NZ_JBOITO010000039.1, read on the forward strand.
CCTCTAATATCATTTTCCCTATTTCTGTCATATTAAATACCTCCTTAAATTTTTTCTTGCTTTCATCATCTCCAAATTTTTCTAATAATGCATATAACATTGTAAGACACTTTAATTTACTATCACTTATATTTATCTTATCTGCTAACTCTATACTGTCGATTTTCTTTTTATATTAGAGTTAATCTTCAAATTATTTAGGGCTATTTTTATAAGAAATAAGCTAATTTTATCAAATTAATCTAGTATTAAGCCTTAGATTAGTCAGTTTAAATTAGGTTTAATAGAGGCTTATTATTTCAGCAAATTCTAAGAGAATTTTAAGCACCATGCAAAGCATGATGCTTAAAAATTATAACATTTTAAATTGGAAACCATTAAGCATTTCTTCTACTAAATAAGCTCGTTTTTTTCCTATTCTATTTAAAATGGTAGGGTTCAATTTATTTCCATTAAATATTTTTGTCCCATGAGCTTGTCCATAATGCCAAATTAAATCTCTTAATGAATTTTCGGAGAGTCTTAGTGCAAGATAGCTATCACAAGCTTTGATTATTTCAGTAGCTAATGCTTTTATAGTTGTAGGATTCCTAAGAATATTCATGTTAATCAATTCTTGTATTAAACTCGTACATTTCGTATCATTTTCTTTCTGTTTTCGTACCAAAACTTATAGCTCACACTCCTTGTATCCCTGATAAACACAATCTTCATCAATAACTTCCATTTTCATAGAATATGCATACATCAAAGCGGCAGTTGTAACTTTATTTATCATTCTTGGAAAACCCTTTGATACTGAGGCTATCGCCTCCGCTGATTCTTTTGAAAATATTGTTGTTGCTACTCCTGATAATTTCATTCTACTATTCAAGTATTCGTAAACTTCATCCTTTTTTAATCCAACCATGGTATGTTTTACTGTTATCCGTTGTTTAAGAGGAACATTAATGGATAAATTAAGCTTACTCTTTAATTGAGTTTGTCCAGATAAAATTAAAATATAGGGGCTCTCTGAATCCATATTAAAACTAAACAAAAGTCTCAATTCCTCTAAAATACTATTTGATAGCATATGTACTTCATCAAGTATTATTACAGGGGTTATTTTTTGATTATAGTATAGAGAATTTATTGTATTTTGAATTTGTTTAAACATAGTTACTTTTTTGCTAGAGGGTATCTCCCCCAGTTCAGTCAATAGTCCTCTATAAAAATCGGAAACCGAAACAGTAGCTAATGTGAAATAGCAGCTTTTATATAAACCAGGGTTCAATCCTTTTACAAAATTTCTTAAAGCCGTTGATTTACCAGTACCTGGTTCTCCAATCAGCACAAATATACCTCGAGTACTTTTAATATATTTAAATCTAGAATTTACTTCCAGTAGGTCCAGACTTTCAAAAGAGTTTTCAATATCTAATTCCTTTGAAAAAGGATTGAATTTCATCCCATAAAATTGCTTAAACATTATGCAGACCTCCCATAATACTATTGAATAATATTGGTTGTTCACTTATTGTTTCTGTCTCTGTAATTTCTATCTCACTGTTGTCACCCTGTATATCAACTTTTTTTAATGGCTTATATGTTGATTTTCTTTTCATATGAGCATTTTCATGAAAATTCACTTGACGAGCTTCCCCCATTAGTTTATCATCTTTATATAGTAGTACTGGAATACTAATAGACCTTAGCCATTCTGGCTCGTAGCGGACTTGTATTTCAGTGTTAGCGAAGCTCTCGGGGGCTTCGTATAGTATCTTATTCATAGAGAAAGTAGCATCGTGCTTAATCTTTCTTCTTTCTCTTAGTAAGAACTTTTCCTTTAATAGACTTGGATGTTTAAATAGTTTAATCTTATCATTTTGAGATATGAACACGTCTAATGGAGATAGATTTTTATGTGCTGAGTGTTGTTTTCTCTGATAGTCAGATTCCAACCATATTTTAAATCTTTCATTTAATTCTTCGATAGATTGCAGCTTTAATGGATCTACTGTTGACAGGAATCTTTTTCTTACAGTTAAGAAAAAGCGTTCAATTTTGCCTTTTTAATGCAAAGCTTTGCATTAAAAAGGTTATGTATAGTAAATGATAATGTAAAGTAACATTACCTACTTATTGTAAATACTATGATTTATGCTGTTTAACTTTACATTATTAAACCTATAATTTATATATAGGAAATACCTAATAAATTATGGGAGGAAAAGTAACCATGGAACAAAATCAATTATCTAGTTCATTAAATATAATGTCAAAAGAATTACTGACTTACTTAACTAAGCTTGAATACTCGGAGGTAAGGGTTAATAGATATCAAACTTGTGCTAAACACATTCAGTCATTTATGACTAAAGAAGGAATTACTCTGTACAATTCAGAAGCTTGTGAATTATTCATTAAACATTTAATAGGAAAAGAGTCATACCAAGAGTTAAGTAGATGGCATAAAGATGATATTCGTTGTGCAAATACTATTTTAGAGTACAATTTAACTGGAAACATCTCTTATAGGTCTTCCAAAAAGAAGTTTGAATTTAATGGAACAATGGGAACTATCATTTCAGATTATCTCATATACCGTAGGTCAAGAAATATTTCTAAAGATACATTAGATAGTAATAGGTTATATCTAGTGCGCTTCCAAAAGTATTTAGATACAAGTAGCATTTCTGATTTTAAAAATATTTCTCAACAGGATATACTTTCATTTGTTAAGAGTCTTAGTTTTTATACATCGGCAACTCGGCATTGCATACTATGCTCACTAAGAGGTTTTTTAAAATACTTATACCAAAGTAATACTCTTTGTACCGATTGGTCCTATCTTGTACCAAAAGATAATTATAAAAAAGAGGCTAGATTGCCAACCACATACACAAAAGATGAGGTGGAATCTATTCTTAACGCAGTTGACCGGGGTAATCCGAAGGGTAAGCGAGATTATGCTATACTTCTCTTAGCATCAAGGCTTGGTCTAAGAGCATCAGATATATGTCGTATGACTTTTGAGAACATCGTATGGGAACAAAATATTATTATTTTGAACCAACAAAAAACAGGAAGGAGAATAGAATTACCTATATTATCGGATGTTGGTAATGCTATTATTGATTACCTGAAGTATGCAAGGCCTAACTCTAACTCAATCTTTGTTTTTTTACATGTGAATCCATCTTATGAAAGACTGCAAGAGCCAACAATTCATAGCATTGTATATCAATACATGAAATATGCTGGGATCCCTATTCAAAATAAAAAACATGGACCACATGCGCTTCGACATAGTCTTGCTGGATTTTTATTAGAAAAAAAAACACCGATATACATAATCTCAGAGGTGCTTGGTCACAAAAATATTGAAACTACAAAATCATATCTTAGAATAGATTTATCATCTCTCCGCCAATGTGCTTTAGAGGTACCCTCCATGAACACAACATTTTACTCAGAAGGAGGATATATAGATGATTGAATATTACAGTGAATACTCACCATTTATCACCCAATATATTGAATTTAAGCGTAGCCTTGGTTATGAGTTTAAATGTGAGTACGTTTTTACTCCTTTTGATAGATTTCTCATTGAGAATAATATTACTAATATAGGTTTGACAAGGAAAGACTGTGAGCTTTGGGCAACAAAACGTCCGAATGAAGCTGATGTAACAAGATATAAACGGATTAATGATATTAGAAACTTCTCCATATTTTTAAATAATATTGGATATTCTTCATATGTTGCAAGAAAGTCAATACATTATAAGACAACTTTTGTTCCATATATTTTTACAAAAGATGAGATTAAACTATTCTTTAATGCGTGTGACTCGCTTGAATTGACTAGAAATTCACAGACAACACATATTTATCCTGCAATATTTAGGCTGATATACGGATGTGGTCTAAGAGCGAATGAGGCTTTATTAATAAAATGTGGCGATATAAATTTAATAGAAAAATATATTATTATACGTAAATCTAAGAATGGGGAAGACAGAATGCTTCCTATATCAAGTACGCTAGTAGATGTTCTAAATCTATATAAGTCAATATATCGTATTAATGCTGATGAAACTGACATATTTTTTGTAAAGAAAAATGGAGATAAGTGTTCATGTGATACTATGTATGAATGGTTCCGTAAAATTCTTAGAAAGGCTGGTATATCTCATGGTGGAAGGGGTAAAGGTCCTAGAGTACATGATTTTCGTCATTCTTTCAGTGTTCATTCACTGGCTAAAATGTCGGATGAAGATCTTGACTTATATTACTGCCTGCCATTACTTTCAAAATATTTGGGACATAAGTCATTGGAGGCAACAGACAAGTATGTTCGTTTAACTGCTGATATGTATCCAAATATTATTACAAATGTTAACAAACTTTGTTCATATGTGTTCCCGGAGGTAGAGTTATCATGAAACCTACTGATTTTTCATATTATCTTACAAACTTTATTACAAAATACCTTCCTAATGAATTAGGAGCTAGCCACAATACTGTTGCTTCTTATCGTGACACATTTATTTTATTACTCGTATATATGAGAGACATACAAAAAATGCCTGCTGAGAAAATCACACTTAACGATATCTGTAAGAAATCCATAGAAGAGTACCTGTCTTGGATTGAATCGGAAAGAAAATGTTCTGCACAGACAAGGAATGTACGTTTGGCAGCTATACATTCTTTCTTTAAATACTTGCAGTACGAAAATCCAGATAACTTAGCCGAATGGCAGAGAATTCTTTCTATACCGGCTAAAAAAGCAGAAAAAGGGACTTTAAATTATATGTCACTTGAAGGTATCAAATTACTTCTTAAAATGCCTAATGTTAGAAGTAATGGCGGTAGGCGTGATCTAGCATTACTTTCTTTAATGTATGATACTGCTGCAAGAGTGCAGGAAGTTATTGACCTAACTCCATCTATGTTACGTTTTGAAAAACCATCTACTATAAAACTGATTGGAAAAGGAAATAAAGCACGTATTGTTCCATTAATGGATTCACAAGTTATAATACTAAAGGAGTATATGAAAGAAAATCAATTACTTGTGCCTCAAGCAAATCAATACCCTTTATTTTACAATAAAAGTCACGGAAAGCTAACAAGAGCTGGAGTGGGTTATATTCTAGATAAGTATGTTAATATGGCACGACAACGTAATTCTTCAATAATTCCAGATAAATTTTCATGTCACTGCCTTAGACATAGTAAAAGCATGCATATGCTTCAAGCAGGAGTAAATCTGGTGTATATAAGAGATATTCTTGGGCACTGTTCAATCCAAACAACTGAAATCTATGCGAGGGCAGATTCAAAACAAAAACGTAAGGCAATTGAAGAAGCGTACATTGATGTATTACCCAAACAGCAGCCCAAATGGCAAAATAATAACAATCTGCTTGATTGGTTAAAAAGCTTCCGCTAGCGAAATACATTTAATAATGTAAAGTAAATCTACAACTATCACAGTATATATAACATTTAACGGCTTTACTTTACATTATCATTTACTATACATAACCTTTTTCGTTTGGAGAAAATGGCTTAGCATGAATTAAGACCGTTCCTATGCTAGCGCATATAAATTCAAACTGCTGAGAACGGTATATTTTACCGTTGTCGGTGTAAATTAATTTTGGAATTCCTCTTTTTAACACTGCTTCTTTAAATGAATATCTTAATGATTCATAATTCTGTAAATAGAAGAATTCAGCATGTGTTATTAGCCTAGATGCATCATCAATATATGCGAAAAGATAAGTCTGTTTCTTTTTAGTTCCCACTTTAATATACGGCCCATACATAACGTCTGTTTGCCACAATTCGTTAATGTTTTGATGTGCAAATCTTTTTAAATCTTTTAATTCTTCCTCTGGTAATTGTGTCTTTGGAACCACTTTAAGAAATCTATAAAATGTAGAAAGAGATACAGTATTTGATTGTATAACCTCCTCTTTTAATAACATATCATAAATAACCGTCTTAGGAGCTCTAGGATACTTGTTTACATACTCCAATATCTTTTCTTTTATATCAAATGGGATCTTTCTTATATTACCTTTATCACCTCTAACACTTGGTTTTAAGGCATCTAATCCTTCACGGATGTATTTACAATACCAATTTTCAATTGTTTTGGGCGAATAACTATTAAAACCATAATGTGGCATTTCAATTTGTTGTGCTGCTACTTCTGAAAAATAAGCTTTTTTGTTGGATACTTGTCCATTTATTACTGGACCAAGCAATGAGAATCTTTTTAGAGCTATCGCTGTTCGAGTATTTTCATCAAGCATAATTATTAAACCTCCATTAAATTATTTTTATATCATCATGTCTGATTCTTTTAATATAATATAAAAATATCACAGAGGCATCTATAAATATAGGAAAATACAGTGTTGCTGAATTTTTTATGCAAAGGTATTTATATTTCATTAAATTAATGCTACAATTAAAGTGGTTTTTGTTTGCAAAGCAAAGTTATTAACGTTTCCTCATGGAATCTCTGTGAAAGCATATTGATCGGGCATGACCAATTATTCACGAGAGTTAATACTTTCTTTGCTTTTTCTTTTTTATCCCCCAAATCCTCTGGCAACTTTATCTTAGAATCTAAGACTCTTAATGTAGATTTTATATAGCGTAAATTATCAATAAGCCTTTTAAAATAGTAATATAATAGCTGTCTTGATAAATTCACACCTGTTGATTTCTTTACAATCTCCAAAACTTCTTTAACAGTGCCCTTTCTCTCAAAGTATTCCGTCAAACATATGAATATTTCTTTTATCCCATTGATAAATCTAGGATGACAAAAGTTAGGCAGCATAGAAATAGTATGATTACAGCCTTTACTTGGACAAATATATCTTCGTATTTCAATTTTATCCGAGAATTCTTTGCAATTATAGTATCTTTTATAATAGCCATGTTTTTTAAACCGGCCTATCTTGCCACAGCATGGACATCTTTGAATTGGACCATATTGTGAAAAGCCTTTCCTCATATTTAGCCAATAATCATATGCTATTAATTTAGATAAAAATAGTTTTTGCATAAAAACACCTCTCTTATTATCTATCTTACTACAAAAAAGCCTATAATATAATGAAAAACTTTCTTCACTATACAATAGGTTTGCTATTTACATCTAATTTATTTAATTTGACTTTTAATGTGTAAATTACCTCTGTTAAATTAACGATTCACACTATACTCCTTATAGTTCTTTCTGATCTGGTTAGTTTTCCTTTCATTAATGGTATAAATGTTAAACTTAATAATTCTTCATTTGTAAGTTCTTCATTATTATGGATTTTATTTTTCAAATAATTATATTTTTCATCACCATCTATATTACTCATATAATAAGTTTCTATATAGTATTAGTATAATTTTGGATTTCATGCGAACAATTGTTCTTATTGATTCGCTAGCTTATATTTTATTACCAGCTACAGTTTTCACTTTCAATCTTCTCATAGTCAACCAAACGCGCTTCAGTGTTCATTTTATAGAAACCCTTATCCATAGCCTTCATAAGCTTAGTTACCTTATCATCATCATATTCAATAGAAATCACTTCGCCTGTTTGCAGCATATATAGCTTTAAAATTATCTCATCAGCCTAGAGTAAAGTGAATAGAATTGGTTTCCGCTATAAGCCCTCATTTTTTTTAAAACCATATAAAAGTATAATTTAATATGGATTAAAGCATAATATTAATTAATAGCATCATAAATTTATAGATTCAAAAACTTTACTAATAAAAGTATTCTTATAAATCTTGTAATTACAAATTTATAAAGAAAGAAGGATTTAAATGGCAACGGAAGCAAAAATACAATTAACTTCATCAGAATTAGGTATATTATGGATGATTTATACATCACAGTCAGCAACGCTAACAGTATTTAATTTATTCAGATATAAAACTATTGATATAGAAGCTCAAAACATATTAAACGCCTTCATTACTGACACGACAAGTATAAAAAATATGATTATTAATTTATTTAATGATGTATGTAACCAGTTTAATATCCAGTACACCATTAGGGTTTACTGCATTAGGTACATCTTTTAGTATGAGAAATGATTTGCCTATTAAACTTGGACTTATTTCAAAAGATAAATTGGATTATGCAAAAAAAGGTTCGAAGATAATGATTAAATATAAATGGATGGAACAACCTCCTCAAATGAAAGATAGAAATAAGCACCCCAGGGGTGCTTTTCACTTGATTTTGTCAATATTGGCTGAATACTTTAATAACAGTTCTTTCACTTCACTTTCCTTCATATCTGAAATACCTGTGAGTCTCTGATACATACCTCCTGAATCAGCATAAACTGATTTAACAACTCCAACACCAGGAGCATACCAAACTTTGTAACTATAGCCCGCTTGAGCAAAATTCTGTTTTACTACAATACAATTCTCAAAAGTTTTAAATCCCATATTGCAGCTAACATTTAGCTCTTCAATTTTAAAGCTTACTCCATCCATTGCCCAAGAAGTACCTTCAAGAATTTCACTTGGTAAATATTTTATATAAATTTCAGGATTATAATCATCTATCAAATATATTCCATCATCTCTTTTTACAATATGCTCAGTAAAAACTTCAGACTGCGGAATAATATTAGACATTGACATTAAAGGCACTCCTTCAATATGACCTACCCATACATCTACTTCACCTTCATCACCATCAACATATTTATTATAATATGTATATTTTTTATTTAAAGTTGGTAAATAAGTAGAAGATTTATTTAATTCTTCATTAAGAGTACCTTGTGGTGATTTTTCCACATTCTGATCTGAAACTTTATTATTTTCAGTTGAAGTAGTATTATTTGTTAATACTTTAGGTTTATCTGCAACATTGCCTCCTGAATTAAATTTTTTATAAAAATAATATCCAGACCCAAGTGCAATTATAATTACTGAAATAATAATAATAATAATAATAATATTATTATTATTTAACCCGTTATTCCTATTTACAGGATTTTGTTCACGATTATTTGTTATAATTTCTTCGCTAGTTACTGAGTTCTCAGGGAAACTATTTTCGCTTTCCAGAAATTTAAATCCACACTGGCTACAAAAATCTCCCTCTTCTTCTATAGGACTTCCGCACCGGCTGCAATATTTATCCATTTTACCTCCTCTATTCATTAACCATAATAATTCTTCTCTTTAATTAATTTAGATAACTTTTATATAAATCTTATGGAACACCTGCTTAATATATTCCATTTTTCACCATAAAAAAAATGGTGCCACCCTAGTGGTACTTTTGAAGGAGGAACGACTGAGATTGCTCTCGCTCCCACAAAGGTGACTGTCACCTGTCGAAAGATGCGTCGAAGGTTTAAATTCCGAAAAATGGTGCCACCCACGTGGCAAGTGGCAAAAAAATAATAGATAGGCGCTAAATACCTATCCATCATACTCAGTATTATTCTTTTTCATATGAATCTTTCTCTACCTTCAGTGCAAAGCCCATCTAGACATCCATCATCGATAGCTGACCCTCTATTTTTATAGTGATACCAAAATAAAAAAGCTATAAAAATGTTTTTTACATTTTTATAGCTTATATAATGATTTTTTTTATACAAATAACTCTTGTAGACTAATTAGAATGTCTTCGAATATTTGTGATTTCACTATATCATCTTTGGAGTAGATCTTCGGTTCAGAATATGTGCCACCTTGCTGTAATGAAAATATTTCAACAGTCTTACTCCTAGGCGATATTATCCAATATTCTTTTACCCCGAATCTCATATATAAATCCATCTTTTCTATATAATCTTTTGATGTTGTAGATGGTGATAGAACTTCAACAGCAAGTGTTGGAACGCCTACATAATTTTTTTCATTAAGGCCACTTTTATCACATATAACTACTAAATCTGGTTGAACCTTGCTCTTTTCTCTTTCATTTTCAAATATAACATCAAAAGGAGCAACAAAATGCCTACAGTCTTTACCTTTAAAATAATTGCCAAATTCAGTAGACAAGTTTGTAACAACAATTTGATGTGCTACTGACGGCGCTGCTTGCATATACACTCTTCCATTTATAAACTCTAAGCTTTCATCTCCACTATCCATTATCTCGAACTCTTCATAACTAATTAAATTTTCTTGTGGAATCACTATATCAACTCCCAACATTTTTTATTATACCTTACCCCGGGTCACCTGACCTAATAGTATTATACCATGAATTTTCCTGCCTGTTCTAATTTACCTTTCATTTAAAATGCTATTTTATTTTTGTTAGAAACTAATTATGTCTTTACACAATTTCCATATGGGCAACATAATAATTATTTAAATCATAGTTAAATATATTTTTAGTTGATTTAACATTAATTATGTATTCAAGTGGATTAAGACTTAAAATTTGTAACCTTATAAAAGGTAAATCACTATTTAGTCTTTCATAATCTAATAATAACTCTTTCCTAGTAAAATAAACTTATCATCAATATGCTCCATTGGTCCTCGATAATCTTTTTTATTAGCTTTGATCCAAAAAACGTTACACAAACAGCTATAACCAACCCTAGTTGCTACCAATTTTTCCATTAGAACATCTCCTTTAAAATTTCAGATAATAAAAAAGCTAATCCCTACTTTCTAATCTACAAAAACACTCATAGTATGCCGCTTGGTCCCCTATATCACTTACTGCATCAGTTGTCAGCATATTTACTGATCCACTTTTATGCCACATATCTTGATAAATCATAATTACGTTTTCGCCTACATTATCACTTATAAGTAGATATGCTTCGATTTCACTGTGCTTTGACTTTACTTTTACTAATTGGTTATTTTAAGGAGTTTGCACTTCTCGCCACAACCAGCAACCTTCTCTATACTTACACCAGCTACAGTTTTCACTTTCACTCTTCTCATAGTCAGCCAACCGCACTTCAGTATTCATTTTATAGAAACCCTCATCCATAGCCTTCATAAGCTTAGTTACCTTATCTTCATCATATTCAATAGAAATCACTTCGCCTGTTTGCAGCAGATATAGCTTTAGAATTATCTCATCAGCCTTCAGTAAGGACATTACTGCTTTCCCATATATCATTAATTGATCAGAATATACTTCTTTAAAATGCTGTTCATTATAGGTGTCACTTACTTTGTTAGTCTTATAGTCAATAATTACAGCAATTTTCTTATTACCTTTTTTATATAGCTTCAGTCTATCAATAAAACCATTTATCATCATTTTTTTATCTAGAAGTGGCGCTAGTAGATAGGATACTTCGCTACTACTTTTTATAAGTTCTCCATAAATACATTCATTATTTTCTTTTTCTTCTATTAATAAATAGTTGTTAACAAAGGTTTTTATTTCATCTTCTAAATAATCATCATCTAAAATATCTTTAATATAAGTTTCATAATTCTCATTACCCTGCTTATTCATACGTTCTAAAACCTTATGAACAAGTAATCCTTTATCTGTTGCCTTCATATTATTTTTAGCTGGATCTTCAAGTTGCTTTGCGCTATCTATTCCACTTTCTAAATCTGCTGCTTTTCCTTGTAGTTTCACTTCCAGTATTTTTGTGTAATCCTCATACCTTCCACCTAAAATATTTTCATAATAATATTTTCTCGGGCAACTACTATAGCTCATGTATTTTGAAGCACTGGCATAGACTCTTGGTTTAATTTGTGGTTTATATAAAATTCTTTTTCTTATACCTACCTCATCTATTATTTCCTCTTCTTTTATATTGTGTTCCTGCACCTGTATTTGCTCCATATCCTCTGAATTCATAAAAGCTATTATGTCTAGACATGCTCTACCATCACTCATTGCATATTTTATCATCTTTCCGTAAGTATTTATATTTCCCACTATGTTTTCATCACACAATTCAAAGTTTCCATCATACTCCTCTTCTTTACCTGTGAGTACAATGTGCTGTTTGGCTCTGGTCATAGCAACATATAATATTCTTATTTCTTCATGGATTTCTCCTATTAATTTTTCATTTAGAGCCCCCATAAATTCACTGTTTTCTTCTCCACTCATGTTATATCTTGAAAGTATTTTTCCTTTATAGTGTATAAATCCTACCTTCTTATTTTGATTTTTACTTAAATTAATTACGTTTCTTTCAATACTCGGCACAATAACTGCTTCAAATTCAAGTCCTTTTGAAGCGTGTATTGTCATTACCTTTACTGCCTCTGAATCTTCTGTATCAAGTGCTGCCTCAGCTTCACTATTACTATTATCACTCAGACACTCAATGTATTCTATAAATTCTCCGCTACTAAAAAATTCTTCATTATCGTACTTCTCTGCCAGCCTCAAAAGCTTTTCTACATTTCGTAGCATTTGTGCTCCATTAGGTTTAGAAAGATATATTTCTCTAATTCCGCGACCGTCTATTATACACTCTAATATTCTTACAACACTCATTTTTTTTGCTGAAGCTTCCAATTCTTTTAGGTATTCATAGGACTTAAGAAGACTGCTCCTTTGATACTCCTCCGAAAGCTCCTGTGCTGTACACGCCATAGCATCAACATAAGATCTATCCCCTATTTCCAGCTCCTTTTGTCTTACTTTTAGGAGCACATCGTCTGGAAGTTGAAACAGTGGACTTTTAAGTACTGATAAAAGTTTAATTAACTGCTGATCTGTCTGTTTTTCATTAAACCCATTGACAGCTAACTCGTATAAATCTAGTATGTTCTTTGTTTCACTCTTTTCATAGAACCCAGTTCCACCAATTATACAGTAAGGTATTTTATATTTGCACAGCTGTTCTTCAATATCTGGGACTATATTTCTGCTTCGTACAAGTATACAGATATCTTTAAAGTTTAGTCCTTTATCTCTCAAAAGCTTTATTGATTTTATTACTGCTTCCGGTCCTTTAGAGGGCTTTGTCATAACCTCTCCAAAACTCTCTTTTATTCTTTCTAGAATTGCTACAAATTCTTCAATTCCTCTTTTTTCTTTTATTATTGCCTTTGCCTCTTTTATTACATCTAAATCCTCTGATTTTTCACCACTATAGGTAACTATATTTATTCTTTTTTCTATTTTATTATTATTATTCTGATTTTCATCCTCGTCTTTATGCTTAAGTGGTTGATAGTCTTCTATAAGGTACTGAAATATTTCATTTATACCCTTTATAATCTCAGGTTTACTTCTATAGCATATATTAAGAGACTTCAGTCCACTTTCCCCCATATCCTTAGATACCCTTTTAAATATTGTAGAATCTGTTCCCCTGAAACCATAAATAGCTTGCTTAAAATCCCCAACTATAAAGAGTTTCCTCGGAATTAATTTTCCACTATCATCTGCTGTAAGCTTGTATAATATTTTTCTTTGAAGTTCATTGGTATCCTGAAATTCGTCTACTAAAAAATTCTTGTATCTATCCTTATAATTATTACACATAAGCTTATTCTCTAGTATTTCAAATGCTTTCTTTTGAAGATCTCCAAAATCTAACACATCTTTTGATAACTTGTACTGATAATAGCTCTCATCTAATTCACTAACTATTTTTAAAATAAAGCTAGCTAACTTCTCCCCTTTTACTTTTTCTGAAATTTCATAAACACTCTCACTAGTTTCAGCTATATCCTCTCTAAGCTTTAGTATGTCACTGCACAATTGTTCTCCTAAATCATCATTTTCATATAAATTATAAAGTTGACTAACTTCTATGCTATAATTTTCATTAGAAACCATGGTACCAATTATTTCAGAAAGTTTTTCTTTTAGAAATACAGTCTTTTGAATTTGATTAATTATGCCAAAATTAAAATCAATACCAAAAAACGCAGCATTTTCTCTAACGATTGTTGCACAAAAGCTATGGATAGTATTAATATTAGCTCTGTTTAGATTATCTAACTGTTGCTGCCATAATGCCCTACTTTGCTTATCTTCTATTGCAATCTTATCCAGTATTCCCGATCTAATTCTACTTTTCATCTCTAGTGCAGCTTTATCAGTAAATGTTATAGCTACAATTTCATCTATGGAAGTACCACTATCTAGCAGTGTTAGGAACCTGCTAGTTAAAACTCTTGTCTTGCCAGAGCCTGCTCCTGCTGAAAGGGAAATATTTTTCTGGACATCCACCGCTGCACTTTGCTCTTTGTTTAGTCCAAAGAATTTGGCAAAGCTAAACTTCTCTTTAATGTGCATCTGAATCACCTCCATTAAAAGCTACATTTTCTAAAAATATCTTATTCTTGTTATATCTGCATACATTTTTAAAGGAGCAACTATATCCACCATAACTTTTCCCATCAAAAGAGTCACAATTAGATTTGTAGTTAAACTTTCCTTTTTTTATGTCCTTAGCTGCATCTATTACAAGTTCTTTTACATACCTGGTGAGTATATTAAACATATCTTTATTTACATCAAAGTGTTTTCTACCAAAATCAGTAGAGGCTTTGTACTCAGTTCTATACAAACCTTCTTTAATTAGGCCAGTCTTATTCTGCTTTTCTACGCTTAAATAAATAAGACCCATGCAATCTAATTCTCTACTTTTTAGTAATTTACTAAATTTATTTTTTAATAAATATTCCACCATATAATAGTAAATTACAATTTGGCAATCTTCTCTTCCTAGCATTGATGTAATATCAGATACTTTGCTCTTCTTGTAATCATATACCATATATTTACCTGTAGGTTTAAACTGATTGTCCACATACTCAAATTCTAAATCAACCCTATCCACCACGCAGGAAATAGGTACTCCAAAGACCTCTTGTTCTTTAATTTTTTCTTCAATTAAAAATGGGACAAGAATATTTTTAGTATCTTTTAAATATTTTTTCATTCTTTTAGCGTCATGCTCTAAAAAATTATTTAATGTATTTCTATAGCCTTCCAAGATGTTTTCTCTCTGCTCTTCATTTATATCTAGCACTCTAAGATTTTGTCTTTCATCATCAAATATCTTATTAAACTTATCCACATTAAATATCAGGTCTATTTTACCATTATCGATTAAATAAAGTTCTTCTATTATAGTATTTTCGTAATATCTTTTCAAAACCTCATGATAGAAAGTTCCTATTTCGAGAGGATTAAACTTATCTTCTTCCTCTTTTACATCCCTAATTCCAAAAACTTGTTGCATATAATACTGATAAGGACATCTGAAATATGTTCCTACTGCTGATGGCTTAAAATACCCCCTCTTATCCTCTGCGTAATCACTGCCAATCCAGCCTTCATAATTATTATAGCCTTCTTCCGATTCTCTATGATATTCAACAAAGCACCTTGTAAAATAGTCTTTTATATTTCCTTCAAATTCCTGAGCTAAGGATATTCTCTTTTCTATATCCATACCAGTAAAGCCCTTATAGTATTTTTCAAATATATCCTTTAGGACCACTGTTTTTAATTCCAATTCGCTCATAACCTGATTTAAACTTATATTGAATCTATCCCTCATAGTCAAAGATTTTTCTTCTTTGAGTCCCGTTAAAAATTTAATTTCCTCCACAAAGGAAGACGCTATGGCAAAGCCACCCTCTTCACTTGCACCTCTATAAGAAAGTGTTATGCTCTCTTTTGCAGCTGCTAATGTGAGATTGAATCTTATCTTCTCCCTTGAAAGCTCATATTTGTAATTTCTATAATTAATACCTTGTGTGTAAAGCTTGTCTACTTCCCTATCAGTAAATAAACCTGCGTTTTTAACAACCCCTGGTACTTCCCCTTCATTTAACCCAAGTATATATACATGCTTATAAAATACTCCCTTAGCAAGGTCAGTATTTAAAATCTTAACTCCATCTCTATTCATATTTTCAATTGTTATTGTTGAATTTAAGGCGGAATCCTTTAAGAAACCCACAAATATGTTACTCTCCATCTTATTTTCAAGCATATCGCAGATTTCAAAATTATTTCTTAGATTTTTGAGAAGTTTCTTTAAGCCTTCATAGCCTTTCAGTAAGACCTTATCCTCAAAGGACAAATCACTACTCAGCCCATTTAAAAATACCGGTTTAATTATTTCATGATATTCTAAAAACTTTTCCTCAAGTATATTAAGCCATGCAGAAACTGATTTTATATTTCCCTCTTCATTTTCTTCAAAACTTTTAATTATTTTTCTAACCTCTAATGAATCAGTAAGAGGAATTTTATAGATCATCTCAACTGGAATTTTAAACTCCTTAAATATCTTTATAATACTTGAGGAATAAAGAGTACTTTTATTCACAAATACTGCTACTTCTGAAACCTCATCGCCACCCATTAAGGATCTTTTAATTTCTCTAGCAGTTTCTCTAACCTCTGCTTGTATGCAAGGATACTTATTTATTTTTATACATTTAAATTCTTCTGGGGTATTTTGGTTTGAATTAAGATTTGATTTCAGCTTTTCTCCTGAGTAAAGCATTCTTGATAACAGTTTTATATTTTCATCACTTTCATACTCTCCATCTAAATTATCTTCTACATCAAAATCCATAGTCTGAAGCTTACTCACAATCTCTTCCCTTATAAAGGGCTCAATAAGATTATTTCTAAAGGAGCTGTTTACATATATATGTATGTCTTTGTTCTTTGATATTTCATTTATAAGTTTCAGATTTACCACATCTATATTAATAAATCCATCTAATATAATTGCATCATAATCATCAAACACCTTACTCGTTTTCACAAATTCAACGGCCTTTAGTGATATATCATTTATGTCATAGACATTATTATCACTTAGACTTTTATTATAAGCCTTATAAATGATATAAATATCTTCTAGTTTGCTCTTTAAAATTTCATTTTCTTCATTATTTATTATGTTTATCAGATCATCTTCAGTTACAGTTTGCCTTTTTAGTGCCTTTATGAAGGATCTGATTTCTTCAATAAAGCCACTCTTTGTGCATATTTTCTTGTAATATGTAAGGTTTTCTATGGATTCTTCACATATGCCTGCTATTAAAATCTGTTCAAACTCTTCATATATAATTCTTTCACTGTTTATATGTGGCTCTATGATAAGTTCTTCAAGTTCATCCAAGGTGATAATATATGAATTGATAATTCCTTGATTCTTATCTATAAGTGCATATCTAACGTCTGTTATAGCTTCTCTAGAGGGTAATATATAAATGAAGTTTTTACCCTTTTTCTGAAGTTCTGAGCAGTATTCTAGAAGTTTTTCTCGTCTTTTAGTAAATAGTTTTTCAAAATAAATAATCTTATTCATGGGTACATCTCCTATGGCAAATAGACTTTTATTGGGATATTTTACTTTATTATATCATAAAAGTGCCACCCACGTGGCAAGTGGCATGTGGGGAAATAAATAAAGCAAGCAGTAACTTTTGGTTACGGCTTGCTAATGATATAAAAATAAAACTTAAAATGAAAACCTTATAAAATTTCTCCTTCTAAGAATTCAAAGAAAGACCCGTATAATTTTTTATTTTGGTTACTTCTAGACTCATATACAATTCCCTGTCCATCTAATGTAATTAGTATATCGCCCGTTCCATAATCCTGTATTACAATATACTTTTCTAAACTATTCCCATGAATCTCCCTTTCTTCCAACGTTGAACTAACAACATTAAGATACCCATTTACACCCAACCCAAAAATTTCATTGCTACCTGATACCAACACCCCAAAATTTTCAAGGAATGTTCTATATTCATTATTAAATTTAAAATTAAGTTCTTTTTCCGCCTGATTTATCATTTCGTCATTAACTTTCCCAGTAGTTCTAGCATTAGAATTACTAATTAACTTCACAATATCTCTCATTTTTACTCGCCCCTCTCATCTCTGATTTGTTCTGCTCTTGCCTTCCAGTACTCCTCTTTTTCCTTTTTAAATTCACCTCTGTCAATATCAGATTCCTTTTGTTTATCATGTAATATAGTGTCATTTCCATTCCTCATATGCTCATCTTTTGTTAATTCAGCAAGTGGGGAATCCATATCTTGACCAATATGATGCAATTCTATAGGTTTTCCATCTTTCAATGGTGCTAACCCTTGCTCCATTCTTTCTAAGTTTGTTCTGCCAAATTCATCCTTTTCATCATAATTTATATCTGACCTCTGTAACGATTCACGTCCATTAACTTCACCTTTTTTTAGTTCGGCATCGCCATATATTGTCTTTTCTGCATCAGAGGCATTTTCTAAAGCCTCATCTATTGTTTTATACTCTTTAGATTCAGAAATTTCTTTAGCTATAGGCTTATCCAATTCTTTTACATCTGTAATTTTTCCTTCCATACCCCTAGATAAATCATACAGTTTACTTTCTTTTACTGTTGTTTCAACTAATTTTAATAATGCCTCCATCATAAAGTTCTCCCCCTTAAACCAGATATCCAAGCTGAGTATATTTCTGATTTTTCCTGATTATTTTCAGAGATATTTTTTAATAAGCATTGATTAATTGATAATTTTAAATCTTCACTCAAACCAACTGTAACATTCTCTAAGGAACTATCAAGCCTCCTTGTTAAATCCACATAGTCACTTGACAAGTCAACAGCATTATTTGTAAATCCTTTTCCCTCAATAATATCTGAAACTACCTCCGATAGTATATAAAAGCTATCTTCATTCCATATTTTCAAACAATTCTTTTCCTTATATTCTACAATTAATTTACTAATAGCAATCTTATTTTTCGTAGTAATTGATACTACATTAAGTAAGTTTTGTAATAAATCTATGTCAATCTCTATTTCTTCATTTACTCTGTTTTTGAGCAATAATTTTAGCATCATAGAATTGAATAATTTACTATCAATAGTTTGTTCGTCCACCTTTGATGCATAAATGTAGGTTTCTTCTTCACCATCAAATTTACTCACTTTGCAAAGTACAGGTTCTAACCAGTCATTTTGGTATACAACCGCAACCCCCTTAGGTAATTTTGCTATTTCATCTAGTTGCTCATCCTTAAGTCCAGCTGATTTCCCTGCCATCCTTCTATCCATTTCGTCTGGTAGTCTCATAATTATTTTTGTGTTTGTGTTCCTAATAGCAGAAATATCAACTGCATTTGGTGATTGATCCGCTATAATAAAGCCTTCACCATATGTCCTCATTTCAGCTATAGCATTTGCAATCATCTCTACTGATTTACCCGTTAGGCTTGGATTTTCAGGATTTTGATCACTTGAGGATTTCTTTAAAATATTATGTGCTTCCTCAAGTACAGTTACATGCTTTAATGGAGAATTCATTCTTTCGGTAAAGCACATTCTATGTTCGTTAAGTCTCATTATAAGCATTCCCATAATAAGTGATTTTGTTTCAAGAGATCCAATTCTACTTAGGTCAACTATTACATTGCTATCAAATAACAATTGATTATTTGTTTCATCTGCAGAAAATATTCTTCCGTTTAATCCATTGGTAATTGACCTTACTCTTGTTACAAGTGCGCCTTTATAGTTACTTTTAAGCTCTTGTGAATATGCAGAACTTTCTATAACATCCTCAAGTTCAACTAATAAATCTTTGAACGTTGGAAACAAATTTTCTGAATACACATTTTTTGAAGCAATCAAATCCCAACCACTAACTTCATAAGCTTGAATAACAGCTTCTTTTAATACCGCAGGCATTGCTGCATACATGGGCCAACATACATTAAATATTTCAATTAATCTATCAACATGTTCTAAAACATGTATTCCTTTAGGAAATTTAAATGGATTTATTCTAATCAATTCGGTTACACCTGGATTTGTACCTAAAATCTTAACCCCTTTTTTATTCCCAAAAATATTTTTGTACTCCCCTTTTGCCGGCTCAATAATTAGATACTTTATACCTAAAGTGTCTAATTGATCTAATATTTCATAGACAGTGTTAGATTTACCTGACCCTGTAGATCCTGTAATAAAAGTATGCATTGATAAACTCTGTATATCTAATAAAACTCTATTATTACACTCTCCACCCATATTAAATATTTTGCCCAAATTAATACAATTATTGGATTTTTCATTATAGCTTACGATTTCCTTACCAAAATCAGCATGTTCTATTACTGGAAATCCGCATACTGATTTCCTTGGTAATCCCATATGAATAGCTAATTCATTACCGCTAACAAGTGATGTTGGTGTTACAGGAATTTCCACTCCATTGTTATTATATCTAAAGACAGGATGCATGAAATTAGTAACATAATTTTTAAGTAGTTTAGTTTTTTCTTTATCTCGTTTATTCCATAGATTTATAGCAGAAACTTCAATTCCAGAATCTTCGCCTCTCATCAAAGCTTTGTAAGTAGAAGCTGCAATCTCAGATGCATGTGAATTCTCAGAAAGGAAATACGCTGCACATTCCCACATTCCTAGGCTCTCAAATTCGTTTAATCTATTAAATTGGTTATCTATTCTCTCCAAACAATTAATAATTGATTTACTTTGAATAGTTAATTGAAGATTTTCATTGGAACCTGATGTTACCCCATTAGTATCTGTAGTACCTTTATTAGTCGTTTTGTTTGTTCCAAAAGTCTCTCCACTAGTTTCAGAATAATTGTCTGTTGAGGTATTGCTTTGTGATGTTGAGTCACTTACTGTTCTATGTGTAGCACTTGAAACTACGGTACCAATTAAACTACCTACGGCTCCACCTAGTGCACCACCCACTAAGGTACCTGCTCCTGGCACAATTGAGCCGATTGCGGCACCCGCTAATGCTAAAGAAGTTGCTATTGTTTTGCCCGCTATACTTCCTGATGTTTCTTTTGATAGAGACGAACTTTCACCAGTGCTTGTACTTGTTCCCTTCGATGTAGCACTAGAAGAGTTTTTACTATAGTTTTCACCCTCCGCTACGCCCTCGTTATATGACTTAGATAAATTTATAGAACTGTTAGCACCATAACTTACTTGTAAATTGGCAAAAGGAGATATCATAGTATAAATATCTTCATACCCTTTTCTTACTTCTAATAGTTGTTGCTGGTCTGTAGAATTTGCAATTATTATCCCTGTATACCTTTGTCCCTGCATAGACAGCGCGAGTTTTTCTAATCCCTGAATAAAAAATTTATTGTCATTTTGTTCTTTATCCTTACAATTTGCAACACTAGATACAGCTGCTATACTACTACCATTAATACTTTCAAATAAATTTTTCATCTCATCTTCTAGAAGGTTCTCTGTCTTTATTCCTGGAAATTGACCATGAATAACATTCTCTAATGTATCGTATGAGGTTTTTGTACTATTTTCTGAATTCATTGATCTTATTCCCATATAAAAATCAGTTTTTTCTCCATCACTATCAATTATAATGAAAATTGCACTTTGCGTTGCAGCAACTGCATTAAAAACACTAGCAAACTTATAAGTTGCATATTCATCCTTTTGATATACCATTTCATTTATCTTAAATAATCTTACATTTTCTGTAATGTTGTTATTGTTAGTATCCTCATCTAATGGAATAATCTCCATATCTGCAAGCTTAGTCACGTAATTTTTTAAAACTACGTCATCCACAATATTAAAAGCCTTTTGAAATTGTAATTCCATAGATTTATATTGTGGGACTGCTATATTTTTTTTATTATCATTTGGTACTATATTACTCATAATATCCCCCTTGTACTATTTTTCCGAAAGCAATACTGCTACCCCTGCTAACGCAACAACTGCGCCTGTTGCTACTATAACTTGCTCGGCCACAGCAACTCCAACTACTGCAATAGCTACTCCACCAGCTACTGCACCTTTAGCAATTGTTCTTCGGGTAAATACTACTGAAGGAGAAGATGTATTTCTACGTTGTTCTCTAATTGTTTTAACCTTATCTACATATATATAACTACAAATTTCTTTCAAATGTTTAATTCTTTCCCTAGAAAAGTTACCCATAAGTTCAACCTTTATCTCATTCATATAGTTTTCTGACCAATGATTTTTATCATAATCTAATTCACCATCATCAAACTCTTCTAAGATATTATCCATTTTCTCTTTTGAATAGCTAAACATTTCATCAAACTCTGCAAAAGTTGGATCGATTATTAAACTATCTTTGAGTATTATTCTCACAAGTCTTGTTTTCCCCTCAGATACTGCATTTTTAAAATCAATAGATACCGACATTTTTACTCCTCCTTATATATCAAGAATATTTTTTACACGTTTTTGAATATCATCCAACCAAAAAAGTCTTTCTTGTGACTGCTTTATTATTTTCTTTATATTTTCTTCACTTAATGTACAATTTCTTAATTCATCAAGTTTTTTATTCAGTATTTCATCTAACTCTTTGAATTGATTTATAAAATATTTTTTAATATCTCTGATCTGCTCTTTTGCATATTTTACTGCTTCATCACTATTATCATATAAAGCCTCTTGTATAGGTGCAAAGAATTTTTGTGCTATCAAACTTCCATCAACATAATCTACATTGTCATAGACGTCCTCTGTAACATACTTTGGTTTCCAAAACTTAAAGAATCCGAAGAAACCTGATCTTTGTGAATTTTTAACTTCACGTTCTCCAGTCTTTACCCTTTCAGTATTGGTTGCAGACTTAATAATTTTTTCTATATTTTTAACATCTTGCAATTTGCCTTTAAGCAAATCAAGTGGATTTAGCTCAATTGATTTAATTGAAATATCATCAACTAATGATGCAATCTTATTAATATACTCGTTTAAAAGTGCTTCTGCATTATTATGAACATTCTTTGTAACAATATTCTCCAACTTCACTTTTACATCTACTTGAAGATTACGAGAAAACGTCTCAAATTCATTACATCTGTATAATGCATCTTTCTTAGTCATTTTTCCATTTGCTTCTTTCATTACTATTGTAATTTCAACTTCAGCCTCTTTAATTACAGCATTTGTCGCGGTTTTGATCTGCATATCATAATTGATAGCTTCAACTTTAACTTTAAATTTTTTTGCTTCCTCCCCACTTTTTAGCTTTGTTGTAATCAAATCAATCTGCGATTGAATTTCTTTGTGTTTATCTTCATTTTCTATTATTTCTCTTTTTATATTTTCAAATGATTTAGCACTTTCAAGTTTTTTATCAAAAGTATCAACTATATTTTTTATCTTAGCGGTTTTGGCATATTTCTCTACATACATATTTATAGTAGATTCAATTGAACGAATACCAGTGTGTACTAATGCCTCTAAATAAATATTTTCATCTTTCTTTGCTTTTGCTAATTCAGAAGATATTACTCCCCTAGTGCTTGGCGTTAGCGGAGCATATTTTTCTAAATGAAGATCATCATTACGATTAAGTTTTTTCACTTTCATTACAACTTCATCAATGGTGTCCTCATCCAAATCATTCCCACACTTCAAATATTCTCTTATTCCAAGAGCTGGAAGGGCTGCAGCCGGAAAAATATTAGGAGATACTATTCCTCTATCTTCTAAATATTTTCTTACTTTTTCTATTGATGAAATAACACTATCTTCATCTTTTTTATAATCATCGAGCTTATTAACGACAAATATATATCTGTCTTTTGATTGTTTTCCTCCAACTTTCATGCTTTCAGACACATACTTTAGCAACTCATAATCATCATTTACAGCTAACTGCGTTGCATTTAAAATGTATAACACTACCATCTTTGAAGATTCATCCAGCATTCGACGTGTAACAACTTTATGATTCAAATCACGAGAATTGTTGGGACCAGGTGTATCAACCATTACTAATGAAATTTCATCACAAGAAACAAATGGAATATTACCTTCAATGCTAATTCTAGATACTTCTGGATTACTATTCATTGACGTCATTGCTTCGTATGTTAATTTAGGATGAAATTCTAATGTGTTATTGTCTTTATCTAGTGCTGTTGCCCTAAAATCATCATCATTATTATCTTTAATTCTAGAGATTGTCGCTGTACACGCCTCTTGTTTTGCAGGCATCATTTTTCTACATAACAGCGCATTTATGAGTGTTGATTTACCAGCACTCATTGTTGCTACAACATTAACCTCAAATTCACTATTAGTTGCTTTTCTAAATGCATCTTTTACATCAGGCTGTTTTAATTCCTCGAATGGCCCATTCTGTATATCTTTAAATATATCCTTTATTGCTTCTTCCTTATCTTTTACTTCTTTAGCTGGAATATGAACACACTCAATATTTATTTTTTGCTTCTTTGCCTCTTTAGAAATAGAAAGCAAATCTTCATAATCAAGCATTGTACCATTAAAAACAACATGAAACTCCTTTGTATTACACTCATCAACTAAAAGCTTTGGTAAATCTTCCACCCACTCTTGAAACCTCTTATCTTCCATATTTAAAGAGCTATTTTTTTTAACAGGTTTTCCATCAACTAATATTACTGTTTCTACTTTGTATGGATTATACTTAATACTTACTTCTCTCATTGTCTTGCATCCTCTCTGCTAATTAATTTTTCTAAAGATGGTAATCCACTTTTTCTTAGGCACTCAGCTACTTGTAATGGTGTATATTTATCTATACTATTTGTAACTTTACCTTGCCAAGAAATTGGATCTTTGTAATATGTAGATAGATCAAATTCATTTTTACTAAATTTTTTCAATAACATTAAGCATTCATCATTTTCATCATCATTCAATGTCAATCCACAAAGAACTTTCTTAAATAATTGACCTGCATAAGCAGATACAGGTACTATTGTAGGCTCTCTAAATCCAATATTTATCAGTTGGTTATAAATTTTATCTAAGCTTTCTGATATTGAATCTTCGTTTTTTCTGAATCTATCTAACTTGTTTAGACCAAACACAACTTTATTATCGTCTAAGTTATCAAATACATATCTTATATGCACTAGATCATCTTCTGATCCTATATTCTCAGCGTTTATTAAATATAGTAGCTTATCATACTTTTGTTTTTTTAGAGCCTCATGTGTAATAGACACATGTTTATAATCCAATGATGAATTAACACCAGGTGTATCTATAATGCAAAATCTTGATAAATTATCAAATGACAGTTGCATAAAAGTTCCCATCTCAATTTCTTTTGTATTAGTATCATTTAACTTCATCAAATCCTTTTGTTCTGTATTTAAAGATATTGAATCACTTATACTACTAACAAAGTTGTCCTCAAACGCCTTCTCGTAAATCTTATAGCACTTTGCTGTACATGAGTCATTTTTCGTTTTTAGGACATTTTTCCCAATGATAGCGTTTATTAATGTTGATTTTCCAGCACTCATAGTTGCCGTTATCATAATGGTTTCAAGTGGCTGCTTAATAAATTTTTTATTTCTAATCCAATTCTGAACCTGATAATCTGCTAGTTTAAAATCTCTACTAATATTTTTGTTATTATACAAAACTTCATATAATTCATCTATCCCAGAGTGATATCTTGAATTAAATAACGTTTTAAATTCATTTAATATTTTTTTACCCAAGAGTGGATTATTGTAAGCATTTATGAAAACACAATCACATACAAATACAAATCTATACGTGAATAACTTAAATCCTCTTAATTTAAATTCACAGACCTTTTTTATACTTTTTTTTAATACAGTTTCTTGTAAAATATCTATCTTATAATTATTATTTATACTATCGTTATACTTGTCCATTAACTTATTAGCATAAACATCATTATTAGAATACTTGTAAACAAAATATTGTAAAGCATTAATATAATTCTCTTTGTATATATTTTTTTCATTAAGTATTGGGTGATTTTCTAAACTTAACGCTGTATAAAACCTAATATCCCCTAGCATTGTTACACCTACCTTAATTAATTATATATATTTGATTTATTTAATTATGAAGTAATCTCATCAACAAATTCTTTTGCCTCAGCAAATAATTATGCTTTAAAAGCGAATAATTTAAAAGATCTTTTCTAAAACTATTTTAATCTAACTTAATATCCACTACCAGTTATATTTTTATTGTTTTCCATAAAATATTAACTTTAACCTTAATCAGTTTTACTTTTAAATTAGTAAATTCAAATTTATTCTAACTAACTTTTATGTATAATTATTAAATCGTCTACATAATACCACAATATAAGTGAATAATTTGTCTAACCATGTATAAATAAACTTATTTGTAATATTTTTTATAATCGCATCGTGATTTTTCATTTATATCATTAAACCTCTATATAACTCTTACTCTTTCAACCTCTTACTAACATACATCCCCTCATCTGCACGTCTTATTAATTCACTAACTGATATTTTGCTGTTAGCTCTATACTCCGACAAACCACAACTTAGCCCAATCTTATAATTACTCTTATCCTCTTCCTTCAATTCATAAATATTCATACATACCCTTGAACAAATAGTCCTTGCCACCTCTAATGCTGTGTTTGGAAATATAATTACAAATTCGTCACCACCTATTCTAAATACAGTATCCTCTTTTCTAATATTTACTCTTAGAATATTACCAATTTCCGTTAGAATCTTATCCCCCTCATTATGACCAAAAGTATCATTAATCTTTTTAAAATCGTCAATATCCGCGAAACATATTATAAAGTTTTCTCCTTTCTTTACCGCCTCCCCAATAGTTGTCTCTAAAATTTTCAAACCTGCTCTTCTGTTTAATACCCCAGTGACACAGTCCATAGATGCTTGATGTTGCAGTTTAGCTTTCATGTTTTCAAGTTCTAATATAACCTTATCTTTTTCCTCAATTATTTTTATAAGCCCCGCTTTTTCTACTTCTTTGTATTTCAAATACTTTCACCCCTAAATTAAGTATTTTTAAAAATAATTAATAATTCTATCTAATAATCTAATTGTACAATTAGCCAGCCAGGAAAATCTTCCTTCCCATAATATTCTTTAATTACACCTTATTCTTTTATAACATAGACAAAAATAGACTCCCCATCAAAAGATGCGGAGTTTACATTTTTAATTAGAGATTAAAATTAAATGATCCAAAATTAATCTATATATCATAAACCTTATTCATATTCCTCACACTTTCCATAATCTCTTCTCTAAACACTACCGGCTCTATAACTTCTGCATCTGCACCAAAGCCCATAATCCATAGCTTTATTCCAAAAGTGCCATTACAAACAAACTCATAAACAAAATACTCCTCATTTTCCTCAATTAGACTTCCCTCAAGCATACTTTTTTCAGTTACTATCTTATAGCACCGATTCTTGAACTTTACCTTTACCCTTGTTTCATCTCCCCCGTACATATACCAGGTTCTTTTAAGGTAATCATACACATTAAATTTACTGTCTCTCTTTCCATCCTCAGCCAAAATGTTTACATTTGATATTCTATCCATTCTAAAATGTATCAAGCAGTCTTTTTTTTCTAAATACCCAATAATATAGTATTTGCCAAGTTCACAAGCAAAACTATAAGGTATTATTGTGTGCACCTTATGATTTCCCACAGCTGAATTGTAACTAAAGCTCACCTTTTTTTCATCAGCTATAGCCTTTCTTAAATTTTTAACATTTTGTTCAATATATTGGTGATCAATATTAGAACTTTTCTCAAAATGAAGCATATCCTTTAATTTCTTAGCTTCATTTTTAGGAAGTAGCCCTAATAAGCTGTTTTTTATTACTGCTATTTTTGTTTCCATAAAGGTTTGAGATTCAACGAGAGAAGCTAATATTAGGTTTACATCATCAGCTGTAACAGGTTGGACATATTTATTCGCCTCAAGTATTCCATCTCCATTTACATCCTCTTCATCATTTACTCTGTAGCTTTTTTCAGATTTATCATATATAATATCCGTTTCCCATTCTTCATTTAATTCTTTAACATAATTATGAATGTTATCCGATGGAATTTCAAATATATCTGCAATTTGTTGTGGTGTTGTGGCTATTCGAGATTTTATTAATCTAAAAGTTTCTAACAGTTTTCTACTTTTACCATAATCACTATAAGGTAACATAATATCAAGTCCTTTCCAATACGTCTATTACAGTTGATTATATCAGAAAAGCTTTGATATTACATATAACTTAAAGGTTTTTTCTACATTATTGCTATTTTTATATCATTAAGCATCTTACTTAATTCATCATCCTCATCTTCTGTATTATTACACTCAATTTTAACTTTATGCTTGGTTATCTCTATATTACTGCTTTCAATGATTACTTTTAACTTTGCATTTTCAATTTTCCAAAAAAATGGTGCCACCCACGTGGCAAGTGGCAAGTTCTATACGCACTAAAATATCAGCATACCCTTTGTTTCATTCTTCTAAAAATTGTACTAAACCCTTATCCATATTAAAATCCCCCCATCGCTTTTACTTTTTATTTTTTATCTTTTATGTGATTATATTTATATGATATCATTAGCCAAAGATAAAAATTTACCTTGCAAAATTTTATAAATAACAAAGTTATCAAAATGTTTATTACATTTTGATAACTTTATAAATATGTTACATTTTTTTATCCTTCATAATCTTAAAATGCACATTAAAAAATTCTCTACCAAGAATTCACGTATAATTATATAAGGCTTTGGTTTCAGTATCGTAATAGATACTTCAGTTAAGCGCTTAATTAAATTCTTGCTAAATTTTACAAGATTCTAGTTAAATTTAAATAAATTTAACTAGAATCTTGATATGCGAATATATGTTCGTATATTGGTAATGATATTATTATAATATATATTATTTATGCGTAAAATTTGATATAATTAGGAGTGTTAATATGAGCTTTAAAAAAGATTTAAACAATATTCACGATAAGAGTTATAAAGATTTATTTTCTACTAAGGATGCTTTTTTATCATTTGTTAATACATTCGTTCAAGGTGAGTGGGCCGGTCAATTAGAAAAGGATAAATTAATACTCAGTGATAAGTCTTTCATTTTGTCCGATTATGAGGAATTAGAATCTGATATAGTATACACGGCAACTATTGGAAAAGACGAAGTAGTATTTTATGTTCTTCTAGAGCTACAATCCAGTGTAGATCATAGTATGCCTATACGACTTCTAATGTATATGATAGAAATCTGGAGAGATGTATTAAGAAATAGCGAGAAAAAGGAAATTAAAAGAAAGGGCTTTAGACTTCCTGCAGTCATTCCCATAGTTCTTTATAATGGTACTAACAAATGGACCTGTGCTACAAACTTTAAGGATATTATAACTGGTAGTCAACTGTTTGGAGATAATGTTTTGGACTTTAAATATATACTGGTAGATATTAATAGATATTCGAAAGAATATTTGTATGGATTTAAAAATATTTCTGCTGCCATATTTTTATTAGATCAAGATATAAATGCTATGGAATTTTTAGAAAGATTAAAGAATATAATAATTAATTTTAATAGTTTAACTTCTGAGGAAAAACTATTATTAAAAGGATGGATTAAAAACACAACTAATAACAATGATATAGTTGATATGAATAAGCTTGTGGAAAATATTTTTAATAATGAAATGGAGGTAGAATCAATGGTTTCTAACGCATCAAATATCTTTGACAAATTTAAAAAAGAAGCAATAAAAGAAGGTTTAAATGAGGGAAAGAAAGAAGGTTTGAAAGAGGGCTTGAAGGAGGGCTTGAGGGAGGGCTTGAAAGAGGGTAAATCAGAACTGCTTATAAAGCTACTAATTAAAAAATTTAATGGCCTTTCTGATTATGATATAGAAAAGATTAAAAAATTGCCTGATGAGTCTATTGACCTGCTAGCAACTAACATATTTGAATTAGAAAAAATTGAGGATCTAAAAAAATACTTATAAAAAATAGGAAAAAATAAACTCCACATTTTTGATGTGGAGTTTATTTTACTTGTTAAGCAACCAGTCCAAAAAATTCTAATAATAATGTAGTTCTCTTTAAATAAAAACCAAGTTAGGTGCTGCTTCTTATAAAACTTTCTGCAATAGTTTTCAATTTAGTTTATGGTGAAATTTAGCGAATGTTTTTAGTTGATGTATCAACAATATTGTGTTACTCTTAATTTAGTTGATACATCAACTAAATTAAGAGGTGAAGTTATGGATGTAACAAAAAGGTATATTACAAAAATCTGCCGCGCAGCACAAAGATACGCAAGTATCCGCTTAAAAGGTACTAATATTGGGACTTCTGAGTATGAATGCCTACACTATATACGTAAAAATAATGGCGTGAATCAAGAAAAACTGCGCAGTTTTTTAAATGTGGACAAAGCTGCTGTTGCCCGTATGGTAGCAAACCTTGAAAGAAAGGGATATCTATATCGTTTGCAGGATGAAAATGACAAACGTGCCAAACAGCTTTTTACAACAGAAAAGGCAGTTGATATTAAAAATATAACTTCCTCTGTAGAGTCTTTTTTCTATGAATGGCTCCTTGAAGATATTGATCAGAATGATAAAGTGGTATTTTTAAAGGTGCTCAATGAGCTTTATATAAAAAGTAAAAAGGAACGTGTGGAACGTTTTATTAATATTGAGAAAAGAGAGGTTAATTATTATGGTAAAGCTGAAGATTGAGCCCATTAATGAGCCAAATAAAATTATTAACTATTGGAAAAAAGAAAAGTTTGTTGTAGCCTGTATTGTCATATTTGGCTTAACCTTTAATAGTGCAACAGTCCTCGGACCAATTTATCAAGGTAAGTTGATTGATTCCATTGTTAGCGGTGACGGCCTATCCTCCGTGGTAATTCTGGCCGTTACTTTTGTTTTACTTATAGCAATGATTCAATTAATGCGTTACTTTAAACGTTTTTACATTAGACGCTTTGCTAATAGTACAAGTGCTACCATGAGGCTTATGATATACAATAACATAATGCATAAGAGTACTGAAAATCTCCACAATGAAAATATCGGTAATTTAATGACTAGAGCAATTTCTGATGTTGACCTTTGCGTAGAGGGTATGCGCAAATTTACCACAGAGATATTTGATACTGGTGTGTTAATGACCTCTTATTTCGTATCAATGCTATTTTATGATGTGAAAATAACAGTTCTTTCTAGCATTTTTATTCCCGTTGCCATGGTGCTTGCTGAAAAATTGAAAAATATTATTTACAAGTACACCATTGCCTTTCGCAAAAAAAGCAGCCTTGTGACCGGTATTACCTATGATACCATTGAAAATGCCATGCTCTATCGCGCAAACGGCATGGAAGATCAAAATAGAGATAGGTATAATGCTCAATTAGAGGATTTGCAAAATAAAGCAATTAAAGCCAACATCTTAGAAAATTCCATGCAACCCATTTACAATGTTATTGCAATGTTTGGAGTAGTCATGGTAATTTACCTTGGAGGTACAAAAGTAATTAATGGTGGCTGGACTGTAGGTAACTTCTCTACCTACCTCATTATGTTTGCCGCAATGGGAATTAAAGCAAGTAAAGCAGCCAAGCTATTTAATTCTGTGCAAAAATCACAGATATCATGGAAGCGCATTAAGCCTTATCTTACAGAATACCAAAGTAAAACTACCACTTCCTGCATTAATAAGGATAATACCAGTCTTTCAGTGGCCAATCTCAGCTTTTGCTATGCTACGAGCAAAGAAAACATAATTGAGAATATTAGCTTTGAAGCAGAACAAGGCGAAATTATTGGAGTAACTGGTTCTATTGCCTCTGGAAAGTCTACACTTGGGCTATCACTCCTTGGATTATATTCCTATTTAGGCAGTGTAAAGATAGATGGCAAGGAACTTAAGCGCTACTCTGAATATGAACGAAGTCAGATGATTTCCTACCTAGGTCATAATCCTCAATTACTTTCAGATAGCATTTATAACAATATTACTCTAGGAAATGGTCAGGATATTACTTCTGTTTTGAAGGATGTTTGCTTTGATACTGATTTAGCAGCAATGCCTAAAGGCGAAAACACATTAGTGGGTAACAGTGGAATTAGGTTAAGCGGCGGTCAACAATCAAGGATATCCCTGGCAAGAGCCCTTTTAAGAAAAACCAAAATCATCATTTTAGATGATCCCTTTTCTGCAATTGATATGAAAACAGAAGAAGAAATCATTGAAAATCTTAAAAATAATTATAAAGACAGTTTAATTATACTAATTTCACATCGTTTAACTATTTTTAAGAGAATCGACAAGATTATATTTCTAAACAATGACAAAACCGCAGATTATGGTACGCATACTGAATTACTAGAAAACTATGAAGTTTATAGCACAATATTTAATTTACAATGTAATGAGGGGGATAATTATGAAGAATAGTCTAGTAAATACTTCAATTATTAATGTGGTTAAGAAAAACATAAAATTTGATATATTGCTACTCATTGCTGTTTGTGGTGTTGTTATAGCAAGCTTAATTCCCCCTCAAATACTTAAATACATTATTGATCTTAACCTTGTACCAAAAAGCAATGACAAGTTGCTTTTTCTAGCAATTTCTTATATGTGTGTAATATTTTTTATTGGTGTTTTTGATTTTTTTAAACAGGCTGTGCTTACAGTTTTAGGTCAAAAAATATCCAAAGAAATTCGACTTGAAATGATGCAAAAACTAAAAAAAATAAATGCCAAGTTCTTTTCCACAAATGATACAGGAACAGTTGTTTCAAGATTCATAAACGATGTGGATGCAATCAACTCCCTGTTTACAAGTGGTATTGTTGGAATGATGGTTGACTGCTTTAAAATTATAGGAATTGTAGTTTCTATATGGATATTCAGCGCGAAGCTTGGAAGTGTTACTTTGCTGCTACTACCTATTATTTATGCAATCACTCGACTTTTTCAAAAGAGAATGCTTACTGCTCAAATAGAAAATCGAATATTGGTGGGTAAGGTAAATAATCATATTTCAGAAAGCTTAAAAAATGTACAGATGATTAAATCCTATAGCAAAGAAAGCTACATGGAACAAAACTATACTAATTATTTGCTGGACAACTATAAAACCATTGAAAAAGTAAATTTCTATGATTCTGTATTTTCTCCTATTATTCAACTTACTCGTGCTGTGGTCATTGGTTTTATTGTAATACTATCTTCTAAGCAGCTGAACTATTTAGGTATATCACTAGGTATGGTTGCCGCTTCCATAGACTTAATCTCTAATTTATTTGCACCCATTGAAAACTTAGGTATGGAGCTTCAAAATATTCAGCAGGCAGTATCCGGTATTCGTAGGGTGAATGATTTTTATAGCGAACCTGAGGATTATTGTAATGATATTGAACTTAAAGCGGAGGATATTATTCCTGACCGTGCGGATATAAAACTATCCTTTAATGATGTTACCTTTCAATATGAAAAAGGAACTGATATTTTGCAAAACATTAGTCTTCATATAAACCCACAAGAGAAGATTACCTTTGTAGGCAGAACAGGTGTTGGAAAATCCACATTATTCAAGTTGGTTATGGGATTTTTGAAACCCTCTAATGGAAGTATCACCATAAACGAAATTAATGTTTACGATATACCAAATTCAGAAAAACGCAAAATTTTCGGATATGTTAACCAAAGCTTTCATATAATAAACGGCACAGTGGCAGATCAAATTAGTCTACAGGATGAGAATATTTCAAAGGATCAAATTGAAAATGCGTTGGACTTTGTAGGTCTAACTGACTATGTAGAAGCTTTAGAAAATGGTATTGATACAAATGTAAACAGTGACACTCTTTTTTCACAAGGTCAGAAACAGCTCCTTGCTATTGCAAGAGCAATTGTGACTAATCCTCCCATTCTACTACTTGATGAAGTCACTGCAAATCTTGATTCTATAACAGAAGAAAAATTTGTATCAGTACTTCAAAATGCAAGCCACGCTCACACAATTTTATCTATAACTCACCGCTTATCATCTATGATTGCCTGCGATACCGTGGCTATTTTAGAAAATGGCATAATTAAAAATTCTGGCTCTCCTGAAGAGCTTTTACAAAGTGATGAGTGGTATCGCAATCATCTCGAACTAGAGAGAATGACTTGGGGTTAGGGGGCATAGTCCTTTAAGGTTCCACCCACGTTTAATATATGCTTGTGTTATTACATTTATAAGTCCTCATTTTTTTAAAAGCCATACAAAGGTATAATTTAATATGGATTAAAGCATAATATTAATTAATAGCATCATAAATTTATAGATTCAAAATCTTTACCAATAAAAGTATTATTATAAATTTTGTAATTACAAATTTATAAAGAAAGAAGGATTTAAATGACAACGGAAGCAAAAATACAGTTAACTTCATCAGAATTAGGTATATTATGGATGATTTATACATCACAATCAGCAACGCTAACAGTATTTAATTTATTCAAAGATAAAACTATTGATATAGAAGCTCAAAACATATTAAGCACCTTCATTACTGACACGACAAATATAAAAAATATGATTATTAATTTATTTAATAATGAAAATGTAGTTATTCCATTAGGAATTAGTGAACAGGATATTGTAAGTGAAGCACCTCCTCTATATGATGACATTTTCAATATAATGAATCTTCGTAGGGCTACAAAATTATTTGCTGGTCGTATGGGTGTATTTTGCGTAATGACATATATGAAAGAGGTTAATGACATATTGAAACTTGGCTTCGAAATTTCTAATAAATATTATATGATGACTACAAACTACCTATTAGGAAAAGGATTGCTTACAAAGTCACCATATGTAACTATGCCAAAACAAGTAGAATTTATTGAAGATAAAAACTACTTGAGTGGATATAATATTTTATCTGATAAACGCTCACTAGATACAATTGAGGTTGGTTATATTAGTGAAGCTATAGAGAATAATATTTTGGATATGAAGTTTTTGACAGGATTTGCACAAGTTGCAACAGAAATTGAAGTTAAAAAATACTTCATAGAAGGTATAGAATTATTAAAAAAGCATATTACTGAACTTTGTAATATGTTATTACAAAGTGATATTGAACTTCCAAATACACGGGCAGGTATAGTTACAGATTCAACTAAGTCACCTTTCTCTGATAAACTTATGATGTATGTAAACAGTTTAATATCCAGTACCCCATTAGGATTTACTGCATTAGGTACATCTTTTAGTATGAGAAATGATTTACCTATTAAACTTGGACTTATTTCAAAAGATAAATTGGATTATGCAAAAGAAGGTTCGAAGATAATGATTAAATATAAATGGATGGAGCAACCTCCTCAAATGAAAGATAGAAATAGCCTTACAAAATAAAAAAATACACACCTTAACTTTAGACTTTAAATATATACTGATAGATAAAAATAAGCACCCCAGGGGTGCTTTTCACTTGATTTTGTCATAAGAAGCACCTTCAAGAATTTCACTTGGTAAATATTTTATATAAATTTCAGGATTATAATCAGCTATCAAATATATTCCATCATCTCTTTTTACAATATGCTCAGTAAAAACTTCAGACTGCGGAATAATATTAGACATTGACATTAAAGGCACTCCTTCAATATGACCTACCCATACATCTACTTCACCTTCATCACCATCAACATATTTATTATAATATGTATATTTTTTATTTAATGTTGGCAAATAAGTAGAAGATTTATTTAATTCTTCATTAGGAGTACCTTGTGGTGATTTTTCCACATTCTGATCTGAAACTTTATTATTTTCAGTTGAAGTAGTATTATTTATTAATGCTTTAGGTTTATCTGTAACATTGCTTCCTGAATTAAATTTTTTATGAAAATAATATCCAGACCCAAGTGCAATTATAATTACTGAAATAATAATAATAATAATAATAATAATAATAATATTATTTAACCCCTTATTCCTATTTACAGCATTTTGTTCACGATTATTTGTTATAATTTCTTCGCTAGTTACTGAGTGCTCGGGGAAACTATTTTCGCTTTCTAAAAATTCAAATCCACACTGGCTACAATATTTGTCCATTTTACCTCTCTATTCACTAACCATAATAATTCTTCTCTTTAATTAATTTAGATAACTTTTATATAAAAAATGGTGCCACCCACGTGGCAAGTGGCAAGTTCTACAGTTAATCTCGTTACTTCTACGCTTACAAGCTCACTTTATTCTAGCTTTAAATAAAGCCCCCCCTAATAAATCAACTTTAAGACTGCATAATTATTTTTTTATTCTACATTTTTTCTCCATATCATACATCATTTTTATAATTCCTATTACGTAAATAACCACCTGTACAATAGTTATATAATTATAAAATTTGCTACTAAAAAAAACACCAACAACTCCTATAAGAATAACTAATAGACCAGTATACAACATATCTCCGCCTACTATCCTTGATGCTATATCTTTATCGTATTTTTTCGCATCAAATCCATTCAGCATATCTCCTGCATTTTGACTTTTAATTACCCATCCTAAAAATGTAAACATTCCTCCCATAATTAATGTAATTATAAGTAACCCATATATATCCATACTTTTCATATAAAAACTCCTACATTTAATAATTTATTAATTTTGATTATTAATTAAGTCTTTCGCATTATCAAGTAACTTAGAAGGTACGTATATATCGATTTCAGAAGTACCTGGAAACCCATAAATGCCGTCAACACCTTGGCATTTTTTTAATGAGGGTATACCAAAGGATGTTAGTTTTGATTCAATTATTTTTGCATCAAAATCTTTACTAACTGATATAAGAAATACAACTGTATCCATATCTTTATTTCCTTCTATTTCTTCATCTTTTTCATATTCAATCATTTCTAATAATTCAC
Source organism: Clostridium sp. (assembly GCF_050717635.1). Taxonomy (GTDB): domain Bacteria; phylum Bacillota; class Clostridia; order Clostridiales; family Clostridiaceae; genus Clostridium_AD. The sequence continues at coordinate 226,835 of NZ_JBOITO010000039.1, forward strand.
TTCCACAGTCGCTACAATTTGTAAATCCCTCACGATACTCGCATTTACATTTTGGACACCATAACATAATAACATCTCCTAAAATAATTTTATTCTGAATTTTTACGAGCTTCTTTATATACTAATTATAACATCAATTTCAAGTATACGGAAATTGATTACTAATATTCAGGATTAAATTTTCTAACACCAGTATCCCTTGCTGCCCAAATTAAGTTTCCTTATAACACCAAACTAATTTCAACAATTTCTGGAACAGCAAAAAATCTTATAGGTAAAGTTCCATTACCTATGCCATTAGTTACTACTATATCTCTATTTTTCTCATGGACTATTTTCTTCACGTACCTTTGACCATATTTAGAAGATGTATGTGGTGCATATAATCCAAAAAAGGTTATTTGACCTCCATGGGTATGTCCTGATATCCCTAAGTCATAATTAATTAAATTCTTGTAATCACTGAAGAAATCCGGATTATGTGATATAGCGATAGTAAGTCTGCTACTACTTTCTTTAAGCAAATCAACTTCTGGATATCCTTTAACTAAGTCATCCATTCCTATTAGTTCAACACTATCTTTTTCAATATTAAGAGATACTTTTTTATTTTTAAGTAGCTTAAAAGAACTTATATTTATCTCATTTAATAGAGATTCCCTTCGATTAAAATAATCGTGATTCCCTAGCACCGTAAAAACCCCTAACTTAGATTCTAATTTTCTTATAATTTCAAATAATTCTTTTAAATACTTACTTACATCTTTATTACTTTTTACTGAAATATCTAAGTAATCCCCACCTATTATTACAATGTCTGGATTTAGTTTGTTAATTCTATCGACTATCTTTACCAATCTCTTAGCCCTAAAAAATCTTCCATAGTGTATATCTGATATAAAAACAATTTTAAAATTATTAAACTTTTTTGGTATCTTATCATTTTTAATTATAGTTTTTCGTACGCTAAAGACTTGAGCTTCAATTAGAATCCACAATATAAACAAAATAAATAAGTATATTAAAATATGAAATATATTAGTCATACATTCTCTCCTTTGCTAAACAGCTTCTTATTTTCCGCAACATTTTTTGTACTTTTTACTATTTCCACGTAGCTAATGTTTGAGTACATAGCTTTCTTTTGTTTTTCAAATCTATTTTATTACTAATTATATCATAAATAGCTCTTTATAATTCATTTCTCTCCGCATACCGCACTCACTATCTGAATTTTATATCTCCTATTATATCTTTCATTAATGATAATAAATTTATCAAAGCTTGTTTAATTATATTTATTTAATTCTGTTGCCAAACTATTAGTTACAGTCACAAGACCTTCATAAACCCCTTTATCAACACCAGGACAATTATTGTACCGTTCTATATATATTTTCATGTTTTCAATTAAATTTATATATCCATTTAAATCATTTGGCATATTGCCTTTATTTGAGTTTAAAACTTCCATGCAGTTTAAACCAAGTTGGCTCATAGCATCCTTTTCTTTTTCAGTCGATTTTTCCCATTGTTCTCTCCATGCTTTGCGAACTATTCCAGGTGCCGTTGTAGGCGGAAATGATACTCTGTGTTTTTGTGCATCCTCAAAAGAATAAGCTGAATAAAGCATATGACTTTTTATATATCTTTCATAGTCTATTTTATCTTCTTCCTCAATAATTTTTTTATCGGCAAGTTCAATTTCTAAGCTAATTTTTGCATTTCTATTTTTTTTCAAATATTTATTTGTATAATTTCTTGTTTGAGCCTGATTAATCGCTAAATTCATATTAGTTCCCCCTAAATATATAATAAACCTCAGCATTTTAACCGAGTATTATATGCAATTCTCTTATTTTTTTATTTTTATATTTTCCATAACAGTGGCAGTACCTTCAGGAATATTTAAGTGGCCATTATCATCTAATTTATACTCTTTCCCATCAACTATAAAAGAAGAGCCTTTTGTGTAACCATCCTTAAACCAATTAGAGCTAGTTGCTTTACTTGTTGATTTTTTATCTTTGTAATAGATGAAAGTAATTTTTTATATGAAGCGAATCGTTTTCCCACGTCATAAGATATATTATCTACTATGTTTTGAGAAAATAATTGTTCATCATCATTGTTAATCATTCCTTTAATAAGTAGAAGTATTCCACTTTTCTTATTAAATTTTATAGTAACTATCAAACTAAAAAATTTATTATTAAACACTTTATAGTATCGAAGTTATTTGGGATAACTTAACATATAATTACCATCTTCCAATATTAACTTTATTTTCATACAACAGACATTACAGATAACTTAAATAAAATAGAATCTATAACGGCAAGTAACTGGAAAGATATCACGAAATTAAAATCAGTTAAATAATTCTTAAGGTGGTGAATTTATTGGAAGATAAAACATTTGATTTAATGAGCAAAATGTATACGGAAATGAATTTAAAGTTTGATGAAATAAATATAAAACTGGATAAAAAAGCTGACAAAAGTGATATTATAAGACTTGAAGATAAATTTGAAGACAAAACTAAATCTTTATTTGATGGGTATACACAAACTTATGAGAAATTAACTAATATAGAGAAAAAGCTAGAGGCTATTTCCATTAAGGTTGAAAAACAAGATATAGAGATTAGGGTTATAAAAAATATTGCAAATTGATATAATAAAAAGCAACCATCTAGGTTGCTTTTTTTATATTAGCAACCAAAGATTGCCCGTTTAATTCCCAATCTCTGGAATCAATTTATTCTTACTAATTATTTCTTAAATCTCTTATTTTTCAACAGTTGACTAGTATCAAGCCCGTGTATGCTGATTTTATTATTACTTAATGTTCTTTAAATATTTTCTTTAATAATTTATCTAAATCATGAATAGCAAAAGGTTTAGAAATATAATCGTCCATACCAAACTCTATAAATTTTTCTCTGTCCCCTACCATTGCATATGCTGTCATAGCAATTATTTGTGTATGCTTATGATTTCTTATATCTAGTTCTCTAATGGCAGTAGATGCCTCAAAACCATTCATTATTGGCATTTGTATATCCATTAAAATTAAATCAATTTTGTTTTCATTAAATACTCTTACTCCTTCTTGTCCATCCTTAGCACATAAATAATTATAACCTAATAACTTTAAATATTCTGATGCTATTTTCATGTTTATTGTATTATCTTCAATTATAAGTATTATTTTTTTATTTAGATTGTTACTAACACCTTTGACTAATTTGCGTACCTGTTGTTTATCATTTTTTTTAATGTCAATGAGAAATTCTGCTGTGAAGTAAAAGGTACTTCCTTTTTTAAGTTCACTTTCATACCATATTTCCCCATTCATCATTTCAACTAATTGTTTTGAAATAGCAAGCCCAAGACCTGTTCCTTCATATTTCTTCGTAAAAGACAAATCTTCTTGATTGAAAAGTTTAAATATTCGTTCTTTAAATTCTTGTGACATACCAATACCAGTGTCCTCTATTGAAAATTTTAGTTTTAGTTTATCATTACTTTGGGATGCCTTATTAACTCTGAAAATTATGTGTCCCATTTCTGTAAACTTAATAGCATTGCTTATTAAGTTTGTTAATATTTGATTTAACCTCGCTACATCTCCAATTAAATCATTATTTATAAAAGGATCGGAAAAATACATTATTTCTAGTTCCTTTGCTTCACTCCCTATAGTTAGTTCTTTTATAATCCTAATAAGAAATTCCTTTAAACTAAATTTTGTATTATTTAATGAAACATTCCCCGATTCAATCTTAGAAATATCCAAAATATTGTTTATTATACTAAGAAGATGATAGGTTGAAGATTTTATCATTCCCAAATATTCCTGTTGTTCACTATTCATTTCCGTTAACTCTAATAACTGCTGCATTCCTAGTATCCCGTTCATCGGAGTTCTTATTTCATGGCTAATATTTGCGATAAATTGATCTTTTGTCTTGTTAGCAGTTTCCACCTCTTCTTTTATTTTTTCCAGTTCAAAGTAGTTGTTTTTCAGTTCCTCTTCAGTTGCAATTAATTCCTCATAATTTGCTCTTAATTCTTCCTCAGTTGCTGTTAATTCTTCATAAACTGAATTTAACTCTTCATAATTTTCTATCATTTCTTTTTCGTTAATTTTCATTTCAGTTATATCTCTTACAATACCAAGAAGATATTCTTTTGAATCCAGTTCAATTCCTATGTACTTTACTTCTACTAAAAAAGTTGTTCTATCCTTTCTATAGTGTAAAGCTTCAAATTCTATACCCTCCGATTTTGCTTTTTTAAGCTGAGAACTTACAAAATCCACATTTTTATTTCCTCTCAAAAACAATACATTTAGCTTTAAAAATTCATTAAAGCTATATCCATAGCTTTTAATTGCTTCTTTATTCACGTTGATTATATTTCCATAATTATCAGATAAGATAAATATATCTTTTGCATTATTAAAAATATTCTTATAAACTTCTAGTTCAGGACTTATAGTGTTAACCTTATCTGAGATGTTAAGTCTATTATTTGTTACAATCTTCATAACTCACGCCTCCACTAGCATTTTTTCAATTATATCATGTGGCAATGGTCTACTAAAAAAATAACCTTGTATTAATTCACACCCTAGCTTTTTTAAGATAAGATATTGCTCCTCATGCTCAACACCTTCAGCTATTACAGTATAGCCTAATCTTTTTGAAAGTTGAATTATACATTCTACAATTCCATAATAGCTTTGATTATCACAAATCCTATCTATAAAAGATTTATCAATTTTCAAAGTACTGATTGGTAACACGGTTAGGTAATTCAATGAAGAGTAGCCTTTTCCAAAATCATCAATAGATACTTTAACACCACTATTCACCAAATTAATAAGTATGTCGGATTCTTTTTCTATAGATTTTATTAGTGTTCCTTCAGTAATTTCTATTTCTAAATCGTTTTCAGCTAATCCATTTTTACTTATTGCATTGCTTAAAAATTCCAATAAATATCTATCTTGAATTTGAACTGGAGATATGTTAATTGCTATTTTGTCAACTTTATATCCTTTTTCCCTCCAGCTTTTCAACTGTCTGCATGCAGAATTTATAACCCATTCTCCTATTTTAAAAATCAGTCCAGTATCTTCGGCAATGGGTATAAACTCCTCGGGAGAAACAGCTCCTATTTCTGATGAATTCCACCTGAGAAGTGCTTCTAACCCTTTTATTTTTTTAGTTTTTACATCTATTTGAGGTTGATAATATAATTGAAACTCTTCTTTTATTAATGCATTCCTAAGAGCGCTCTCAATTATCTTTTTTCTTAACATGACTTTTAACATGTCCTTATTGAAAAAGAAATATTTGTTTTTGCCCTTAGCTTTAGCATGGTACTTAGCATTGTTGGAATTTTTCAATATCTCATTACTATCGCTATTGTCTTGATCAAATAAGCAAATTCCAATGCTTGCAGAACAATATATTTGTTTTTCTTTAACCTCAAAGGGGTCTAAAAAAGATTCTATAATTTCACTACAAACTATCTCAACTTTTTCTTTAGTTTCTATATCGGAAATTAATATTAAAAACTCATCCCCACCATAACGAGCAACTGTTCCATAATTTCTTGTACAAAAACAGAGTAGCTGAGCAACTATCCTTAATAGTAAGTCGCCATAGTTGTGCCCTAGGGTTGCATTTATAGATTTAAAGTCATCTAAGTCCAAACACAACACTGCACCAACATTTTCATTGTTTTTTACGGTTTTTATTGCTTTGCTTAATTTTTCTATAAACAAAACTCTATTAGGCAACCCTGTAAGCATATCGTAATGTTGAAGGTGCCTTATTTGTTCTTCTGCTTTTTTAATTCCAGCTTCAGATACGCTTTTATAATTATAAATAACTTTTTTCATATTAATCTCCCTTTGTAGAAATTAAACTTAGTTTTAAGTACTACTGTCTTTCTCTATATTATTAACCCTAATTTTTTCATAACAAGGATGAATTTTTCTATTTCAATTGGCTTCCAAGCATATGCTTCACAACCAGAATCATAGGCATTTAATACTGTTGCCTTATCATTTAGTGCTGTGGTCATAATTATTTTTACTTTTTTTTCTGCTTCAATGCCCTTTTGTTTTTCAATATCTCTAATAGATTTAAGAACCTTTATTCCATCAACTCTTGGCATCATAATGTCAAGGCATATTAAGTCATAAATGTTTTCCTCATCTATTGAGTTTAAGTAGGCATCAATAGCCTCTATTCCATCTACAACAACATCACACTCCCCATATCTAGAAAGGAATTTTTTCATGAATAATCTACTGGCAAAGTCATCCTCTGCTATTAATACTCTCATTTATAACACCTCTTTATCCGAATTTCACTTGTGGAATTTCAATATAAAAACAAGTACCGTAAGCTTTACTTGAGGTAAATCCAACAGAACCCTTTAGATATTTCTCTCCTAAAAGCATCATGCTATATGTACCTAAGCCCCTACTCTTTCCTTTTGTAGAAAAAGGCCTCTTAAAAATATTTTGTTGTACTTCCTCACTAATATAGCTAGGATTTCTTACGCAATACCTCACATAGCCATTTTTGCCCTTGTAGCAGCCAATGGTAACAACTCCATTATCCTTGGTAGCTTCTAATGCATTCTTGAGCATATTTCCTACTACCCTTTTTAATAAAGTAACGTCATTTACTAGATTTATACTTATAGAGTCTTCAGCTATTTTCATTGTCTTATTAAGTGAATTGCTAAAACCCTTATAAAGCTTTTCTAATGTCTTTAATACTTCTTTAGAATTAAATTCCTCTATATCTACAAAAAGCTCATTGTTTTCAGCATCTAGTATTTGCCTTTGAGATTGTATTTCATCTACAAGTCCTTCAAACAATCCTTCAACTTCCGCGACTTCATTTTCATACATTTGAGGAATCTTAGTTTTTAATAGGTACATCATCCCTTTTAAAGCTCCCGCTGTATTTAATACATCATGAAAAAATATCCTTTCCATAGCTCTTTTTATAACAAGATCTGTGGCATCAGTAAAAGAAAGTAAATAAAAAACTTCATTATCTATTTCTAACGGTATAACCCTTTCAAATAAGTTCAACGATAAATCAGAACCATCCAGTTTTCTTATGATTGAGACTTCACCTTCCGCTTCGCAATTTACATTAATTGACTTTAAAATTATATTACCCGCACTACAATTTCTGCAATCAGGAGAAGTTCCACACCCGCTCTCATTTTTAAAAGCATTAATACAACTTAATGTTTCACCTGGTCTTTGCCCTAAAATAGCAGATATATCTTTAATGTTTAGCAAGTTTAAATAAGCTTTGTTTGCGTGCACAACTTGTCTATATGAATTTAATATAATTATGAAAACATTCATAGAATCTAAAACCTTAATATAAGATTCAGTAACATTAAATTTATTAGCCTGTTTTTTTATTGCATCCATATTCAACCTTTCAGCGGTGGCATAAAAGCTTTTTAAACCTTGTACCATCATTACCCCCCTCCTTTTCATCCTATTATTTTTTATTCTCCAGAATAGAATAAACTAACTGAGGAATATTTTTTAAAGCCGCTTGCTTGGTAACACCGCCAATATCGTAGGCTACTTTTGGCATACCGTAAACCACGCTAGACTTTTCATCCTGTCCAATGGTAAAAGCGCCCCTTTGCTTCATTTTCAAAAGACCTTTTGCTCCATCGTAGCCCATTCCTGTCAAAATAATTCCAATGGAGCTGCTTCCAGCTTTCTCTGCCACTGAATTAAATAGTACATCTACTGAAGGACAATGCCCATTTACTTTATCACCAGCAAAACATTCTACATAATAATTATTTCCTCTTGTAATTAGCTGCATATGCCTATCACCTGGAGCAACAAGAATTCGGCCTGGAAGGACAATATCTCCAGTTTCAGCTTCCTTGGCCTCCATTTGGCAAACATTATTCAACCTATCTGCATACATTTTTGTAAATACCGGGGGCATATGTTGAGTTATTATGACACCTGGCATATCTCCTGGAAAATCTTTAACCACTTCCACAATAGCCTGCGTTCCGCCTGTAGATGCACCAATTGCAATTATAGTATTACTTATTCTAGAGTTGATTTTAGCTATATGTCTCTCATTTGAAATATCTTTTTTAAGATGAGAAACTTTCGCCATAGATGCAATTTTAACTTTTATAATTAATTCATTTATAAACACTTCCTTACTATTGCCTGTTACTGAGTTAATTTTCCGAACAAAATCCACTGCTCCCGCATTTAAAGCATCAAAAACATTGTCACTTACTGAACTTACCATCACCACAGGTATAGGATATTGTGGTATTAGTCTTTTTAAAAATTCAATACCATTCATCTTTGGCATTTCCACATCCAGCGTCATAACATCCGGCTCAAGTTCTATTATTTTATCTCTTGCTTCAAAAGCATCCCCTGCTGTTCCCACTACCTCTATGCCACGGTCTGCTGCTAAGCCTCTGGCAATTGTTTCTCTAAAAAGTAAAGAATCATCAACCACTAACACTCTTACCTTTTTTACTATACTCATGTTCCTCTATCCTTTCCTATAAACTGCTGGCATAATATACTTATACTTAGTTTCATTTTTATTTACTGACTCGGAATGACCTATAAAAAGATAGCCACCGGGTTCAGTGATGTCGTAAAATTTATTAATTAATTCCATCTTTGTTTTTGGCTCAAAATATATCATTACATTTCTACAAAATATAACATGAAACTTTTTTTTAAAAGGAAATATTTCAGTCATTAAATTAAAATCCCTATATATTATTTCATCTCTTATTTCCTGGCCGATTTGATAATTTTGATTTTCAGCTTTATTAAAATATTTTAGTACCCACATTTTTGGCATAGTATTCACTGCATCGTAGGAATAAATTCCCTTTTCAGCAACTTGCAAAACCTTTTGCGATATATCTGTAGCCAGTATCTTTGTATTCCACATAGGCTTTTGAGCTCCAAAGTAATCTGTAATTATCATAGCTAGTGTATAGGGTTCCTCCCCACTAGAACAGCCTGCACTCCAGACCCTTAAATCCTTAGTTTTGATGTTTTTCTCTAAATATGGAAGTACAGTATCCTTAAAGTAGTTAAAATGCTCCGCTTCGCGCATAAAAAAAGTATGATTAGTAGTAAGTTTATTTATAAGTGTACTAATTTCCTTTCCTGAAGAATCCACAAAAACGAATTTTAAATAGTCCGAAAAGTTACTAAAACCTTTCTGCATAACCATGTTACAAAGACGTCCTTCAATAAGTAGTTTTTTTTCTGTAAGATTTATCCCATAATTTACTTTCATATATTCCATAAGTTCTTTAAACTCAGAGTCTTTTAAATTCATCATCTTATCACCTTTAATTTCCATATTAGACCATAGAACACAGTTAAATTTCGCACTATGGTCTTAATAGAGTTTTTCTTAGTATTTCCCAAAATCCGTATTGCTGAGGGATATTTTTGGTTTCTTTCTAGTTGTTGCTGCCGCCTCTTCATAGGCTAAAGATTGGTTTTTTAGCTGTTTTACATTTTTTTGAGTTCCTTCATTATAGTATTCAGAGGTATCTTTTTTTAGCTTAAATTTTCCCACCATATTTTTAAGCATTTCTGCTTGACTCGATAGTTCTTCGCTAGCTGCTGCACTTTGCTCTGCAGTAGCTGAATTAGTTTGCACCACATCTGAAACTTGCTCTATGCCCTTATTTATTTGATAAATTGCAGTTGCCTGTTCGTTTGAAGCTGCTGCTATCTCTCCCACTAAGGTTGCTGCTTTAGATACTCCTATAACTATTTGATCAAGGGATTCTGCAGTATTACTGGCAATTTTTGTTCCAATCTCTACTTTCTTTATAGATCCTTCAACTAAATCCGCAGTTTCCTTAGCTGCTTTTGCGCTTCTTGCTGCAAGATTTCTTACTTCCTCTGCTACTACTGCAAAACCTTTACCATGTTGTCCCGCTCTTGCTGCTTCAACCGCAGCATTTAAAGCTAACATATTAGTTTGGAAAGCTATATCATCAATAACCCTAATTATTTTTGAAATACTAGATGAAGACTCATTGATATCATCCATGGATTTAAGCATCTCTTTCATATGAGAATTCCCAAGTACTGCTCCATCTTTAGCCTTAAGGGCAAGTTCATTTGCTTGACTTGCATTAACTGCATTTTGTTTAGTCTGAGCTGCCACTTCTGTAATGGAAGCTGTTAATTGTTCTATAGAGCTTGCTTGTTCAGTAGTTCCCTGTGAAAGAGCTTGACCTCCGTCCGAAACCTGGCTTGACCCTGAGGAAACCTGATCTGCCGCATCATTTATTTCTGTAAATACTTCATTAAGCGCTTGAATTGTAAGGTTTACTGCATTTTTAATATCCGCAAGATCTCCCTTATAATCACCCTTAACACTTACCCTTAAGTTTCCATTTGATATTTCCGAAAGTACTGCTGCGGCTTCCATTACAGGTTCAATAACAGCATCTAAAGTCTTATTAAAACCTTCTACTATTTTTCCAAAATCTCCACCATGCACTGATACATCTGCTCTTGTATCAAGTTTTCCTTCAACTGCTGCTTTTGATAGCATTACTGTATCTGTTACTAGTGAAGTTACCGCATCAATACAAATGTTAAGGTTATTCTTTATTTCATTAAAATCTCCCTTATAATTATCGGTTATCTTTGGAGGTATATCTCCCTTACTAATTCTATCCATATACTCTGCTGCTACGTTTAGTGGTGCTATTACTGAATCCAGTATCCTGTTTACACCGGCTACAATTTCTTTGTATCCTCCTTTAAAAGCATCTCCATTTCCTCTTATATCAAGTTTTCCTTCAACCGCAGCTTTAGTTAGCACTTCTGTCTCTGAAACAAGTTGTTGAAGTGTTTCTACTACAAGCTTCATACTCTTTGCCAACACATCCTTATTTGACTTTGGTATAATTTCCACTCTAAGTTCTCCAGCTGCAATCTTTTCAGCAACTTCAGATTGTCCCTTAATATTATCTACCATCTTAGCAAAGGACCCCATCAATCTTCCAATTTCATCCTTTGTTTTTGATTCTATATTTACATCAACATCACCTAATGCTAGCTTGTCCGCTGCTTTTTCTAGAAGTTTAATAGGTGTACTAATGATTTTGCTAAGAAAAATTCCTAAGGCTATTGCTATAAGAACGCCAGCAATAATGACCATATACATTATATTATTAGCATTATTAGCATTTATTGTATTAGTGTCTGACTTAGCTTTAGCCTCTGCGTTTTTCATAGTAATTAATCCATCTACGGATTCCTGTAAGGCTTTTGTTGCTATTCCAGCTAAGCCTGTTGCACTTATTGAAGCAGTAGCTTCATCATTCTTCTTAGCTAATGCCAGTTTTAATGAATTAGAGAGTTGCAATTCAAAGTCATTCTTCTTGTTAGTAAACTCTGTAAATTTAGGTTTCATTTCAGTTGAAATTTCAATCTTAGCAAATTCTGCTATAACACTTTCCATTTCTAATTCCTTTGTGTTTATATCAGCCGCTATTGCCTTCATTTTTTCAGCATCTGTTTCAATAATTACATCTCGTAAACCTACCCGCATCATTTGAAAATCACTATTAATATTTGCTAATTGAGATATCGGCACTGTCATATTTTCGTATAATTCTGTATCTGATTTGTCGGCATTTTTTAAACCTACAATACCTACAGCACCAACAACGGCAGCAATTATAGCAACAATTATAAAAGCTGATATAAGCTTAGTCGCAATTTTCATATTCATAAACAATTTCATAAGTTTAGCCTCCTAGTATTAATTTTTTAATAAAATATGTAAACCCCATTTTGTACTTCCCTAAATTTCTAAATTATTGCATTTATGCTCTCTAGCTCATCCTCATTTAGTAATTTATCACAATCAAGTAAAAGCTTAACCTCTTTTCCTACTTTACCTATTCCCCTTACATAACGATTATGAAAGCCTGTTTTTATATCTGGTGGTGGAACAATATTACTATCGTCTATATTAATTACTTCAGCCACATTATCAACAATAAGTCCAACAGAAATTTCCTTTATATCAATTACAACTATACAGGTCCGGTCATTGTATTGCTTTTGCTCCTTTTTAAACCTAAGCCTTACATCAATAACTGGAATAATCTTTCCTCTTAAATTAATTATTCCTCTTACATAATTAGGCAATTCAGGAACTTCAGTTATATCCTGAATACCAATTATCTCTGTGACAAACTTGATTTCTATTCCATAAGACTCACTTCCAACAGAAAACGTGAGAAATTTTCCCTTTTGTGTATCTTCTGAAGTTTCCATAATTTCATCTAAAACCTCTGCCATTTTAATACCACCTTTCTTTATTCTTTTATCTCTCTAATATGCCACTTACATCTAAAATTAGACTGATATTGCCATCTCCGAGTATTGTACACCCGGCAATACCTTTTGCTTTTTTAATATAGGTTGGTAAGGCCTTTACCACCACCTGTTGTTCTCCAATTAAGGAATCTACAAACAAACACGCTGCCTTTGCATTATCTTCTACCAGTACCATTATCCCTTCATTTGAAGAGGTTATCTCTGTATTTATGTTAAATATTCGATGAAGTCTGTATATTGCATAAGCTTGACCTCGTATCATTATTATTTCATTTCCTTCGCTATCCGCAATTACTTCATTCTCTTTTGGTTTAAAAGACTCTCTAATACTTGTAATTGGTATTGTGTATTTAGACTTTCCAACAGCTACCTCTAATCCATCAATTATTGCTAAAGTTAGAGGAATCTTGATTACTATCTTACTTCCCTTTTCTGGTACACTTTCAATGGAAATGGATCCCCCTATACTATCAATGTTTTTCTTAACTACATCCATCCCAACTCCTCGACCGGAGTACTCTGTAACATTTTCATTTGTTGAGAATCCAGGTAATAAAATATAGGAGAAAATTTCTTTATCCGTTAGTTCTTCCTCTGGTTTAGTAACTAAACCTTGAAGTTTAGCTTTCTCATATATCTTTCTTCTATCTAATCCTCTTCCGTCATCCCTAACAATTATTAGTACATCGCCACCAGCATTTTTAGCCTCCAAGGTGATTTTCCCCATTTGGGGTTTACCATTTACTAGCCTTTCCTCTTTTTCTTCTAATCCATGATCTAAGGAATTTCTCACAAGATGCATAAGTGGATCGGAAATATGATCAATAATATTTTTATCTACCTCTGTGTCCTCTCCAATAATCTCAAGTTTAACTTCTTTATTTAGCTTTTTACTCATATCTCTAACAATTCTATTCATCTTATGAAAAGTCATAGATACTGGTACCATCCGTACAGACATTACAATATCCTGTAATTCATTTGTAAGTTTTCGTAGCTGCCTAGCTGCTTTATTGAAATTATCTAACTGTAATCCATCTAAATCGGGGTTTTTTGTAACCATTGCTTCTGTAATTACTATCTCTCCTACTAAATCTAAAAGCATGTCCAGTTTTGAAATATTTACACTTATAATGCTTTGTAGCTTGCCACCTTTAGTTATAGGTAAAGCCTCATCTTTAATGTCTTCCACACGTTCTGTGGGATCTTCTAGAACAATTTCTTTTTTAACTATTAAGGCTTTAAGCTCTTGTGGGTAATTCTCCACTTCTAGCAGTTCTAATTCCCTTAAAAAAACAATTTCATTTAGTGTCTCTTCAACTTTATCTTTTCCCACAGAGGTAGAAAATCCTATTAAGAACCCATTTTTTCTAATAACCTCCACACTATGGTCACTTTCTATGATATCCTCTGGGATGTGATACATTTCACTAGCTATATCTTTAAGATTGTGTACAACCGTAAAAGCTCTTATATTTTCCATCTCACAACCATCTTCAAAGAATATTCTTGCAAGATACTTTTGATTATCTTCTTCATTTAAGTTTTGATAACCACTTATATAATATTTAGTATCTTCTTTTCTTGGTAGCAGAACACTTTCCGTAACTGCACCATTAGCTTGTTTCATGTCCTGAAGAAGGCTTGAACTTTTTAATACCAAGGCTTTACTTTCTCCATCCGCTTCTCCATCGTTTTCGATTTTTAAAACCTCTCCTTTGATAAAGTCAATGCCGGAAAGTACCAAATCAAATAAACTTTCAAAGTCAATAGTTACAGCTTTATTTTCTCTAATAAAGTAAAACAAATCCTCCAATGAATGTGATAAAACAGCTATATTGTTAAACATCATCATGGCAGATGAACTTTTTATAGTATGCATTATTCTGAAAATCTCATTTATTGCTTCTGTGCCTATTGTTTTATTTTTTTCACATTCAATACTGATTTCTTCAAGTTGCTCCATTAATTGTGTGGCTTCAAAAAGATATATTTCTAACATTGGTTCTCTGCTGATTCCACCCTCTGACATAAACGTCCTCCTTCTTTCTACATAACTATTACAATTTGCTAAAAACTTTTACTACCGTTTCTTCATTAAATGGTTTTATAATAAACCCTGCTGCTCCTGAAATTACAGTTTCTCTCACAATTGTTTCTTGTCCCATTGCAGAAATCATCATAACTTTGGCAGTTTTATCAAAAGCCTTTATCTGTTTTAATGCCTCTAGCCCATCCATTACTGGCATTGTAATATCAAGGGTTACAATATCAGGTTTAAGAAGCTTATATTTTTCAAGAGCTATCTTCCCATTTTGAGCCTCTCCAACTACTTCAAATCCATTCCTTTCAAGCATAACTTTTAACGACATCCTCATAAATACTGCATCATCTGTAATTAAAACCTTTTTCACTAAACTCATCTCCTCTAAAAATACTAAACCTATTTTCATAATTCCTTATAGTTCTCATTTCAACTATTGATAAAAAACGTTTTTCATAAAAATCTAATGCCTTTAATTGTTTTGCTTTTACTTGTATCTTTATAGTTTCATAATTGTCTAATAATACTTCAACAATCCGTTTATCCAATAACTTTTCGTCTGTTTGTGTTTTAAAAATCTTATAAATTTCATCTTTATTCATTCCTTTTCGATAAGGTCTATCTTCAGATATTGCAGTAAATATGTCTGCAACCGCCATTATTCTAGAACCAGTACCAATTTCTTCATTAGTTAAATGAAACGGATACCCACTACCATCTAGCTTCTCATGATGATAAGCAGCCCACTCAGCTATTCGCTGCAATCCACCAATTGAATCTAGCGTACTAAATGTATTATATGTATGACATCTCATAACTGCATACTCGTTAACTGTTAGTCTACCGGGCTTCTCAAGAATACTGTTTGGCATTACCAATTTACCTATATCATGAAAATTTCCTGCTATCCTCATTTCCTTTACATCTATCTCAGCAAATCCATACAATTGTGATAACACTACGGAGCATTCTGATACCCCCGATGTATGTGTAGCAGTAAAACGGGACTTAAAATCTATTAAGTCCCGATATAAATTTGATATTAATGATATATCTTCCAAACCTATTTGCATATTATTAAATGGTGCGTTATCCAATAACATTGAATATAAACGTGAAGAAGTTAGCTCTAACCAAAATGACTCTCTTTTCGATACATCAACAAAACAAGCTACTATCTTTTTATCAAGCACTGTACCTTCTAATTTTTTTATTATTTCTACTATATCCGTGCTTTGATGCAAAATATATTTATTTCTATCTATTAATCTCTCCACGTAATCAGCTAATAAGACGATTTGAGATGAAAAAACTAATGTATTTTCTATGTCTTGTTCCCAATCATTCCAATGTCTATGATGATTTCTTACTATCTTTGAAATCTTTCTTAGCCATGGTATTTGTTCTAATAGCAATTCTCCCCTTATTGTATGAATATTTTCATTTACTACTTCAAAATTATGAACAGCTATTTTTTCTTCCACCGTTATTGCACCAATATCATGTAATAATGCAGCAGTAAAAATGTTTTCAATAATTTCTGGTCCTAAATTAGCATTCCTAGCAACTATCAATGCAATAAATGCTACTCTATGTTGATGCTGCGCAATCAAAGGATTTGCTAAATCTGATACCTGTGATAAAGATAATAGTAAATTATTCAAATTTACTGCAAGTTGTTTTTTCATAAAACGCCTCCCTTAAACATTAACCTTCACTCCTCAAATAAAATTTTCTTATAAATTCATAGAATTTATTGCCAAATAAACCCCATTTATGTATTCTAGTTTATGTTAAAACAGTCCTTAGGTTGGCATTTTTATAGTATCACGCATTGCTATTTTATGTCAATATGTGTTATTTTATACAATTTAAACACGCATTGTGTATTTAGATTTATATATAAGCTATCTTCTACTATGATTTATTATCAATAATCACTTATAAAAGTAATGAAACATAGATTTTATTTAAAACAAACATAGCTAAGTGAGTATAATAGTACTACTCAAATTGTGTATAAATATTTTTTTACAGTAGACAAGATAAAAATATTTTTTTATATTTAACGAAGATTTGAATATCTAATCTTCAACAAAAAAATATTACCTTCAGATAAGAATAATCACATACTTATCGGAAAGTAATATTTTTAAATATAATATTTCAATTTTTATTCTCTACTGCAATAATGATATCTTCGTAGTAGTTAACTCATCAGCAATTTTAATAACTTCTTCAAATGTACTTGCATATCCGTCTGCATCTATTGACTTCCATATCTGTATATCAGTGTCAAATGCACGTCCACCAACCATTATTTTGACATTTTCACAGTCTCTTGATGAACGAACCCCTTTAATGAGGTT
The DNA here is from genome assembly GCF_050717635.1 of Clostridium sp. Lineage (GTDB taxonomy): Bacteria > Bacillota > Clostridia > Clostridiales > Clostridiaceae > Clostridium_AD. The sequence goes on from NZ_JBOITO010000039.1 coordinate 243,698, forward strand.
GGATACAGCATCTAAATTAAAACTCATAGTAGCTGAAATTACAATCATATTTGCTTTTCGATCTTGCAAAGCTCTTATGACGTTTTGTGTCGGTATATCTGATCCCAGGAAGTAGGTTTTCCAACCTTCAGCCTCTAAGCAATCTGTAATCATTCGCACTCCAATATTATGGAACTCTCCATTTACACCTAAAGAAACACAGGAAAGACCATTTCTTTCCTTAGTATTTATATATGGATATAGGCGTGACATAATTTGTTGTGTAATATTTGAAAAATAATGTTCCTGATAAACATCTATAATGTTCATTTCCCATAAACGTCCTGCTTCTTTTAAAGAACGTTCCAAAACATAGTAGTATATATCCTCTACACTCAACTCATTCCTAGCAGAATCCAATATTAATTTAGTAGCCAACTGTTTATCTCCATTAAGAACAAAATTAAAATATTCTTTCTGCAACAATGAAACCTTTGTATTTTTATATATTTCTATTCGCTTAGATGTATCCTTATACATGATATCCTCATTATTCAAACGAATATCAGTCCTAGAGAGTAAAAAATCCAAAGAAACGTTAAAAAAATTCGCTATTTTCAATAGAGTTTTTTCGTTTGGAAACCTTGTTCCCTGCTCATAATTTGCTATTGTAGTTTGTGCCAACCCTAGACTACTTGCTAAATCGATTTGACGTAAGTTCTTATCTTTTCTTATTTTTTTTAAACGAGTTGCTAAATCACTAATTTTTGTCACCCCTTAAGATATCTTATTGAAATCAACATATGTTAACTAATAAACATTGTATAATTTTATTTCCTATAATACCATTATTCTACAAACAAACTAAATACCCTTCAAATATAGAATTATGAAGACATTATCCATATTTTTCTAATACATTGTGTGGAGTATAAGTTATAAATCATTAACTCTTTAGCTCTTTGTCCACTTTCAACATCTATCTTATTCAACATCAAAGTTATTATTCATCTTCTTCAAGAGTTTAAGGAATATGTCTTTTTCACTTTTCGAAAAATTCTTATATGCTATTAAATTCACTTTTTCAGAAATATCATTTACTTTCCCTTCAATCCCTCTACCTTTTTCAGTTAAAATTATGTATGTTACTCTTCTATCTTGTGTACATTTTTCCTTTTTTACATATCCTAAATTAGATAGCTTATTAACTAATGCTGTAATCGTAGACTTGTCTTTTCCTATTGTTTTTCCTATTTGATTCATACTTACTCTTCCATTATTATTATTATATAATACTGTAAGGATATTGCCATATGCAGGTACCAAATCATCTAACCCTTTTTCTTTTAATGCTTTTTCAATAAACCTAGTCATTTTTTTCTTGGTTTTGCTTATAAAATATATTATATATTTATCATTCATAATTATGCTCCTATCCTGAATTTAAATTATCTATTTAATTATAATATGGTAGAAACTAAAAAGCAATTAAAATATGGTTTGACATAAAACTATATTCCTGCTACAATTGGTTTTATACCAAACTATATTTACAAAGGAGTTTTTCAAATGAATAACAGTGAATTTAAAGCAATGCTCGTAACTGAAACAAAAAATAAAGAATTTAAAAGAGAGATTACAACTAAACACATAAACGATCTACCAGAAGGCGATGTAATAATAAATGTAAAATATTCTTCATTAAACTATAAAGATGCTCTTTCCGCTATAGGAAATAAAGGTGTAACTAGAAATTATCCACACACACCAGGAATCGATGCTGCTGGTATTGTAGTCCAAAGCAATAATGATAGTTTAAAAATTGGAACTGAGGTACTTGTAACAGGATATGGGTTAGGAATGAGTACATCTGGTGGTTACGGACAGTATATTAGAGTCCCTGCGCAGTGGGTAGTAGAACTTCCTTCAAATCTTTCGCTAAGAGAAAGTATGATATATGGTACTGCTGGATTCACTGCCGCACTATCAGTTTATAAATTAGTTAATTCAGGTGTTAAGCCTAGTGACGGGGACATATTAGTAACCGGATCAACAGGTGGAGTGGGAAGTATGGCCATTTCAATTTTGAGCAAGATTGGTTATAATGTCACTGCTGCTACAGGTAAAGCTTCTGAAAAAAATATGTTACTTGGAATTGGTGCAAAAAACATAATTAATAGAAATGAAATAGATGACACTTCTGGGAAATCACTCTTAAAGAATAGATGGGCAGGAGTAATAGACACAGTAGGCGGAAATATATTAGCTACAGCCATTAAAACAACCAATTATGGTGGTAGTGTAACTTGTTGTGGAAATGTTGCATCTGATGAATTTAAAACGTCAGTCTATCCCTTTATTTTAAAAGGGATCTCCATACTAGGAATAGATTCTGTTAAATGCCCTATGGATATTAGACTTCAGATTTGGAATAAATTATCCTTAGATTGGAAGATTACTGATTTATATACTAATGTAAATGAAGTATCTTTAGATGGATTAAATAGTGAAATAGATGCTATACTTGGTGGAAATCACAAAGGTAGAACTATAGTTAATCTAGATTTATAGGTGCCACCCACGTGGCAAGTGGCAAGTGGCAAAACTTGACGATTTTTTGATAATTGCGTATTAAGAACTTATTTATTTAGTACAAATTGACATATAAAAAGCCACCTTCATGAAGGTGGCACAATAATCATATTACTATTTTTTCCAAAAACTAGGAAGTACTAACAATAATATAGGATATATTTCAAGTCTACCTATAATCATACAACCGGATAAAACCATTTTACTTAGATTTGAGAATCCTGAAAAATTACCCGTCGGTCCAACCATGCCAAGGCCGGGCCCTATATTGCCTATAGTAGCCGCCACCGCAGTCACCGTTGTTACAAGGTCCTTTCCATCAATTGATACTATAAGTATAGCTCCACAGAAAACCATTATGTACATAAAGAAAAAGCCAAGTATTTCAGACAGAATCCTTTCATTGACTGCTTTTCCACTAAGTCTTACAGAATAAATTGCTTTAGGGTGTATTATCCTTAGAAGATCTCTCTTAGCAGCTTTAAATAGTAGTAAAATTCTAATGTTTTTTATTGACCCTCCAGTTGAACCGGCGCAACCTCCAACAAACATAAGAAAAAACAATATAACCTTACTGAATACTGGCCAAAGATTAAAATTAGCTGTAGCATATCCTGTAGTAGTTGTTATAGATACTACTTGAAAGGCTGAATATCTAAAAGATTGCCCAATTCCCTTATATATTGTTCCATATATATTTAATGCTATTAGTACTGTTGCACTGGTAACAATAAAAGCATATAATCGAAATTCCTCGTCCTTAAAGAATGTTTTTAAATTACCCCTAAGCATTTGATAATATAATGCGAAATTTGCCCCAGCTAAAAACATAAAGACAGTTATGATAACTTCAATATATACATTATTATATGCCCCAACACTCAAATTCATATTTGAAAATCCACCAGTACCTACTGTTCCAAAGGTATGTACAAAGGCATCATACCATGGCATTCCAGCAATTTTTAATAGAATAATCTCAATCATAGTTATTACCAAGTAAATTCCATATAGTATTTTCGCAGTTTCCTTAACCCTAGGAACTAACTTTCCTGGACTGGGACCTGGGCTTTCAGCTTTCATTATTTTAAGTGCACCAGTGCCAGCAGATGGTAGAATTGCCATAGTTAGTACAAGTACACCCATGCCACCAACCCAATGAGTAAAACTCCTCCAAAATAAGATGCCTTGAGGCAACCCTTGTATATGTCGTAATATACTTGCACCTGTAGTTGTAAAACCTGAACTTGCTTCAAATAAACTATCTACAAAAGATGGAATTACTCCACTAAAATAAAATGGAAAAGCTCCAAAAAAAGATACTAAAATCCAACCTATTGCTACAATAGCAAATCCGTCTTTCACATATAAACCTGCATGTTTAGGATTTATAAACGACACAGGAATACCTATCATAAACAGTAATAATATAGTGTATAGAAATGCCCATGCACTATTTTCACCATATATAAGAGCTACTATAAGAGAAGGTAGCATAGCTATACCTTCACAAATCAGTACTATTCCCAAGTTTTTTAATACCATTTTATAATTCACGTTGTAATCCCCCAGTTGCTACAGCCCTCAATCCCTTTAAATCCGATATATTTTTGTGTTTGGTTATAACGATTATTCTATCGCCCCTCTTTATTATATCATCCCCATGAGGTACAACTACCTCATGCTTTCTTACTATGGTAGCAATTATAGTATTGTCCACAATCCCAATATTTTTTATTGCTTTATTAATAAGGTCACAATTCTTATCAACGATAAATTCAAGTATTTCTACATTGCCTCCTGCTATTTTTAATAGCGACTCAACTGCACTTCCTCTAGTATACTTAAGAATTTGATTGGTAGTTATTAATTTAGGTGTTATAATACAATCTATACCCAATTCCCTTACAATATCTATGTAATTTGTACGACTTATTTTTGTTACAATTTTTTTTACTCCCATCTTTCTTGCTATAAGAGACGACATCAAATTTTGTTCATCAATACCCGTAATTGCTACAAAACTATCCATATGTTGTATATTTTCAGCAAGTAATACCTCTTCTTCTGTCCCATCACTGTTAATTATAAGGGCATTATGTAGTGCTTCAGAAAGGTCATAACATCTTTCTCTACTTATTTCTATAATTTTAATGTTCATGTTCATACTTGTTAAAAGTTTATGAAGATAATAAGCAATTCTTCCGCCTCCTATTATCATTACATTTTTAATTTTTTCAGGGTATTTGCCGCAAATTTTACAAAAATTATATACTTTAGATGACTTGCCTATAACATATATTATGTCATTTTCTTTTATTATTTCATTTCCTTTAGGAACTATGACTTCATCTCCCCTAAATATTACCCCCAATATTATTGATGATGGATGTTTGTCTATATCTCTCACCCTTTTGCCGATAAACTTAACTTCAGAGGTTATTTTCAGTTCTACCATTCTCACTCTACCACTAGCAAACCTTTCTACGTTAATAGCCGATGAAAACCCCAAAGTTCTTGCTATTTCTTCAGCTGCTGTGAATTCTGGATTTATTACAAAATCTACACCTAACTGATCTTTAATTAATGAGAGTTCATCCGCATATTCAGGATCCCTTACTCTTGCAATAGCCTGACGAACTCCTAGCTTTTTAGAAGTAAGGCAACATACCATATTAACCACATCAGTACCAGTCACTGCAATAAGTAAATCTGCATTTTCTATACCAGCTTCAATGAGCACTCTAGTGCTTACCCCACTACCTATAACACACATAACATCAAGATTATCCTCTACCTTTTCAATTGCAACAATATTTTTATCTATAATAGTAACATCATTATTTTCTTCGACTAAATTTTTGGCAAGTGTATATCCAACCTTACCTGCTCCAATAATAATTATCTTCATTTTATCCTCCTAAGTCCTTCTAATTATTCATTAAAAGCAAACCTTTATCCCAAATTATTTTTCATTGCTAAGTCTTTTATATATTTAGATTATAGAGCCCCTCTTTTATAAAGGGTCATTATGTAATTATACAATTGTTTTATATACTATCAAGGTTTATTTGCATTATTTTAATCCGACACACATTAGCATAGTGCCAAAATTGTGGCAATCCGTTTCTTTTGTAATATTATTTTTACATATCAATGTTAAAATGTAACCTAAATTAATTTAATGGTAAAAAAAGGTATAGAAAAGCCCCTTTGGGATTCATTCTATACCTTAATAAATACTAATTTAAATTTAACTATTTCACTTTATCCTTCTACTATCATGGTGTATTGACATAAATAATATAATACATGAAACCGCTCCAAAGAAAATAAAGGACTGAATATATGGTACAAAATTGTAGCTACCACCTTGCCAAAAATCTACAAATTCTCCACTGATATAAGTAGTTGGCAGCGAGTATGCCACGGCTTTTAGTGGAGTAGGGAAATCTGTTGCTTCCACACCAAACATACCGCTTAAAATCATTACTCCAAAATATAACATCATAGTTATAGCATAAGTTGGACCAAACCTTTTGAAAAATAGTGCTATTCCATGAGCTAAAATAAACAAAAAAGTAGATAATATATATAAAGAAACTATTAAAGTAAGTGCTGAGCTTAAAGATGGCACCTGCACATTTAACACAAAACAAACTGCTACTGTGTACACAATAAAAGATAAGGTTATAAAAATTAAATTAGCAAATATTTTAGAAGTGAGTATTGTTTTCTCAGTATATCCAAACAAACGAAAACGCAAGGGTATACTTTTTTCAAGCTCCTGTGAAAATGTAGCGGAATACCCTACAAGAATAGATGCTAATGGAATAATTATGCAATTAGTAATAAAAATGCTTGTTATAAAAATATCTTTGGCACCTTCTGGAACTTTACCTACCATTGCCGTTCCAAAAAATATTGTCATCCCAATTGGAAAAGCCACTCCAAAAATCATTGTAAATATATTTCCAATTAAATTTCTAAATTCATATTTTATTAACCAAAAATTAAATAACTTTGTATTCATCACTGGGACCTCCCTCTAGTTCTTCATTGAACCTTGCCTTAGCATTAATAGACATGATTTCAATATCACTGTTGCTTCTTTTAAAATTTATATTTTCTTCTATTAATATCTTTACTATTTCTAATTCCTTATTTTCACTTAAGCAAGAGATAGCTATTAAATGCTTCGGTGCTAGTATTTTAGGGAGACTTTTAGTCAATTCTTCGTTTATTTTAGTATTTTCAATGGTTATTGTAGATTTCCCACAGTACTTTTGGAAAAGCTTCTCCTTACTTCCAAAGTCAACTACTTTCCCCCTGTCTAAAATTAAAATCTTATTTGATAATTTCTCAAGTTCCTCATAATAATGAGATACTATGCAAATAGTGGCTCCCTTATTTTCATACCACTCTGTTATTTTATTCATTAATTGCTGACGGGTTTCAAAGTCCAGACCCGAAGTAACTTCGTCGAAGAATACTAAAGGAGCATCTTGAATTAAAACTAAAATTATTGTTAAACGCTGCTTTTGTCCCCCAGATAATGCGCTAAATTTTTTGTTAAGACAGCCTTCAAAATTAAAGAAACTAATTAATTCTTGAAGCGCTAGATTGCTTTTTATCTTTGTATTCATAAGAGCTTCCATTATATGCTTAACTGCCATGGTGTCTACATAATTATTTTCCTGCATGTGTGCAGACATTTCCTCGGGTTTTAAACTTGTGTGAATGGTGCCATTATAATTTGTAAGTCCTAATATTGATTTAACTAGGGTAGACTTTCCCGCTCCATTTGATCCTATTATTCCCACTCGATCACCAGCTTCAAAGGTTATTGGTGATTTTATTGATAATGCAATTTGATTGCCATATTTCACTTCTAGATTTTTTATAGTTACCATAATTCTTCTCCTCATTTAACGATTTATTATAGTTAAATTATACCATTACCACATGAATTTCATGTGAATATTGTATGTGAATATTATGGCAAATCATATTTTCGTAAAAAGTACGCTGCTCTCTACCCCCACATTAATATTTCTAACATCTATCTCATAGTTTAATAGGTTTGCATAATAGTCTACAATATAAAGTCCTAAGCCATGTCCCCTTTTCTCACTATTACCTGAAACAAAAGGATCAAATATGTGTGGCAATAATTCTTCCTCTATAAAAGCTCCATAATTAATAATAGTTAATGCATTTTCAGTTAATATTATTTTTATGTGCCCCTGCTTTGATGTATAAGTTATAGCGTTATTTAACAGATTATCTATTATTTTTAAAATAAGCTTCCTATCTGTATTGAAATTTGTAAAGTTAATATCCTTTTCTATAGCAAGCTCTTTTAATTTCACTTGAACATCTTGATACAACAGGCTTTCATCAATTATCTTGCTAACATTTATATCTTCCTTCTTAATAGCTTCAATACTATTGTTAAGATTTAAAATATCATCTATTATTTTTCTCATAGAATTTAATTGAAGCTTTACTTTTGGTAAATACTCCTTCGCGCTCTTGTATTTCCCTATTTCATCTATCATACCCTCCACCAGAAGCAGTGCTGCTGCTACTGGAGTCTTTAGTTGGTGGGATGAAGCCCGAAGGAATACCTCTTGCCTTTTATTTTGATCCGAAAGATAATTGTTCTTTTCTTCAAGTTCATTAAAATTATCATTTAATTTTAGATATAAATCATTAAGGGTCTCACCTAAAACTGCAATTTCATCGCGACCTTCTATTTTCATTAGTTCAATTTCCCTATTGGTATTGTCTTTCATAAACACAGCATGATTTACCAGTTTTTCTATCGGAAGAATTATTTTTCTTGAAAATAGAATAGTGGATATCATTATTAATAAAAGAGCTGTGGCAATAATCATTGGTAGACTCTGAAATATTATCGGCCGTATCTCTCCTATTTTAGGAGTCATTGCTGAAAATACCGATACAATAATATCGTCTTTATGTAGACTCATAGCTATATAATTGGTGTAATAGTTACTTCCATCAGACACGTTAGATTCATAAATAACTGTATCCTCATCTACTACATTAAACTTTGATGATGTTTCTGTGTAAATACTCTTATTATCATTTGCTAAAAGTTCAAAGGTTAGGGGCAAATTATCTTTAAATAACTTATTTTTAAAAACCTCCCCTATACTACTCGTAAAATCAAAATCCTGTTTATCTATATTTTTCATTTCCTCCCTGTGGGAACCATAGTATCTTACTTTTTTAATAACCCTTAATATCTCCTTATCATTAATAGTGACTTTTAGAGATGCTAATTTATTAGTTATAAAAAACTGATTACCAATAGCTGGTATTTTAATAGTTACTGTTCCTGCTGGGTTACTTTGGGATATATTTTTATAATTTCCATCATTTATATAGTTTTCTTGTATAGATTTTATTGATTTATAATTACTCTTGCTCATATAATCCACATATAAAGAAGGAAGCATTAGGACAAAATATGCTATCATGAGTGTTATTATTGTCCCTGATATAATTGCACTATACACAAAGGTCTTCTTAGATAAATTCACGAGTCCACCTCCATGTCAAATATATATCCTACACCCGTTACTGTTTTTATGTATTTTCGTGGTAATTTTTTTCTGATGTTTTTCACGTGTGCATCTATTATTCTGTCGTTCCCAAAATACTCCTCATTGAAAATTTTCATTATCAATTGTTCACGAGTAAATACTCGATTTGGTTCATTCTGCAATGTTTGTAGAAGTAAAAATTCACTTAACGTGAGCTCCAAAGATTTGTTGTCATAGTATGCTTGATAGCCAGTCAGACAAATTTACTAGCCTTAAATGCGGCAATAGAATCAGCTATCAAAAATGTATCTGAAACCGTAGAACAGTTAAAAGACCTAGCAGTTGTATTAGATACCATGGTCGGTAAATTCATTGTGTAAAAAAATATAATAATTAAGGAACGTCCTGATTTTATTTCAGGGCGTTCTTTAATATTGATTAATATTATGTTGTTCTACGTTTAATTGCATGTTTCATCCCCAGAAGATAAGTTTACTAATATATATTTTTTACTATAAATCTATCTTTTTATCAAAATTTAACTCTAAATTGGACTTTCACCAATTTGTAAGGTCCAGCTTATTGATATTTCACTTTCCTTATTGTATTAAAATTAAACCACTTAATTTTTTTAAGTTAATTGAATTTTGAAAACGTTTAAACTTTAATAATTTAAGTAATAATCAATATTTTCCTAATTTATTATGTATATATTTATAATCTATTTAATTTTTTTAACTACATGTTATAATTTATCTAATAATATAATATAAGAGGTGATCATTATGGATAATCTTGATATTAAAATACTTAAACTTTTACAACAAAATTCTAGAGTAACAGCTTCTGAAATAAGTAACAGAATTAATCTATCCGTACCTGCAGTAAGTGATAGATTAAAAAAACTTGATGCTAGCGGTATTATTGAAAAGTACACTGTGATACTAAATGCTAGAAAAATGAACAAACATCTTATGATAATAATGTTTATATCTCTTGAATCACCTAAATTTACAGATCCTTTTATTAACATAATTCAGTTAGATGATGAAATTGTAGAGTGTCACTACCTAGCTGGCGATTTCGACTACGCTTTAAAAATCATTACGGAAAGTACAGAAAGTTTAGAAAAAATTTTAAATAAGATAAAAAACATCCCAGGAGTTCAAAAAACTAAGACTAATGTTTCTCTTTCCACAATAAAAAATATTCATTCTATTATACCAAGTGAAATTATTGAGTAAACTTTGATTTAGTTATGCATTATGAAAAAATGACATTTATACATTGTCATGTATAAGAGGAGGATAATAAATGAAAACGGTACAAACAACAAATTTTAATGATGCTCGTAGAATGCGGATAAGCAATTTAGAGGTGAAAAATGAAGAACAACCCAACTTATTTAAAGATATATTCCCGTACTCAGAAATTCCAAAGATAGTTTTTGGAAGTGATCAGATTCCAATGTTTGTACCTGAGGATATATGGATCACCGACACTACATTTAGGGATGGTCAACAGGCTATGGACACATATACTGAGGCTCAAATAGTTAAAATATTTGACTATCTACACAAACTTGATAATAATTCTGGAATAATTAGACAAACAGAATTCTTTTTATATACAGAAAATGATAGAAATGCTGTTCGGAAATGTTTAGAAAGAGGATATAAGTTTCCAGAGGTAACTTCCTGGATAAGAGCTAATAAGGAAGACTTTAAGTTGGTTGTGGATATGGGCCTTAAGGAAACAGGAATGCTTATGTCTTGTTCTGATTATCATATATTCAAGAAATTAAACAAAACAAGACAAGAGGCTATGGATTTATATGTGTCACTAGCAAAAGAAGCCTTGGAGAATGGAATAACTCCAAGATGTCATCTTGAAGATATAACTAGAGCAGATTTCTTTGGGTTCGTAGTACCCCTAGCCCAAAAACTTATGGAACTTTCTAAAATATTTGGTATTAAAATAAAAATAAGGGCATGCGATACATTAGGGCTTGGATTACCTTACTCAGGGACGGAGCTACCAAGAAGTGTACAACATATCATACATGGATTAAGAGTTTATGCAGGAGTTCCTTCTGATTGTCTTGAGTGGCATGGACATAATGACTTTTATAATGTAGTACCAAATGCTACTACAGCATGGCTTCATGGTTGCAGTTCTATAAATACGACCTTATTTGGTATTGGCGAGAGAACCGGTAACTGTCCACTCGAAGCAATGATTATAGAATATGGTCAATTAAAAGGAAACACAAAAAATATGAATCTAAAACTTATAAGTGAAATTGGCAAGTATTTTGAAGGTGAGTTTAAATACAGTATTCCACCTAAAACACCATTTGTGGGTAGTGAATTCAACGTTACAAGAGCTGGCATACATGCAGATGGAATATTAAAAGATGAAGAAATTTATAATATCTTTGATACTGAAAAAATATTAGGTAGGCCAATCGTTGTGGCAGTTAATGAACATTCTGGACACGCAGGCATAGCAGCTTGGGTTAATACTTATTTTAGATTAAAGGGAATAGACAAGATAGATAAAAGAGACGAGCGAATTAATGATATAAAAGAGTGGGTAGATAAGCAATATGAGGGCGGTAGAAATACTGTAATGATAAGTGAAGAACTAGAAGTAATTGCAAAAAAAATCATTCCAGAGCTAACTTTAAGAGAACAAGACACTAAAGCCTGTTAATATAGGCTATATATTTTTAGCCTTACTTATATATAAAAAAATGGAGGGATATCATGGCATATACTGTTGCGCAAAAAATAATTAAGGCTCATTTAGTAATGGGCGAAATGATACCTTGTAGTGAAATAGCAATTGTAATAGATCAAACTTTAACTCAAGATTCTACAGGTACAATGGCATATCTTCAATTTGAAGCTATGGGAATTGATAAAGTCCAAACTAAAAAATCTGTTGCCTATATAGACCATAATATCCTGCAAACTGGTCCTGAAAATGCAGATGATCATTTATATATACAGACAGTTGCAAAAAAACATGGCATATATTTTTCCAAAACTGGAAATGGAATTTGTCACCAAGTTCATTTAGAAAGATTCGGAGTCCCAGGACAAACTTTACTTGGTTCGGATAGTCATACTCCTACAGGCGGAGGAATTGGAATGCTTGCTATAGGCGCTGGCGGACTAGATGTGGCTGTTGCAATGGGCGGTGGTGAATACTATATAACAATGCCTAAAATCGTAAAGATAGATTTAACAGGAAAACTTAAACCTTGGGTTTCGGCTAAGGATATTATTTTAGAGCTATTAAGACGCTTAACAGTTAAGGGTGGAGTTAATAAAATCTTTGAATATGCAGGTGTTGGTCTGAAAACTCTAAGCGTACCAGAAAGAGCAACTATTACAAACATGGGTGCAGAACTTGGAGCTACAACTTCAATTTTCCCTAGTGATGAGATAACCTACGAATTTTTAAAAGCACAAGATAGAGAGAGTGATTATTTAGAGCTTAAAGCGGACGCGTCCGCAGTATATGACGAGATAATCCAAATAGATTTGTCTTTAATTGAGCCTCTTGTTGCTTGCCCTCATAGTCCAGACAATGTAGTCCCTGTAGCATCATTAAAATGCATTAAGGTAGACCAAGTGTTAATAGGAAGCTGCACTAATTCATCTTATGTTGATATGATGAAAGTATCCAAAATACTCCGTGGAAAAACTATTCCTGATGAAGTTTCACTTTCTATTTCACCAGGTTCCAAACAGGTTTTAAGTATGCTTTCTAAAAACGGTGGACTCTCTGATATGATTGATGCTGGTGCAAGAATTTTAGAAAGTGCATGTGGTCCATGTATAGGAATGGGTCAATCGCCATCAACAGGTGCAGTATCTCTTAGAACCTTTAACAGAAATTTTAAAGGGAGATCCGGAACGGTATCAGCTAATGTTTATATTGTGAGCCCAGAAGTTGCGGTTGCATCTGCACTTACAGGATATATAACGGATCCAAGAGATCTAGGAGCTGCTATTATAGTACCTCTTCCAGAAAAGTTCTTGATTAACGATAATTTAATAATAAACCCAGCTGGCGATGGCACAGGTATTGTTGTAAAAAGAGGCCCTAATATTAAACCATTCCCTAAAGCGAAAGAATTAGAAGAAAATTTGATAGGTAAAGTGTTAACCAAATTAGAGGATAATATTACAACAGATGATATAATGCCGTCTAATTCAAAACTTCTTCCATTCAGGTCTAATATTCCATATTTAGCAGAATTCTGTTTAACTCCATGTGATGAAAATTTTCCATCTAAGGCTAAAAAATACGATGGTGGAATTATAGTTGCAGGTTCAAATTATGGGCAAGGATCAAGTCGCGAACATGCGGCTCTAGCACCTCTTTACTTAGGTATTAAGGCTGTTATAGCGAAGTCATTTGCAAGAATTCATAAGGCTAATTTAATTAATAACGCCATAGTTCCATTGATATTTGAGAACACTCATGACTATGAAAGTATAGGTGAGATGGATGAATTATTCATTTATGATGTTGCAGCTCAGCTTGAAAAAGGTATTGTTATTGTAAGTAATATAACAAAAGGAGTTACGTATATAACTCTACCTGAAGTAACACAAAGAGAAAAAGATATGCTTATATACGGTGGATTAATAAATCTTATGAAAAACAAGAAAAAGGCAGGTGCTTAGAAGCATGGAATACAATATTACACTTATACCCGGTGATGGGATTGGCCCAGAGGTAACCTCCGCTGCGGTTAAAGTAATAGAAAAAAGTGGAATTAAAATTAATTGGGAAATAGTACGTATGGGTGCAGAAGTTATAGAGAAATTTATCACTCCTATGCCTCCCTACGTTTTAGAAAGCATTAAAAAGAATAAAATTGCACTTAAAGGCCCTGTTACTACCCCTGTGGGCAAGGGGTTTAAAAGTGTTAATGTTACTTTAAGACAGGAACTAAATCTTTATGCTAATATAAGGCCTATAAAAACATATGAAGGTGTCCCATCAAGGTTTACTGACGTAGATTTAATAATAGTACGAGAAAATAGTGAAGATTTATATGCAGGAATAGAGCATATGGTTACAGAGGATATTGCAGAGAGTATAAAGATAATAAGCAAGAAGGCTAGCGATAGAATAGTGGAATATGCTTTTAAACTTTCAAAAGATCAGAATAGAAAAGAAGTAATAGCAGTTCACAAAGCAAATATAATGAAACTTTCGGATGGATTATTTTTAAGATGTGCAAGAAATATAGCGACCAAGCACAAAGATATAGCATTTGGAGATGTTATAGTTGATGCTATGAGCATGAAGCTCGTGATGAACCCAGAAAAATATGATGTTCTTGTAATGCCTAATCTATACGGAGATATATTATCCGATATGGCAGCAGGGCTAGTTGGGGGACTAGGCCTAGTTCCAGGTGCAAATATTGGAGAAGAAGGCGCAGTGTTCGAGCCAGCTCATGGTTCTGCTCCAGATATAGCAGGTTTAAATATAGCAAATCCGACTGCGTGCATCCTATCTGGTGTGATGATGCTAAGACATATAGGGGAATTAGAAGCGGCAGATAAAATAGAGAAAGCCGTGGAAGCTGTTTTAAAAGATGGAAAATATTTAACTTGTGATTTAGGTGGCAATACTGGAACGCAGGAGTTTGCTGAAGTTATCATTGAAAAAATGAGAAGTACAGGTTCTTGAACCAAAGCCATTGCAATGCCAAGCCTTTGTTTCATACCAAGTGAAAAGTCCTTAACTTTCTTTTTTTTGACATTTGAAAGGCCTACTTTTTCTAAAAATCGCGGTATAATATTAGGATTTTTCTGACCATAAAGTATACATTGCATATTCATATTGTCAGCTGCTGAAAGAGTATCATATAGAATAGGCTTTTCAACTATTATTCCAATTTTTCTTCGCAGGGCTTCTAACTGTTTTCTCTCTGCCATACCTAAAACCTCAATTCCTCCCTCCGTAGCTTCTGAAAGACCTGCCAGTATTCTTATGGTAGTTGTCTTTCCTGCACCATTTTCTCCAATAAACCCATATATTTTCCCTTGTTCGATTGTAAAAGAAACTCCATCTAGTACCTTCACATTATTATATAATTCAGTTAAATTATTCACCCTTAATATACATTCGCTCATTTATAAACCTCCATAATGTTGTTGGTTATATTTAGTATAAAGGAAAAACATTTCTTTAAAGTATGAGAAACATTAATATAACATTAAAAAAAATAGGTCTTTACAAAAGTAGTAATTTCTCATAATTCTTAGATTCTTTAGTTGATATATACTTTTATTTTGACTATACTGTATGCAATAGATTTAATTTTATGGAGGTGCAAAATGATTAAAAATTTAATTTTAAAGAATAGGTCATACAGAAAGTTTTATCAGAATGAAGTAATAGAATTAAGTACTTTAAGAGAATTAATTGACCTTGCTAGGTTATCGGCTTCGGCTGCAAACCTTCAGCCATTAAAGTATATTATCTCAAATAGCTCTGTTGAAAATGAGAGTATATTTAAAACTTTAGGATGGGCGGGTTATCTAAAAGACTGGAATGGTCCTGTAGAAGGTGAAAAACCCAGCGCATATATAGTTATGCTTAACGATTTATCTATTAGTAAAAAACCATCTTTAGATACAGGTATATCAGCTCAAAGCATGCTACTCGGAGCTGTAGAAAGTGGTTTAGGTGGTTGCATGCTAGGCAATATTAATAAACTAGAACTAGCTTCTGTACTTAACTTAGATGAAAATTTTGCAATTGACTTAGTCATAGCTTTAGGAAAACCTAAAGAAACCGTTGTTATTGATGAAATGAGTTTACCTTCAGGTATTAAGTACTGGAGAGATGAGAAAGAAGTTCACCACGTACCTAAAAGATCATTAGATGAAATAATTTTAGGTAATAACAAAGAAAAATGAAAACAAATTCATACGGAGGGGTTTTAATGAACATAATGATAATAACTTCTAGTCCTAATATTGATGGATTAACAGCCGCCTGTGCGTTAGCTGCAAAGATAGGAGTAGAAATGGGACCTGCTATTGCCTGCGTAGTAAATCTTAACACATTAAATATACCATCCTGCCATGCTTGTGGAAATGGATGGGGTACATGCCGTACTGAACATACCTGCCAAGTTCAAGATGATTTTCAAAAGCTACATAAATCAATGGCAGAGGCAGATGGTTACATAATTATTACCCCTGTTTACTGGGGAGATATGAGCGAATCCCTTAAAACATTTACTGATAGGCTTAGAAGATGTGAAGCAACAAATGGCGAGAAAAACAATTTGGCCAGCAAACCTTTCATATGTGTTGCTGCTCCTGGAGGAACGGGTAACGGATGCATTTCCTGCCTTAGTTCCTTTGAAAGATTCGTAGATCACGTTAAAGGTGTAAAATATGATTTTATAGGGGTTACAAAAATAAGTAAAGACTACAAATTAACTACTATAAGAGAAGCTGCAAAAAGCATGGTGCAAAGCTTAAAATTATAAAGAGAACCACTCATACAAATAAGGCATTCAATCATAACGATTGAATGCCTTATAAATTTTATTATATCTGAATTCCTTAGCCTTTAATAACCACCAAAAGCACTTAGAATTTTACGCGTGGCTCAAGTCCGTATGGAACCTTAGACGGAAATTTTTTCTAAATTACTTATTTTAAAAGGAATTTGGTATTAAATGTAGAATAATTACTTTGCACATAAATAGAATGAGAATGCAATTAAATTTGCACACGCAAGATAAAAAAAGGAGATGTATCTATGTTTAAAACTAAGTTAAGTAAACAATTATCTGTATTATCAAACGAATTCTATAAAGACAACATTAAGGAAATAGAAACCATCGAACAGCGAAATCAATCTAATCCAGCGTTAAGATTTACTACCAGCATCGCTAAATCGATAAAAAAAGTCTCTCCTAAGATATCTATAATTGTAAATAGTATACTAGCTGTTACAACTAAGATAAGCACATTTATAGTCCAACTTACATACTTCTCAGAGGAATTACTGCACTCATCTAATATGCTTAAGAGCTCCACTGAATCACTGGTAGCATCTACAGAGGAAACTAGTGCAAGTATGAATGAAATAACTAATACTATTAATTCCAATGCACAATCAATACAGATATTAGCTGAAAAATCGGAAAATACAATGACATTATCTAATAAGAATACTAATAGTTTAAATGACATTATAAATGTAAATAAGGAAATACTCTTAAAATCTAAAGATGTTAATGAAAATATAATTGAGCTTTCTTCGCTAATTGACAGTATGGAAACCATTATTGGAGGTATCGACGGCATAGCGCAGCAAACTAATTTACTTGCATTAAATGCAAGCATAGAAGCAGCAAGAGCTGGAGAACAGGGCAGAGGCTTCGCTGTAGTAGCCGATGAAGTCAGAAAGCTTTCAGAAACCACTTCTTTACAACTAGAAGAGATGAAAGAGTTTATGAAAAAAATGAAGGTATCTTCACATAAATCCAAGGACAGTGTAGATTATACTATAAAATCCATTGCAACTATGAATGATTACGCAGGTTCGATGCAAACTTCTTTTAAAGAAAGTAATTCATCTATGGAGGATATAATGAGTGAGATCCAAACTATATCTGCAAGTATAGAAGAGATAAGTGCCTCAAGTGAGGAAATAAATGCTACTCTGCATGTTATAACACAAGATGTAGATAACATAAGCTTAGAGGCCAACAATATTAATAATAAATCAGAAGAACTAATGATCCTCTCAAAGGGTATTGAAATTATTGACGAGGACATATCTAAAATCGCACTAATTGGTGGGGAAACTTCCAGTATTGAATATTTCAAGTTAAGAAACGAAGATTTTATTAATTCTCTTGAAAGTGCAATAGCTGCTCATAAGGCCTGGGTCGATACCTTAATAACTATGGCCCGGGAAATGGATCTCAAACCACTGCAATTCAATGGACAAAAATGTGGGTTCGGCCATTTCTATTACTCAATTAGCCCTCAGAATGAAAAAATTAAAGCTATTTGGGATACTGTAGGAGAAATTCATTTAGAATTACACAAAATCGGTTCAGAGGTTTGTCAAAATATAAAATCTAACAATAAAAGCCTAGCAGTTTCAAATAGCTTAAAGGGTAAGGATAAATCAGAAAAGGTACTTGCTATGCTTAATGAAATGAAAGAAATTTCACGCCAGCTAACTACAAAGCAAGAATTTGTTTTCTAACTTAATTTAAATAAGGCATTCAATTATAACGATTGAATGCCTTATAAATTTTACTATGCCTGAATTCCTTAGCCTTTTATTACAGTTAAAAGCATTTGGAATCTTACGCGGGCCTCAAGTCCGTGAGGAACATTAGAAGGCATTATTATTGTTTCACCTTCTTTAACAGTGAAGATATTATCACCTATTGTAATTTCCACCTCACCATCTAATACTTGAACCATAGCGTCTCCTGGAGTTATGTGACTGCTGATACCTTCTCCTTTATCCAATGAGAATAATGAAATACTCACAGTAGGCGTCTGAGAAATAGTTCTACTTATAACCTGACCCTCCTGGTAAGTTATTAAGTCCTTTAGATTAATTACTTTTGAGAATTCTATGTTTTTAATTAAATTTTTCATGTTGTTACCTCCTAAGTTAATATTTCTTATTTATAGTATATCTCTATTAGTTCCAAACATCCGTAACTTAAGTTACATTATAATAATTTAAGTTTTTTATTAGTATATAACTTTCCAATTATCATTCACCGCTACCTTAACTGTTTTTCTTTCGATAATATAATTTGCAATTAGTTCAGCCATATCCATAGGCATATCTTTAAGGACAGGTTTCCCCTTAAACATTAAATAATCACCACCTCCACCGGCTCTGTAATTATTCATTACCACAGCATAGTCCCCCTTCATGTTAAGAGGATTATTTTTATAATTAAGTTTCGTAACTCTAGAATTTATAGGTTTTGAAATATCTATAACATAATCTATTCCTTCCCACATGTCATAATTATAATGTTGACGTTTATGAGAAATACCATCCTTACTTACCTCTATTTCCCCATTAACAATACTAAAATATTTTGCAGTTTTTTCTAGAGCTTCTTTAATATCAGCGCCTTTTAAACTAATTACCTTTAGAGTGTTTGGGTATTTATAATTTGATATGATATCACGCATTGTAACATTATGCTTAAATCCCTTGCAGTGATTATCGAAAATGGCAGTACTAGATATATCAACCTTTGCTGCTTCCATCTGAACATTATTTATAAACTCAGCATAAGCATTATCTTTAAGCCTTGCCTTAAAATGATCATTAATAACCATGTCACCTTCTACATGACCAATAGGAATATCCAGCCACGCTTGTACCTGTGTTTCTATGCTACTTATAGAATCCAAAATACTTTTATCTACTTCAGTTGCATTAGCGTTTATAATTGAAGATTGTTTGTTAGTTATAGACCATTTGCCAGAGCTTTTAACAAGTTCAATGGTTACTTTTCCAATGCACTTACCGTTGTAACCTGGTTGCAAAATTAAAACACCATTTACTGATATATTTTCTATAACTCTATGTTGATGACCTGTTAAAAGCGCATCCATATTTTTTACTTTTTTGCATAATTCGTATCCTTGATTTTCTCCTGTAAGCGATTCTGATGGAACGCCAGTTTTTAAATCTCTTTCAAAACCACCATGATAGGACACTATGTTTATATCCGTAGCCTCTTGTTTTTTCATGATTTCAAGCCATTTGTTTGCACTCTCTACTACATCTTCAAAATTTAGCTCACTAATTGTTTCAGGATTTTCCCAATTAGGAATATACTTAGTGGTTAGTCCTAAAATACCTACTTTTAAACCATTATCAAAAGTTTTAACAATGTATGGCTTCTTAGTAAAGCTTTCCCCCGTAGTTTTTTCAGTTATATTAGCGCATAGCCATTGACATCGCTGGTTTCCAAAATTGTTAGTAAAAATTTTTCGTTAATGCACATATTACACTCTCCCTTACGTTACCAGTTCCTGTACGCAACACTATAATACCTTAATTTAAGTTTTTTGATTACTCGCCGTACCCGTGGACGGTTATAACGTTGAGCCATAATAGGGTATATGTTCATAAATATATTAAAAATTATTAACCATATTGTCTCCTTAAATGAATAAGCAATACATACATATATACTAATGAAAATGATTATAATAGCGATTATAGCATGTCCAAATTCAGATGCCCTAGTCCTGTACTCATAATATTCTAATAGAATTATCGATTTCCTAATAGGAGTCTCTTTTATCCTGCTTTTCTCCCAACCACTTAACACTAGAAATTTCCTAAAAAAATGGACACCCAGGTGTTTGTATATTTTTCCTTCTTTTTCAATGCGATGACTATTGAAAAAAGATGACGTGAGCTCTGGTATCAATAACGTTTGAAATATAGACATCCAAATCATCAGTGTGAAATTTAGTATAATACTATAAGCTGCTGAACTCATCCTCATAAATGGAAATAATATTAATAAGGCCATGACCCCTGTGGTGATAAATACAATAATCCACTTGGGATATGTGTCCTTATTTACTCTGATCATGTTGTATATCGTGTTATTTCAGACATTTTCTTCTCCCCCTAAAGTTAAACAATCTATATATATTATAGTATAAATCTGTATTTTAATAAAGTGCCGCCCACGTGGCAAGTTGAAAAGTATTAATTTTATTTTTACATTAAAATAAATAATATTTACATAGACTTAACATCCTATACATTATATAGTCACATATATATGTTATTATTTAAATATAAATTAGATTAATCATTAAAGCGAAGTCCCCCTTTACTTTAATATAAAAAGCTGTGAATTTAATTCACAGCTTTTCTTTGTTTTATTCAATAATCATAAATTGTAAATTGTTCCTGCGTAATTTACTTCTGAATGTTCTTCAACCTCTTCATAGTCAACATATGCACCTTTAAGTTCAATGACATTTTCATGAATATCAAACCCTTCTATACTTATTGTTTCTATTACATTATTCTCATTAATACATGTAGCCAATGTATAATAATACTCCTCATCTTCGTTATATATAATTGCTGTATTTAAGATTCTAAATGTTGCTTCCCGTCTTATCAGCCTATCTACATCTATAATTCCTCGAATTTCAGTTCTTCTTGTTCCATTATTATTATCTCTATCTTTAAATAAAAAACTCATTGCTCTCACTTCCTCTCTTCTTTTTCAACATATATAATTGAAGGTACTTCTCTCTCTCCTAATTTGCCACAAGGATTATTTATCACTTCATCCTCATAAAATAATGTAGAAGAAGAACCTCCATCTAAATTTGAAGCATTATAAGCCCCAAATTTGTACAATTCGTCTTGTACCTCTCTTAATGTGGCTCCAAAACTATTTAACCGTCTACCGTCAATTACTATAAATATTATCGCTCCGTCTTTCCTTTGTGCAATTGCTGTTCTTGGTGCTATACCCCAACCCCCATCACCAGTAGTTATAGCTTTTATTCCGTTAACTATAAGGGGTGGACCAAAAGATACCGCTTCAGTTACTGAAGCATTTTTCATTTCATTAATGGTGTGGTCGCCAACTAGTAGCTTTCCAGATTTAGTTAATGCTACAACTACCTTTTTCTCATCTTCATCCTCTATATTGTTAAAAATGATTTCTCCACCAGACATTATAATTCCCGCTGGACTTGTTCCTTTTTCTGTGGAAAGTGATTCTGAAGGTTCATTTGAAAATGCGCCACCATTAATCGCAGCGATAGCTCTATTGTTTCTTGCAATTTCGCTAGTAGGCTCACCATATTTATCAGGATTACTGTTATAGCCTACTTTTATCCTAGTTGGGTCACTTATTACTAAAATGTATCCTTTAAATTTTTTGCTTGTTATATCATATCTTTCAATTGTATTATCATTTTTGTGTTCTACCTTTACACCATTTTCATCATCTATGTTATCTTGAGTTATAAATCTTATCTTTTGATCGCTCATAATTTGTTTTATTTTCTCATCAGATATAAAGGATGTTACTAGTTTTTGCAATGTAAATGTAGTCATGGCTGATCCTACTACAATTGTCTTTATATTTTTAAACGGGCCATAATACAATACAAACGGTCCAGTAACTATCGTGAAAATAAGTTCAAATATTATAAATAATAAAATAATTTTACTTTTTTTAGTCTTTGAATATTCTTTTACTTTTAGCATGTCACCCATCCTTTTGCTTTAGCAAAGATTACTACTACGAAATTTTTATTGATTTTCGGATTCATGTTGAGATTCGTATTCCTCTTTAAGATATTTAAACATAGCTGCTGTTTCAATCTTCTTTTGTGGCACATCATTATACGTCATTGCATTAAATCCTATTTTCTCATCATCATATATTTGATATTGAATTTTAACAACTACAAGTGTATCCTCATATAAAACATTGCCACTAATGGTAACGTATTTATTCCCATCTTCAGCAGGATCATATATTTCCCAAACTGTATCTGATATTCCAGAATCAATAAGATCGCCTAATATTACACCATCATCCATAGGAGCCCTTCGTATGGCCGTAACCTCTGGTGATTCTTTGACATTACTAATAACACTCTTTATCTCTTGCTTAGTTGTAATGGCACATCCACTTATGAATAATGGTACAATTACAATCAATATAGCAACGGATATTTGTTTTAATAAAATTATTTTATCCTTCATATTCAGTCCACCTCTAGCATAAATTTTCACATTTGTTTATGTTTATATTTTACCATATTTCTCACTAAAAGCTATAATATCAATCAAAAAAAATAATGGATAGATACTAAGTACCCATCCATTATAAAAATAATAAACTTCATTCTAATCTTATTTACTTTTTACATATATAATTGAAGGTACTGATCTCTCTCCAAGACTATCACAAGGATTGTTTATAACTTCGTCCTTATAAAATAAGGACGAAGAAGAACCCCCATCTAAGTTAGAAGCATTATAAGCCCCGAAATTATACAATTCATCTTGCATCTCTTTGAGTGTTGCCCCTAAACTACCTAACTGTCTACCATCAATAGACATTAGTATTATTGCTCCATCTATCCGTTGTGCAATTGCTGATCTAGGCGCTATCCCCCATCCACCATCACCACTATTTATAGTTTTCTTACCATTAACTATAAGGGCTGGACCAAAAGATACCGCCTGAGTTATTCCATTTTTTTTCATTTCATTAACACTACTTTTACCAACTAGTAATTTCCCTGATTTAGTTAATGCTACTAAATCTACTTTTTCATTATCACTTTTTAAATTACTAAAAATAATTTTACCTTCTGACATTATAATTCCCTCTGGGTTTGCTCCCGTTCCAGAATAAAGGGCTCCAGAAACTCCATCTGAAAAGGCACCACCGTTAATTGCAGCAATTGCATTATTATTTCTTGCAATTTCGCTAGTAAGTTGTCCTTCTTTGCCCAGCATATTGCTATAGCCTACTTTTAACCTTGTTGGGTCATTAATCACTAATATATTCCCTTTAAATCTTTTTCCTGTTATCTCATACCTTTCAATACTAGTGTCATTTTCATTTTCTACTTCTACACCAAAATCTTTATCATCTGGTTTCTGTTGAACTATAGAATCTATCTTTTGTACACTCATAATTTGTTTTATTTGCGCATCCGAAATAAATGATGTTACCATCCATTTTAAAGTACTCGTTGTCATTGCTGCACCAACTACTGTAGTTTTTACATTCTTAAACGGTCCATAATAAACCATAAAAGGGACTGTAATTGTTGTGAAAACAAGTTCAAATGTTATAAATAATAAAACAAGTATGGATATATCTTTCTTAGTTTTCACATTTTTTTTTACTTTTATCATATCTCCCATCCTTTTTATCAATGTTATTTATTTATTATAGCATAGGGATAGGGATATCAATAACATTATTAATTATATTTATAAACTACTTTTTCTCTGTATCCCAGTCCACATAGCTATTGAAGGAATAAAAGAGAAAATTAAAAACACATAGGGATTATTATTCCCCGACTCCTCAAGTAAAAAAATGCAATATCCATTAAACATACAATAATGCTCCCAAAACTCTGAATTTAACAGTCGATTGCTTGGACCTATACTAGCATTACTAATGATTTCAGGTTGTTTTTTATCAAAAATACCACCCCTTAAAAAATATAGAAAAGCATAATTAAGGGCGAGGGTTTCATATTCTATTCTTGTATAAATTGCGATAATTCTGTATTAAACTTTTCATACTCTTCCCAGAATAACCCGTGTCCGCTGTATTCAAACGGTACAAGTTTCGAGTTTTTTATTCCCCTTTTCATAACTTGAGCTAGTTGGAATAGACAAACTTTATCATGAACACCATGCATAATTAATGTTGGCACCTTTATTTCTTCTAAATCAGCAAACAAACACTCATCTCTAAAAGTGACTGCACAATCTGCCGTTGCCCATCCAGCGGCCTCTAATCCTAAATTAAAAAACCAATCTGATAGAGGCTGCGTAGCATACTGAAACAAGAAGATATCTCCAAAATCTCTTAACATTTTTGGCCTATCATTATATGTTTGCTGAATAAGTTTAGTTACATCTTCCTTAGGCAATCCATAAGTAAAATCTGGTCGCATAGTTAAACTAGGTGCAGCTGCACCAAAAAGCGCAAGTTTTGATACTCCATACCCTTTATGGCGAGCCATATACCTAATGGCAATTGCACCTCCCATTGAATGCCCCCCTAGTGTGAAATCACGTAAATTAAGAGCTTCAACTACGTGCCTTAAATCGTCAGATAATGTATTATAGGAATACCCACTTGCAGGCTTATCTGACTTACCAAATCCTCTAGTATCAATCCCAATACATCTATATCCCATTTTAGGGAGCACATTAAACTGATATTCATATGCATCATGACTTAATGGCCAGCCATGCACAAATACAATTGTTTTCTTGCCCTCTGGATTTATATCTTCCACATAAACTTTAACATCTTGTTCTACCTTAATGTAATACTCCATTTCGAAACCTCCGCAAATAAAATTATATCTTGTATTAGCTTATGCCTTTGTCAAAACTTCTGATACACTAAAAAAATAATGGATAGGCAATAATTGCCTATCCATCATACTCTACCATTGCTTCTTTTAGATTCCTTACCCCACCTCTTGGGTCGTCCACATCTCCTACATATCTAGGAATTAAATGTACATGTAAATGGTCTATGGTTTGCCCTGCATAGCTTCCTACATTTATTCCTATATTATATCCCGCTGGTTCATATTGAATATCAAATATTTCTTTAACTTCATGCATTAGTGAGTATATAGCTTTAATCTCTTCTTCTTTTGCATCAAAGAAGTTAGGAAAATGCCTCTTAGGTATAATTAAACAATGGCCATTATTTACTGGGAAATGATCAAGCACTGCAAAGGCGAACTTGTTCTCTGCTAATATTTCTGATTCATCATAGTTACAAAATATACAATCTGACATAATTTTTATCTCCTTTTATTTGTACTTTATAATTCAAGCTACTTTATGGGATTTAAAATTTACTAACTTTCTAAAATATATTAGAATATTATTAGAAATTATACAGTAATTTAATATAAGGTATTTTAATTTGTTTAAGGGGTGTAATTATGAAAACGCCATTAAGAAAAAAGAATTCGTTTCCAATTTGGTCCATAATCCTCATTGTTATATTGTTAGTACTAGTATACATGATTTTTACTATTTTCTCTAATTTTGAAACACCACTAACCAAAGCTCAATATATTGAACAAGGCACCCAATATGCTACCCTAACAAATGGGAATAATTTAGTATCCTATTCTAATACATTTTTAGGAATGCCATATTTATGGGGTGGTACATCTCCCGCAATGTTCGATACCACTGGGAAGTATTTAAGTGGTGGATTTGATTGTTCGGGATTTGTACAATATATTTATAAAAACTTTAACATAAATTTGCCTAGAACAACTATGGAACAGATAAATGAAGGTACCTCTGTTAATATAAATAATCTTGAAAATGGTGATCTAGTTTTTTTTAAGACAAACCCAGTTGTACCCTCTGAAATATCTCATGTTGGAATATATATTGGGAATAATAAGTTTATACATTCCCCTAAAGATTCCGATGTCATAAAAACATCTGAGTTAACTGGCTATTACAAAGATAATTTTGTCATAGGAAAAAGGTTGCTAAAATGATTACTGTACAATTATTATAGTATATATTTATATATTTATATATTTATTTATTTAACACATCCTTCACAACCTATTCATTATATTGTCATATTTCTATGTTATTATTTAAATATAGATAAGATAATCATTAAAGCAAAGTCCCCCTTTACTTTAATAATATAAGAAGCTGTGAATTATAATTCACAGCTTCTTCTTTCTTTTTCAGTAGTATACAACAGTTTCCTACTGTTTTAATTACTCGTAAATTGATGTTTAATTAATTAAATATTTTAAATATATTATCTACTGTATGATCTACTTGAGCTACTGCTTGAACCACTTTTTGAATCACTTTTCGAACTACTTCTTGAACTACTACTTGACCAGCTGCTTGGACTTATATCTGAAATACTTAAATTGCTATATGATTCGCTGTAATTACTATAGGATTCACTATTATACTCATCTTTCACTCTATAGTTTCTATGACCTTTACATGATTCATTTTTTAAATGATACATAAAGGCACCTCCCTTATTTTATATTTTATTTGAACTTATATTAAGTTAAGATCTTAACTTAATATATATTATGCTTAAGCCACCTATTTTGTTAGTTATTATTATTGATGATCCAAAAATATTTCCTCTATAAACTTCTCAAAGTTTTCCTTTTGTGAATATTTGTTACCCTCATATATATCTGTTGCAGTTAATATGGTGTTATATTTTTTAGAGTTTAAGGAAGTCATTTTTTTATATTCATCTTCTTCACATAAATCCCTTAAAGTCTCACCTATCTCTAAAAGACTTCCATAGTGTTTTCCGTTTGAAAATCCTCTTATTTTAGATGGATCATAATTTCTATTCCCAAAGAATAATGATTTAGCCAGCCAGCCTCTCCCAGCTCTACCGTCTCTTGTAGTTTTAGTTAAAACAAAGTTTATATATGGTGTAAATTCTACAAAATTACTCCTTTGTGTCTTTATACCAGCTATTGGATACCATAGCCCCTTTATTTTTCCGCTATTTGTTCCTGAAGATCTATAAAAAGCTAGGGTTACTGTTTCCATGACACCATTAAACATAATACTTACATCTATTAAACCTATCATCCTAAAAGGATCTAAAGTGTAGACATTTGCCCTAAAGGTTTTAGGATACATTTTATATATGCTAACTGAATTTTGCATTACACATTCCTCTTTCCATTAGAAGTGAAATATTTCTTTAATTCTTCTAAGTCTTTTCTAATTTCATAAAGATTCTTATACTCACCATCAAGTCCCATAAGCTTCTTTAAAAAATGTCTTTCCTCCTCTGTTAAATCAAGTTCTTCATACCACGGCTTTTCTTCTTCTAAATTTGCATCAACATAAGATGAATAATATAAATGAATTAAAAAATCAGAAAAAAACCAATAATCTACTTCCTTTGTATATCTTTTATTATCCATAAATCTTGCCAATCCAAAGTCAATTAATACCAATTCTTTATTTCCATTTATAATTACATTAGAAGCTCTAATATCTCGGTGTACAATATTTTCATTATGCAACTCTTTTATCAAATCTAAAAGCTTATCAGCAATTTCATAAATATCCTCTTTTGTAAATTCATATTGGGTCTTGGATAATATTTGATGAAAGGTATTTCCCTCCATATACTCTAATATATAGCCTTCTCTATATTCATCTTCAAATCTCGAAATGAATTTAGGAAAACCAGAATAATTTTCTAAATTTCTTAATATCTTTTCTTCATAAAACAATTTCTTTCTAGTATTTTCTAGTTCTTCTACCTTTAATTGTTTTATTACACATTTTTCACTTTTATCATTTACTCCTAAATATACAATACCATAACGGCCTTCACCTAAAAATTTCTCAATAACATATTTATCTAGAACTTCTCCTTTGTCGAAATACTTGTCCATATTCCTATCACCTAAATTTTTTTTACCATAATCAATTTACATATGGCATAATATATACTATTCACTTACAACCGAAAATGTTAGATAAAAACGCAAATAATTGTTAATAATTATATGCATAAACGGATAGGCACATTTAATGCGCCTATCCGTTTATTCCATTTGGTTCATAACATAATTTTAATAAAATGTGCTTTTTTATAATCATAGTTTTTTTTATAAGTCGCATTAAGTTGATTAAATGTATGCTGCGATATCCGTGGTTCTCTATTACCATAAACTTCTACAAATGAAGTTACTATTGTAGAATGAAAAATAACATTATTATAATTTTCGTAAAATATTAAATCCCCAATTTCAAGCTCTCTTATATCTTCTACTTCTCGTCCTTTAATTCTACCTATATTTTGGTTTACTTTTAAATACCAGTATAGAGAATGAGCAACAGCCCAGCAGACTGAAGCTTTACCAGATTTCATGTCATACCAAAAGGGTCTATATTTATTATAATCCATGGGTGCTCCACCTGCTTTTAAACACTGAGAGATAAAGTTTGTACAGTCTCCACCACCCTCATCTAAAGATTTATAATACTTGTATTCGCTGTTTGGTACAAGCGCATAATTTATAGCATAATTTGCAGCTGATATTCTATTATATTTATTTGGCATAACACTACTCCTTAAAAATTTTCTCCATTTTTCACTATAAAAACAGATATTTTCTTTAATATTTACAATTTCTACACATTTTATTCATTATATTGTAACATTTTTATGTTATTGTTTAATTATAGAATAATTAATTATTAAAGCAAAGTCCCCCTTTACTTTAATATAAAAGCTGTGAAGTAACTCTTCACAGCTTTTCTTTTGTTTATTAACGCATTATAAATAAATGTGGTTCTTTTAAATAATCCTGAACAATTCTAAGTGCTTCACCAAACCTTTGATAATGAACAACTTCTCTTTCACGTAGAAACTTTAAAGGCTCTATTACATCTGGGTCATCAGCCATATTAATTAGATATTCATAGGTAGCCCTTGCCTTCTGTTCTGCGGCTAAATTCTCAGTAAGATCTACAATTGGATCTCCTTTAGACTGAAAACCTGCAGCTGAAAATGGAACGCCTGATGCGTCTACAGGGTATATCCCTCTACCATGGTCAGCATAGTAACCACTCATTCCGCCTTTTTTAATTTCCTCAAGAGTTGCACATTTCATTAACTGCCTAACCATAGTACCAACCATTTCTAAATGAGCCAATTCTTCCGTACCTATATCATTACAAGTTGCAATAGCTTGAGGCGTAATCATAGAAAATCGCTGACTTAAGTATCTTAATGATGCACCTAACTCCCCATCTGGTCCACCATATTGAGTAATTATAATTTTTGCCATTTCTGGATTAGGGGTTTTAATTTTTACCGGATATTCTAAATACTTATCAAATGTCCACATAACTTAAATATCCTCCTTTTCGAACCTAAAATTAGCATCATAATCCCAAGGCCATGGTTCATCTATCCATTGCCATGGATAAGGACTTAAGGAGTCATGTTGAGATAACATCCCGTAACTCTTCTCATAATTTTCTTTTAGTCCTCTCAATTGCATAACATAACGATTATACTCTACAATAGCATCCCGCTCCATTGGATGAGTATTAAGAAACAATCCTAAATCCTCCAACATAAAATGTGTAACACTAATCTGTTTCAACATTTCCATTCCATTCATTTCCTTTTTCATTAGATTCGCTCCTTATTACTTGTTTCCATATGACATGGTCTACTTTTTTTATTCTCACCAATGTAGGGACTGTAGAGTTCTGGGAAAGCAGTTCCTCTCATGAGTGCGTCAACTGGTGTAAAAAGAGCACATATATTTTGAAATGGGACATATGCAGCAGCTAATCTAACATTTTCAATTACTGTTTCTTGTGGTATGCAATTATTCATTGAGTTGTTATCGGGTAACTTTTTTTTCGTTTCATCCTTTTTCAATTTATACCTCCATAAAATATTTGTTACATAATATAATATGCAAGCTTGAAAAAAGGTGATTGTAATTTATTATTCTAATTCTAAAAGCAGATTATAAAGAATATAAAAAGACCACTTTAAAGCAATTAAGCTTTTCATGGTCTTTTTACTTGAGTATTACATTTATATTATATGAATAATGTATATTTCAACTATAGTATCTCAAAAAATATTATTCCTTATTTCTAATATATTTAAGACTTATACTTGGATTACTAGTTTTTGTTGATCTAATTTCAAATTGATTTAGAGATGCTACAAAAGGTGTAAGCTTTGTATACCCGTAATTTCTAGTATCGAAATCTGGATACCTTTTGTTAAGTGTGCTTCCGAGTTCCCCTAAAAATGCCCACCCATCTTCATCTGATATTTCAGTTATTATAGTTTTAATAGCTTCCGCTAATTTATGTGAACTTGTCATGCTAATTTTTGAATCTTCTTGAATATGTGCCCCTTTTGCACTAGTTGTTTCATTATGTTTTGTGGCCATTGAAGCTAATACTTCAAGATATTTAAATTGCTCACAAGCTGCGATGAAAGGTGTAGGAGTTTTTCTTTCTCCCATTCCAACAACATACATACCAGCTTCTCTTAGCCTCGCTGCAAGTTTAGTAAAATCACTGTCACTAGACACAATACAAAACCCATCCACATTATTAGAATATAGTATATCCATGGCATCAATTATAAGGGCTGCATCCGTTGAATTTTTGCCGGTAGTATAGCTATATTGCTGTATTGGACTAATAGAATAATTAAGTAACACGCTCTTCCATGATGATAATTGAGGTTTAGTCCAATCTCCATATATTCTTTTATATGTAGGCGTTCCATGATTCGAAATCTCATCAATTATATATTTTATATATTTATCAGAAACATTGTCAGCATCAATAAGTACTGCAATTTTTTTATCCTTCTCCATCTTTTTCTCCTTTACGCTTAGTCTATTTTACAATAATTATATTATCCACTTATTCAAAATAAAATACTCTATTATAACATTCTACACATTTACAAATATCCCTTCTTTGTTTATAAAATCACCCCCTCCATTAAACTTCGGTGCTATTTTGTTGCTGGTGCTTTATCATAACCTTTGTTAAGAAAAGTTTAATTATACCTGCAATTGGTACAGATAAAAGCATTCCAAGAATTCCTGCTATTGTACCACCAATGGTTATTGCCATAATTACAAATATCGGATTAAGCCCCATGCTATCCCCTACAATTTTTGGAGATATAACTGCACCATCTAGCTGTTGAACCGCAAAAAGTAGAAGTACTGCCCAAAGAGCCATTATAGGGTTTGGACTAAGTAGACCAATAATAATTGCTGGAATACAACCAATTATTGGACCAACATAAGGTATAACATTAGCTAAGCCTGCAGTAAACCCGATAAGAAAAGCAAAGTCAATACCAATAATGGTTAGTCCAATGCTACTAATCAGTCCAATTATTAAACCAACAAGAAGTTGGCCTCTTATAAAATTTGACACAATATTATTAATTTCAAAAGCAGTTTTATTAAACTTCTTTAATTTGCCATCTTTCATTATAATTCTCATGGAATTCATATATAACTTTTCAAAATATTCGTAATCCTTTAATAAATAAAAAGAAATAAATATTCCAATAAAACTTTTTAGTATGCTGCTTCCAAAGCCGGTAGATATTTTAATTATACTATTTATAGAAACTGATAAATAGGGTGCTATTTGACTTATAGCTTTTGATAAATACCCCTTCACATCTCCAGAAAGTCCGCTTTCTGTAATCTTTATGTCCATGTAATCAAATAGTTCATTATAACGCTTTACATAAGAGCCGATAGTAGTAAACATAGCTGATAGCGTTTTATTGTCACTAATTTGTCCACCAATCATTGCATAAATACTATAAATAAGTAAAACGAATAATACAATCACTACTATATATGTTAGTATAATACTTAATAAATGAGGCTTATATTTAAGTTTCAGACGATGAACGAGAACCTTATTTAAAAATTTTGATAATGGATATAGCAAATAAGCAATTATAATACCGATAATAAGAGGTGAAATTATTGAAAGTAAAGTTCCTATCCCACTAAATACACCGCTGACAATCTCTCCGAAATGAAAGACTATGTTATAACTAATAAAAACCAAGGTTGCTGAAAGGGTAGCATACAATACATATTTAAGATATTTTTTATCAAATCTTTCTTGCATAATTGAATTTCTCCTCGCATAATTTTATATAAAAATTTTTGTTATATCTGAATACCCTGTTAAATACATCATTGGTGGATAGTACATTAAAAAATCCAGTATGTCCCCCAGTTTAATTTCACAGGCGCAATCTTCAATATCTATAATTAAGTGATCAGAACTACTTCCCACAATTTTAACGCCTTGTTTTTGTGGAATCAACTTATCATGTGATCCAAAATCTTGTTTTCCAATAGCAAGCAAGGCTCTTTTCCTTATTCCACTATCCGCGTATGTTGGTGTATCTCCAAAAGCATCGATAAATATTTTTCCAATAGGATGAGTAGGTTTGTTCTTTATTTCCACAACCTGAGCTTTTAGCACAAAAGTATCCTTATGCAAATGTTTCATATCATATCCCCAGTATGCTTCTAAATCCTGTGCTAATAGTACTCCTTCACCTATTCTTAAGTTATTTATTCTTTTAGGCATTTTCCCATCTATTACTAGTGGTAATGAGCTTGTGGCTCCTCCCGAAATAATGTCCAGTTTTCTTTTAATTTTACTTTCAATTATTTCAGCAATAGCGCAAAGTCTTCCTAGATTTTCCTCTGTAGGTTTTATTGAACCATAACAACCTAAATTAGTCCCTACTCCGTATAGCTCAACATTTTTAAGATTTTTTTCTACATATACAGCTAAGCTTATAAATTCTTCCTCATCCATAACACCTTCTCTTAAATCTCCAAGGTCAAGCATTAAAATCACCTTATGTGTTTTACATTGCACTTCACATTCGCTTTCTATTCTATTCAATGTTTCAAGTTCAGAATTTAAGCTAATAGAAGCAAATTTCACCAAATCTTCTATTTCACTAAACATTGGAATTCTAATCATCATAAATGGTTTACCAATCCCATATTCTGCTAACTTGATTATTTGATCCATTCTTGAACTCGCTATATATGTACATCCTGCATCTGTGAACTGTTCTGCAACCTCTGGTATTCCGTTGAATCCCTTAACTACTCCTGACAAACTTATACCCTGTAATTTACATAAGTCAACCATAATTTTCACATTTTCTCGTATTTTTTTTAAGTTTATTTCAAGTATTGGATATTTGTGATTTGAATGTGTCTTTTGTTCCATTACTTTTTCATCCCTTCTTGTTGCAAATTAACTTATTATTATTATATCCCATAAGAGGGATAATTTAAACAACAACAGGATAGTTTAATTAAACTATCCTGTTGTTGTTATTTCCCAGAGCTTTTTACACCTTTCACTTTCCTAATCTCTTTTAACCACTGCCTTTCTTACAAGCAGGTAAACAAAACCCATTGTTACTAGAAATAAACATATAAATGTTAATACAGCAGTATAAGAATTTTTTGCGCTTATTCCAAGTATATTATCAATAAATTCAGCTACCTTTTGTCCAAACTCAGGATCATTATATGAAAGTTTACTAAATATAGCCATAATACCTACAGGGCTTAAAGATACTAAGATTTTCATTGTTTTATTACAATTGTAATATATTAAAGTTATTAATAATCCTACTGCAAACGCTGCAATGTAAAAGGCTGATAAAAAGGTAACTGTTCCTAGCAGTGTTCCTATGCTATTACTTTGTATCCATCCTTCTGTATATATTTGTAGATTAGATAAATTATTATAGCTCATATCATATAGTGTTGGACATATACCAAATAAATTATGCACTCTATTTATTATTACATCTAAAATAGACATTGCGATTCCTATAGGCATGATGGTCATTACTACAGCTTTAAAATAATCTATTCTTGGAATATTGTTAGCCTGTGCAAAATAAAAATTTTCTTTAAAGGAGTTCAGCCCCATAACAAACAAAAATATCATAGATGAAAACTCAATTCCAGAAAAACTTCCTCCAGCTGTTATAGATATGCATATTATTACAGTTATAAAAATACAGTAAAAAATCATGATTGATTTAAGGCTACTCTTAATATTGTATTTAGCAAGTTTAAAACTTCTCATTATTTAATCCCCCCTTTACTCGTCAAATGAATGAATAGTTTTTGAAGTTCAACCTTTGTTACTTCTAACTCTAGTTTTTTCTGGTCTTTCTTTTCATTGTCTCCATTTTCTCCTAATATAACAGCTGATTTATAAGCTGCCATCTCATCTGTGCTTATACAATTCTTATTTTCAATATAATAATCTATATTTTTATTGAGTCCCGATACGCAATAGCACCCCTTTAATAATTCTTCTACACTTTCATCTTTAATTACTTTCCCATCCACAATAATAACTACCCGTTCTAATAATTGTGCAACTTCTTCTATAATATGAGTAGAAAGTACAATAGTCTTAGGTTTTTCTATATAACTTTCCATAAGTTCACTATAAAACATCTCTCTATGATTTGCATCGAGTCCCAAAACTGGCTCGTCGAACATTAAGACCTCAGCACCTGATGCCATTGTATTTATAAGTTTACATATGGATGAATATCCTGTTGAAAGTTCCTTTATCCTTTTGTTTATATTTAATTCAAACTTCTTAGAAAGTTCTAATGCATATTTCATATCAAAGTTTGGATAGAATTCTCCTGTCCATTTAAAAATCTCTTTTACTTTCATACCCTGCGGATATAAATCTTGCTCTGTCATAAAATAAATTTTACCTAGCCCACTTTTATCTTCTAAAAGACTTTTATTATCTATAGAGATAGTCCCATCACTTAAAAAAATTCTGTTGTTTATAACATTTAGAAGTGTTGTCTTTCCTGCACCATTTCGACCAAGTAATCCGTAAATTTTATTTTCTTCTAAATTTAACGTTATATTATTTAATGCAAAAGTATCCCCATATTTTTTAATTGCGTTTATTACTTTTATTGTGGCCATATTATATCCCCCCCTGAATCATTTTAATAATATCACTACTTGAGATATCTAACTTTTTAGCTTCTTCTATTAAAGATACTATATAGCTTTCATAAAAATTTTCTTTTCTCTTTTTTACTAATTTTTCTTTGCTTCCAGTTACAACAAACATACCAACACCCCTCTTTTTATATATAATTCCATCATCTACAAGTAAATTAAATCCTTTTGCTACTGTAGCTGGATTTATTTTGTACTTAACAGATATCTCAGTTGTAGATGGAATTACACTTTCTTCCTGGAAAATCCCCTTAAGAACACTATCCTCAATTTCTTTAGCAATTTGCATGTATATAGGTACATCATTATTAAAATCTAACTTCACAATATCACCTTCTTTGTTTTTTTGGTTAGTTGCTTATATAATTAACTATATAACCAATTAACTTTAATGTCAATAGAAAAATTAAAAAAACTAGTCAGTGTGAACCTTCACCTAGACTAGTTATTTAAAGCTTTCTACTCTTTTATATTTGAAATTAATAATTTTTCAGCATCCATGACAGACAGAGGTTTACTATAGTAATATCCTTGTATATAGTCACATTCATTTTTTTTAAGTATTGAAAGCTGATTCTCCGTTTCTACCCCTTCTGCTACGACTTTCAAATCCATACTATGAGCCATTTGAATTATGTTTTTAATTATTGATTTATTTTGTATGTTTGAAGTTATATTATCTATAAAGGATTTATCAATTTTTAAAGTTGAGATTGGAATTTTCATTAAATAATTAAGTGAAGAATAACCAGTACCAAAATCATCTAGTGCAATCCTTACACCCATATTCATTAAATCTTTTAATATCTTTACATTAGTTTCAAGGGACTCCATAAGCACTGTTTCAGTAATTTCAAGTTCAACAATATTCGGATTAATACCTGTGTTTTTAAAAATGGCTTTGACAGTATCTAAAAAATCCATTTGATGCATATCCACTGTGGAAACATTAATGCTTATCCTCTTGAATTTATAGCCTGCGTTAAGCCATTTCATACTTTGAGAGCAAGCTTCATTAAGTACCCATTTGTCCATTTGCACTATATATCCTGTTTCCTCTGCTATAGGAACAAATTCTACAGGAGATACAAAACCGATCTCCTCACTATTTAATCTAAGTAACGCTTCAAACCCAAATATCTCATTTGTTTTTGCGTCATACTGAGGTTGATAATGTATGCTTAGCTCCTTATTTTCAATTGCATTTCGAAGTATTCTATCAATACGCGTTTTTCTTTCTAATTTCAGATACATTTCTTCATCAAACCTAGCAAATCGGTTCTTACCTAACTCTTTTGCTTTATACATAGCTGAATCAGCATTTTTCATAATAGTACTTGTATCATTCCCATCCTTTGGATATATTGCCACCCCTATACTTGCTGTAATATACATTTGCTTATTATCAATTTCAAAAAAATTATCGAATAAACCCAATAATGCTCTCGCATAAGATTCTACTTCGTCTTCATTATTATAAGGATGAAGGAGTATAAATTCATCTCCTCCTAGTCTACACATAGTATCTTTTTTATTTATTAAGCCTTCCATTTGCCTTGCTAAATATATTAATAGTTTATCTCCATAATCATGACCCATAGTATCATTTATATTTTTAAAATTATCTAAATCTATAAAAAATACAGCTCCCATAGAATCTTGAATCTTCGCCATTTTTAATTCATGTTTTAGCTTATGCATGAAAAAAGTTCTATTGGGAAGTTTAGTAAGTTCATCATAATAAGCCATGAATCTTATTTTATTTTCCGAGTTCTTTCTATCCGTAATATCTGTTATAGAACCTGCAAGCTTAACTGCTTTACCCTTTGAATCTCTTAGTGCCTTACCTCTATTGGATACCCAAATATAAGTACCATCATTAAGTTTCATTCTAAATTCAGATTTGTAAATATCAGTTTTATTGTAGATATGATTATCAAAATCTTTTTTAGCAATCTCCCTATCTTCAAAGTGAACGAATTGTTGTAAAAAAGTTTGTACAGTAAAATTTTTATGTGGTTTATAACCCGTAATCTCAAATAATTTGTCAGATGCAAAAAAAGTACCTAATTTCAAATCAAATTCCCAAATTGCATCATTTGCTCCATCTAGTGCAAGCTTATATCTTTCATCGCTAATTGTTAAGGCTTCTTCATTATGTTGAAGTTCTTTATATTGAGCTCGAAGCTCTTCTTCTACTGCAGTTAATTCTTCATGTACCTCTAATAATTCGTCGTAGTTGGAACTGATTTTTTCAATCATCATATTAAACCCAATTGCTAGCTCTCCAAATTCATCATTAGTATTAATAGTCGTAGCTCTAACTAAAAAATTACCATTTTCAGCTTTCCTCATTAAAGATATTAGCTGTGTGATTGGTTTTGTAATGCGTTTTGTCATAATAGAGGTAAGAAATAAAATAACTATTAGAACACCAAAGGCCACTATAATCATATAAGCATTATTTGCTTGTTCCATTTGCTTTCCCGTATTAGAAAACGTCTTTAGTGAAGCATATATATAATTGTGAGATATTACTACTATAGGAATAGCTGTAAATAAAATAATTGCTACAAAATATAAGAATAATTTCCATCTAAAAGTGATTTTCATAAATAATACTCCCTTAATGTGTAGGTTTTTTAAAAGGTGCCACCCACGTGGCAAGTGGCATGCACTTACCACGTGGGTGGCGCTTAAATCTCTCCTTTTAATCCAATTTCTTCTGCAGCACTTCTCATACCTTTTATAGTTTCAGAAATTATGTCACTAATATCCATTCCCATTCTTTCTGACCCTAAAAGAACAATATCTCTATTAACGCCTGCTGCAAAACTTCTCTGGTTAAATTTCTTTTTAACTGACTTTACTTCTAAATCCAATATGCTCTTACTTGGTCTCATAAGGGCATTTGCTGTTATAAGCCCAGTAAGTTCATCAATTGTATACAAGATGTTCTCCATCTTATGTATTGGTTCTACCTCCGTACACATTCCCCATCCGTGGCTCATCACTGCATGTATGTACTCCTCTGGGTAGCCCTCTGCCCCTAATATCTCCCTTGCTTTAACACAATGTTCACTGGGATACATTTCATAATCTAAATCATGAAGAAGCCCAACTATACCCCATTTCTCTACATCTTCACTATTTAGCTTGGCAAAATGTCTCATAACTGCCTCAACCGATAGTCCATGTTTTATCAAACTGTCAGTCTTATTATACTTTTTTAATAATTCAAAAGCCTGTTCTCTATTAGGCGTTGTTTTTTTCATAAATAAAACCTTCTTTCCTTTAATTATTTTATTATAGTTCATAAAGAAATTATGGTCAATAATGCTATACCAAGATAAATAACTAATTTAAATTTGTTCTGTATTCCTCTAATTTTTTTTGCATTAGTGATAATGCCTCATTAAACTCTATATCTACTATATTTAATAATATTAACACCGGTGGAATATGAAGGATCGTGTTTGATTTCATAGCTACCCGTTTGAGAAGAGATATTCTTTTCTTGATTTCAATGGGGTTATAAACAGTTACCGCAATAAATCTTTGCGTGGAATTTTTAACGCTTATAGATTCAATTTCTCCCCAAGCAATAAACCCAACGCTAGTAACCGTTGACATGTCAGTTATGCCCTCATTCCCTATTAATAGTAAAGGTGTTTTACATATAACAGATTTAACTATAAAAATAAAACATACACCAAAAAATACTGTGCCTATTATTCCAACAATTATAAACAGAATCTCTACGTTAATTATCGACATTGCTAAGACATAGACAGACACAATCAATATTAAAATATCCAATATTATAAGCTGTATGACTTTCTTTTTAGTTTGTTTAATAATTACTTCATTCATTTTAACCCCCCCAAAGTGAAAAATATCCTTAACAAGATTATACATTATATTCTATCTAATTACTAATTTAAACTTATAAAGAGAGGGCAAGATTTCTCTTGCCCTCTCTTTGTTTATTCGCATCTTCTGCCAAGCTGCAATATTACTTTCATCGTACTTATTTCACATGCCACTTGCCACGTGGGTGGCACCAAATCGTTTTATGGGTATAATTGCAATGATTACACAGGTAATAATAGTTTCTGCGCCCATATATGAGCCATTGTATAAAAATGAGTATAAATAAACAGAAGTTCCTGGTGGCGCATAGCTTCCGAAGAATACTACCCCAGATATAAAATGGCATGCAAATCTTGCAAACATTGCTATGACTACTCCACTAAGTATTCCTGTAATATTAAATGTTCTAAAATATCCAACTATTCCAATTGCCATAAAAGGAAGAGGGTAATCAAATAGAACTTGCACTGGGTGGAGTGCAAATGGGCTCACTATAAAATTAATAATTCCAAATAAGAAACCTGTTAAAAATCCAACTTCGGGACCATACAAAAGGGCTACAAGTATTATAGGCACCATACTTCCAGCGGTAACACTACCACTTTGTGGTAATTTAAATATAGTTATAAGTTGTAATACAGTAGCTAATGCAAGAGATATACCTACTAAAGTTATCATCCTCGTAGTAAATTTAATTTTTCTGATCCTTAAAAGTGCAAAGATTATTAAGAGCACCCCTAGTAATGCAAAAATAACGACAGGATCTTTTGTGATTTCAGTGATTTTTTCAGTAAAATTCATTTATATAGCCTCCTCGAATTGAGTGCTACAAAAGGATTATGACAAAAAACTTAAAAACTATATTCACATAAGGAATATAGTTAATGTATTTATACATCATAACCGCTTTCCTCCGCTGGTATTATCCAGATCAGGTATAAGGGTTAATGAATTAAATATTCATATCTCAGCAATAAAGCACCCCTAGCACATATTTTATTTTCTAAATACAATTATATAACTTAATGTTACTTTGTACAAGTATTTGTATTAGTTTAATTTTTTAAAATTCTTATTTCAATTTGCTTCAGTAATTCATTAAGCGCTATCACATATTTCTCCTTAATATTGTCGCATATTTCTATAGCTACTTGTTCACTATAAATATGAGAAGTTAAATTTCTATCATTAAGCATTCTAAGCCACAACTCATCATCTTTTATAAGTCCAGCTGAAAAAGCTTCTCTTAGTACTGCTTTAGGAGAGTTAAGTCCTATAAGCCCTTCATCTTCAAAATAAACCTTCAGCGTCTTCCATGAAAGCTCAAATGTGAATTCAAAACGTTGTATTAATCCATCTCTTAATAAATCATTAGCTTCATCAAACTTTAAAATCCCATCTTTTAATCTATTAAGTGCATTCTTAAAATTTTCGAATTTCCTCTTAGAATTATTCATATACTACTACACCATCCTTTTTAATGTTCTCCATTAACTTAAGTTCAGTTCTTTCATTTATAAATACAATATCTATTTTAAGGAGTGTTTCAAGATCATCAATGTCGCTTGAAAAACTGCCTTGATTTTTAAATTCTGGCAATGTGAAAATTGCAAGATCTATATCGCTACTACTGTTACTACTTCCTCTAGCTCTTGAACCAAAAAGAACAATCTTTTGTATTGGATATTTAGCCCCTATATTTTGTATACTCAAGATTAGTTTTTCATTTAAATCAATACTCATTTAAGTCCTCCTAACAAAAGTTGTAATATAATTACTCTTCCATATATGTTCGCATAGTTAAATTATAACATCTGAATACCGATATGCAAAGACTGTTGAAATAAAAATATAACTTTATTCACATTACAATATTACCTTTCATATAGATATCTTTAAATGTATAGTAAACTATAATATGCTATAATAAACCTATTGAAAATACACAATCAAAATATATAAAAAAAGGAAACCACAATTATGAATAAATTATTATTTAAGGCCAGTAATCTTACTTATAAAGCCAATTTAAGTTATGATAAAATAGAAATTAAGCAAGGCAAAATTAATTTTATTGTTGGAGAAAGTGGCTGTGGTAAAAGTACTTTTTTAAAATTATTAAATAACTCCATAAATCCCATATCTGGAGAATTATTATATAATGGTATAGCTCTTGATGAATATAATCCTATTTCTTTAAGACGTGAGGTCAGTCTAGTTTCTTCAGAACCTTTCCTCTTTGATGAGAGCATTATAGATAATTTTAAAAAGTTTTATTCTTTAAGAGAATTACCTATGCCTAATAGTGATTATATAAAGTACATTACTCAGCTTTGCTGCGTAAATGTGCCTCTAGACCAAAGTGCCTCTACTCTTTCTAGTGGCGAGCGTCAAAGAGTTTATATAGCTATTTTTTTATCATTATGTCCAAAAGTTATATTACTGGACGAGCCAACTTCAGCATTAGATGAAAAAAACAGCCACAAGATTATGAGTAATATAATAACTTTCTGTAAAGAAAAAGATATTGATGTTGTAATTATAAGTCACGATAAAAATATTGTAGAAGAATTTTGCGAAAATAAAATCGAAATAATTAAGGAGTTTTAGATATGCAAGGAGCAGTTACACTGAATATTTTCAAGTTTTCTCTTATTTATTTACTTTTAATTATCGTACTTATAATAATGAAAAAATCAAAGGTTAATCAAACAAAGCTTCTTTTAATTGCAAGTATAAGAATGTCAGTTCAGCTTGTAATTGTTGGTTATATACTCCAATATGTATTTAGTAATCCAAAACCTATATTTACAATAATATTTTTATTACTTATGCTAATATTTTCTATTCATAGAGTCATTAAAAGTAAAAAAGACTTAAATCTGAAATTTAAAATTGCAATTGGATGTTCTTTGACCTTCTCAGGGCTGTTCGTTTTAATTTTCTTTGTCACTGTAGTTGTTAATAAATCCATCTTCAATCCTCAATACACTATCCCACTGGCTGGTATGATTATCGGTAACGCTATGACGGGAGTAAACATTGCCATAAAAACCTTTATGGATGACTTAGGCAAAGAAAAAAGTAAAATTAGCACACTACTCAATTTAGGAGTGGAACCTAAAGATATCTTACAGCCCTTTGCCAATAATGCACTACAAACCGCCTTAATTCCTACCATAAATTCTATGCTTGGTATGGGCATAATCTTTTTACCTGGTATGATGACTGGGCAAATATTATCAGGAACACTACCAACCACCGCAATTATGTACCAAATAGCCATTATGATTGCCATTTGTACTTCTGTTTGTATTACAGTTTTCTTATCTTTAAACCTTGGTTACAAATCACTATATAATAATAAGAAACAATTCATAGCATGGACAGAGGCTTAGACTAACCATATTAGATAAAATTTAAAAGGTGCCACCCACATGCCACTTGCCACGTGGGTGGCACCTTCTTATTCAGTTACCCATTCATGATGGAATATTCCCTCTTTATCCGTTCTTTCAAAGGTATGAGCACCAAAATAATCTCTTTGTGCCTGTAGTAAGTTTGCTGGGAGCTTCTGACTTCTATAACTGTCATAATACATTATTGCACTGGCTAATCCTTGCACTGGAACACCTAAATTCACAGCTGTGGATACTACATATCGTAAGTCCACTTGATAACTATTAAGAATATCCTTAAAATACGAGTCTAACATTAGATTTTTGATACTAGCATCTTTTACATAAGCTTCATTTATCTTATTAAGGAACTGAGCTCGAATAATACACCCACCCCTAAATATTTTAGCAATTTCTCCATATTCAAGATTCCAGCTATACTCCTCTGCCGCAGCATTCATAAGTGCGAACCCTTGTGCATATGCACATATTTTGCTTGCATAAAGAGCCTTTCTTACTGATTCTATAAACTCTTTTACATCTCCCTTGAATTTTGTCTCAGGGCCTTTTAAAATATTACTTGCGAAAACTCTTTCTTCTTTTATCGCCGAGATGCAACGTGCAAAAACAGCCTCTGTTATTGTAGGAATTGGCACTGATAAATCTAAAGCACTTTGACTAGTCCATTTCCCCGTTCCCTTTTGACCTGCACGGTCTAGTATAATATCAATCATATACTTACCAGTGTCATTGTCTTTTCGAGTAAATATTTC
The DNA here is from genome assembly GCF_050717635.1 of Clostridium sp. Lineage (GTDB taxonomy): Bacteria > Bacillota > Clostridia > Clostridiales > Clostridiaceae > Clostridium_AD. Next base: position 287,332 of record NZ_JBOITO010000039.1, read on the forward strand.
GCTAGTTATTTCTATTAGATAGCTATCAAGCTCACCCTTATTCCAATCAGCAAATACATCATGAAGCTGATCATTAGATAGCCCTGCGACTTCTTTTAACAGTGAATAAGCCTCACTAATAAGCTGCATATCTGCATATTCAATACCATTATGAACCATCTTTACATAATGACCTGCACCGTTTGCACCAATATAAGTACAGCAAGGCTCCCCATCTACCTTTGCAGCTATAGCTGTAAAAATGGGTTCCACAATTTTATAGGCATCAATTTGACCACCTGGCATAATTGCGGGACCTTTTAAAGCACCCTCTTCCCCTCCAGAAACCCCTGTCCCTATAAATTTATAGCCGCAATCGTAAAGCTGCTTGCTTCTACGCATTGTATCCATAAAAAACGAATTACCGCCATCAATTAATATGTCACCCTTTGATATATATGGTATCAATTCTTCTAAAACATCATCAACAGGTTTTCCTGCTTTAACCATAATCAATATTTTTCTTGGAATATCTAGTGAATTTACGAACTCTTCTATAGAATATGTTCCAATAATATTTCTTTCTTTTACCTCTATAATTAACTCATCTGTCCTTGTTCTATTTCTATTATACACAGAGACGGAGAACCCCTTACTTTCAACATTTAAAGCTAGATTTCTACCCATGACACCCATACCAATAACTCCAAATTGCTGCTTATTCATAATCCAAGCCTCCTTACATATCTTTACATATATAATGTTTATTTTCTTAATTATACACTTAAATTACTTAAACAAGTTAATTTTTTTTACATATTTATTCTGCTACCCATTCATGATGAAATATTCCTATTTTGTCAGTTCTTTCAAAAGTATGAGCACCAAAATAATCCCTTTGTGCTTGTAGTAAATTTGCTGGAAGCTTTGCACTTCTATAGCTGTCATAGTACATTATCGCACTAGAAAATCCTTGTACTGGCACTCCTAAATTTACAGCTGTAGATACTACATATCGTAAGTCTTTTTGATAACTATTAAGAATATCCTTAAAATATGAGTCTAACATTAAATTACTAATATTAGCATCTTTTACGTAAGCTTCGCTAATCTTATTAAGGAACTGAGCTCGAATAATACACCCACCTCTAAATATTTTAGCAATTTCACCATATTCAAGTTCCCAATCATACTCCTCTGATGCAGCTTTCATAAGTGCAAATCCTTGTGCATATGAACATATTTTACTTGCATAAAGAGCCTTTCTTACTGATTCTATAAACTCATCTATGTCGCCTTCAAACACTGTTTCTGGCCCTTTTAATATATTACTTGCGAACACTCTTTCGTCTTTTATTGCGGAAATACAACGTGCAAAAACAGCTTCTGTTATTGTAGGGATTGGCACTGCTAAATCCAAAGCACTTTGACTAGTCCATTTCCCCGTTCCCTTTTGACCTGCTTTGTCTAAGATAACATCAACCATGTGTTTTCCAGTCTCAGAATCCTTTTGACCGAAAATTTCACTAGTTATTTCTATTAAATAGCTATTAAGTTCGCCTTTATTCCACTTTGTAAAAACTTCCTGGAGCTTTTCATTAGATAGCCCACAAATCCCTTTTAAAAGCGCATAGGCTTCACAAATAAGTTGCATATCTGCATACTCAATTCCATTATGAACCATTTTTACATACTGTCCTGCTCCATTTTTCCCAATATACGTACAACAAGATTCTCCGTCAACTTTTGCAGCTATTGCTGTAAGAATTGGTTCTACTATTTTATAAGCATCTAGTTGTCCACCTGGCATAATAGCTGGACCTTTTAAAGCTCCCTCCTCGCCTCCTGATACTCCAGTTCCTATAAATTTAAAACCCAAAGCTTCAAGCCTTTTGTTTCTTCGAATTGTATCCATAAAAAACGAGTTACCTCCATCAATTATTATATCGCCTTTAGAAATATAGGGTATTAGTTCTTCTATTGCGCCATCCACAGGTTTTCCTGCGTTAATCATAATTAATATTTTTCTTGGAACTTCTAAAGAACTCACGAATTCCTTTACAGAATATGTTCCTACAATTTTTTTTCCCTTTGCGTCTATAAGAAGCTCATCTATTGCAATTCTAGATCGATCATATACTGAAACTGATAATCCTCTGCTTTCAACATTAAAAGCTAGATTTTTACCCATAACACCGATACCTATAACTCCAAATTGTTGTTTACTCATAATATACACTCCCAAATCTTATTTTTGTAATAAGCCAATATTTACAAACTCATCTTTTAATTTTAAATACAATCTTTCATAAATTTCAAAAGTTTCCATGTAAACTATATGATTTTTCAAATCCGGCTTATATGTTTTAGATATAGGAACTAATTTTTCTACTTCTTCTATATTATCTATAAGTCCTAATGCCTTCATACCAAGTACTACTGCTCCTAAACATGAACTTTCATAACTTTCAGCTATTACTACCTTTTTATTAAACATATCTGCAAGCATTTGAACCCAAAGTTCAGATCTAACAAACCCTCCAGTAGCATAAATTGTATCGATGTTACCAGTTGTCTCCTCTAAAGCTTTGCCCACACTGTAAACACCAAACATTATTCCTTCTAAAAGTGCTCTTAAGAAATGTTCTCTTTTATGAGTAATGTTTATTCCAAAGAATACCCCCTTAGAGTTTGCATCCCAATGTGGTGCTCGCTCTCCAAGTAGATATGGCAAAAATATCAGACCATTTGCGCCTGCTGGTACCTTGGATGCAACTTCTGTTAGTAGCTCATATGTATCCACGCCTATTTCCTTTGACTTTTCTAGTTCTATTTGCGAAAAATTATCTCTAAACCATCTGAAAATAATCCCTCCATTATTAACCGGACCACCAAGAACAAAATGATCTTCATTTAGAATATAACTAAAGATTCTTTCACTTTCATCATTTTTGGGTTTATCCGCTATTATTCTTATAGCTCCACTAGTTCCAATTGTAACAGCTGCATCTCCTGGTTTTATAGCATTCGCTCCAAGGTTTGCAAGACAACCATCACTTGCTCCAATTATAAATGGCATCTGTGTATCAATTCCCATCATATCTGCGTACTTCTTGCCCATTCCTTTAAAAGATTGTGTTGTGGATACTGGAATTGACAATTTATCCTCACTTATACCTGCAATTTCTAATGAATTTTTATCCCATGATAGCTCGTAAATATCGAACATACCAGTAGCAGATGCAATTGAATAATCCACAACGTATTTTCCAAATAGTTTAAAGAAAACATATTCTTTAATAGATATAAATTTATATGTATTCTTAAACACGTCCTTCATATTATCCCTTATCCATGCAAGCTTGCATAATGGTGACATTGGATGAATTGGGGTACCCGTTTTCATATAGATTTTATGGCCTATTTTGCTATTTTTTATACGCTCTGAATACTCAACGCTTCTAGTATCTGCCCAAATAATACAATCAGTTAATTTTTGGCCATTTTCATTTACAGCCATTATACCATGCATAGCAGAGCTAAAACTTACACCAAGTAATTTATTGTTATTTTTATCATTTTCATTTACTACATATTTAATAGTATTAATAACTGCCTCAAACATCTCCTCAGGATTTTGCTCACTCCATGATGGTTTAGGATTTAAAATAGGATATCCTATATTACAGTTTGAAATTACATTCCCCTTTAAATCAAACGCTATAGCTTTAGTGCTACTTGTTCCAATATCTAGTCCAATAAAATATTCCATGTTGTCCTCCTTTAAAATAAATTTTCACAGCTTCGAAAATACCCTATTGGGTAGACTATTTTATTTGTCCACTCTATAGGGTATATTGGATTTCTAATTAAGTATATACCTTTTACACAAATAAGTTGAGAATCAATGCACCAGATAGTCCAACTACACCTATAATCGTTTCCATAACTGTCCAAGATTTAAGAGTATCCTTCTCTGATATCCCAAAGTATCTGTTTACAAGCCAAAAACCACTGTCATTTACGTGAGATAATACTGTAGCACCTGATGCTATTGCAATAACCATTAGTGCCGGCTCTACATTAAATGCTCCAAGCATTGGAGCTATAATTCCTCCTGCTGTCATCATGGCAACTGTTGCTGAACCTGCAGCAACCCTAACTACAGCAGCTATTAAGAAGGCTAGTATTAGTGGACTAAGGCTAGAACCTACTAACCCCTTTGCAAGCATTTCACCTACACCGCTATCTATTAATACTTGTTTAAATACGCCACCTGCTCCAGTTACTAAGATTATAAGTCCTGCTGGTGCTAGTGATGATGTTGCAACTTCATTTACCTTCTCGCGACTCATTCCTCTATATCTTCCAAGTCCCACAAAAGCTATTAGTGTAGCTATTGTTAACGCTGCAAAGGGATGTCCTAGAAAACCCATAACTGTTCTAAAATAACTCTCCTTCGGTAAAAATACATTAGAAAAAGTATTAAATACTATCAATATAAGTGGTACCATTATAGTAAATAGTACAAATCCAAAACTTGGTAAATCTTTATCTTCCTTTATAGTAGCATCTGTTTCTTGTAACATGTACTCAGGAACAGTTGCATATATCTTTTTTGAAATATATTTAGCAAATACAGGGCCTGCAAGTATTGCAGCAGGGAGTCCTACTATTAAACCATAGAGAATAACTTTACCTATATCTGCATTTACTAATGCAGCAACCGCTACAGGTCCTGGTGTTGGTGGCACAAATGAATGTGTAACCGCAAGTCCCGCTAGAAGTGGAAGACCATAATAAAGGACTGATTTTTTAGTTTCCTTTGTGAGGGAATAAACTATTGGTACTAAAATTATAAAACCTACATCGAAAAATACTGGTATAGCAACTATAAATCCAGTTAACATTAGTGCCCATTGTGATTTATCCTTACCAAATTTTTTAACTAGTGTTCTAGCTAATCTCTCTGCTCCACCTGATACCTGAAGCATTTGTCCAAACATTGCACCAAGTCCTACCACAACTGCAATAAATCCAAGTGTTCCTCCCATACCAGCTTGTATTGATCCCATTACCTTGTCCAAAGGCATACCAGCTGCTACTGCTACCGCCATACTAACTAGCAGTAATGAAACAAATGCTTGAAGCTTTAATTTCATGATTAAAAATAATAGCAAAGCAATTCCTAAAATGATAACTAATGTTAAATAAGCTGCACTTGACATAAAAAACTCCCCCTTGAAAATTTATTTCTTTTTTATTAGTATAATATAATGTAAAGGTTTAATCAAGGGTTTTTTGAAAATAATTTTCATAATTGAATAAAATAATACACTCTCATCGAGTGTATGAAAATTATTTTTAATATCTTTTATTTGCTATACCTTCCCTTATTTGTCCTAGAGCCTTATAATAATTATCTTTATCCTTTAGACAAGTACCCACAAACATACAGTCTATCAGTGATAATGCACTAATTCTCGACTCCATTGCCTCACTTCTCGTTAAATTTTCTTTACCATAAGATACGAGTACCACATCAGATACTTTTAATATAGGAGATTTGTAATTTGAAGTTATGGAAATAATTTTCACGCCTTTTCCTTTGGCGATTTCTAAATTCTCTACTAATTCCTTATTACTTCCAGTATTTGAAATAGCTATTATGCAATCATTTTCATCATACATGGCGCTTAACATAGCTTGAAAATGGGAATCTTCATGAAAGCTACAGTATTTTCCTGTTCTCATAAATTTATGATAGGCATCAAGCGCTATTGCTGCAGACCCACCCATACCAAAGAAAGCTATACGTTTTGCATTATGGATATATCCAATAGCTTTATCTAACTCTTTACTATCATTTATCCTTAGAGTTTCATTAAGAGAACTTATTGTTGAGTTAAATATTTTTTGCATTAAAACCAAACTATCATCGTTCTCTTTTATTTCCTCATGTATATTTACAAGAGGCTTTACAATTTCACTTGCAATACTTATCTTTAGATCCTGATATCCTTTAAACCCTAATTTTTTACTAAGTCTAAACACCGTGGCTTCACCACAATTACAATTTTCAGCAAGCTCAGTTATAGATGAATGGATAATTTCCTTTGGATTTTTAAGTATGTATTCTCCAACTCTTTTCTCTGTACCTTTAAGTTCTGAATATATATTCCTTAATCTTTCTATACCACCTATATCGCTCATCATATTACCACCTTTTATTAACGTCTTCATCGAACAACTTTGCTTTTGTTTCTATTATACTATAATATACCTTATACTTAAAATTTAAGTTGTAATTACTCTATAATATAAACTATAATTTAATACATAGATGTAAAATAATATGCAGTATTTCTCATTCAATTAATATATACATAGGAATTTGAAAGGAGGATTTAAAATGTCAAAAATATTAAAAACCGATGGTATGAATAAATGTACAGGTTGTTTTACTTGTATGCTTGTTTGTTCTACGGTAAATCAGAAAAATCATTCTTTTGAAAAGAGTGCAATAAGAATTAAAACAACCGGAGGAGTAAAGGGACAGTTTTATGCTACGGTTTGTCGAGCTTGCACAGATAATATTGCCTGTCTAAATGCGTGTCAATTTGGTGCTCTTACAGCAAAGGCAGGTGGAGGTGTTAAATTAGATTCAAGTAAATGTATTGGATGTAAAAAATGCGTTCAAGCTTGTAGCATCATGGCTGTTCATTTTAACAAAGAAGAAAATAAACCAATAATATGTAAACACTGTGGAATTTGCGCTCAGTATTGTCCACATAATTGCATTACATTTGAAGAAAGGTAGGTATAGGTAATGTTATATAAAAATCATATAAGAGTTCTTAATATCGACTTAACCAATCACAAGATTTTAGTTGAAAATAGAGAGGATTTAACAAAATATCTTGGTGGAGTTGGAGTTGCCTCAAAACTTCTAGAAGATAATATTCAAGCAGACAAGGATGTTTTTCATGAAAGTCAACCAATTATATTTTCAATTGGTGCTATTTCAACAATTTTTCCAGCTATTACGAAGACTGTAGCCATGTTCTATAGCCCACTCACAAAAGAACTAGGAGAAAGCTACGCTGGAGGACGTATGGCTATGGCAATCCAGTCCGCAGGCTATGATGCACTTTTAATCACAGGTAAAAGTAACTCTCCAATATATCTTTCAATTTCTAATAATTCTGTTGAATTTAAAGATGCTTCTGCAATATGGGGTATGAATAATGATGACACCGGAAGAATTATTCGTGAAAGGGAAATTGGTGCTGGTAAGAGAAGTATACTTCGAATAGGCGAAGCGGGTGAAAATCTTGTAAATTATTCTTCAGTATGTGTTGATACTTATAGGCATTTTGGACGACTTGGACTTGGTGCCGTTATGGGCAGCAAGAATTTAAAAGCCATTTCCATTATGGGAGAAGGCAATATTCCTATAATAGACATGCCGAAATATTTTAAAGCCTATCAAACAATTTATAAAAAAGCTACTGCCACAGATATGATGAAAAAATATCACGACCTTGGTACCGCTGGCGGAGTTAATTCAATGAATGAACTTGGAGGCATACCAGTCGAAAACCTTTCTTCTACTCATATGGAAGATTCTGAGCCAATAAGTGGGGAGAAATTTGCCAGTAAAAATCTTGTTAGAAAGACTGCATGTACTGGCTGTCCAGTTGGGTGCATTCATATCGGGCAGTTTAGAAAAGAATTCGATGATGAAGGTTACGAATATGAAAATATCAATGTCAGTTACGACTATGAACTCATTTTCGCCCTTGGTAGTTACCTTGGAATATATTCCACCGATGAAATACTTGAGGTTATCGAAGCTGTTGAAAAAGCAGGTCTTGATGCTATATCCTGCGGAGTTTGTTTAGGTTGGGCTACAGAAGCATATTCTAATTCTCTTGTGACACTTGATGATATCATTTTGCCTCTTGAGTTTGGAAATAAAAACAATTATATTAAAGCTATAGAATTTATATCTTCAAGAAAAAATAAATTCTATCATATACTCGGACAAGGCTCAAAAATAGCATCAGAAACATATGGCGGACAAGAATATGCTATGCATTACGCAGGAAATGAAACTGCTGGTTATCATACAGGATATGGGTCTGTACTTGGCTCTGCTGTAGGTGCCAGACATTCTCATTTATGCAACGGTGGCTATAGCGTTGATCAATCTGGAACCTTCTCACCTGAAGAAGTAGTAGATAAAATTTTAAAAGAAGAAATTGAAAGAAATATAATAAATTCCCTTGTTGGATGTCTTTTTGCAAGAAAAGTATATGATAGAGATACAATTCTCTTAGCACTAAATTCTGTTGGATATGAGTATACTAGTGACGATCTTTCCAATATTGCACTGGAGAATTACAAGACCAAACTCAGGATAAAGAAGATGCTAGGTTTTGATTTATTAGCAGTCAAAATTCCTAAGAGATTCTTTGAAACAACAGGCATGAGACAAACCTTGGTGGATGAAAATACAATGAAGAAAATGATTACACTCTATAATGAGAAAATTGAAAAATTGTTATAACTGAGGGTAATAAACAAAAACACAGATTTCTCTGTGTTTTTGTTTTTTTTCTAAACTAATTACCTTTACTTTAAACCAGCAATATCATTCTGCGCTTTTAAGTGATTCTATCATATCTATATTACCAAATTCTCTGTACATGACTAGATTTACAATTATAGAAAAGGAAATTGTAAGTAACACTGAATACAGGAAATAAATAGGATCAATCTTTCTCATAAACATCATTACATTAGTTTCTGATGTATTAATTACAAAATTGTTTAGGAGTAATCCTACACCTATTCCAGTTAAACTACCTATTATCGTTAATATAATATTTTCACGATATATATATAAGGCAAGTTCATTGTCGTAGAATCCTAAAAGCTTTATTGTAGACAATTCTCTTTTTCTTTCATTGATATTTATATTTGTAAGGTTATATATTACAACAAAGGCAAGAACACCTGCAGATATAATTAATACTAGAACCACTGAATTTATACTCTTTGTGGTTTTATTGAAATCAAAATGACTTTTATTTTTATAACTTACAGATCCTACATCTTTTATGGCTGTTAGTATTTTTGTTGTACTAGTTTCAGCGCTATCAGAGGTTGATTTTATAAGTCCATAAAAACCATTGAATTTCAGTGTATCTCCTGTGAGTTTCTTATAATAATCAGAGCTCATATAAATGTAATGTTGCAAATAATGTTCTGTAACACCCGTAATTTTGGCTTTTACCACTTTATCATTCATGGTTATTTCTAGTGTGTCACCTATTTTTTTATTAGTAAGTTTTGATAGCTTTTGTGTAATAACTACGCCGTCTACTGTTAGATTCAGTTTTTTGTCCTTCATTGAAAGATTAATGTACTTATTAATCTTCACTGCATTTTCTGTAACTATCACGTATGCATCTTCTGTTCCAGATTTACTTAGATTTACTGTTCCATTTTTGGTATATGTGAATAAAACCGATTTTACGTTCTTATCTTCCATTATTTTATTTTTTATATTACTTTTCTCATTAACGTCTATATCACTCCTAAGTGTTGACAGCATATCATAGGTATATATTTTTGTGAATTGACTCTCTACAGCCCCTATTATCCCTGACTTAAGTCCAAAACCTGTTACTATAAGTCCTGTGCAGGTAGCAATTCCAATTACCGTCATAAAGAATCTCTGTTTATATCTAAATATATTTCTTGCCGTAACTTTGTTTGTGAAGCTTAATCTTTTCCATATAAAAGTTACTTTTTCAAGTAATACAGTTTTTCCTGCCTTAGGTGGCTTTGGCCTCATTAGTGATGCTGGTGCTTCTCTTAGCTCTTCAAGGGTTGCAAGAACAGCAGCTATAGTAGTGAATAATATAGCAATTAATGAAGACTGTAGTGCAAGACTCCCGTTAAAAGGCGTTAATGAATACGGTATAGAATAAAGCGTCGCATACGCATTCATAATAAGTGGAGGGAAAAGCCTAAACCCAAAGGATATACCTAATACACTGCCAGTTATACTAGCTGTTAGTGCATATATTAAATAGTGGGAAACTATGGCCATTCTTGAATACCCTAGGGCCTTTAAAGTTCCTATTTCAGTTCTATTTTCTCCAACCATTCTAGTCATAGTTGTAAGACTAACTAGTGCTGCCACTAGGAAAAATATAAGTGGAAAGGCTTTACCTATATTGTCTATTCTATCACTGTCTTGTCTATAAGTTTCATATCCTACATTAGCATTACGTCCTAGCACATAGAAGTCGGGTGCTTTAATACCATTTATTTTATCTTTATTTTTCTGTATTTCTGTTTCTCCATCTTTTAATTTAATCGAGTACCTAATTTTACTTCTTAGAGCTCCAAGTTCTTTGAGATTTTGTTCTATAGTCTTAGATTTCACCTTATAATCTTCATTAAATAAAAGACTGTCTTTTGATTCGACCATATTAGATTTTACGTATATCTCTGTAAACACTTCACTTTTAAAAACCTTTGGTAATATATAAATAAATCCCTTAACTGATCCATTTCCCACAGAGCTTAACTGCCTTTGAGCTGATAAATAAAGAGGTGACAGTGCCGTTCCTACGATTTTAAATGTACTATTTTTTAAGTCTTCATCTATATTAGTATCTTTTCCTGATTTAAGTTCTATAGCATCCCCTATCTTAAATTTATTATCTTTTAAGAATCCAGCTTCAACTACTACTTCATTATTATTCTGAGCCATTCTTCCTGTGAGGATTTTCATGCTATTTATTCCATCAACAGAAGGAATTGAATTAACATTAACCACCAATGCTCTTTTGTCTTTTTCAATTACTGCATCTAATGAAAATGACCCCTTTGCACTTTTTATATCCTTTAGTTTTTGGACTTCTAATACATCATCCTCCGTGAGTCCAAGTGTAGAAATTAATTTAAAATCCATAAACTCTGTTTCACTAAAATAAGAGTCTGCTGATTTTTTCATATCTGGGCTAGTAGCTCTAACGCCAGCATAAAATGCTACTCCCAGTGCAATAATTATTACTATAGATAAAAATCTGGAAAATGTCTTTCTAATATCCCTAAATAAATTTTTATAAAATGTTTTTTTCATTATTACCACTCCAACTTTTCTATGGACATCGGATTATTATTTTTCACTACACTTTCGACTTTACCACTTTTCACTGTTATGATTTTATCTGCAATTGGAGTTAACGCAGAATTATGTGTAATTACTATGACAGTCATACCCTGTTTTTTTGATGTATCAGATAATAGCTTAAGTATTGATTTACCAGTGTTATAATCAAGCGCACCAGTAGGTTCATCACAAAGAAGTAACTTAGGGTTTTTCGAAAGTGCTCTTGCTATAGAAACTCTTTGCTGTTCCCCTCCTGAAAGTTGCGAAGGAAAATTTTTCATTCTATCTTTTAGTCCAACATTTTCAAGTACTTCCACAGGGTCCATGGGATTCTTGCATATTTCAACTGCAAGCTCTACATTTTCAATTGCATTTAAATTTTGCACTAAATTGTAAAACTGAAATACAAATCCTATTTCATCACGCCTATACTTTGTAAGCATTTTTTTGTTGTACCCACTTATTTCATTACCATCTACAAGAATATTTCCGCTAGTAACTTGGTCCATTCCCCCTAAAAGATTAAGTATAGTAGTTTTCCCTGCACCACTAGCCCCAATAACCACTACAAATTCACCCTCTTCAATAGAAAATGAAACATCGTCCACTGCTTTAATTATAACTTCTCCCATATGATATGTTTTTTTTACATTTTTGAGTTCTATAAAATTCTTCATCTTTTAATCTCCTAATCTATATTTTTAAAATCTAATTTGCCCATAATATTACTATAAAATATATCAATTATATCAAGGATAAGTTTTCTCACTTCTAGGACATCTTGTTTCTCTCTTAGAATGATAGAAATACTTTCCACAAGGTTATAAGATAAAAGATATATTATAAAATTATTATTAAGTCTTTTATTTTGAATCGATAGTTCATATTTCATTTTCTCTGAAACTATTCTAGTTATAAAATTCGTAAAGGTTTTTTTACAATTTTCATATACGGAACCTTCGCTTTTATTAAGTAATATCGTGATTTCTGTGCTTCTCTCTTTGAATATTTCTAATATTTTTTCCATTAATTCATTAAAAATTTCATCGGCCTTTTCATTTATTTCCACACTATTAAATTGATTTATATAATCCATTAACCTATCATACACAGGACTTATTAATTTCTGGTACAAATCATCTTTACTCTTAAAATATTTATAAAAATTCCCAACAGATGTATGAGAGTTTTTTGCTATACTTCTTATAGATGTGCTTTTATATCCCATTTGTTTAAATTCTTTTAAAGCTTCTTCTGATATATTTTTTCTAACTTCTTCTTTCAAATACTGCATTAGAAAACCTCCGTTCTCTTTTACATTATACTATAACTAGAAAGAAACTTCAAAGCATTTTTACTCAATTTTTACGCAATACACCCCAGGGGTCAGTTTTACCCCTGGGGTGTAAATTTTAACATTTATTTAGCAGATTCTTTTTCCATGGCTAACTGAAAACTATGCCTTTCCATTTCTTTATCCTTTTGACGTTTCCAAGCGTGGAGAATTAGTGCTAAGGTAACAACCCCATAAGATATAAACATACGGAAGTATTCCCCAATCATAGCGGATCCAGTAATGTATTTACCTGCCATGGGCATAACTATAAACATTAAATGAAACAGCGCAGTACCAACAAGGGCATTTGGAATAGAAGCTTTAGTAACAGTCGCACCACCAACTAACAGTGACGCTGCTGCAAAAAGTGCTGCTTGATCCGCTCCATTATAAGTGTTCATAGTTCCAATATTTTGAAGATAAATAATTTGTCCAAAGCAAGCAAGGACTGTTGAAATTACAATGGACTGAATACGAATCTTATCAACAGCAATCCCTGCCGTATCAGAAACATTCATGTCAAGTCCTACAGCTCTCATATCCTGACCCAGTTTTGTTTTTCGAAACCAAACCGTGAAAACACAAATCAAACCTATAATAAGAAATGTTCCTACTGGAATGCTTATATCACCTATTTTCATTAAAATTAGGTTATCAAATCCTTTAGCTACATTAAGGTTCAAAGCATTACGTACACCATATCCTTTAGAAAGTAGCATTCCATTAGTCTTAAACGGAATTACAGTTCCACACACGTATAAAAGAAAGAATTGATAAACACCTAGAATAAAAAGACCTAAAATCATGGAAGTAATCATCTCACGACCTTTAGCCCTATTTAGTACTAGGCCACAAAAATATCCAAGACCAATAGCTATAGGGGCTGCAACAAGTGCCGCTAGTATGAGCCCTGGAGCTCCTGTAATACCCCAGTCAGTGATAAAAATAAGTCCAATTTGACCTGCCATGGCACCTAAAATCATTCCAAAATTGATACCCATTCCCGCCATAATAGGAAGTAGCAGTGATAATACTAGGAAAGAGTTTCTTGCCAGCCTGGTTATAATTTGCTCCACTAAATATCCTGTAGAAAACTGCGATAGTGGTATTGCTATTATGCTGAGAATTAAAAACATTAATGGCACAACGCTACCCGTAAGTAATGGTCCTATCTTTTTTTTATCAAATTTCATGACCTACCTCCCTTTCCGCGTCAAAGCATATACAATCAATCCGTTAGAGACTATTATTCGAATGATTTCAGACATGTCAATATTGATTGCACTATTTATTACCGACGGCGTCATAGTTAAAATACCTTGAAATAAAAATGTTCCAATAACTACATTGATAATTGTTGCTTTATTAACTGAAGCGCCTCCCAGAAGCACTGCCGCCACAGATGGAAATACAAATGCTAAGGGTGAATTGAACATTTGAACGAAGCCAAAGCTTTGTTCAAAAACAATCATACCTATTGCTGCTAGCATTGTTGACAACATAACTGATACTACTCTCATTTTGTTAATGTTAATTCCCGAAGCCCTTGCATAATCGGGATTGGAGCCCACTGCTGTAATAGCGGTACCAAGCTTTGTTTTAAAAAATCCCCAAACTATCAAAGCCATAAGACTAAAAAATAAAATCATTCCTGTAGGGATAATTAGGTATTTTGAAACTGGTATTTTGAAGATATCACTAAGTACATGTATCCAGTAATCTTCAAGACTAATTGTGGTTCTGAGTCCCTCGCCTTTGAAACCCATAACACTTGCTGGATTTTTAAAGGGAAGTTTAAGCCACAATATGTTCATTACAAAGACGAAAGAGAATCCCACATAGGTGGCTATAATCATTTCATCGCCTTTAACACGATTTAGTAGCAGTCCATAAAGAAAACCTAAAACTGCAGCCATAGCTATTCCAATCAAAAAGGCTACTAAAACACCTGCAATGCCTGTCAGATTAAACTCAAGGCTCACCACAGCTCCCATCATTCCTGATATAAGTCCAACTGGAATACCAAAGTTCAAACCACATCCTGATTGAATCATAGGCACCATAGAAAGCACCATGATTCCACTCATACCAAAACGCACAATAACATCACTTAAAGATGTATCTACCCTTACGCCGAAAATTGGAGCTACAATAAATAATGCTAGTAGGAAAAGCCCGATGATGATGCGAGGCCATCCAAAATTTTTGATGAATTTATTTATTTCAGCCATTCTTTTTCACCTTCTTCGCTTACTTTGGTTTCTCCAGCCATTAATAATCCGAAATCAACTACTGGAGCTTCTGGTGGCAGAATACCAAATATTTTCCCTTCACAAACAATAGCTATCCTATCACTAATAGATCTAAGTTCTTCAAGCTCTGAAGATATGATAACTATAGTTGTGTTGTTTTCTGCGTTATATTTCCTTAATGCATCTAAAACCAATTTTTTTGCGCCAACATCAATTCCTCGTGTAGGCTCAGACACAAAAAGTAGTTTTGGATTCATTGCGAATGCCTTTGCAAGGCAAACCTTTTGTTGATTTCCACCTGACAAATTCCTTGCCTTTTGGCGTCCGCTAGTACACCGAATTTCTAATGATTTTATATATTCTAAGGCACAGATTTTCATAGCTTTTTCGTCTCGAAAGTTAATCATTCCTCCTAAATAACGTTTGAGGAATTTATTTTGAACTTGCATGGCATTAAAAGCAATATTCCAATCAATAGGTTCATCTAAAAGTAGTCCAACTCCCCGACGGTCCTCAGATACAAAAGCTATTCCGCTTTTTAGAGCATTTAGAGTATTATTTAAAAGGAGAGGTTTATTCTCGAAAAAAATCTCCCCACCGGCTACAAAAAGCCCCATAATTCCATTAGGAATTCCAAGCTTACCTTGACCTGCAAGACCACCAATACCTAATATTTCACCCCTGCGTACCTTTAATGACACATTTTTTATGATTTCACCCGGCATGTCCACCCAAAGATTTCGAGTTTCAAAAATAATATCATTTTCATTTATTTTAGCTACGGACTTAATAAGCCTTTCGCCTTCTGTATTAACATCTCTACCTACCATCCATTCAGCGATTTGCCTTACGTCTACACCCTCTGATGGCGTCTCTACCACAACTAACCCATCCCGAAGTACAACAATAGTATCACAAATAGATGTTATTTCACGAAGTCTGTGAGATATAAATACAATGGATATACCAGCGCCAGCAAGTAACCTCATGGATTTTAGTAAAATTTCAGCTTCAGATTCTGTAAGTACTGCTGTTGGTTCATCCAATACAATAAGCTTAACCTTACTACGGTCAATTTCACGAGCTATTTCTATAAATTGTTTATGTCCAACGGGCATCTCGGATACCAAAGTTTCTGTATCTAATTGAACCCCTAATGTATCTATAGCCTTTTTAGCACTATTTCTAATTGCTGGTAAATCTAAGGTCTCCACTCTTCTACCTAGGACTTTTGAAATCAAACTTTTCTTAGTCTTTTCCATGTTAAGAAGTACATTCTCACCTACTGTGAAGCCAGGTATTAGTGAAAATTCTTGATGTACCATTCCTATTCCTGCTTTTAAAGCATCCACTGGGCTTTTAAAGTTAATTTTTTCTCCATTTAAATAAATAGACCCTTCGTATCCACCAGTTTCTGAAATAACCTTCATACCAAATAAAATATTCATAAGGGTAGATTTACCTGCTCCATTCTCTCCTACAAGTCCCAATATTTTTCCTTTTTCAAGTGTGAAATTTATATCTTTAAGCACCCTGTTTCCATCATACTCTTTGCCAACACCTTCTACTTTAAGTAGTTCATTTTCTGTAGACAATAAATTCACCTCTTATGTCCAACATAAGAAAAATTGCTTTGCACACATATGCAGGCAAAGCAATTTACACTTATTTGGTTATAGTCATACATTATTTTATTTTATAGTTTTATATTTTGCTGGAACTACTTCTTTGCTGTTTCCTATATATCCTTTACCAAATACATAAGTATCTTGATAAACCATTACATGATTCTTAATTTCGTTACCACTAACTCGGTCTGTATACAATGATCCATTCCACTCAGCTCCTGGTGTATATTGACCAAAAGCCTTTAGTACATCACTAAGAGAGTCCTTTTGCATTGTACCTTCTACTACATTCTTACCATATTCTACTAAACCCTCAGTAGCTGTATATCCATAAGAAAATGCCCATGTACCCATTCTTCCTGATCCACCTTTAGCAACTACAGTTTCTTCAACTTTTTTAAGTATTGCAGGCCAGTTTCCAGCCTCTGCTTTTAAATCTATACCAAACGCTCCCGGATATCCCATTATTGGTGAAGGAAGATCTGGTTCAACAAATATCGCACCCAATTCAGCAACACGTTTTAATAATGGCTCTGTTTGAGCATCATTTGTACAGAAAAATGCTGTATCTTTTCCATATTTTTCAACCCATGCAGGCATTTTTTCAAGAATAAATTGTTGTGCTCCTGGAACTCCAACATCACTAGTTGGGTCTGGAGCTGTTTCAAACACAAATTTAACATCTAGGTCTTTACAAGCCTCCTCCATAATACTTTTTCTTAATGAGAGAAGTTCTATACTCATATGTCTAGGGAATGAAATATGAACGAATGTTTTCGCACCCATTTTCTTTGCAGCAAGTATCATAAGATATCCACGATTTACGTTATCAGGATCTACAACCAAATCAGCAGCTGCTTCAATCATTGCAGTATCTTCTTGAGAAGAGTTAGCTAAAAGTAATATGTCAGGTCTTTTTTCACGAATCTGCTGAAATGCTGCAACAGTACCTGGAATTGCTTGATTTACCACGATTACCTTCATGTCTTCATCATCTGCCAGACCAGTAATTGTTCCAATAGTAGTTTCTAGCTCTTGCGTAAAATTATCTGGATAAGTAACATGCTTTATCATTCCGCCGGTGGCAGCATCTCCATACTTTTTAATCATTGCTTCCGCACCACGAAGCTCATCCTCACCCTGTGATACAGTACCAGTAACAATACCAATGTGCATCTTTTTTTCTACAGTCTCAGTAGGTTTTTTTTCAGTCTCAACTGGCGTTTTATTTCCGCCACACCCGGCTAAGCTAGCCATAAGAATTAGACTTAACCCAATTGCTAAAGTTTTTTTTAACATCTAGAATCCCCCTTTTTTTTTGAATATCATGAAATTAAAATTATTAACATATTAATATATATTGTTAATATATAAATATTATACTTAATCCAGAAAAAACTCCCCTAGACTATTTCATAGTCTAGGGGAGTTAATGCATAATAAAGACAACTGCCTCAAATTGAAAATCTTTCAAAATGAATCCTCCAGCAATAAAACAAAATCCATAGCATTTTTTCATCTCGATACAAATGCTTCCTTTTTATTCTTTTTTTTACAATTAAAGTTTATTATACCACATATATATACTCATAAGATATATTTATAATCAGCTAAAAACCCTAGACCAAGAAGGCTACTTCTCTCTCTAGGGTTTTATATTTCTACTGTTACTTGTTCTTTACTAAATCTGCAGATACAATGTATCGGTCTGGAGCACTTCCAATAAAATTAAAGGGATAGCAGGTGGTCATTGTAAGAACTGCATTGTCTGTAGGTACGATGACTGTTTTGTCATCTGCATGGACTATTCGGGTTTCCCTTACTTCATAAGTGAAGGTACCCGCCGATGTTTTTATAATCACCCTGTCACCTATCTTTAAATTACCTATTCCTCTGAAGACCGTCTCACGATGTCCCGAAATAACGCAATTATCACCTTCACCGGGTAGTACACTTTGACTAAAGTGCCCTACTCCTTTTTTAAGCTCGTTATCTCCCGTACCCTGGAGAATGGGTATTGTCCTCTTTAACGCTGGTATCGTAAGAGTTCCAATATTGTCACCTTCCACAGGATATATAGGGTAAAGATTTTTATCTGGTTTGGTAAGAACGATATCAGGATCTGATTCCACCGGCACCTTGCTGTCTTTCGATAACTTGTTTTGCTCTGCATCAAAAGTATTAGGTCTAGGCAATGCATCGTCAGGATAATGAGATTGTTCCCATATATTAAACATTGCCCAACACATACATCCTATCCCTAAAACTATTAATCCCAGAATTAAAATATTAACTAAGGAGCGCTTTCTCCTTAATAGTTTTTTTCTATTCAAAACGCTTTCTGCTTATCCAGCCTAGGGCTCCAAGCAACGTTAAAGCAGCTCCCATAGTAAGTACCTCATACAAATGTGTAGACGTATCCGGAAGTGTACCACCTGTAACAGTAGGTTTATCTCCTCTAGGCTGTTCAACTTTGTCACTACCATTAGCGCTTGGGGTCAATTGAATATCATCGTTAGTTATAGTCACGGTTTTGTTATCGCCAGGGGCTAAAGTTATTTTCCCACTAGAATCACTACCACTGTAACTTGCACTATATCCTTCAATATTGTCTTCACTAATTACATAGTCTCCCGCAGCCAGCGTATATGATTTTCCTGACTCATTACCAGGTGCTGGGCTTGCAACAACGTCATTACCTGCTTTCTTTATGTGCAAGTTAAAATCAGAAGCTACTTTTTTGCCATCGTTATCATTAGTAACATGTTTAATTACTTTAAGTTTAGCTTGATCCTGTGTGGGCTCACAAAATCCATTTGTAATTTTATTATTGTCTAGTGTCACTGCGCCATTGCGTGCCAACAACTGTCCTTCTACCTCTGCACCAGTAGTCGCTGTGATGGACTCCAATGCGAAGATATGTCCCGCAAAAATAGAGTTTGTCCCTAATGTAGCAGAACTACCAACCTTCCAAAAGGTCCGACAGAACCTAGCACCGTTAATAAGTTTAACTCTACTTCCTGATTCTGTGGTAAGCGTGGACCCAGTTTTAAATACAAAGACAGCATTGGGATCACCCTTAGCGTCAAGCGTTAGAGTGCCTTTTATCCCGAAAGTTCCATCTTTTGAATCGTAAGTTCCAGGTGTCAAGGTTTGACCACCAAGCTCAGTACCAATGGTTTCGTTGGTCTTTCTTCCAGCTGCATCATCGTATGCAGTTACCAAGTCATCCTTAGCCTTCATTGCTTCATCATCAGCCACGTGTTTAACACCGCTCATTTTTATTTTATTATTCTCGGTAAACGCAGTACCAGGAGACAGTCCCACATCTCCCCCAACATTTCCACCAACACTTCCGTTGATTTCAGTGGGTCCAGTACTTGTGATTGCAGTTCCGGCTAAAATTGCAAAGCCAGAAGTTGTTCCAAGCTTTACTGTAGGCTGTGCTGCCATAACTATTGTAGGTTTTGCAATCATACCTACCATCAATATTGTTACTATTAACGATATAGATCTAATCTTATTAAATATTTTCATGAATTTACATCCACCTCTCATTTGAATTTTCCTCTTAATTCCTTTAATAATAATAACAATTATAAAGAAATCTTTAACCATATTATATTTTTATAAAAATTTTAAAATTAAACTTCTTAAAATATACTAATAATCTTCATAATAACTTATATTATACACCCATTTATGAAAAATTGCACGAATTGTTTAGTTTATTCCCCTTATTCCCTGCTAATACAAATTCCCGTAAAATGGGAAAGGAGCTAACTTAAAGTTAGCTCCTTTACTATTAACAATGACTCATAATATCTTAAAGTATTTTCTAATCTATAAATACTTTTTTCAAGGCCCCCTAGTCTATTCCTTGCAAGCCATATCTCCTTATAATCTTTAATAAGTACCCTCATCTGGTCAATAGTACTGATGATTATATCTTTATATACGGCTTTTTCAGATTCCCCTTTTATGTGTTTTTTTACAATACCTATATCTGCACTAATTTTTATAAGTTGAGCTGCACTTTTAAGTTCCTTATATAATAGCTCTGAATTCTCGCATCTAATATCAGAAAATTTAACGCTACTCATTAATTTATCAACATATTTTTTAATTTCAAACAATGTTTCAATTTCTATCTTATCAACCCATTTATAATCATCATTATTAGAAAATAGAATCGAGAAAATATTTGTTCGATTAGATAAATATTCTTTTTCTATATTATAATAGTTTCCAAGATCCATAATAAATTTACCGCTTATATTATTATTATCGAGCGTTATG
The DNA here is from genome assembly GCF_050717635.1 of Clostridium sp. Classification (GTDB taxonomy): domain Bacteria; phylum Bacillota; class Clostridia; order Clostridiales; family Clostridiaceae; genus Clostridium_AD. Next base: position 308,020 of record NZ_JBOITO010000039.1, read on the forward strand.
AATTTATCGATATAAGCAGCTATATTTACATTCTTATTTTTTTTCACATTCCAACTAAGCGCAGCTCCATATATAAAACCTGGAAAACTGAAAGGTAAATATTGCCAATGACCATTGTCTCCCCAATCGGTAATAAGGAATCCTTCAGCTCCATATTTTTTACCATTTATTGCTGCGTTTAATAAACTACCTTTCATATTATCTGTACGACCTGAGATAGAATTCCAACTACTTGTACCAGGACATACGTAAAATGGCACTTTATTTTCAAAATACCTTTTACAATTCGCTTCAAACGGGTGGTTTTTTTCATATCCCCACTCTAATGCAATCATATCCTTTGGTAGTTGTGGAATTAATTCAGGATGTTGAGTTATAATATCTCCCCACATCATCATTCTTTTATTATACTTCTTTGTAAGACCATAGATTTTCATAATATAATTAAGATATATATTCCCAATCCCAATTTTGTCACTGAGCTCTTTACTTTTACCTCTACCCAGTTCAAAGGGTTCATCACATCCAACATTTAAAAGATTAGATGTATAGTAGGGTATTAAGTCTCCGTATATTTTATCCACAAGTTCAATTGACATTGGATCTTCTGGATTAAGGGTACCTGATTTAGTACTATATCCATATGCATCCAAACAACCTTCGGGTGATTCAGCTAAATGCTTAAAATCATCCTTTTCAAGCCAGCTTTCCATATGCCCAAAGCTATTTTGATTAGGTACGAGTTCTATAAATCTATCTTTGCAATAAGCATTAATTTCTAGAATCTCTTCACCTGTTACTGGGTTTTCATGCTTCCATAAATCAGGCATTGATTGATAAGCAAAAGCAAACCCTTCAATATAGAGTTGTATCTGATTTATTTTAAGATCAGCAAACACATCAATTAATCTAAACAGAGTTTTCATTTGCGGAATTTTGTTTCTACTTATATCAAGCATTACACCTCTTACTTTAAAATCAGGCTTATCCTTAATTGTCATGCATGGTATATAACGTTTATATTGCTTTATAATTTGCTTTAACGTCATACTACCATAAAATGCTCCTGCTATAGTTCCATAATATATAACAATTCCGCCCCTATTTATTTCCAGTTTATACTCTTCATTTAAAAGATTATTATCTCTTATTATTGAAATTCCACTTTCTAAATAATTATCACTTCCAGTTAAGATATCAACAGAAATAGAAGTATACTCATATATTGCACTTTTTAACGCCTTACTGGTTGTAAAAAGTTGCTGTTTATCCTTTTCCTCTATATATATATACGCTTCATTTGCTAATGTAAAAGCGCCCTCATAATTTGTAATTTGTTCAGGTATTGGAACAATTAAAAGTTGTTTTCTAGCCATTTCTACCACCCCTTTTGTGTATTTTATGAATAATAAGAATAATTTGTCAATTGCACATAAAAATACCCTGTAAAGTAGGCTTTTTTTAAATTGCTACTCTATAGGGTATCTTTTATTACTTTCATTTTATCACAATTATGCCAATATATCAATTTAAGGGTAGTACTTCTATAAGCAACTAACTCTGCATTATCATAATTTGATTAAGCCATTCAAATGTCGCATTATAAATAATTAGAATATCTTCTTTAGATTCTCTAAAGTTAACGTTATATCTTGGCTCTGATACCCATCTAATAATTTCAAATTTCCTTTCAATTATTAAATTAGGCACCTCCGTCCCTTGAGGAAGGCACGAGATTAAATAACTTATATTATGCGTCTTATATTTCCTATCAGTCAAATCATTTCCATTAAGTTCTAAAAGTGCTTTGATTATTTTTTCAATTGCTTGATTTACATGATAAGCCGCATAATTAATTTCTACTTCATCTGTGCAATTAGTAAGACCAAAATTAGCAAACTTTAAATCACTCTTAGCTAGATGCAGATAATTGCTCATATACTTTTACCCCTTTCTCCCAAGCATTCTTATAAAAATTGTTGTTTTCCATATCAGTTAAAAATACTTGTTTATTATATCCGAACAAATCAACTTCTCCAAATTGATATAAATCCACAGTAGGATAAAACTCAGAAAAATCTCCTAAAACGATTATATCAATGTCACTAAAGCTACTACAAAAAAGCGTTGTAGCACTACCAAACACTATAATATCAGTTATATACTTACCAACATTATCTTTTAATAACAAATTAACAATTTCATAGACTTTCCTTTGTTTAACTGGATGTATACGTTCATAATTATTCCTTCCAATAAAATTATTAAATTTATGGACGGTATTATTACTTGTATTAAAAATATTATCTAATGTATAAAAATCTTTTAAACATTCTATCATAATATTTCACCTTCTTATTGTTTGTATTTTATATATATTGTATCACTCCATATTTGGAGTGTAAACATTAATTGCTATTAGGTAAAATAACAACTACTTAAAATAATAACTTGAAACCACCAGTAGAGTCATAACAACAAAATATATAGCTAGTGGTATAAATTGCTTTTTACTAATATATACATCTTCCTCTTTAACTAATTCTAAACCTTCCTTTTCCTCTTTAATTTCTTTAAGTTTCATTAGGCTTAAAAATAATATAGTCCCACCAGCTAGAAAAAGTACAAACGAAGCAACTAGTGTTGTTGTAAGTCCTATATTAGCTGCATCAGCTTTAGCCTTTTCCTTTACTGGATCTAGGCCCCCTTTTTCCATAAGTTTTGTATATGCCATTGCTACTTTGCTTAAACTAAAGGATATTGCATTATTTACTCCATGAAGTAACATACTTCCTAATATGGAACCTGTATATTCACGTATCTTTAATAAAACAAGCCCTAAAAACATTACATATATAATTTGCATTACGTTGCCATGAAAACTTGCAAATATTGCGGTTATTATAAAATACTTTAATTTTATATTCATTCCTTCGTAAGCATCTAAGAAAACTCCCCTGAAAAATATCTCTTCAAAAAATGCTGGAATCAAAACTACCACTACGAGTCCTACCAGTGTTGAGCTATTGCTTAGCAAATCTGTTATTACCTTACTATCCTCTGCTACAACTTTGAATAACTTCATACTTATCATATTAATACCAATTGCAAAAATATATGTACCAACTGTTGCAAACAAAATTGTAATAACTTGCTTTAGAGAAATTTTCTTAATAACCATTACATTTTTAAAACTTCTTTTTGTAATCTTACAATATAATAAAGAAATTCCCCCAAGGGCTAAAATACTCGCAGCACCAGAAATGATTAGTGAAGTGTTTCCGTCTATCTCACCATTTAGTCCAAATATTACACTTGCCATAATAGGTATTAAAATAAATAATGATAAGGCTGCTAGAAGTAAAATATTAGCTAATATTATTTTTTTATTTTTCATAAATTCGCTCCTTCTTCATCTTTGAATACAGCTTTCTCTAATTTTTAATTTTGTTTGGATTACAACTTTTTTACAGATATCTCTTCCATTTTTAATTCTTTCAAGAAATAAATTCACAGCTGATTCCCCCATTAATTTCGTGAATATTTTTATGGTACTTAATGGTGGTGACATATATTTAGCTATAGATATATCATTAAACGAAATGATACTTATGTCCCTTGGAATTCGTAGTCCAGCCTCACTTATTGCCTTATATGCACCCATTGCCATAGAATCACTCTGTATGAAAAATGCAGCTGGAACCTTTTTTTTTGCCAAAGCCTCTTTCATTAACATATATCCGTCAGCATTCGTACTGTATCTATCATAGTGATTTAATTTCTTTAACATTATATAATCAAGGTCTATTCTTCCAATTTTACCCATATAGTCACGATATGCTTGTTCTCTAGAATCTAGTGCCATTTTCGGATCGCTATGAAGCTGTCCACCCAAATAGCCTATTTCTTTATGACCTATAGACGTCAAATATTCTAATGCATTCACTACCGCTTTTTCAAAATCTGATACCACGCAATCATAAAGATCTTCATCTGGAGAGGAATCCACAAAAATGATTATATTGCAATAAACTTCTAGTAGTTTAATTTCCTCTTTTCTAAAATTCCCTACAGCAATAATTCCACTTAAATCCTCTGGAAAATTATATTGTACATCTTGACCAATTCTGATTCTTATATATTGTATTTGTTCTTCATAACAACGTCTTTCGATTCCATTACGTATGGATAAAAAATATGGATCCTCCAATTGTTGCTTGTCTGTTAATTTATCTACAATTGCTATTTTAATAAAATCTTGCTTTTTATTCTTTCTTTCTCTAAGTGTTACATAATCTAGTTCTTCTGCAATTTCCAAAATTATTTTTTTCGTACTGTCTGGTACATTTAGAGTTTCATCATAATTTAAAACTCTAGAAACAGTAGCTATAGAAAATCCTACTCGATCTGAAATATCTTTTATGGTTGCCATAGGTACTTCCTCCACTATTTAAATTTTAAAAATTATTTTTTTACTACTCTCGGATTAGATCTATAACAAAGATTTAAAAACTTTTCATCCGGCATAAACATTAGTTGCATTTTATTGTTTCCCTCTGTAATCATTGCAATATATACTCTTGCCTCTGAAGTATTCGAATAACACTTTACTATAGACTCAGGTTTGTTAGAAAAATCTTTCACATAATCACTATCCTCTAATGCGAGTAGTGCCACTTCTCTTATATTAAAGGTAACTATTTTACTTCTTTTTTTCATTTCTACTATCTTATCTATTTGGATTTCTCCAGTTATAAATCGGTACTCATACTCTACATATAATTTTTTCTTATAAAAAAAGCATGTCACGGCCGCTACTATTAATATTATTGATATAATATAATTTACTGTAATGCTTGCTAGAGCAATAAATCCAAATGCATATGTTGCCACCTGTACAGTTTTATAAAAGCCTGTTTTATCAGCTTTTACTAGCTGTTCATATAAATGATCCATTTTATTTCCCCCTATAAACTATTTTATGGATTTTTTGTATTCCATTGGAGTACATCCCTTTAAACATTTAAATACTCTGTTAAAGGTTTGGATACTATTGAAACCAGACTTATAAGCAACCTCTAAAATTGAGCTCTTATCATAGTAAAGAAACCACTCTGCCTTTGTTATTTTAAAATTATTAAAATAATCTAAAAAAGTCACCCCAGCGTTCTCCTTAAAGAACCTAGAAAAGTGGTACTTACTAAAACCTGCAACCTTTGAAATCTCTTCTAAATCAATACCTGCTTGATAATTTTCTTCAACATATTCAAATACTTTCGAAAGTCTATTAAGTTTCTCCATTTGGCGACTCTCTGATTCTTCACAATATATACCTTTAGGCATATAACGGAGTAATATTCCAGCTAAATCATATAATCTTCCTTTTAAAAAAAGCTTGTATCCTTCTTTCGCTTCACTATGTTCCTTAATTAATCCTTGTATCTGTTTCTCCATTAGTGAATGTATTTGTGTTCCTGGGGTAAGATGCATAGATTTATTGAAAGTTGGCCTAATATTCTTAGTATCCTCATCCCCATATAGAAAAGTATCATAAACGGACATTCTAAATTGTATTACCGCTCTTGTACTAAGTCCCCTCTCCTCAAAAAAACAATGTACAGAACCTGCTCCTATAAAGAGTATATCTCCCTTGTTTAAATTATATATTTCATTGTTAATAGCTACTTTAACAAGGCCCTCTACTAGATATATAATCTCAATATCTTCATGAAAATGGTGAGAAGTACTTGAATACCCCTCATTTAAAAATAGTCTAAAAGGAAAATCCGGTTCTAACACTGTTTTTTCAAGGCTACCCTGCATTATATCCCCCCATTACCTTGTATTTTCTATAAAACTGCCTACAACCAAATAAGGTATACAAGCATTTACTCGTATACCTTATTTAATATTTCTGCTATAACTCTATTTTAACTCTTTTTGTTCCAGATTCATAGATGCCACATATCATTTTTTGAGTTTTTATAGCTTCTTCCCCATTTATATCTGGCGAAAGACCAGCACTAATTGAAGAATAATAATTTTTTATTTGTTTTGTATGACTTACGCCCCAATAACCCTTAACACCATCTCCATAGTTAAATGTCTCTGAAGTATTGGTATCCGCGATGAACTCTCTTCCATCATTAAGTTTTACATGAGCCCTATCTCCTACCATAGTTGCAATTCCTTTTTCGCAGTGAAGCTCAATTTCTACTGGCGAATCATAGGTATAGTAGTTTATAGCATGAAAAGCCGTAACTACTCCATTCTTGTATTTTATAACTCCTTCTGCAGAGTCTTCTACCTCTATTATTTCATGAGCTCTGTTGCTTATATTTGCATCAATATATTCTATATCACTATCAACAAACCACCTCATTAAATCCATTGTATGAATAGCTTGATCAATTATAACTCCGCCACCCTCCATGTCCCAAGTACCCTTCCAATCACTTTGGCTATAATATTCATCAGACCTATTCCAAGTAACCTGAAGTTTACCGGCTAGTATTTTTCCAAGTTCTCCAGATTCCAGAGTGTTTTTTATGAGCCTAGATCCTGGATTATATCTATTTTGAAATATAACGCCAAGAGTAACATTGTTGTCTTTAGCTGCCTTTATCATAGATTCTGCATCGCAGAGTTTAATTGACATTGGCTTTTCAGTTAGTACATGTTTGCCGTGATTTGAAGCATATATTGAAGCCTGCGCATGTAAATAATGAGGAAGACATATATGTACTACATCTATTTCTTCTTTTGATAGCATCTCTTTATAATCAGTATAATAGTTACAATCATATTGCTTTGCTTTATCCATGGCTCTTGCTTTTTTAACATCACAAACTGCAACAATTTTTGTGTTTTCTATTTCCTTTATTGATCCTGCATGCATTGGAAATATATTTCCACATCCAATAATAGCCACTTTAAATATTTTCATTTTTCCCATCTCCTAAATAGTGTTAAACCAATTTACTTAAGTATTCTAAACCCAGCTTTAAACCTTCTTTTACCTTTTCTTCACTGCCCTCATAATTTGGGTCTTCATGTTCAATACTTACTACTCCATCATATCCTATTTCATTTAACGCAGAAATAAAGTTTTCCCAATTAACTTGACCAAGTCCCGGCATTTTAGGAACCCAAAAACCAGACCCCTCATTAGTACTTAATTGTTTGTTAAACACTCCATACTCTTTAAGTTTATTCTGAAGCACCTCTGTATCCTTAGCATGTACATGAAATATTCTATCCTTAAATTCTTTAATTGGGTTAATATAATCCATAAGCATACCAATTAAATGAGATGGGTCATAATTTAACCCAAAGTTTTTACTTGGAACTCTTTTAAACATCTCTCTCCAGAGTTCTGGAGTAAAGGAAATAGTTCCTGGCTGTCCAGGTGCTTGCCATCCCACCATGTGACAATTTTCAATCATAACTTTTATTCCTTTGTTTTCAGCATAAGCTGTAAGATCAGTAAATACCACCTCAAATTCATCAAAATTATCTTCTATTGATTTATCAATATTCCTTCCTATAAACGTTCCAACGTAAGGTACAGAAAGTAAAACTGCTGCATCAACACATTTTTTGAAATGATTATTTACAAACTTCCTCTTTTCTAAATCCTTATCCAAATTGTTATCATAATAAGCAAGAGAAGATATAGTTAAATTATATTCTTTAAAATATTTTAAAATTTCATCTGCATCTTCCTTTGTAAAGTTTGCTACATCTATTTCACTTCCTGAATAATCACGAATATTAGTCCTTGGCCAACAAGAAAGTTCTAAAGCTTTAAACCCCTGTTCACTTGCCCATTTTGCTTTTTCCTTAAGTGGTATTCCTCCAAGACATCCTGTTAAAAATCCTAAATACATATTAACACCCTTCCTCTCTTATTTATTTAAATAAACTGGTTTTCCTGTTTTAGATGACTCATATATTGCTTCAAGTATTTCTGTAACTATAAGTGCCTGCTCAGGAGTTACTACAGGCTGCTTATCATTTAATATACAATCTATCCACTGCCTTGCTTCAACATCTGCTGGATCATCAGATGTTCCTTCATAAAAATCTACTCCAGAAGTATTCATATCAACTTTAGTTTCGTATAACTTACCCAAATTTTCGCCATTAAGTCTGAGGCCGTCTTTCATGTCAGCTCCACCTTCTGTTCCACAAAGAGTTGTCTGAGCTTCTGCCACATCAAGACTATTAAGTGCCCAACTTGATTCTAAAACTATAGTTGCTCCATTTTCCATTGTAATAAATCCAAAAGCAGAATCCTCTACAGTAAATTTTTCTGGATCCCAAGGGCCCCATGCATTTGCAGCATCCTTTTTACTACTAAGTTTATGATATACATTTCCAACCACATATTTAGGTTTATAATTGTCCAACATCCAAAGTGTTAAATCTAGTGCATGAGTTCCAATATCTATTAAAGGGCCTCCACCTTGCTCAAACTCATTAAGAAATACTCCCCAAGTCGGAACCGCTCTTCTTCTTATTGCATGTGCTTTTGCAAAATATATGTCTCCTAAAGTTCCATTTTCACAAGTTTTCTTAAGATACATAGAATCTTCTCTAAATCGATTTTGATAACCTATAGTTAATTTCTTACCAGTTCGCTTAGCAGCTTCGAGCATTACTCTAGCTTCTTTTGAAGTTTTCGCCATTGGTTTTTCGCACATTACATGCTTTCCAGCTTCCAAAACATCTACAGTAATGAAACTATGTGATCTATTCGGTGTACATACATGAACTACATCTATACTTTTATCTAATAAAAGCTCTTTATAGTCTACATATACCTTTGCAGACTCACATCCGAACTTCTTAGCTGCCTTTTCTGCTTTTTCCTTGTAAGTATCACAAAAGGCTACCATTTCAATCTCAGCTATTTTAGCTAAACTCGGCATGTGTTTACCATTTGCAATACCTCCACAGCCAATTATTGCGATCTTCAATTTTTTTACTTCATTTATTATTTCCATTATCACACCAGCCTCTCTAATTTTTATATAGTGTTTAATAAATATTTATCGTTTACATCTATTATTTTATACCCTATTCAGTCCTATTTCTCCCCATAGCTTGCTAACATCTTCTCAAATATTGCTATTTAATTCTAATTAAAAAAATAGGTGCTATCTATAGATAATTAATTACCTATAGATAGCACCTATTTTTCTTTTTATAAAATTGCTTTAGTATTTAAATTTCGCTATGTTTTTCTCCATGTTTTCTGCAAGTTCAGCTAGAATTTCACTAGCTTTTGCCATTTCATTAACAGAAGCTGTTTGTTCTTCAACGGAGGCTGAAGTTTCTTCAGTGCTTGCAGCATTTCCCTCTGAAATAGAAGATAGGTTTGCTATCATTGCTATAATTTCTTCTCTCTTATTACCCATTTCTTGTCCAGATTCATTTAAGGCTTCTATAATAGATTTCATTTTCTTCATAGTGTTAGAAATACTCTCAAACTTTTCATTTGTGTTATATACACTTTGAGTCTGAGCTGCTGTAAATCCCTCTACTTTTTTCATAGTCTCAACTGCATTTTCAGTCTTACTCGAAAGTTCTTCAATTACTTTTGAAATTTCATCAGTAAAGTCGTTGGACTGCTTTGCCAATTTTCTAATTTCATCTGCTACCACTGCAAATCCACGTCCTGCTTCACCTGCCCTAGCTGCTTCAATGGCAGCGTTTAGTGCTAAGAGATTCGTTTGCTCTGCAATATTTTTAATCATTTCACTAGCCTTCTCTATCTTTTCTGCACTCTCATTTGTTTGAATAATAGTAACCTGTATATCGCTAGTTGCATTACTACTATCTGTTGTTTTTTCAATTAAATATTTTAATGTTTCAAAGCCTTCATTTGTTTGCTTATTAACTTCCTCTAAAGCTTTATTTAATTTGCCCATCATATCTTGGTTTTTATCTATACATTGTCCTAGTACATTTACATTTATAACCCCTTCTTCTGTTTCTTTTGCTTGATCACTAGCTCCAACTGCAATTTCTTCTATAGCCCTCGATATTTCCTCTGATACTGCAGATAACTGATAGCTACTACTTGTTAATTCTTTTGATGATGCAGCTACCTGCTCCGATGAATTTCCTACATTTTTAATTATTCCTTTAATATCATTTTTCATTTTATCTAAGGCCTTGGCCATTTCTCCAAATTCATCAGTTTTATTTAATAGCTCTTCAGGCATTTCTTTTGTAAAATCACCCAGTGACATAGTTCCTAAAACGCCTTTTAACTTACCAATTGCTTTTATGGCATAATTGGATGTGTTAAATGAGAAGAAAGCAAGAATAGCAAAAGCAATAATTCCAGAAACTAGAATAATAATAATATTCTTATTTATAGCTAAATTAACTTCTGTCATTGAAATCCCAAGCTTAACTGCTCCAAGTCGTTCTGCATCCAAAACAACAGGTACTATAACATCCTGTACCATAATTACTTTAGGATTTTTTCCCTCAGTTTTATAATCAATAGTGGAAGCATACATTTCACCATCTACAGCAGCTATTTTACTACCTTCATCCGTAAGCTTACTCCCTATTTTTTCTTTGTTTCCGTGGGCAACAACATTCAAATTTTTATCTACAAAAACTGCATAAACAATATTCTCATCTTCTACTAACCCTTCCACTAAAGTTTGATAACTAAATTTTTTAGTCAATGCTTCAACTTCATTTCCATTTATGCCTATTTGTATAAATGTGTTATCACTATTCTTTAAGTATCCATATTTACTATAATTATCTGATCCTGAATCCTTTCTTACTTGATCCATAAGCTCATTTTTTCCACTTACTCTAAAGTTATCCACAGCCTGACCACTTTCAGACTTACTTCCAATCTTAGAATCAACAGTTGAATAAATAATTACTCCTTCGGCCGAATACCAATCTATTTCATCTACATTGGCGCTTTCTGCAACCCTTTTCAGCATATCACTACTTACAGTGTCCTTATTTGATATAACAATTTTTTGTGCCGTTCTAATTTTACCTTCTATCATTGTATTAATGGTTCTTAAAGACAGTTTGTTATTAACCACCTGCGATGCTACCTTATTTGCAAGGAGTACACTATCTGCCTTTGTCTGTTTAAGCAAACTTGATCTAAGCGACCATGAAGATATAATACCTATTATTGCAATTGATATAAACATAACAACTAGAGGAATCATAATTAATCTTATCTTAATTGAAGATTTTTTTATTTTCTTTACTTTTTTCATTCTTTTTATTTCTTTTGTTTTTTTTATTTTCATAACAACGCTCCTTTACTGTTTATATTAATTTATATTATTCTACAAAAAATTATAAATCCCTTTATTTAACTAGAATTGCATATAAAATATTTCATTTTAAAAATTTGACGTCATTTTTTTTGTATCATTTATCTCTTCATATTTTCTCCACAATTACGGTCTATAATTAAATTATGTTATAAGAGTAACTATAAACTTATAGAGAGGAAGGTTATTTATATGTTTTGTAGAGGATTTTCAGGTTCTGGTTATGGACACTTTGGTGGCTATGGCGGTGGAGGAATGTTTCTAATGATGGGTTTTGGATTTTTAATATTTTTAATATTAGCTTTCTTAGCTTTTAAACTAATGAGAAATCACCCACATTCTAATTTATCGTCATCAAATAATTTGGGATTCAATAATTCAGCATTGAATATCCTAAATGAAAGATTCGCTAAAGGTGAAATGGACGAGGAAGAGTATGCTAAAAAGAAAATTATTTTAAACCAGAAAAACTAGGGTACTTACCCTAGTTTTTCTGATACTGCATTGGATTAAATTTATCCCTAGGGTATACTATACATACTACATTAAAATACAGGAGTGAACAAAATGGATGATACAATTAGAATTTTAGTAGTTGATGATGAACAGAAAGTTTTAAATGTAATTGAAGCCTATTTATTAAAAGAAGGCTTCGACGTTTTAACTGCATTAGATGGTGAAGAGGCTCTGAAACTATTTCAAAACGAACAAATACATTTGATTATATTAGATCTAATGCTACCTAAAATTTCTGGCGAAAAAGTATGTAACAAGATTAGGGCTACCTCTTCAGTACCCATTATTATGCTAACAGCTAAAATTGAAGAAGATAATAAAATAGAAGGTCTTGGCATAGGCGCTGATGATTATATAACAAAGCCCTTTAGCAATAGAGAACTTGTTAGTAGAGTTAAAGCTATTATTAGAAGAACATATAGAGACACGCGGCCCCTGGCACAGCTATTAATTATTAATGATGGCGATCTTGAAATTGATATTGAAAAAATGATTGTAAAAAAACAAGGTAACCCTATTACTTTAACTTCAAATGAGTTTAAAATTTTAATTGTGCTTTTAACTAACCCAGGACAGGTTTTTTCAAGAGATCAATTAGTAAATAAAGCTTTTGGGATTGATTATGATGGTTTTGATAGAACTATTGATACTCATATTAAAAACCTTAGGCAAAAAATAGAGGATGACTCTAAAAAACCAATATATATACTTTCCGTGTATGGAATGGGATATAAATTCCAAGGTTAACCCTTTATTCCTATAAATTTCAATGAAAATGTGAGGTGAACTAAAATGAAACTATCTTTGACAAAAAAATTATCCTTGGGCTTTCTTCTTACTGCAATTGTGTCTATACTTATTGCAGTTTTAATTTCAAATTCTATGATTGGTAAAAAATTCAACACCTACTTAATTGATGAACATAAAACTAAGTTAAGTGAAATTACAACTATAGCAAATGGTTTATATGACCAGAATACAGGTTTTTCAGCCAATAGTAAAGATGAATTACTAAGGTACGCTAGTGCTGAGAAATTATACATTGAAGTTAAAGATAAAAGTGGTGTGGTTGTTTTCACTTCAGGCAATTCAACTTTACAAAAAAATACAATGATGGGTTCTATGATGAACTCAATGATGAATGATTTTTCAGAAATTAAGCCTGGAGAATACATTGAAGATAATTATCCCTTAATGAAAAACAATAAAAATGTAGGTAGTATTGTCTTCGGTTATTACGGAACCTCATATTTAAACGCTGCTGCGCTGACCTTTAAAATGACCTTAAATCGCTCCTTCTTTCTTTCCGGTTTTATTGCTTTGATTTTTGGATTAATAGTAAGCATTCTTTTATCGAAACAAATATCCTCACCACTTACAAAAATCACTGCTACTGCTAATAAAATTAGAGATGGTAATTTAAAAGCTAGATCTCAGATTGTATCTAAAACCACAGAAATAAGTGATTTAAATGCTTCAATAAACTATCTTGCGGAAACCTTACAAAACCAAGAACTGCTTAGAAAACGGTTGACATCTGACATGGCCCACGAGCTCAGGACTCCTCTTACCAATTTAAAATCACATATAGAGGCACTTTTAGATAAGGTTTGGGAGCCAACAGATGAGATGCTTACAAACTTTTATGAAGAAATACAGCGATTAATAAAACTGGTGGAAGGCCTTAATGATATAGCGAAACTCGAGCAAACAAATCTAAATTTAAATAAATGTAGATTTAACTTGTCCTTAGAACTGGAAAAAGTAATAACATCTTTTGAACCACTATTTGCTAATTCACATTCAAAAATTTCTTCAAGTTTAATGTCAAATGTGGAAGTTTTTATAGACAAAGATAAATTCACACAAGTAATGTATAATTTGCTTGCAAACTCACTTAAATACCTCAATGGAAATGGAGAAGTTTTTGTAACTCTAAAGGATAAAAATGAAACTATTATTTTAGAAGTAAAGGATAATGGAATTGGAATCTCTGAAAAAGACTTGCCTTTCATTTTTGAAAGATTTTATAGAAGTGATGAATCTCGCAATAAAAAAACTGGTGGTTCAGGAATAGGTCTAACAATTGTAAAATCAATTGTGCAGGCCCATAATGGTACAATCAATGTAATGAGTACACTAGGGAAAGGAAGTACATTTATCGTTACTATTCCAAAATAAAAAACAAAAATAAAACTCCAAACTGAAGTTTTATTTTTGTTTTTTATCTTGTGCTAATTTTTTATTCTTACTTGAGTTTAACCCACAACAATCTAGTTTTTTATCACCAAAAGATTCTTCATTGGCTTTTTCCATCCCTTTTAAAAAATTATCATACCACTTCTTTAGTTTTTTCAATTTTAAACCTCCAATAAATTTAGTTTAATATTTATATTGTTTATGAGATTAGTTTAACATTTTTATATGTAGATAATATGAATATTGCAAACGCTTGAGAAATACCAGCAATAAATTTCATAAGCTTATAATATGTCTTATGCTAAGATTTCACGCATTACTTGCTCTCTACATAAATAATTGAACATATAGATCTTTCTCCTAAACTGTCGCTAGGATTGTTTATAATTTCATCATTATAATATAGTGTAGAGGTAGTCATCGCTGCACCTACTACTGTAGTCTTCACATTTTTAAACGGACCATAATAAACTATATATGGGCCTGTACTTAGTGTGAAAATCAATTCAAATATTATAAACAGTAAAACCAATTTGCTTGTACTTCTTTTGGTTTTTGTACTGTTTTTTATTTTTAACATGATTCCCACCCTTTTCTATTAAGTGTTATCTATTTCTTTCTTTTCATATTATATATTAAAAAAACACTTTCCTTCCTATAGTAAAACAGCGGGGATAAAACATGCTAAAATCAATAATTTATACAATGAATGTTCTCTTATATTTTAGCCTTAAGAACCTTAATATTATTGTTATCTTTATCAAATAAGTAAATTATTATTCCGCTGCACATAAGTCCTAAAACTATACCGGCGAAAATATCAGTAGGATAATGTACATATAAATATAATCTTGAAAACCCTATTAAAGATGCTAGACCCAAAAATCCAAAAGCATAACGTTTAAAATATTTTGCGAGTACCCCTGCCACTGCGAATGAGGAAGTAGTATGCCCGGACGGGAATGAATAGCATAATGGCTTTGCAATTAAAAGGTTCCATGCTGGTATATCTTCTGATGGCCTTATACGTTTAACTACATTTTTCATTATTTCTTCTCCTAAAATTGTACTTAATATTAAAGCTCCTAAAGCCATAAAACCTATTTTTCTATATTTTTTATTAATCATAAGTATCGCTATTATTATAATCCATATGATTCCCCCATTTCCTAAGTATGTTGATATAACCATGCTTTTATCCATAATAATTCCATGCATGTTATTTTTTATAAAGAGTAATATTGAGTTATCAAATCTTTGTATTAATGGTATCATTTTTTCACCCTCCTTTTTTTCTAGTTGCACTACGTGTATCTATAAACATTCTCCTATTTTATATTATATACTTGTAATATTAAAATTGGATTAAAAAAGCTTAGATTTAGCTTAAAATCGTAAAAATTATATACAAAAATAACAGCAATTTTTACAATCGTTTTTACAACAAAAAAACTATACTAATTAAGTTATTTAGTATAGTTTTAATATTCCCTTAAAATATCCGAATAAATTTGTTAAAATACACAGTAACAACGCATCCCTTTTCATCTTTACTTTTCACTTTTATAGTTGCTGAATGTAGGGTTAGTATATCTCGTACAATTGTAAGTCCTATTCCACTTCCTTCTATTTCATGTCTGCTTTTATCTCCTCTATACAACCTTTCAAATATATAAGGTAAGTCCTCCTCTTTAATACCAATGCCTGTATCTTCTATTTTTAATATCACTTTTTCATTTACCTCTTTTAGTGTAATATTAATTTTCCCGAACTCCTTAGTAAATTTAACTGCATTTGAAAGCAAATTAATTATTACCTGTTTTATTTTATCACTGTCACATAAGATATTAAATTGTTTATCAGTATTACATTCTAATTTAATGCTAAGCTTCTTATTCTCAGCTATTACTTCAAAATCCTTTACAACCGAAGAAATAATAGCCCCCAAGTCGATTTTCTCCATACTTAAGACCGCTTCTGACCCTTCGACCTCTTTTAAGGCATTTAAATTGTTTATAAGCTTTCCAAATCTAATAACCTCTTCGTTAAGATAAGTTAACCTTTCATTGTCAACTGGAAAAATGCCGTCAATCATAGCTTCAAAATTATTTTGAAGAATATTTAGGGGTGTTCTAACTTCATGCGAAATATCTGATATTAACCTTTTTCTAAGCTCATCCTGATGTTGAAGTTTTTCACCCAGTGTATTTATGCTATTTCTTAAAACCTCAAGTTCTAGAATACTACTCTTATTATGTGATCTTTGTTTATAGTTTCCATTTGACAGATAAACAGATACCCTTGAGATTTGACTTAGTGGTGATGAAAATTGCTTTGAAATAAGTAAACTAATTAATATTGTTATGAATATTGAAAGTACAACACTTAAAATAAAACTTTTATTTATGGATGTTTTAAATCTTACATCTTCTTTAGATAATAATACTGGCCCATATTGTCCCACTTCTATGTTGCCTACAATTTGGTCGTTAAAATTTATATTGAAGCTGTTTGTATTATATACTCCTTCATCTTTAACATTCATATTAACATTGTTATTGTTTACTATTTCCTTAGGGTCCATTCCCCATACTACTTTGTTGTTTTTATCCTTAAGAGTAAGACTATAGTTGCTCATGTAGGCTTCATGCAAAATTTCTATTCCTGACTTTTCATTCCACTTACCATCTTTTTTATATACTTCTTCCAAATATTTAACTATTCTTACGTTTCTCTTGTCTTGTGTTTCTAGTAAATACTTGTCAAAAGTTTTTGATATTGTTATATTCACAAAAAGTGTGGATAAAAAAAGCGCTATTATGGCAGTTACTACTAAAATAATACTTAATCTTTTTCGTATACTTTGCATCACTTAATCACCACCGAATTTGTAACCAATTCTAGTTACAGTTAATATATATTCAGGATTTCTACTATCCAATTCTATTTTTTTACGTATGTTTTTAATATGTACATCTATTGTTCTATCAAAGCCTTGAAAATCTATGCCCATAATTCGTTCAATGAGCTGGTCTCTTGTAAACACTTTACCCTTATTAGCTGAAAGAATATGTACTATATCAAATTCATTTGGTGTAAGAGGTATTTCTGTTCCAAGAATCTTAACTATTCTTTTCTCATAATTAATTTCAAATTCTCCATTGTTATAAACTTTACTTTGACCCTTATCTATATTAAGTCTTCTAAATAAAGCGTTTACTCTTGCAGTCAGTTCTCTAGGGCTGAAGGGCTTAACAAGATATTCGTCTGCCCCAAGGTTTAGTCCTTCTATTCTATCCTCTAGGGTACCTTTTGCTGTAAGCATAAATATATGAACTTCAGACATTTTTCTTAATATGCTACACACCTCTTCTCCAGATATGTCTGGTAGCATTAGGTCTAATATAACTAAATTAAATTTAATTTCTTCGAAAAGTTTTATGCCTTCCATACCTCTCACAGTACAATAAACACTATAACCTGCTTTTTCGAGATATGCTTTAAGTATCTCTGAGACCTTTTCCTCGTCTTCAATAATTAATATATTAGCCACTTCTAATTCACCCCTCTTAAAATTACTATACTTGTTAGTATAATACAAACTCTATACCTATTATACAAAATACTTATAAATATTTTATGTAGAAATACACTAATTATTAAAATAACTATAGCAAAGACCAGCTTATCAAAATTATAATAAGCTGGCCTTTAATCTCAACGCTTTCTGTATGGCATTCGTAAATTAAAAAATGTTTTTACTATCGTAAAAGAACCACCGACTCAAGATTGAAGTTACAAGTATGCGTGGTTCAATTATCAAATTATTATGTCAGAGGCTTAAATACTTTAGAGTGTTTTATTATTTAATAATGCATTTTTTTTACTATTATATTCTTCTTCATTTATTTCTCCACGAGCAAATCTTTCATTTAAGATATCTAAAGAATTATCTCTAGTTCCTATATTTTTAATATTTTTATTTTCAAATAGTTTATATATTGCAAATATAACAATTGCAACTATAATTATAGGAATAATCATTCCAAATGCTCCTCCCATCATATTGTTTCCATATCCATATCCCATCATATATATCATCCTTCCTTTAATTTTTATTTTATTTATCATCTAAGTTATCTTAATTATTTTAAAATTCTTATATTAGTTTACCATCATACTTTTATTAATTGCTGTCATATTTTCTACGCCTATGAATTTCATCGTATTAACCATAGTTTTATTTTTCATCTAATATCACTCCTCCGGTTTTTTTATGTGATTGTTTTTCTCTATAAATTTATTCTACTACTCAATTGTGGAGTAATTATGAAGTTAATCCTTTTCCTTCTAACTACTTTTAAAATCTTATATTAATAGAATGCCCAAGTATTATATTTTGTATAATACTTGGGCATTTTCATATTTTGATTTAATTATATTTTAACTCTAAGCTATTTCTATTCCTACAACATCATATCCAACCTCTTCAATAGCTTCCTTTATAGCTTCATCAGTAATATCATCGCTTATTTCAGCAGTAGCAAACTTTTTAGCAAGGTTTACCTCTACTTCTTTTGCTCCAAGGTCCTTTAGGGCTTCGCTAACATGATTTGAACAATGTCCACAACTCATACCTTCTATTAATATTTTCTTTTTCATTTTTATTTCTCCCTTCAATTTTTATTTTTTCCTTTGAATTTTGATCTTTATCTTAATGGCTTAAAGCCTTTTAAGCGTAATTCGTTTGTTAAAACTGAAACCGAACTAAAACTCAATGCTGAGATGATAGGCTTTAGAAATGAACCACAAAATAAGAAATAGAATAACCTTATTTAATTTTAAAAAGTCGCACCATCGATACCATTATTTGCCTCCCCATTAATACTAATTATAAGCTTATTAGGCAAACACACAATTATCTCGCCAGGCTGCGAAATCCATCCAACTTTAACATCCAATTGATTAGGACAATCAGCAGCTTTTACCTTTATACCATTGCGTTTAACCGATATGATATTGTAATTATCCTTGTCTGTTTTTATAGTAAACTCTTGTGGTTCCACTACCTTATTTAAATCAATAGTTTTAAGTACCTTGCCATCGCTCTTAATAACAGCCATGTTTTCTGCCCCCTTTACGGAAGTCTTATATATTGAAGCTAGACTTAATGTTATTATTACAATAATTAAAAGGATTATTCCAACTATTTTATCTCCACTCTTCATAAATAAACTCCTTGTTTGCTGCTTTAGAATTTAGTTTAGAATTTAGTTTAGCATTATAATATGAAGATACTATGAATATTGTTTTTATATATAATACCATGTTGTTCATACCCTTATTGCTGAGCATGATAAAATTGGAAAGCACCAAATTATTTGTTTTATAACATGAAAATTTACACATTGACAAAAATATAAATACATATTAGAATTAGTTGATAATGATTTTCACTATCACATGTTTGAAGGAGGTTTATAATAATGGATGTTTTTTTACCAGGACTAATAATTGGTTTTAGAGAAGGCCTCGAAGCTTTTTTAATTGTTGTAATTATACTTCAATATTTAAAAAAGAGTGGCAATACTACTTTTAGAAAAAACGCCTTTTCAGGAGCTTTAGTAGGAATTATAGCTTCACTAGGAATTGGCGGAATATTGTTTTTCATTTCAAAATCTATTGGTAAAACGGAGGAATTAGCAAAGTTGTGGGAAAGTTCAGCAAGTATTGCGGCACTAATATTAATAACTACTTTTATTTATTGGATGATAATACATGGAAGAAACATGATTACAGAAGTTCAAAATCAAGTAAAAACTAATCTTTCAGCTATAGGCATTTTTAGTATAACCTTTGTTATGGTTGTACGTGAAGGTGCTGAAATTGTAATATTTGTTTTTGCCGGTAAATATACTTTATTATCAATATTTACAGGGGTTGCTTTGGCATTGATCTTTTGCATATTGATTTATTTTTCTTTAGTAAGGATAAACTTAAAAATACTATTTAATATAACCTTAGCATACTTAATTCTACAAGCTGGATTTTTGCTAGGCTACGGCATTCATGAAGGTTTGTCTGCACTACATTCCTTAAATATTATTTCAAGTACAAGTCCTCTATTTGTTAAAGCGTTTGACCTCTCAAATACAATTTTTTACCATAAAGAAGGTATTATAGGACTTCCTCTTTACGTTTTAATTGGATGGTACTCAAAACCTGAAATAATACAATTTGTTCTTCAATATTTTTACACCTTCATTATGTTTTTTATTTGGTTTAAAAAATCTAAAAAATAGAATTATAAAACCATCTGAGCTCAGTCTCAGATGGTTTTATAATATTTTTATTCTTGTTTAGTTCTACATACCATCTTCATATAAATGTTGTATTATACTACATATACGTATAAGTAGTTAATTTTAATAACACCATATATTAAACGAGAATTGATCAATACCTTACTAAAAAAGTAAGAATACTACGAGGAGGAAATAAATGAAAAAATCAACTATATTATTTAGTACTTTATTAATAGCATCGATAGGCTTTGTAGGCTGCAGCACAAATAGCAGTAATAATACTAAACCAACCGATTTATTAACAAAAATAAAGAGTGAAGGAAAAATACAAATTGGTACTGAAGGGACTTATGCGCCATATACTTTTCATGATAAGACGGGGAAATTAACTGGATTTGATGTTGAAATTGCAGAGGAAATAGCTAAGCGTCTTGATGTAAACCCAGAATTTATAGAAACTAAGTGGGACGGAATGTTCGCAGGACTTGACGCAAAGAGATTTGACATGGTAGTAAATCAAGTTGGTATTAAAGCTGATAGACAAAAAAAATATGATTTTTCAGATCCATATATAGTTTCAAAAGCCGTACTCATAGTAAATACAGCAGATACTACTATTAAAAAGTTTGAAGATTTAAAAGGCAAGAAATCCGCTCAATCATTAACTAGTAATTTAGCTAAAATTGCAGAGAATAATGGTGCCGTACTTCAACCAATTGAAAGTTTTAATCAAGCAATCGACCTTTTAACGTCTAAGAGAGTAGACGCCACAATTAATGACAGTTTATCTTACTTTGATCTTATAAAGCAAAAGCCAGACCTTGCTATAAAGATTGTAGATGAGGAAGAAAATGCTCAGCCAAATGCAGCGATGTTTAACAAGGGAAATAAAGAATTAGTAGAAGCAGTTAATAAAGCAATAAGTGACATGAAAGCAGATGGTACTTATTCTAAGATATCTAATAAATGGTTTGCTGCAGATGTATCAAAATAATAAGGTGAAGATATGAATTTTGATGCACAAACACTAAGAATATTAGAAATAATTAAAGATTCTTTCTTTCCTTTATTAATAGCAGGTGTGAAGGTTACATTTCCACTAGCAGTGGGTTCTTTCATACTTGGCTCAATTTTGGCTATGTTAACGGCTCTGGCTCGTATTTCAAAATACAAATTATTAGTTTTAATATCAAGGTTTTATGTTTGGATAATAAGAGGTACTCCACTCCTCATACAGCTATTTATAATATTCTACGGATTGCCAAAGGCTGGTATAATAATTGGAGCTTTACCAGCAGCAATAATAGGCTTTACATTAAACGTTGGAGCTTATAACTCGGAAGTAATTAGAGCAGCAATTCTATCAATTCCTAAAGGACAATGGGAGGCAGCATCATCTATTGGTATGACTCATACTCAAGCGTTAATACGTGTAATATTACCACAGGCAGCTAGAGTATCAGTGCCGCCTCTTTCGAATTCCTTTATAAGTCTTGTTAAAGATACGTCACTAGCCGCGGCGATTACTTTAACTGAAATGTTTCAGATTGCTCAAAGAATAAATGCTGCAACATATGAGCCACTAGTATTATACATTGAAGTAGCCTTTATATATCTATTATTTTGTACTATATTATCTACACTTCAACAGAGGGTAGAGAAAAAACTTGAAAGATATGTGGCTAGGTAATTGGAGGAAATACATGATTAATATACAAAACTTACACAAAAGCTTTTGCGATAATGAGATTTTAAAAGGTATAGATTTGAGAATTGCAAAGGGTGAGACAACTATTGTAATAGGACCGTCAGGTTCAGGTAAAACCACTCTTCTTAGGTGTATTAATTTATTAGAAATGCCTAACAGTGGAACAATTACTATTGGAAATAGTAAACTTACTTTTGGTGAAAACAAAAGTCCTACTGAAAAGGAAATACTGACATTACGTAAGAATACAGGAATGGTATTTCAAGGGTTTCACTTATTTCCTCATATGACAGTAGTGGAAAACATTATGGAAGGCCTTGTTACTGTACTTAAGCAATCTAAAAAGGTAGCCCATGACACGGCGCTAATGCTTTTAGATAAGGTTGGACTTACTGAAAAATGTGATAGCTATCCTCATGAGCTTTCAGGTGGGCAACAACAAAGAGTTGCTATTGCACGTGCAATGGCTATAGAGCCACTAGTATTATTGTTTGATGAGCCAACATCTGCACTAGATCCAGAGCTTGAAGCAGAGGTACTTAAAGTTATGAAGGAGCTATCTCTTGAGGGAATGACAATGGTAGTTGTTACTCATAATATGAGTTTCGCAAGAGAAGTAGCAGACAATATAATATTTATAGACAACGGATTAATTACATACAAGGGAACACCTGAGGAATTATTCAGTAACACAGCTAGCGTGAGATTAAAACAATTTTTAAATCTAGTAACAGATTAAATAATAGAAGATGTAATATACTTCTACTTCCATATTACTAGGGTGTGCAAAATCCCACGCTATGTTTTTTGACATGACTAATTTTTTTTATAATTTATTAATAGAGTTCAATAGAATAACTTCAAATAAACAGAAATTCAATCTCAAGGCTTGACATACGCCTTGAGATTGAATTATAGTGTTCTTTCTCTGCCATTGTATCATTTCTGACAGCAATCTCAGCTATTCATTAGCTGTAGTTGTAACCGTTAAATTTTAATTTCTAGAATTTTTTTAAGATTTACCCTTTAAAAGTATATATTTTTTACTTCTATATTCTTCCTCTTTTATTTCTCCACGAGCAAATCTTTCACTTAAGATATTCAAAGAATTATCTGTAGTTTCTATATATTTAGCATTGTTTTGTTCTCGCCTAGAGGCTACATATATAATAATCCCAATTAAAATTATAGGAATAATCATCATTCCAAACCAACCTCCCATCATATTATATCCATATCCATATCCCATCATATAAAATCATCCTTCCATTATCTTTATATTATTATTTTAATTAAATGCTAGAATATTATCTTCCCATCATACTTCCATGAACCTCTATCATATCTTCTCTACCTACGGATTCCATCATATTAGCCATAGATTCATATCCATTCTCTCCCATTATATCAATCATTTTTTTATAGTCATCATCACTTATGTTATTCATGCTATCATTCATAGAATCAAAATCTCTGTTTTCAATTGCTTTTGACTCATCACTGAACCCGTTATCATTCATTATTTTTATCATATCGTTATATCTTCCATTTGACTTACCCCCACTATTTTGATCATCCATCATCGAGTTTGTATAATTATTTGATGATTTATCGTCATTATTTTGCGAACTAGTTATTGGTGTTTTGAAGTTGTCCAAAGTTGTATCATTTTTAACAGTTGCATATGCAATTGAAACGCCGCCTACTGTTAGGATGCCGGCTATTACTAAAACCATAATTTTATTTTTCATTTAATATCACTCCTTAATTTGTTTTTCTCTATACACTTATTCTACTACTCAATTGTGGAGTAATTATGAAGGTAATAATTTTAGTTTTAAATACTTTGAAAAATTATATATTAATAAGATGCCCAAATTGAGGTTTTAGTTAAATCAGTTCCATAGATACTAGCGCTAGCATGAGTCTCAGCACTGGTTTCAGTGTTCTCACTAGTAGTAGCATCACTTGAAGCATCTATTGCATTAACATCATCTACCACCTTAATTACTCCACCTATCATACCCATCCAGCAGCTGTAGTTTATATCTTTATCACCTGGAGTAAAATTTACAATGTTCTCACCAGATTCTAATTTTCTTTCTATATCTAGAGTAGGCACAACAATAGAATTATTACATGAAGTTAGCTGTTCTCCATTTATTATCCACTTAACAGGCACATTCTTTTGTACATATAATACACTAGGCGTGTAGCCACGTGCAGTTGCTGTCATATTTATTACTTGAACTCCATTTTCAACAACAGCTGTTGAACCTTTTTCAGGTGTATCAGTCTGCTCAGGAGAATTGTTTTGCTGATGAGCAGCACCCATTAAAGCTATAGGCGATATATAAATGCCAGCAAGAGCTAGACCACGATTACCCATAATAAGCCCTAGAACAACTATAAGAATTCCTCCAAATTTTACAAGTTGCTTTGTATTATCCTTACTTAAAAGGCCCGAAATAGCTCCAAATCCAAGCATTAAAGGTACCGTACCAAGTGCAAATATGAACATTGAAGTAGCCCCAATCAGCGCACTACCTGTTCCGAGAGCATATAATTGCATAGTTTGAAGAGGTCCACAAGGCATAAACCCGTTCAAACTGCCTACTATAAATGGAGTTTTTCCGCTCTTTTTAATATTGCACAAGGACCTTGGTAATTTTATGTTAAATCTTCTAAAAAGACTGTATCCAGACATATTGAGTCCCATAATGACCATAAAGATTCCAGCTAAAACCTGAAGCCCAGCCTTATATTGTAAAGACAGAGAAAAAACAGAACCTAAAGCTCCAACAATTCCGCCAAGAATAGTATAAGATATCACTCTTCCTAAATTATAAAATAGTGCAGGTTTTAAAGATTGAAATTCGCTTTTGTTTTCTGTGCCTATACTTTGTGATAACATTATTCCACCACACATACCAACGCAGTGAAGTGAAGTGAACACACCCACTATAAATAGAACAAAATAAGATGCGTTTGCTAGCTTAGATTCCATGTTGAAGCTATTACCAGCCCTACTTATAAGAAAAATAGCAAGAACTATTATTAGGAGTCCAATAAGTTTAAAATTGCCAGAATCCTCTGTACTATAACCTAGTTTCGAGATCTTTTCTTTAATTAGTGAATTATTGCACGTTTCATCATCATATTGAACAAACACACTTTCGCTTTTGTAGTTAGCCAATACCTTAGTAACTCCAAAGATGCTCATCAGAGACTTTTCTATTCTAGCTTCACAGGAGGTACATGTCATGTTGTAAACTTTAATATTTTGTTTTTTAATACTCATAGGTCACCTCTTTGTCTATTATATTTTTAACTATATTATACAAATGAGATGTGTAGATTTTATAAAGATGGACTTAAAAATTTTAATAAAAAAATATTGAATCCAGATATGCTATTTATCTGAATTCAATATTGATTTACCAATTACATTACTCTTCTACCTGTTATAAAATCTGTCCTTGTCATAGCTGAAATTTTAATTACATCTCCTGTACGTGGAGAATGCATGTAATTATTATCTCCAAGATAGATGCCCATGTGATGAGGGTTGTTATTAGTTCCAAAAAACACTAAATCCCCTGGCTTAAGGTTTCCCTTTGATACTTGTACCCCATCCTTTATTTGATGAAATGTTGCTCTTCCTAAAGAAATCCCAAAATGCTTATATACGTATTGTGTAAATCCTGAACAATCAAAGCCTGTTGAAGGCGATGTTCCACCCCATAAATATGGCGTTCCAAGAAAGTTAGAAGCATAGGCTATTACAGCATTTGCTGATACAGCGGTTGAGCCCCTTGAAGGTGTATATTTAGGTGTTGATTTTCTTATTTCATTTATTTTCGTTATGCTCTTACTTGCTAACACTTGCGGCTCACTTATCTGCCTTGCAAGAAGACTTTCACTGCTCTTTAGCTCATTTATCAATTTATTATTTAGCTCTTTATAAACAATCTCCTTGCTATTTATCTCAGCTATCAATTTATTCTGAGACTTTTTAGTAATGTCTATCTTATCTAGTTTTTGCTTGTTTTCTACTTTTATGTTCAACAATGTTTTCCTTGTTTTATTTAAACTTATCTTCTTTTCACTTAATTGCCTTTGGGTGGCTTCAAATTCACCGACTACTTTTTTATCAAACTTTATAATGGCTTTTATGTTTTCCACTCTTGATATAAAATCTCCAAAACTCTCCGAACTAAGGATTGTGCTTAAATACCCATCATATCCATTTATGTACATAGTTCTCATTCTACTATTGTATAATTCCTGCTCCTTTTGGGCTTCATTTTCAACCCTTTTAACCTCAATAGCGGCGCTTTCAATTGCCTTTTCTGTTCCAGCTATTTTACCTTTGTTTTCCTCAGTTTTAGCCATGATTGTTACAATTTCATTATCAAAATGTTCTATTTTCGTTTCAATTTCTTCTCTTTCTACTTGAATTTTCGTTAGTGCGTCCTTCTGCTGTTGTAACTTCTCATTTGTTGGCGTCGCTAATACAGTTATGTTTAAAGTAAAAATCAAACTTAATACAACTAGAATACTTCTCAGGGCATTTTTCATTAGTACATCTCCTTTGCTCTTTTATAATTTATAAATCTCAGAGCAAATATATCGTAAACTTATGAAGTTCTTATGAAGATTGTCCATATTTAAGTAATCCAATTAATTCCACTTCACTAGAAATATATATCCGAAAATTCAATATGAATCTTTTCAATATTACTATCAGCATTGAAATTATTATTAACATATTCATCTTCACTCTCTGGTAACTGTCTTATAGGAAGTTCAAAGCTAAATTCACTTCCTACATTAACCTGGCTTTCTAAAAATATTTTACCTCCATGCATTTCTACTAAAGCTTTAACTAAGGATAATCCTATGCCACTTCCTTCTCTATTTCTCGTAAGGGACTTATCAACTTGAATAAATCTATCAAAAATGCATGTTTGCTTTTCTTTTGGTATTCCAATGCCTGTGTCCCTAACAGATACAACAATACTATCACTTCTTTCAAATATATTTACTAAAAGATCCCCCCCTAATTTTGTAAATTTTATTGCATTTGATATGAGATTTAACATTATTCTTTCTATTTTGTCTTTATCACAAGCTATTATTTTTTCTTCGATTTCT
Source organism: Clostridium sp. (assembly GCF_050717635.1). Lineage (GTDB taxonomy): Bacteria > Bacillota > Clostridia > Clostridiales > Clostridiaceae > Clostridium_AD. The sequence continues at coordinate 335,238 of NZ_JBOITO010000039.1, forward strand.
GTATCAAATATAAGAGATATACCTTTATTCTCAACATATTCTGCTACAGACAAAGTTATTTCCTCTATAACACTAACAATATTACAATTACTTAAATGAATCTCAAAATATCCTGCATCTATTTTCGTTACATCTATTAAGTTGTCAATAAGTCTTACTAATCTATAACAGTTCTGTTTCATAGTTCTTAAATGCTTCTTGCTTTTTTCATCATTTTCCTTAAATAGCTCCTCAAATTTTAGATTCATAAGTTGTATTGTTCCTAAAATAACATTGATGGGCGTTCTTAATTCATGAGATATATTCGCAAAAAAGTCCGTCCTAAATTTATCATATTCTATGGCTTGATTTAAAAATATTTCCTTTTCCTTGTTTTCTTTTATAACTTGTTCAGCTTCAATCCGCTTAGTAATATCTCTCGCTGATAAAATCAAACCCACAACTTTGTTATTGTCATCTAACAGTGTATTAAAGCTAACATCCGCCCAAATAATACGTCCATCTACATGTATACCTCTAAATTGAATTTTTTGATTCATAGTTGTTCTAATTAATTTTTTTATTTTCTTTAATACAGCTTTTTTATCATCTATATAAACAAAATCTAAAAGATTTTTTCCAATTACATTCCCTATTCCATATCCAAGTATATCATTTTTAGCAGGTGTAATAAATTTAATAGTTCCATCTACATCAGCCTTTGCAATCATATCCGAGATATTTTCAGTTATCTCTCTTAATAGTGATTCATTCTCCTTTAGATTTCTCTCCATTTTTTTCCTTTGGTTAATATTACGAACTACTACTAAAACTGCTGATTTACCTTTATACTTAAAACCAGAGGTCCCAACTTCTACATCAATAATTATACCATCATTCGAAAGAAATTTTTCCTCTATAAATGATGTAACCATTCCTCCTTCAATTATTGTTTTTATTCTACGCTTAGCAAGATTAACATAATCAGGATGAACAAAGTCCATAACATCTCTTCCAATTATACCTTTAGGGTCTTTAATATCAAACAACCTTTCAGCTGTAGGATTAGCTAATACTATTTTACCATCACAATGCACACATATAGCATCAGGAGATAACTCAAATAATCTTTTGTATCCTTCCTCACTTTCTCTTAATTCACATTTGATTTTCTGAACTTTAATATCCTCCATATACATTCTATCCATAACTGCAGCAACCTGGAGACAAATTAGCTTAAGCATCTTCAATTCCATTTGGCTATAATGAGATTTTTTCTCTATGTATAAAATTCCCAGTAACTCTTCGTTGAAAATTAACGGATGAAAAATTTCAAATTCGTCGCTATCATTATTAATTATTTTTTCTTCCCTGCACGCACAGATTTGTTCTATACTGAATCTAAATATATTAGAGGTCTCTCTAATACTATTTTCATTATAAAAAATCACTTCACTACATTGTTCTTTCCATTCTACTACCACTTCAAAGTTTTTATCTACAGCTTCTATAACTAATATTTTTTTTGCCTTAAAATAACTATCTACTATATTAATTAGCTCCCTATAGAAAGCATTTCTATCATTTTCAAATAATAAACTCTTTGATAACTCAATAATTTTATCAATATCTATTTCTTGTAATACCTTAATATCATGTTCACTCATCTTAATCTCCCCTTTGTAAATCAATTAAAATTGTTGTTATTGAAAACTTTAACAAATACTATATTCTACAAAATATGTATTTCACCTTTATTCTGGTGCCACCCACGTGGCAAGTGGCATCTTACAAAAAAAATAAAAATGTATTAATCTTATTAAAAAAAGACCCCCTCTGGGGTCTTTTTTTCTCCTATTCTGTTTTGCCTGTAAAATGAAAATCCTCTATCTTTAATGTAGGTACATAATTAAAACCAAAGGCACCTGGAACTTTAATTCTTTCGGATGTTATTCCTGTAACTTTGTTAAAGGCATGTAACATACTTTCCGTGAATCTCATATTTTTTACAGCCCCTTTGATTTTACCATTTTCAATTAAAAATAGTCCATCGCGAGTTAGGGCCGTTAATATAGATTGTCTTGGGTCTACTATATTCATGTAATGGAATCTTGATACAATCAAACCTTTTTTTGTAGATTTTATAAGTTTTTCTAAAGTATCTTGTCCCCCCTCCATAACAATATTTATAGGTATGCCACCCTCTCCTGATGAATAACCAAAGGAGTGACCTGTTGGATTTACCTTATCTAAAGTTGCGGTTTTTGAATCATATGATAGCTCTTTAGCCACACCACTTTCAATTAAATTTAAGCTGGAGCGTCCATAGCCTTCAAAATCGAAGTAAAGAGGCATAGTATTTTCATTTTTAACATCATCCATTATAGTTATGTTCTCACCAAAAACCTGTTGCCCAAGCTTTCCAGTAAGGAAACTTGTACCTGTTCTTACATCCTTTGCACTAAAACTTATAAAACTCATATATTTTAAAAGATCTCCTACAGCTAATGGCTCTAGAATTACATCGTAGCTACCTGGCTCTATAGAAATTGGGTTAATACCCATTTTGCACTTATTAATTGCAACCTTAAATTGTTCTACTACATTTAATTCTTCAGCTTTATTTGTCACATATTCTGCATAACCTGATGCTCCATCTTTATGCATTACTACTGAGTTAAAGCTTACCGAGTCTATTCTTGCATATCTTCTAACATTTTTATTGTTACCCAAACACATTACAAAAGCTGTTAAAGATAGTGCCCCCGCTGTAATATAATCCTCCTCTAGTAGTTCGATACCCTCCTTTATAAGTTTGGCTCTATTTAAAATACTAAATTTATACCCTAGTTGAGTATCATAATCCTCTGAAGCAATTTCTAATGGAAATAAAATTTCAGGAAGCTCTATATCTCCTTGTGGTAATAATTTTAAATTCTCTTCTGCTTCATAAACAGCCTTTATTAATTCTTCTTCTGACAAAAGATTTGTTGTAACTTCTGAAATCTTTTTATCATGAATAATAGTAATAGTTACACTATCTTCTTCATTATATACATTTTGGTGTATTTCAGAATTTGCAAAACGAGTAAGCCCTTCCTCCTTGCACATTATAGATACCATAGTATAATAATTACATTTGCTTAGAACCCTATCTATTATTTTATATGCCTCTTTCTTATTTAACATCTTTAACACCTACCTTTACATTCCTAAATCTTGCAGGGGCTGTTCCATGACCTACATGAGCAGTTTGTCCTGGTTGACCCTTACCACAATTTGGTAATCCATAAAGTGTCCAGTACTTTTCATTACAAACCCCATCGCAACTTCCCCAAAACTCTGGTGTTATCCCTGTGTATATAGTATTTTTATAGATTTTCCCTGTAAGTTTACCGCTTTTTATTTCATAAGCTACCTCTGTACCAAACTGAAAGTTAACTCTTTTATCATCTATGCTCCAACTTTTATTAGTACATAAATATAGTCCATTTTCTATACCTAAAAAAAGCTCATCTAATTCAAAAGTTCCAGGCATTAAGTTTATATTTGTCATTCTTACTATGGGCATATTCTGCCATCCATCAGATCTATTTGTACCATTAGATATTTGATTGATTTTTACAGCTGTGTCTCTTGAGGTAATAAAATTCCTAAATATACCCTTGTCTATAATAACAGTTCTTTGTGACTTAACCCCATCATCATCATATCCATAAGAACCTAACCCCTTTGGTATTGTACCATCTGCTACTACAGTAACAAATTCTGAACCATATTTGAAGTTTTCATTTAGTTTGTCTACAGTCACAAAACTCATACCAGCGTAAGCAGCCTCTGATCCAAACACCCTATCTAATTCTACAGGATGTCCTATACTCTCGTGTACCTGAAGTGCTAATTGCGAACCATCAATAACTATATCAAAGCGACCGCTTGGACACTCTTCTGCCTTTACAATTGCATCTGCTTCCTTGCCAACGCGCTCAGCATTTTCTACAAGATTTAATGATTTAACATATTCATATCCAGCTGTTGCAAAGTTCCCACCAAAAGAATTAGGATAACTTCTTCCCTGTACATCATCGTTACTTGAAGATAATGCTTCAATACCTGCACCTGATTCAAAAAGAGTTTGAGTTATATAACTTCCCTCTGTATCCGCATAAATTTTTTCTTCCTTTCTAAAATCCATAGAAGCTTTAGTCTTGCATAAATTTGCACTCTTTCTCATAGTCTTTTCAGCTTTTAAAAGAAGTTCTATTTTTTCTGTTTTTGACACGGTAAACGGGTCAATCTCTATAGGTGTTATGTAATTATCTACCACTACATCTTTTTCTGCCATCCTTATTTTTTCTGTCTGAACTATTCTACTAGCCTTTGCTAAATCAAGAGCATACAATGCAATTTCATCTAATTTACTTAAATCTTGCGTACTAGCAAACCCTAAAGAACCATCTACTATAACTCTAATACCTAACCCTTTACTTCTTGAATTTGAAATATTCTGAACATTTAAATCCTCAGTAGAAATGTTTTCAGACATTCTATCAACCATTCTTATATCCGCATAATCCACACCTTTTTCTTTTAACATTTTTAAGATTTTTATTATTTCATTTTTCAAGATACAACCCCCTAGTATTCTTCTCGTTAAATAAATTTTATATTAATATCATTATACTTACATAAAATTCTAATTTCAACACAATTATCTAAATTATAGTTTTAATTAAAAAAATAGGGAAGGCGCTCAAATATTACTTTTGAGCACTTTCCCATTTAATTACTTATCAAATCTATCCACTTTAAACAGCCTTAAATCCTCATTGGTTTTACCTAAAAATAAATCACTTAACATCATTCCACCAAGTGTTGCAAATAATATACCATTAGCTCCATAGCCTAAACAATACCACAACTTATCATTATTCGGGTCCTGTCCTAGGAATCCTAAATTATCTTTAGTTGATGCAAAAGCACCACAATATTTATATTCCACTTCTACATCACTAATGTCTTTAAACATTGCTTTTAATCTTTGCTCTAATATATTATATTTTTCATTTGCAGCTTTTTCATTAAATATATCTGGCACGAAATTTATATCTTCTCCACCTATTATTATCCTATTGTCCTCAGTAGTTCTTAAATAATTATATGGATCACCATTATCTCTAATAAGTACTCTATTTTGCCACCCTGAAAAACTTTTAATAGGTTTTGTGGCTATATTAAAGGTAGTAGTTTTAGTCCCAAATTTTCTTTTTGTAAATAATTCTGTATTATACCCTGTAGCCACTATAACTATTTTACCCTTAACCTTATATCCATAGTTCGTTTCTACCACTACTCCACTATTTTCATAATTGACTTTTACTACCTCTGTGTTCTCATAAACTCTAAGGCCACTTTCACAAGAAACTTCTAATAACTGATGAGTATATTTATATGGATCAAATTGTGCCCCCCCATTTTTGCAATAAACACCTGCTTTTACGTCAAAACTAAAGGGATTGTTATGCTCATCTATGAAATCTACATCAAACCCATTTTCACATCGAAGCTTATATTCTTCATATATTTCTTTAATCTCTAATTTTTTAGAGGTGTATAACAATGTGTCTTTTACTCTGTAATCACAATTGTTTCCGTGCTCGTTTATAAAACTATCTATTTCACTTAAAGCCAAAATCCCTAAGTTATAGGATTTTATTACATTTCCCATTGTAGTAGCTTCCATTAAATCATTTAAATTCTCATCAAGTTCGTACTGCAGTAAAGAAGTTGTAACACCTGTGCTTAAATGACCTATTCGCTCCTTTTCTAAAATCACACTACTTATATTCTTTTTAGAAAAATAATAACCTAGAATACTCCCCGTAACTCCGCCACCTACTATTATTACATCCGTTTCTATATCTTCTGTTAAATAAGCATATTGTTTAGGTACACTGTTTGTATTTATAAACAGTGGTTCACCTTGAACATATTGTAAATTCAAATTATTTCACCTACCTGATTTTTCTTATTTTAAAAGTAGTGTTCCACAATTATTAATCCTATATACTTATAATGATTTTTATATTTATCAGTAATTTTTTTATGGTACAATATATAAAACAGTGAAATATATTATAGTATATAGGAGATGCTTGAATTTGGAAAAATTATGTTATGAAAATCCCTATCAAAAGGAATTTACAGCTGAAGTCATAAATGTCATTCAAAAAGAAAAAGAATATCATGTTGAACTAGATAAAACCTATTTTTACCCAGAAGGTGGTGGTCAGCCAAGTGATACCGGATATATAAATGGTGCTGAAGTTACCTATGTATATGAAGAAGCTGAAAAAATATATCATGTTGTGAGAGTGAACCCTTTAAAGATCCACAAAGTTAAGTGCGTTATAGACTTTGAAAAAAGGTATGACTATATGAAACAGCACCTAGGTCAGCATATAATCTCTGCTTGTATTTCTAATTTATTTAATGCAGTTACCATTGGTTTTCACCTTGGCAAGGATTCTGCAACAATTGATATTGATAAGGCTATTGAAGCAAATGACCTTAACCTTGCCGAAGAAAATGCCAACAAAATAATTTTAGAAAATATTAACATAGAAGTACTTTATCCAACCAGTTCTGAACTTAAAAAGCTATCACTAAAAAAAATCCCATCTAAAGCTGGCGAGAAAATTAGAATAGTTAAAATAGCTGATATTGACGTGAACCCTTGCTGTGGACTACATCCTAGTTCAACAATTGAGGTACAATTAATTAAGATTACTAAATTCGAAAAATATAAGAATGGCTTAAGAATTGAATTTATGTGTGGAGGAAGGGCTATTTCTGATTATTCGGTAAAACATGAAACTATAGAAAAAATGTCTAAACTTTTATGTTGTAATAATGCTACTGTTTTATCCGAAGTACAAAGGCTTTCAGGTGAACTTAATAAGGCACTTACTGAAAAAAGAGCATTAAAAGCTGAGGTTGCACAGTACGAAGTTCAAAATATGTTAGAATCATCCCCAAAAATAGAAGACATTAGAGTGCTTAAATGCATTTATGATAACGGTGATTTAAAATATGCTAATATGTTAGCAACGAAATTGGTATCTGCCACAAAGGTTATTGTTTTATTCGGAGTAAAATCTGGTGATAAAGCAAATCTTTTATTCATGTGTTCAAGAGATTTAAATATAATTAAAATGGATTCTCTTCTAAAAGATGCCATAACTCTAATTGATGGAAAAGGTGGCGGAAGTGCCTTTTCTGCACAAGGTGGAGGAAAAAATAATAATAATTTAGATTCTGCACTTGATTATGCTAATAGCAAGATCAAAGATGCTATAATTTCTAGCTCAAAAAATAAATAATATACATAAATAAAATAAATAACAAGCTAATAGTTACAGATGTAAAAATTAGCTTGTTATTCATTTTTATCTACTTATTCACCTAAGATTTTTGGAACTTTAGATGCTCTAAGTCTGTGTGCGTAATGCATGTTGGATCCTAAAAGTGGCCTAGCGTAATTTAAGAATGCTTCAGTAACATTATTGCATGCACTATTAATAAAATTATCAGGCATAACCTTTGTCTTGCCTGCTACCAGCTCTAACTCCGTAAGTCTATAATCCACTGAATAATGACCTGTTCTATGAATAGTAATTGAACCGTCAACATTATCCCAAAGTGCATACTGCGCAGCTTTTTCCCCTACTTCTCTAGCCTCATTTCTATCTACATCTGATACACACCCCATAAAACATCTTTGAGAATATCCGAATGTATCTGTTCTAACCCTTTTAATATTTAGATTGTTTCTAATATAGTTACCTAAAAGGTCACCTAATGCCCCTGATCCAGATAATTGTATATTTCCATGTTCATCTTTTTCTATTCTTTCCATAAGACTTGAAATTATTGGTTGACCTTTTTCATCTACAATACCTTCTGAAACAGCTATTACACATCTTCCATATTTATCGTAAACATTTTTAACATCTACCAAAAATTGCTCTATTTTAAAAACCCTTTCAGGCACATATATTAAATGTGGACCATCATCTTCGTACTTTTTAGCTAAGGCTGCGGCTCCGGCTAAAAAACCTGCATTACGTCCCATTACTACCCCTATATATACTCCTGGTAATGCTCTATTATCAAGATTGATTCCAATAAATGCATTTGTTATATATTTGGCTGCAGATCCATATCCAGGAGTATGGTCATTAATCATAAGGTCATTGTCTATAGTTTTCGGTATATGAATTGCTCTAAGTTCGTAACTTGCAATTTTAGCTTGCTGATGTACTATTCTAACTGCATCTGATGAATCATTTCCTCCAATATAAAAGAAATATCTTATTTCATGAGCTTTAAGCACCCTAAATATTTCCTTACAATATTCTACATCTGGCTTGTCCCTTGTAGATAAAAGTGCTGATGATGGGGTCATTGCCACTTGTTCTAAATTATGAGTTGTCTCTCGGCTTAAATCGTGGAAATTTTCATTAACTATTCCATTTACTCCATTTATAGCACCATAGACTTTTGTTACTTGTGGAAACTTCCTTGCTTCGAGCACCGCACCAACTAGAGATTGATTAATAACAGCAGTCGGCCCTCCACCTTGTGCAATTAAAACTTTACCTTCAATTATCATATTTTTACACCCCTTGTAATTTTATGATTACTTAACTAAATAGGAACTGTTTATTATATAAACTTTATAAAAAAAACCCAATGTGATTTGTAATCATACTGAGCCTAACATACATTAATATTTTGAGATATCTTCTGAACAATATGGTAACTATTAAATTTAATTATAATTTAGTTTGCCATTAATTACAAGTAATAATTGCAATATTCAAAATATTTGATTTTATAATTTAATTAAAACCCCAAGTTCTTCTGCTGCTGTCTTTGAATCTTTTTTCCCAAGTATAGCTGAAACTACAGCTATACCATCAATATTTGCCAACCTTAACAATTGTATATTTTCTTTATTAATCCCACCAATAGCAACTACTGGAATAAGAATATTTTCTTTTATCGACCTCAAGCAACTCACAGAAACCACACTTGCATCATCTTTAGTAGTTGTCGGGAACATAGCTCCAACCCCTACATAATCCGCTCCTTCCATCTCTGCCTTTTTGGCCTCTTCCAGTGTAGATGCGGAAACCCCTATTATTTTATTATTACCCATTATAATCCTAGCAATATCCATTGGCATATCATTTTGACCCAGATGGACTCCTGCACAATTTATAGCTTCTGCAATATCTATTCTGTCATTTATTATTAATGGGATTTTATATTTATCAGTAATAATTTTAATTTTTACTGCAATGTTATAAAATTCTAGAGTACCTAATCTCTTTTCTCTAAGTTGAACTAATTTAACTCCCCCTTTTATTGATTCCTCAACAGCAGTATATATATCTGTATCCACGAGTATATCTCTATCTGTAACAAGATAAAGGCTGTAATCTATATTATTCCTCATTTATTTTACTCCTTTTCACAATATCATCTTCAGATAAATTATAAATAGCATCTATTATTTTTACTTTTAATGACCCGGTGCCACCCTTACTTTTATCTAATCCTTCATAAGCTATTTCTCCTGCTATACCCATAGAAACAACCCCTGCTAGTGCTGCTATTAGATTGTTACCCCCTACTCCTAGATATGAACCTATAAGTGAAGTACACATGCATCCTGTACCTGTAACCTTAGACATTATTTTATGCCCATTCTCTACTGAGTAAAGTGTTTTACCATCTGTTATTATGTCTACTTCACCAGTTATAGCTATCACAGTATTTAGTTTACTTGCAAGTGCCTTAGCAATTCCTTTTTCCTGAATTAGTTCATTACCATATGCAGAAACATCCTGGCATGCATCTACACCTTTTGTTTTAGATTCAATACCATAAAGTGTTTTAATTTCTGATAAATTCCCTCTAATAACGGAGAGTTTTACTTCACTTATATTTCTCTTAGCAGTATCTGTTCTATAGGATGTTGCCCCTGCACCAACAGGATCTAGGATAACTGGAATATTTAATTTATTTGCCATTCTTCCTGCCACAATCATAGACTGCACACTTATGCTATTTAATGTTCCTATGTTTATTACAAGTGATGAGGAAATGGATACCATCTCACGAACTTCATTAATATCCTCCGCCATTACTGGTGACCCACCTAGCGCAAGCGTAATATTAGCGCAATCATTAACGGTAACATAATTTGTTATATGATGTACCAAGGGGCTTTTTTCTTTTACATTGTTTAAGAGTTCTATGATTTTTTTATTAATTTCCATTTAGACATCATCCTCCAACTTATTGCATATATAAATCCTGTTAGAACCATAACTGGCATTGTAGCTCCTAATATAAAATCAAGTTTTATAAAGCTATAGTAAATTACTATTCCTATAATCCAAACAATAATTGCTCCAAAGTTTATGAGAACACTCGCTTGCACTTTTGTATTTTTCTTTATTACAAAATAATCAGTAATTAAGATCGCGAATAATGGAGCAAATACTGAACCTATAGCATATAAAAAGCCCTCATAATTTCCCATAGGAAATATTACAGCTACTAGTGTCCCAATAATAGCCATGATAATACCAACTTTTTTCTCACTAAACTTTGGCACAATGTTTAAAAAGGAAACTCCTGCTGAATACACATCTAAAAATGTAGTAGTTACTGTAGATAAGACTACTATTCCTAGAGCTGTAATCCCTAAATTTGCTGCAAGCATAATAGCTGAAGGGTCTGAATTGTTTGAAACTATAACCGCCCCAAGTCCTATAATAAACATCCATGAACTTCCTAAAAAATAGCCTATGAAACTTCCGAATGCACCTTCCTTTTCGCTTTTTGCAAATCTAGTATAGTCTGCAATTAAAGGTAGCCATGAAAGAGGCATAATTATACTGAGTTCTAATGCTCCTCCAAAAGATATTTCTCCGGTACTTGCTTTGGTGAGTAATGCTTTATCTTTAAATATAATAACTCCTAGTACCAATGTAAGTATAAAAAGCAAAGCTACCGCTGTAATATTTAATTTTTTCATGCCTTTATTCCCAAAATAAAGCCACATAATAGTAAAAATCCCAATAACCAATATGCATACTAAAACATTATCGAAATTCCATAAACTTTGAGCTATAAGATTTACAGAATTTGCTGCTACCTTTATCATAATTGCTGTCCATCCAATTAGCTGAAGTACATTTAAAATTGAAAATAAGTAGGTACTATATACTCCAAAAGAAATATTGGTTGATGTCATTGATGGCACTTTTTCTCTAGTACCTATGATACCTCCCATCACCAATATTCCTGTTCCAATTGTGTGTCCAAGTATTATTACTATTATCCCCATCTTAAATCCTAAGGGTGCAATTAATCCTCCGGTCAGTATTTCAGCAGCAGAAACCGCAGCTCCGAACCATAAGAACACAAAGGTCCAAAAACCTAGTTTTTCACTATCATTAATCATTTTTCATACCTGCTTTCTTATATAATTTATAAAAATGATTGGTAGGACCAACACCATGCCCAATATCGAGAGAATGCTTTATTGCCGATGTTATATACTGTTTCGAATTTTTTATTGCATCCTTGATGTCAATGCCAATTGCCAAATTTGCGGCTATGGCAGAAGATAAGGTGCATCCCGTTCCATGAGTATTTTTTGTATTTATTCTTTCTGAACAATAATGTGTAATTTCAATTCCGTTATAAAATACATCTATGGCCTTTCCCTTAATATGTCCGCCTTTTAAAAGAACATTTTTGCATCCAAGCTTGTACATTTCCTTTACAGCACATTCCATGTCTTCTACAGTTTCAATGCTTATAATATGAGAATTCACTTCGCGAAGGATTTCTTCAGCCTCTGGAACATTAGGTGTAATAATTAATGCTAGTGGTATTAATTTCTTAATAAGTGCTGTTTTTGACTCTGGCTTTAAGAGTGAATAACCGCTTTTAGAAATCATTACGGGATCGAGTACAATGTTTGTCGGCTTGTATAGTTCTAATTTCTCACTTATTGCATCAATAGCTGAAATTGTAGACACCATACCAATTTTAACTGCATCTACAATTATGTCCGTAAAAATAGCATCGATTTGTGCTTTAATGATTTCATCCTCTAGGTCTTGTACTGCAAAAACACCCATGGTATTCTGTGCTGTTATGGCTGTAATAACACTCATTCCATATACGCCATTTGCACTAAAACTTTTTAAATCTGCTTGCATGCCTGCTCCTCCACAACTGTCTGAACCTGCTATAGTTAAAACTTTTTTCATTTGATTCCCTCCTAAAATATATTTAAAAAAGCAACACAAAAAACACAAACCCATAGGATTTGTGTTTAAATTACCATGCTATATAAAAATATATAATATACCAATAAACAACTTCCTACGCTGGCATTATCCAGTTCAGGTTATTAGGGTCAAAGAATTACAGTTCTTAATCTCAGTTGGCTTACCCAACTCCCCTGTGTTTGGTTATTCACTTTTTAATTCATGATTTTATAATAACATAACAAAGCATTAATCACAATTTTTGTTTATCTTTTGTAATCTTAAGCCATAGTGATTAGGTGATATATCTATACGTTCTACTGTTCTGAATCCTGCTTTACTACACAACTCCATCATATCACATATAGAAATTCTGTCGTTTAAAGAAGGTCCCATTTCCATTTTTCTTTTATCCCAGTCTATTATTAAAAAATAACCATCATCTTTTAATACTCTTTTAACTTCATTAAAATATCTAGCTTTATCCACAACTTCATGAATAACATTGCTAATAAGTACATATTTAAAGCTATCATCTTCTACCGGAAAAGTATATTCTTCACTTGTTGTAAATTCTATATTATTTATCCCCGCTGCTTTTTCCCTTGCAAAATCTAAAATCTCTGGAACTATATCTACCCCTATAACTTTATTGTTTTTAAGAAGTTTTGAAGCTGGCACCGTAAAATACCCTATACCACACCCCACATCTAATAAATCACCATTATCCTCAATCTTAAATTTTAATAATGTTTCTTCCGGAGGCATTATCCTTCTTCGTTCTGGATTATCTAATTTTTCTATATTCTTTATATTAAACTTATGCATTTAATCCCTTCCTCTGTTTCTTAGATTTTTTACTTATAACCATATCCGATATTGTATTTACAGGGCATATGGTACACCACGTTCTAGGACTATACAAAAAAGCAAGTATCATCCCTATAACTGTACTTGTAAACATCATAGAATAAACTCTAAAGGATAAGTGTACTGCCCAATTTGGTATAGAATTTATATTTAAAAGCTGAGGCATGTTCCATGGAAGCTGAAATGCAATCAGAAATCTCACTTTTTCCATTGATTCCATTCTACCTCTAAATACCATTATTGTTGACATAAATAGTATAAATAAATTACAACTAAAATAAATTAACAAATATGTTTTTGTATCACCTTTTGTCAACCATTTAGGTGCAACTTTTATAGGCTTATTTTTGAATAATGTGGTGAATAAGTTTGCTCTTGGACAATAATTTTGGCACCATGTCTTCTTACCGTTCTTTGCTAGTAATATAAATGGAATAATCATGCAGGCAAAACCAAGCCATGCAAAAATAATATTAAAAAATCCAATTGCGAAAAATAGTATGGTTAATATATACAAGTTGTTTTTCCATTTTTTATTCATATTAACATCCTTTCCATAAGTTACTCTACAACTTCATAGGGCCAATTTATTATTCCACCCAAATTATATACATTTATATATCCTTGTTCAACTAATATGCCTGCTGCTGCAGCACTTCTATTTCCACTTCTACAATATACAAATATAGTTGCTTCCTTATCCACAAGGTTTTTCTTTGCCTCCTCCACAATGGTATCTACAGGCATTAATATGGAATTTTCTATGTGACCAGTTTCATATTCCTCCTTTGTTCTTACATCTAAAATAATAATTCCCTTTTCACTATCAATCCTCTTCTTAGCTTCTTCTGGAGTAATATTACTGAAGTTAATTTCTTTTTGTGCAGTTGTAACTTCATTTTTAGTTTCAATATTCTTATTGCTACAACCTGAAAATACTCCCACCATAAGAATGGCAGTTATTAAATAAATATTTTTAGTCTTTAATTTTATACTCATTGATATACCCCCTCAATCGAAATAACCTATTAGTTACTTTTGATTATACCATATGGGGGTATATTAAAAAAGTATTTATTTAATATAATTTATATGGGCATAATACTAACAATATTAATGCTGGAGGTTTTTTGTATGAAAAAGAAAAAAGTGTTATGGATTTTTTTAGTAGTTGTATGTTTTGCAATAACATACGGTTATTTTGTAATTAAAAATATAACTACAACAAGTAATGGTAAGATTGATTTAATATTAGGTACAATGTCAAAAGTAGAACAATATTTTAACCCTGTTTCACTAAAAGAAAAATCAATTTATGAAATACGTATAGCATTACTTAAATCTACAAAAATATTCAATTCAAAGCCTATATCTTTTCAAAACATAAAAAATATGGATATACAAACAGATTCAAATCAGGTACCAGTAAGAATATATACACCGGATGAGGGCAATATTTTCCCTTTAATAATTTATTCACATGGTGGTAGTTTTGTAAGTGGTAGCATTGATGAATATGAAAATGTTTGTAGGAAACTTTCAAAAAATACTAAGGCAATAGTAGTCTCTGTAAACTACCGCCTTGCACCAGAAAATCCTTTTCCTGCTGGAGTTAATGACGTATATAACGTGCTCCAATGGGTGTATAAAAATGCTAAAAGTATTAATGGGGACTCTAGTCGAATATGTATTGCAGGAGACAGTGCTGGTGGCAACATTTCTGCAGTAATTTCTCAAATGGCACGTGATAAAGATGGTCCTCACATAACTTGTCAGGTACTAATATATCCTTCTACAAATATTTATCAACTAAATACTAAATCTTGGGAATATTTTGGTATGGACTATAGTCTTACAACTGAAAACTCTGAGAGATTTATATCCCTATATACTCCAAAATTAGAAGATAGAAAAAATAATTATACCTCTCCTATATTATCTGAAAATCTTAATGGATTACCAGACACCCTAATAATCACAGCTGAATTTGATCCACTAAGGGATGAGGGTGAAGCTTACGGGAATAAATTACGAACCGCAGGTGTGAATGTGATTTCTACTAGATATAAAGGTGTCACTCATGGCTTCATTTCAATGGGTAAAATTACAAAAAAAGCAGAACAATCATTGAATGAGATATCCACATATTTATTAAAACAATTTAACAAAAAATAATTTTAAATTTTTCAAGTCAATACAAATATCCCAATCATTTCATCTATATTTTATACCAAAATGGGTAGACTAGAAATTGTACTGATAAAACAGTATGATTTTATATTAGGAGGGATAATATTATGAATAATAATAGTGTAGAAGAAACAAAAAAACTAAATGAACAGTCGAGGGCTAATAAAGGTAACAGTTCCTACTCAAATGCTGGTATGACTAGTAGCACTAGTGGTGCTCCACTAGAAGAAACAAAACAGCTGAATAATCAATCAGCTCAAAACTCAGGTTCAAGTACTTACTCAAATTCCGATATGACTAGCAGCACTAGTGGTGCTTCTAATATGTCCGATATGTCTAGTAGCTCTAATTCCTCTACTTTAGAAGAAACAAAGAGCTTGAATAAGCAATCAAAAGCAAATAAAGGTAAAAGTAAGTAATAATTTTAAGGCAGGATAATCCTGCCTTAATTTATATTATACTTACTTACTCTTTTTTCAATCTATATTTTTTATCGTATTATATTTTATATATTTTTAGTCTATCCACTTTATATTTTTTTAAGTATCTTTAATTATTTAAATCAAAATGATATAATAAAGATTATCACATTTAATAAGACATTTAAAATAAGAAAGGTGTAAAACGATGAAAAATTATAGTACTGAACGTGAAGAAATAGAAAACATTTATGGCAAAGTCAGTCCATTTGAACTTAAAGATAAATTAATCAGCCTTGCAAAGGAATCAAATAAGAGTAGTGCCCATTCATTATTAGATGCAGGACGCGGCAATCCAAATTGGATTGCAGCTACGCCTCGGGATGCTTTCTTTACCTTTGGCCATTTTGCTGTGGAAGAATCTAGGAAACAATGGAATGATAATGATTTGGCTGGTATGCCCAATAAAAAAGGTATTTTCAGAAATTTTATGGGTTTTGTGAAGAATCACAAGGATTCACCTGGTATTGAACTTCTTAATAATATGATTAATTATGGAATTACCGTAAAAGGTTTTGATGGTGATGATTGGGTACATGAACTCGTAGATGGAATTATTGGTGATAATTATCCAGAGCCTGATAGAATGCTTAAGCATATTGAAAGCGTAGTGAATGATTACCTTATTCAAGAATTATGTTACAACAAACCTCTTGTGCGCAAATTTAATTTATTTGCAGTGGAAGGAGCCACAGCAGGAATGTGTTATATATTTGATTCGCTAATTGCAAATAACATATTATCGCAAGGTGATAAAATTGCACTTATGTCCCCCATTTTCACACCATACCTTGAAATTCCGCATTTACCAAGGTATGATTTTGAAGTAGTTGACATAGTAGCAAATGAAATAGCTGAAGATGGTACCCATACATGGCAGTATCCTTCAATAGAAATTGAAAAACTTCAGGATACTTCAATAAAAGCACTATTTATAGTTAATCCAAGCAATCCCCCCTCTGTTGCAATTAATATACAAACAGTGGATATGCTTAAAGAAATTGTAAAAATAAATAATCCTAACTTGATGATTATTTCAGATGATGTATATGGCACTTTTGTAGACAACTTTCATTCACTAATGGCAGATTTACCTTATAATACAATCGGAGTTTATTCGTTTTCAAAATATTTTGGGGTAACAGGGTGGCGACTTGGAACTATTGCACTACATGAAGATAATGTATTTGACAAATTATTAAAAGATCAAGATGAAGAGAAAAAAGAAAGGGCAAGGATACGTTATGGAGGACTTTCTATAAATCCTGATGAAATTCTTTTCATTGATAGAATTGTTGCAGATAGCCGTCAAGTAGCCCTGAATCACACTGCAGGCTTATCTACTCCACAACAAGTTCAAATGGCATTTTTTTCACTGTTTGCATTAACCGATGACGATGATAGATATAAAAAACTGACAAAACGAATTTGTCGACAACGTAAGAAACTATTATTTGATAACTTAGGAATATCGGTAAAGGATGACGAGTATGATGCTGCCTATTATACTCAATTTGATTTACTGGAATGGGCCAAAAATAATTATAACGATGAATTTATGAATTATTTAAAGGAAAATTATAAACCAGTGGATATCCTATTAAAGTTAGCAGAAGAATCTTCTATAGTACTACTCAGTGGAAGTGGTTTTCATGGACCTGAATGGTCTATTAGAATATCACTTGCCAATTTAGATGATGAATCTTACCCTACAATTGGAAAAGTAATTCGTAAGATTTTAGAGGAATACGTAGCTAAATGGAAAGCAGATGATATCTAAAAAGTACCTAGTCTCAAAATTTTGAGACTAGGTACTTTTTATTCACTTTAATATGTCACTTTTTTAAGCTTCAACTACAGGTTCAACAGTAACTGCTTCCTCTGCAACTTCTTCTTCATCTTCTATTTCTTTTCTTGCAACTATAGCTGCATAAACTTCATCTTCTTCATCAGTAACTTTAATTTTTTCATTCAAATCGAAGTCTTTTATTGTAACTGAATCTCCAAGTTTTCTATCTGCTACATTGATAGTTACATAATCTGGCATTATATCCATTGTTCCAAAAACATCTATTTCAGATTTATAAACTGCAAGCTCAAGTAAATTGTCTATAAGGTTAGATTCACCCTCGAAAGTAATTGGTAATTGTAATTTTACTTCTTGGTCTAGCGCAACAATTTGTATGTCTATATGGTTTATTTTTGCTGATACAGGATGTCTTTGAATTTCTTTAACAAATCCAAATTTCTTTTCTTCTCCGTATTTAACCCATACTTTTGAATTAGAACCATGTTTTTTAAGAATCTTTATTAATTCTACTAAATCAAACTTTACAGATATTGCTTCCTTAATCTTATCTCCATACATTACACCTGCAACAAAACCTTCTTCGTTAAATTTATGCTTTGTTGGAATTCTTTCAAATGCATCTAAAATTGTTTCATTCATAATAATTCGCTCCTCTTGGCTTATTAAGCCCTTTTGTTTAGTCTTTTACCTACATATGTTACCAATACTAATTTCCACTGAATTTTACGTTGAACTTTAAAATAATTTTATTTTTTTAACCAACAGACTTAAAAATTTAATATGTATAATTATAAATATTAAAAGACAACTTTAATTCTGCTATGTCTAATAATAGTAAATACATATATTAGATTTCTATATTGTATCTATTATTTATATTAATAAAAAAACAGCATCACTACTCAAACGGTAGCATTAGTAATTAAACATAATTATATTATATCACATCTTAGCACATATTATCACTTAATAGCAAACAGAAGTTACATACTATGTTACTAATTTTTGCAACCGTAATAAAACTCTTCATTTAATCGTTCTTAACTGCTATAATTATATTTATAAATATGTATTGGAGGAATTAAATTGATTGAATTCAAAAAAATACCACTTGTAAAACTTATCCCTATAATTATAATTACTTTTCTTCTTTTTAGGATAATAAATAACATTGAAAATATAGGTTCACTCTTTCAAAGAACTTCATCTTTACTTAGTTTTTTTATTTGGGGTTTCGTTATAGCATATTTACTTAATCCACTTATGGTCTACATTGAAAAGGAAACAAAAATAAAAAGAATTTATAGTATAAGCATAATTTATACTGTTCTTATAGGTATAATTATTCTAATAATCACTTTGATCACACCTAACGTTATTAAAAGTGTTCTCGATTTATTTGCTAATATCCCTAAATTTGCAAATAAAACATATAGCTGGTCTATTAATTTTCTATCTAAAAATGAACTATTAAATAATTATAATATTAGCTCTTATTTAAAAGATTACCTCAATAATTTTAATAGTGATATATCTACATATTTTGCCCCTGGACTACAAATCATAATTGATAACCTAATGAATTTAACTTCTTTATTTATTAAATTAATGACTGGTATTGTAATTTCAATTTATTTTTTAGCTGACAAAGAATCTATTATTAATTATTTCAAAAAATTTATTTACGCTATCTCAAGTAAATCTGTTGCTATCTGGCTAATCGATTTCGGAAAAATAGTTCATACTACTGTTAGTAGATATTTTGTTGGAAAAATAATAACCTCTATTATTTTTGGTTGTATTACTTTTATTGGATTCTTGATATTAAAAATACCCTATGCGTTGCCTTTTAGTTTATTTATAGGGGTAACAAATATGATTCCTTACTTCGGAAATATTATGGGTATGATTCCAGCTGTGATAATAACGCTATTCTTTAGTCCAATTAAGTCTGTAGAATTAGTACTATTCGTTGTAACCTTAAGTAATATAGATGGATGGTTCATTTCCCCAAAAATTATTGGCGATAAAGTTGGACTTAGTCCACTACTCATAATTCTCGGGCTTGTTCTCGGTGGAGGTCTTTTCGGCATTTGGGGAATGTTACTTGGAATTCCCGCTATAGCCTTAGTTAAGATGTTATTGGATGATTTTATTAACAAAAGACTTAAAAACTGAAAAAATGGTGCCACCCACGTGGCAAGTGGCATCTTATAATCATAAAGGTTCGGCAAGTAAATTGCCGAACCTTTATGATTACTTAATAATTTCTATCTTTATTTTTTATATCTACTCCACCAAAAGCTACAAAACAATGCAAGGTTAAAATTGGTGCATCTGGATTGTCATAGTTTCTGCCTCTAGTTTTATTTGACCATCCTCCGAAAATAGGAACGCCTTTCACTACAATCTTCCAATCTGGAGGAACTATTATATCCACTCCGCCAAAAGCAGCTGTTACATCTATTCTTGCAGCATTATTTAAGAGACAAGCATCTCTAAGATCTAAATCAACACCACCAAAAAGTGCAACAAGACTACCACCTTTAAAGTTTTTAGAGACATTTCTGGTTTTTACGCCTGAAAAAAGTGCTAAATTATCTACCATATCCTCGTCAATTTCTGCTTTACTAAACTCATGATCTTCTTTATTAAATTCATAGTTTCTTTTAGCTGAATTTCTTGGGACTAACATTGATACCCCAATAGCTATTATTATTCCTGGCCAAAAAAATCTTGCTAGGCTAACACTAATTATATCAAGCTTTCGCATTTGGAATAGTACACCAAGCACTATTAATACGATTCCTGAAGTTTTAGAAACGGGTTTACCACTTAACTGACTTACCCCAGCTCCTATTAGTATAAGTGGCCACCACATTGATATTATATGCCCCAAGCTCCAAAATCCCAATTGTTGAAATATTGCACTAACACCAATTAATATAAAAATGATTCCTAACCAAACTTTACTTTTCAAAATAATCGCCCCCCCCCTTTAGTGCCACCCACGTGGCAAGTGGCATCTTTATAACAATAACTTATCCTTTTATTTGTGTCAACAAGATTATTGCCTGCCAGCCCCACTACTTTATTATATATGCGAATAAAAGGGGTGCAATGTTAATTTATATTTATTTTATTTGACTACAGCGCAATATCATTTATAAATATTTCTAGGGAAGACGTATCTGAAAATATCCATATGGAATCTAATTTATCTAATTTAACACTTCTATTCATTCTACCATATCCACTCTTACCTAAGGATAGCTCAAATTTTTTTTCATCCGCGCTAAACGTCAATTTACAGTCATTTCTCATAACTAACTTAAAATCTCCGAAAAGATTCTCTACCTCCAGTTTTAATTCTAAAACCTCTCCACATATCCACTTTGATATATATTATTATACAAATCCCCTTTTGGACACATGCCTTGAGGCGATATGAACATAATATCTTTTCCTCTTGCACCAAGTACCATATAATAATTATTGTTTTCCTTCCAAACCTTTGGATCTCTAACATGTAATTAGATAATCATAGTTACCCTCTTCTTTTACATTTCCAGTATAAAATAAATATAATTCTTCACCTTCTACTAAAGCTGATCCCGAATAAACTCCATCTCTATCAAATTCACGGTCTGGATATAAGGCTATTCCTAAATCATCCCAGTGAAGAAAATCTGTTGATTTATAATGAGCCCAAACTTTCAATCCACCATTTGCATCTAGTGGCGAATATTGATAAAACACATGATATTCGCCCTTAAAATAACATAAACCATTGGGATCATTAAACCATCCAATTTTAGGCATAATATGATATAACAATAGCTACATTACCTTTAAATAGACTATTTAGTGCAGTTTCTTCATCTTGGATTTCTGTTATAAATTGGAGCTCTTCATCACTTATTTTAAGTATATTAGCCCTAGGCAGAAATTCCAATATTGCCCTTCTGCATTCATCATCGCTATTCCATAGTGGTAGCCTTATATTAGGGTCAAAACTTATAATACCATTTTTAGCCTTGCAATATTCTATAGCTTTACTATGAGCGATTTTGATCAGAGCATCTATTAGACTAGCAGAGCAAAAATGAAGAGTATCTCCTTCCTCAAAATCGCTGCTATTTATTTCTTTTTTAGTATAAACAAAATATCTAATGGGCACAATACCCACAATATAAATCCAATAAAATTTTGAAAGGTGGTTCTCTATGAAGGATAAGAACTTAGATGATACAAATAACTTAGAAGATGAATGGGATGAAGATGATATTTTAAGTAATGATTTATCTAGCATGTCTAACATGTCTAATATGATTAGTATATCTAACATTTTCATGCCTAACACACCAAACATACCAAACATACTTAGCATTAATAATGATAACATTTTAGAAGATATTTTCGATGAAAATAAAGAGAATAATAAAGATTAATTTTTAAGGCAGGTATATCTGCCTTATTTTAATTTAGTTTATAAAAACTCATCCTATTTATTACAATTGCAATTTTTTCAGTTTATAGAATTCTCCCTGCCTTGCCACTAATTCATCATATGTACCAAATTCAACACATATTCCATTACTCATAACTGCAATCTTGTCTGCATCTCTTATAGTCGATAATCTATGAGCTACTATAAAAGTAGTACGCCCTTTGATTAAGTTATTCATAGCCTTCTGAACTTGTAATTCGGATATATTATCTAGCGCTGAAGTAGCCTCATCTAACATAATTATTTGAGGATCACGTATAAGTGCCCTTGCAATAGCTATACGTTGCCTTTGTCCACCTGATAACTTTCCACCATGTTCACCAACCTGAGTATCAATTCCACCAGGTAATTTAGAAGTAAACTCTTTAATATTTGCATATTCCATAATTACATCTAACTTTTCATCATCTACTGAAGATAGACCATAGGTTATATTTTCACGCAACGTTCCTGAAAAAAGAAGTGTGTTTTGCGGAACCACTGCAATAAATTTTCTATAGCTTGTTAAGTCTAACTCAGACATATCAACACCATCCAGTAAAATTCTCCCTTTAGTAGGACTATTGAATCCTACTATGAGATTAAGTATAGTGCTTTTACCTGCTCCAGATTCTCCTACAAATGCAATACACTCACCTTTTTTAACATGAAGATTAAAGTCTTTAAGTACAGGTTCCTTCGAATCTCCATAGCTAAACTCAACATTTTCAAAGTTAATATCTCCACTAACACTCTTAACTTTCACTTTACCCTTATTATTCTCCACATCATTTGCTGTAAGTATTTCGCCTACAGAACTTATTGACTCCATACCCTTTACTAGGATTGGATAGGTATTCATTACATTGGCAACTTGATTCAGTATTGAAGTAAAATACCCCTGATACAAAACTACTTCTCCTATAGTTATTCTACCCATATAGGCTTGATAACCGGTGAATCCCAAAGATATTACCTGAAAAACCTGAAATACAACCCAACTTGAGGCTCCGAAAAAAGCATTTATTAGGTCCAAGTGATATCCTTTACTCTTAACCAAATTTAATTGGAGTTGCATCTTTTCAATCTCTACATTTTCTAGGCCATGAGCTCTTGTAACCGGAACCATCTCAACCATTTCAGCTACATTAGCCGACATTTCTTCTATTTCTTTACGAAAGTCTGTATTGCTTGTCCTAATATTTTTTCTGAATAATCCTGTAAATATAAGTGCCGTGGGCAATGTTATAAAGAAAAATAAAGCCATCATTGGACTTTTAGTAACTGTAATAATTAGAGCTATAGTAATATTAAATACCAGTGGAAGTATTGTTGAATAAATCTGCATAGACAATAACTGAATAGCCTCAACATCCCTAAGTACCTTTGACTGTAATTTTCCCGATTTAAGTTCTTTATGATAAGAAATAGAAAGTATCTGAAGTTTCGAAACTAAGTTGCTCCTAAGTTTTGCTTCCACATACCTTACAGGTTGAGCTAGATATTTAATATGCATCATTTGAGTTGGAACATTTTGAATTATAGCAATGAATGCTATTATTAAATTTAATCTTAACGAGCTTAAGCTGTATTCAGATGGATTGCTGGCAATATTAATTATATTTGCTGTGACTATAGGAATTATCCACACAGGTGAATTTTTAACAACAAAAAACATTATTGATACCAAGAGTTTTCCCCAGTTTCCCTTATACATATATAAAAGAGTTATCAGTGGTTTGTTATTATTGAACTTGTAACTCTCAAGTAGATTCTCAAAATCATTACCATTGTCTTGCTTCATATAAAAACACCTCATTATATTATATCATGTAACGTTATAGTTACATTACATTTATATTTTAAGATAACATTTATACAATGTAAATAGCTCTTAAAATATTTTTCAGCATAAGTAAATTTAATTTTGGGCACCATATTAAAATAGAATTAATAAAGGGGATGTTTTTTATGAGCCAAAACAAAAGTATTGTAGCTGAAAATCAAAACTTTATTCCGGGCAGTAAAGGTATTGCACCTGATGAAGTTGCAACTAAAAAGCAAAGTATGGTTTCTTCTACCCAAGATAGTAGAAATGCCGAAAACGGATACAAGAATAATGGAAACGCTGGAATACAAGCTGCAAATCAACAAGCAACTAGAAACAAGAACTAGATAATATTAAATTACAGTAAACACATTAGCATAGAAAAGCACAGTAGATTTATATTAATCTGCTGTGCTTTTTCAAGTTTATTTTTTTAGAGCATCCCACTCCAGTCTCAGTATTCCATATAAATACATATCATATCGCTTGCCATCTCTATGTATAAATTCTCTATAGACCCCTTCTCTTTTGAAGCCTAATTTCTCATATAGTTTTATAGCAGTTTCATTGTATTCAAGCACAGTAAGCTCTATTCTATGCAAATTCAGCTCCTCAAATCCAAATTCCATGGTAAGGCTAAGAGCTTCCTTCGCATATCCGCGCCCCCTATGCTTTTCTTCTCCAATTCCTATATAAATTATTGCAGTCCCATTGTTCCAAGCTATATTTTCAAATCCTGTAATGCCAACAAATTCTTTATGCTCTAGATTTTTTATAGCAAAAATATAACCTGTACTACATTTTCTTATATCACTAATTATCTCTTTTACCTCTTCCACATCTTTAGGAATAGCACTAACTACATCATAATAGCGCATAAATTCTACATCAGTGTGCCACTTTTGAATTTCTGGAATATCTTCTTCATTAATAGAAGTAAGTTTAACTTTTTCCCCAATTAAAAGATTTTTCACTATATCACTTCCCTCTATTTTTTTTAATATTACTTGAGTTATCTTCAAAAAAATAGACTAGCCTAGCTAGTCTATTTTTTATGAAATAATCTTACAAAGATGGTTGACACTAAAAATATACTTTTTTTCTAATTTCAAAGGATGATATGATAATTTAGATTTTCTAAGACCATCAATTCCTAGGTCTTGTTCTCTATTAATTATCTTAACATCACTAAAGCATCTATCGATAAAAGTTTTGTTAATAAAGCTGTACACTCCACTATAATTCATATCTCCCTTTTCTATATGAATTACTGCTAAACCATCATTTAATTTTTCTCCTAAACTAAAAGCTACTATTTTGTCATCTACATAAACAGCTATACCAACAGTATTCATAGTATCCATGTTTTTCAACACATCTTTTATTCCCTGTAATTCATAAAAAAGCATATGATCATCGCTATTATCCTCATACCATTTTTCTGCAGCTACTATTACATCTTTTTTAACATCTTCATCTTCAATATCTTTAACTTCATAATTATAATTTTTAATAAATGAATTATAATGATTCTTTTTCCCATGTAGCTTCTTACCCGAAAGCTTTATAAGCTTTTCAGCTTCATACAAATAATCAAAATTATCTCTATCTTCTTTTATGCAAAGACACTTAACATCATGATCATCATATATGTCTTTTATTTCTCTCATAAATTCTTCATCAAGGTCTTTAAATAAATAATCCATATTGCGTTCTGTCTTATACTCCATTAGTTCCTTTATTATTTCTTTAAGATTTTCTTTGTTATAGCCTAATGGCTGCATAAAGTAGTATTTTCCTTCAAAATCTTTTTTCTTTATTATTAGAGCATCTTTATAAGTAGTAAAACAAACATCGCAAGCTTTTCTCCATATATATAAAGTTGTAAAAGAATATTCGCAGCTTAAAAATTTATATGGATTTATAAAATTCTCCAATATATCCTTATCCTCAATTACAAGTCTTTTAAAAATCATTATATCAACCTTTCCCTTCAATATGAGACATAAATATAAATATCTATTTACATCAATACATTATTATACACTATTTTCTAGGTTTTTGCAAATGAATCTTCTGTGAACCATCATAACTTCCAAATAAAAAATTTATAATCATAAAATAAATGTTAGTCTTTTCCGTTCTTCTCTGTAACTGTTACTTTATAATAATTATTATGATTTACTATATCATTGTATCATGGTATTATGATATAGTAAATACAATATCAATAATATAATTTAATTAAATCCACTTACAAATTTATATTAAATTAATATCCTAGGAGGTGATGCATACTTGGACAATATTTCTTTCATATTAGCATTTTCAGCAGGCTTACTTTCTTTTTTATCCCCCTGTGTTTTACCACTAGTACCAGCGTACATTAGTTACTTAACTGGAACAGCCATTGATGAATTAGATAATAAAAAAGCAAAACTTACTATATTATATAAATCTTTTGGATTTGTGTTAGGTTTTTCTATTATTTTCATTATAATGGGTGCATCTATAACCACCCTTGGCAAACTTTTTAACGATAATGTAATTATTTTCAGAAAAATTAGTGGAACTTTAATGATTATATTCGGATTCCATACAATGGGTTTACTAAAGATTAAGCTGCTTTATAGAGAAAAAAGATTTTTTTCATTTAATAAAGCTAGTGGTAAGTTCGGTTCTATACTTATGGGTATGGCTTTTGCTGCTGGTTGGACCCCTTGTATAGGTCCTATACTATCATCTATACTTATCTATGCAAGTAGTTTTGAAACAATAGGAAAGGGTATTATTTTGCTTTCTGTATATTCATTAGGTCTTGCCGTTCCCTTTATATTGACTGCACTTGCAATCGGTAGCTTTACAAAACACAAAAATGTGATTTTTAAATATTTACCTATAGTATCCTATATAAGTGGAATACTCTTAGTAGCAATGGGTGTTCTTATTTTCACAGATAAAGTAAGTAAACTAAGCCGTTATTTTGAGTTTTTTAATTTTTAATTGATTGGAGGAAAATAATGAAAAAACTAATTCTACCATTACTTGTTATCTTAGTATTTGGCATAAGTATCTACACTGTAACTAATTATAATAAAAACAAAGCAAAGGATTTAGCCATAGCTAAAGAAGAAAATTCTAAGGAAAATAGTACAACTCCAAGTTCAGAAGCTGCAACTGAAAAAGAACCTGCTTCTGGTGAAAATACTACTCCTGAAAAAATACCAGCTTTAGATTTCAAACTTAAGGATTTAAACGGCAAGGAAGTATCCCTAAGTGATTTCAAAGGTAAAAAAGTGTTTCTAAATTTTTGGGCAAGTTGGTGCCCTCCTTGCAAAGCAGAAATGCCTGATATTGAAAAAGTATATAATGAAACTAAGGATTCTGATTTAGTTATCCTAGCTATAAATGTTGGTGAGAGCAGGGACGCAGCAAAATCTTTTATTGATGATAACAAATTCAGCTTTAAAGTCTTATTGGATTCAGATGAAAATACATCTAATCAATATAAACTTACTGGATATCCAACTTCATATTTTATTGATACAGAAGGTAATATTGTATCAACAAAAATTGGATACATGACCCTAGAAGAAATGAAAGCCCACATTAGTGAACTATAATCTCATATCACTTTAAAATAAAACGCCTTAGGAAATTTTAACAATTTTCTAAGGGTTTTACTTTTCTTATCATAACTCTACCTATATATATCAGAGAATTCTATTGATAGATTTTCATCATAGTTTGTTTTAAATACCTCTCTATTTTTTAAACTATTTTCTTCTTGTTCTTTATCAATTACTCTAACTGGTAGAGTTATGATAAATTCACTTCCCATTCCCTCTTCACTACTTACAGAAATTCCACCGCCATGCAATTCTACTAGCGACTTTACTAACGCTAGTCCTATCCCACTACCTTCATTTTGCCTGGATGTAGACTTATCAATTTGAGCAAATCGTTCAAAAATAAATTTCAACTTATCTTTTGGAATTCCTATGCCTGTATCCTTCACAGATATTTCAACAAAATCACCTTTATCCAAAATATTAACTAGAATACTTCCATTCTTTTTGGTAAATTTAACTGCATTAGATAATAAATTCAGCATAATTCTCTCAATTTTTTCTTCATCAAAAGCTATTGTTTTTTCTTCTACATCAGTATCAAATATAAGGGTTATGCCATTATTCTTTATATACTCAGCCACGGATTGAGATATTTCTTCTACAATATACACTATATCTCCATTTTTTAGGTTAAGGCTTATGTAGTTTGCATCTATTTTAGTTGTATCTATTATATTATTTATAAGTCTAAGTAACCTTAAAGAATTCTGATTCATTATCTTGATATAATATTTAATTTTTTCATCACCTAAGCTTTTTGATCCATCAAGAGACTTTAATAACTGTATTGTACTACAAATTACATTTAGAGGAGTTCTAAGTTCATGTGACATATTAGCTAAAAATTCTGTTTTCACCTTGTCATTTTCCATAAGATCTTCCACATGTCTATTAGTTTCTTCACTTTGTATCCTAAGTGTTTCAACTTTATTTTCAGCTACTGAAATCTCATGTACCAGTGATAATGCTCCTTTGACCGAATGTTTTAAGGTTATCAACGTATTAGTCCTACACAATAACTCATTCATCTTAAAAGGTTTCTTTAAATAATCATTTGCACCACACTCAAAGGACAGAACTAAGTTCTCTAGATTACTGTCTGCAGTCATAA
This sequence comes from Clostridium sp., assembly GCF_050717635.1. Lineage (GTDB taxonomy): Bacteria > Bacillota > Clostridia > Clostridiales > Clostridiaceae > Clostridium_AD. The sequence continues at coordinate 363,985 of NZ_JBOITO010000039.1, forward strand.
TTAATACTGGGAGTTCAAACATAGACTGTTTTTCCCTAATTATTTCACATACTTTATAGCCTAAAATATCAGGCATCATCATATCAAGAATTACTAAATCTAAATCTGCATTTTCTTCTACAAGCCTCAATGCTTCCTTACCGCTAGAAGCCTCTAAAACTTCAAAAGGTTTGCTAGATAAAAAGTTCTTTAGCACCTTAAGATTCACGTACTCATCGTCTACTATTAAAATTTTATATTTATCTGTAACACTAGAATTTATGTTTTTATTAATAATTTTTTTGACATTTTCCTTGGAAATACCTATTTTTTTAGCCTCTTTATTAAATTTATTATGTATATTTTCCATAGAATAACTCTTTTGCTGTTTCTTAGTACATAGTGGAAGCGTAAATTCAAATTCACTTCCTTCTCCCATAACCGAAGAAACCTTTATACTCCCACCCTGTATTTCAATAAGTTCTTTAGTTACATAAAGCCCTACTCCCGTTCCACCATACTTAACTGAAATTCCATCCACCTGCTCATATCGAGTAAAAATTTCTTGGAGCTTTTGCTTTGGGATTCCTATTCCTGTGTCTTTAACATATATATGAACAAATGAATTTTTTACAGCATAGGATAATGTTATTTGTCCAATGTTTGTAAATTTTATAGCGTTACCTAGTAAATTATATAGAATTTGTTGTATTCTATCTTCATCTCCAAATACATATGGTGTCTTTTCATCTATCGTACTTGTAAAAGTAACATTTTTATTATTTAACGAAATTTGACTAAATTTCATTACCATTTCTATCATATTACTCATACTAACACATTTCCTATTTAATACAATTTCATTGTTTTTAAGCTTAGAGAATGTCATCATATCGTTAACCAAGTTAGTTAATCGTTTTGCACTAGAATTTACCAAAAATAAATCTTCTCTAAGTTCCTCATCTAAGATACGGTTCTTATTTTTTACTATTCCTTCGGTTAATCCAATAATCCCGTTAAGTGGGGTTTTTAACTCGTGAGAAGTCATAGCAAAAAAATCATCTTTTAAGTGATCTACTGATTTTAGTTTAGTACTAATATTTTCAACTCTTGAAAGTTCATTTGCTTGCCTTTTTGCTAAAACATAGTAATTCACAAGAATAAATATCAATATCCCTAGCGATGCAAAAGAACCTGTAATTATTATACTATATTCATATAAAATATCATTAATTCTCGTAATAATTAGTGCAAATAGTCCTACTATAACTATATAGTCAGTCCCTTCTTTATGTATAGAAAGTTTGTACATCATATAAAAAAGTGACAAAAGCGCAAATATCTCAAAAGGCGGTAAATAATATATATAATATTCAATAGGAAGAAAAATTACCATTACAGTATATAATAAAGCTAAATAATTTGATGTTTTAATAACCTTATCTGAAATTGTTTTTTTATATGAACTATATATAAATAAAATTATAAAAGGAATGTACGAGTAAAAAGTCCATATTTTTAACTTTGTAAAGAAATTATAATTAAAGTTAGGTAACAACGAAATAATGAAACCTTCGCCAACAAATAATGTTCTAATGGCAATAATTATACAAACCATTGCAAAATATAATTGAGCCTTGTCTTTTCTTCTATTAATAAATACACCCAAACTATATATAGCAGCCATAATGGTACATCCAATAATAAATAAATCTAATGCTAGTTTATTCTCCCTCATAGCTGTAATTTCCCAAGATCTACCTAACACTAATGTATCTATGAATGCATATTGCTTGTAGAAATTACTGATTCTAAGTAATAAGTAACTTTGACCATTTTCTACGTAGAAGGAACCTATTGCGGGGACTCGTTGTAGCACCATTTCATCTTTTGTCTTACTCACCTGCCCAACAGAGGTTATTAATCTATTATCAGCCATAAGTTCGAATGCACCTTGGATATAATCTGCTTTCACTGAATAAAGGTTCTCATTATTATTCATAAGTAACTTCAATTTATATGTACAATATCCCTGATGTTCCAAAATGCCTGGTAGCTTTTTATAGCTCATAGCTTCTTCAGAAGCACTTTTAAAATCACTAGGCATATACAGCTCATTATCATAAAACTCCCACTCTCCATTAAGTTTTATCATACCATCCCTTTTAAAATCCCAATTTCTTAAATCTAATACTCCCTCCACAGCCATAGGTATATTTTTTTCTGTATGACTAACTTCGCTACTTCCTTTAATTATTGTCAAAAGTATAATTAAAGTTATTGATAGCAAAATAAATATTTTACTTTTATTAGACTTAATTTCTTTCATGAATTAGCTCCTTTATTAATTTTGTTTGTAATAACGTATTAAGCTAAATGCTTACAATATATAATAACATATTATATGTAATATACGTATATATTACAACAAAACAGTACACATTGTTACAAGTATTTTATACTTAAAATAAATAATGCATTACAATATTGTCGAAAACAGACAAAAAATTTGAAATTTTGAATTATTTACTCTTGATTGTTTTATATCCAATATAAAACAATTGTTAAAACATTAATGCTAAATCAATACAAATACTTCTTAATTCATGGTATAATCTTGTTAGTTAAATCTTAAGGAGTGTGAACACAGTATGGACCCCGATGCGTGGCAAATTATATCTTTAGTTGTTTTATTAATGTTTTCCGCCTTTTTCTCTGCCTCTGAAACTGCTTTAATGAGTTTAAGCAAAATTAGGTTACGACATATGGTAGATTCCGAAACTAAAGGTGCTGAGAGAATTAATAAATTAATTAAAAATCCAAGTAAACTTTTAGGTTCTATTTTAGTAGGAAATAACATTTCAAATATTGGTGCATCTGCACTAGCAACTTCACTTGCAATTAACATTTATGGAGACTCTGGAGTAGCTATTGCAACAGCCATAATGACAATTGTTGTATTAATTTTTGCTGAAATAACACCAAAGTCATTAGCTGCACAAAATTCTGAAAAAATATCTCTAAAAGTTTCTGGCCCAATAAGTATAATTACCTTTGTTTTAAATCCACTTATTACAGTGTTAATTTATATAACAAATACAATTATTAAGATGCTTGGTGGCGAAATTGATAAGGTAAAACCATTTATTACTGAAGAAGAATTAAAAACAATGGTTAGTGTAAGTCATGAGGAAGGTGTTTTAGAAGGCGAAGAAAAACAAATGATTTATAATGTATTTGAGTTTGGAGATTCGCAAGCAAAGGATGTTATGACTCCACGAACAGATATGATTGTAGCAAATATAAACTCAACTTACCAAGAACTCATAAACATTTTTAGAGAAGAGCAATTCTCTAGATTACCTATATATGAAGAGACTGTCGATAATATTATTGGAGTTTTATATATTAAAGATTTAATTTTTTTCGAAGATGGAAAAGAAGAATTCAGTATAGAAAAGCATATGCGTGTTCCTTACTTTACTTATGAGTTTAAAAGCACTGTTGATTTATTTGCAGATATGCGTGCAAAGAGAGTACCTATAGCAATCTTATTAGATGAATATGGCGGTACCTCTGGTATTGTTACTATTGAGGATTTAGTAGAAGAAATTGTGGGCGATCTAGAAGATGAATACGACGATGACGAAGATAAAATTGAAGTTATTAAAGAAGATGAATACATTGTTGATGGCGATACTAAAATAAGCATGATTAATGAAATGATAGGCTTAAACATAGAATCAGAGGATTTTGATTCTATAGGTGGCTTTGTTACAGGGCTACTTGGTCGACTTCCAAAGACAGGTGAAACTATAAATTATAATGATACGAAATTCACTATACAAAGTACCAGCAGAAATCGTATTGTGAAAATGAAAATTATAACTTAACATAAAAAAAGTACTTAAAGCTTATTATCTAAACCAGCTTTAAGTACTTTAAAATTTGTAAATCTCCTATAAAATTTTCCTAGGAATTTGACATTTTATTTTCTTTTCTATAGAATCCAAAATAAATTTATCCTTAGGAGCTGCAAATAAATATGTGTATCCTTCTTCGCCAGCTCTTCCAGTTCTTCCTATACGATGTATATAGCCTTCCGCACTTTCAGGTATATCATAGTTATAAACATGACTCACTCCGTTTATATCAAGCCCTCTAGCCGCTACATCTGTGGCAATTAAATACTGAATGGCACAATTTTTAAATTCTTTCATTATTTTTTCTCTTTTTGATTGTGTTATATCAGAATGCAGCTTTTTACAGTTATATCCTTTTTTATAAAGCGCCATCTCAAGATCATCAACTCTTCTTTTAGTTCTACAAAAAATTATTGCCATAAAGGGATTACTTTCATCTAAAACCTTGCATAAATCTTCTTGTTTTCTTCTATCTGTGGTTTCTATTAAGAATTGTTTTATGTTTTTAAGTGTTGTTTGTTCCTTTTTAATAATTATTTCTTTAGGATCGTTCATAAACTTATAAGCAAGCTTTTTAACATCAGAGCTCATAGTTGCTGAAAAACATAATGTTTGCCTACTTTTCGGTGTTCTTTCTATAATAGCTTCAATATCATTCTTAAATCCCATAAGAAGCATTTGATCTGCCTCATCAAGCACTAAGGTCTTCAAATTATCCAGTACAACCGTACCACGACTAAGATGGTCAAGAAGCCTCCCTGGTGTTGCAATAACCAGATGAATATTTCCCTTTAGTTTTTTAAGCTGCACACCTATATCTTTTCCACCATAGGCAGCCAAAATATTTATTTTTTTATCCCCTACAAGTTTCCTCGCTTCTGCAGTTATCTGTATTGCAAGTTCTCTTGTTGGTGTAACTATTAATCCTTGAATTGTATTTATATCAGGGGACATATTATTAAACATCGGTAGTAGAAACGCCAGTGTTTTACCGGTACCTGTTTGTGCCTCTGCTATAATATCGCTACCTTCTTTTATGAGTGCAATACTTTGCTCTTGAATGGGAGTCGGCTCATTTATCCCTTGAATTTTAAGCATATTTAAAATATCGTCATTTATTCCTAATTTTTTAAACTTTATCATTATCATTTACCTTTCTATTTAAAACATATTTTTGTCAGTTTATTATACCATTGGTGCCACCCACGTGGCAAGTGGCATGTTAAAGATGCCACTTGCCACGTGGGTGGCACCATCTAAAAAAACAGCCAATCCACTAGGATTGGCTGTTTTTTTAATATAATTTATTTTTTTAATTCTTGAACTCCAGTTACTGAACTTTTATCATCCATTTTAAATGTAGATTTAGCTTCATCTGTAGTAAAATAAACATTTCCTTCTACTTTAGCATCTTTTAATTGAAAGTCGTTTGCTGTAACATAAAGGTCACCTTTAAAAATTCCATGTTCTATACTTCCAGCTGGACTACTAAAAGTTAATTTAGGTGCAGTCAAAGTGAATCTAGCAGTTACTTTACGATCTTCATCTTGAGTGTATAAAGCTATCTTACGTTGTAAAACTGCTGGATCTTTGGTATTTTTAAGTTCACCCTCAACTACGATATCTTTGTCAAAAGTTAAATCCTTTAATGTTGAAATAATCCATGTACCCTCACTGCTTATTCCTTTTTCAAAAGCTGCTTCAGTATCTACAAGTGATGCTGTTGTTACTACATCAGCAACTGCTGGTGTTGTTGCTTCAGTCTTTGCAGGTTCTTTTGCTTCGTCATTAGCACCACATCCTACTAATAATGTAGCACCTAGAGCTACTGATAATAATATTGCTTTGATTTTCATTTGGATACCCCCGTTGTTATTATTTTTTAATTAATGTTTTACATCTTGAACAAGATTATCATATCATATGTGATAAAAAAATATCAAGGTAAAATCCGTATAACTTCACTTACAAAATGAACAAAATCAAAAACTGGTGCCACCCACGTGGCAAGTGGCATGTTTATGATATCATCTGTTATTAAGTGGTATGTCAGGTAAGTTGTATAATGAAATGACCGAAGAATAAAAAAAATAAAGACTCAAGGGAAATACTCTAGTATAATGTTAAGTGACAAAACCAACATATACGGGAGGATTTCAAATGAGTCAATTAAATTTT
>NZ_JBOITO010000040.1:0-83589 GCF_050717635.1 Clostridium sp.
ATTGGATTAACAACTATCCCAGAAGGATTTTTAACGGTTTATCTGCTAATATGATGGAACAGAAAACCTTTACAGCTTAACATTATTTTTTCTTGAAATTTTCGGACATTTTATATTGCAATCTACAGCTGATGCTACAATATCATCATCTTTTTTTAAATAAGAAGCATAGTTTTGAATAATCCCCATACCAAGTGACAACGTAAAGAAAATTTGACCTGCTGCTGCAAGAGCTCCTTTAAAACTTAAATCTGCCCATCTTGGAGTCCAAAGGTAATTAAGACCCTTGATAGCTGACCAATCTGGATTAACTGGTGATCCTATAGTTAACGCTTTATAAATTAACACAAATCCAAATATATAAAGAGCAGGCATCATTAATTTTGCCCAAGATTCTATGCCCTTTTGAATTCCTCTTGTAACTGCTAGTGCTAAACAGGATAAACTAATGATCCAGAAAGTAAATACATAAACAGGATTTTGTATATAGTTCACAAAAAACTCTCCTGTGCTTACAGCCATATCTGAGTATCCACCAGTGGCAGATAGAACAGCATAGCCCAGGGTCCACCCTATTATGTGATTATAATATGAATTTACGAGTAATGTGACTCCAATAACTAACATTCCACATATAGAACCTAGTATGATTGCTTTTTTAGGTTTAATCTTGTCCCTTGATTGAATATAAATCATAAATCCTACAGTACCATGTCCATATCTTCCACCGAGTCTTCCCATCATCCATTCTACTAGCATTAGTGGAACTCCGATTAAAAGAAGGGCTAGTACATAAGGAATCATGAATGCTCCGCCGCCATTTTTTGCAGCTTGATATGGAAATCTCCAAAAGTTTCCAAGACCAATTGAATTTCCCGCCATTGCTAAAATAAGTCCAATTTTCGAACCCCAGTTTTCTCGTTTCTCAACCATTATTAGCCCCCTTTTTATTTGAATTTTAAAAACCAATTATATATAATATATTAATTTTTTTAAAATATATTACAAATTAAATTTGCTTTAATCTGTGTATTCATGATGCAACAAATATGCTATAATTTAGTAAATAAAATAATTAACTAAGGAGGTAATGTTTTATGAGAATTGGTTTTATACTTTCTTTAATTTTTGCTATTATAGTAACACTATTCGGTATTCAAAATGCCTCAATTACTACAATTAATTTCTTATCAGCAAAATTTGATGTGTCATTGTCTCTTGTAATCTTTATATCTGCAATTATAGGTGCTATAATTGTGACTTTGTTGGGTTTACAAAAAGAATTTGTATTAAGTCGTGGTAATAAGAGGTTAACAAAAAAGGCTAATAATTTTGAAGAAGAAATTGAAACCATTAAAAGTGAAAACACTGATTTAAAGGTTGAAAATGAAACTTATAAAAATAAAATAGAGCTATTAGAAGCTAATAATAAAATTTCAACTGATGAAATAAGTACGCTAAATGTTGAAATCAAACGACTTAATGATAATCCTAAAGACGAAATAATTCTTTAATGCATGTCAAATCCTAGCAATACAAAAATGAGCAGTAGTAGCTATTTATAGCTACTACTGCTCATTTTTGTATTTTACCATCTGTTTTTCTATTCTAAACTTACTAATTAAAAAATATCATTAACAATATATTAATTACTTTATAGCCTTTAATTTAGCAATATCTGACCAATTATTGGCTGTGATAATTTCCACACTACTCATGTCTTTTCTCATACTCTTAACTTCACCTTTAATTTCTGCAACATCATGCTTCATATTTTCTTGTTCAGCTGCTATAACATCAGTCTTATGCTCCAAAGCTCTCAATATTTGAGTATGTTCATTCTGTGTGGTTTTAATTGAGTTCATCTCTCCATGCATGGAGTTCATATCCACTTTCATTTCTTTCATATCACTTTGCATTGCTTTTAGAATATCTAATATTTCCTTATCCATAAATCCACCACCTAAGTGTTTTCTTTTATTATATCATATCACAACTGTGGTTGAAATCATAAATATATTTTAACCACAACTTCCAAAATTTACACCCCTGGGGTGTCTTCCAACAAAATGAGCATCAGCAGCTATTCTATAGTCACTAATGCTCACTCTAATTTTTCGCCGTCTTTTGTTCTTCTGCTATCACTATCTATTGCACTAACCTGTGCCGCTAACTTGTCTAACCTATGATTCAAATTTCTAAGTTGTAGCGGAGTGACAACAGCTTGCTTACCTTGTTCAGCTATCTCTCTCATTTGTAGCAGCTTTACTTCTTTGAGGTTAAGAAGAATCTGTTTCTCCTTTGCCCACTTTATTTCCTGTTGCAGCTTTCTATGTAGTTCTTCTTTTTTATCCATTTGATTATCTGCAATTGCATCTAATTTCTGTCCTAGGTTAGAGTCTATTGCAACATTGCGTATCCTTTCTATATTTGGATTAGCATTTTCTTTCTGTAAATCCATAGGCGACTTTATTTCTACTATATCAGCACGTTGTTGAACCTTTGATAGTGCTGCTATATCCATATGATTACCCCCTATTTACTTTTTTTCTTAGTTCTCTATCTATTTCTATGCAATAGTATCCAAGTTCTGTCCTACATTAGTGTCTACTGCAACATTATTTCAGTAATCTGAGTAACATTTTCCTTTCCAACATTCATAGCCATCTTCATTACTGCAATGCCAGCTGATTGTTGCACTCTAGATTGACTCATTATCATTGATAATGCCCCTATGTCCATTATATTACCTCCCGTTTGATCTTAAAAATAGAAATAATTCACTCTTTAATTTTGTATCTAATTGTAATTTCCAAATTTTACACCCCTGGGGTGCTTGCGAAGGCTTGCCAGAGCTTGCTAATCATTATTTCCCATTATATCAGTCCGCGTAGCCGTATTCATCCCTACTGTATTAGGATATTGTTGAACTTTAGGTTGACTCACTTCCATTAATAGTGATGCTATATCCACATGATTACCACCTATCTATTTTATTGAGTTTATTATGTTATTTCTATAGCCACTGATACTTATTCAACTATTCTTTCACTTTCTATATTTTTACTTTCCTCATCTATTGCATTCACCTTTGATGCTAGATTGTTTAACTTAGTATTTAAAACTTCTATTTCCATAACACTCAAATTCTCATCTTTTGCCTGCTGCGCTATTTCTCTCATTTGAAGTAACTTCACTTCCATGATTCCTAGCATATTATGTCTGTAATTTACCCTGTTTAATTCCATCATTAGTTCTTCTCTTTCACCCATACCTATGCCCAAGTATCCAAGTTCTGTCCTACACTAGGGTCTACTGCAACATTCTTCATTATTTCTGTCATCTGAGCAGCAGATTCTTTTCCAGTATCCATTGCCATCTTCATTACCGCTACTCCAGCTGATTGGTGCACTCTTGACTGACTCATTATCATTGATAGTGCTCCTATATCCATTTTATTACCTCCCTTTTGATCTGATAAATAAAAATAAATTACTCTTTAATTTTGTATGCAATTGTATGATTTCCAAATTTTACACCACTGGGTACTTGGCGGACCATCGGGACGCCTTGCTATATTCCCATATACTAGGTGGCTGACACGACCCCCTTCCAATAAATGTATGAAGCGTAGCGAATACGTTTATTGGTTGCTAGAAATAATTCACTCTTTAATTTTGTATCTAATTGTAATTTCCAAATTTTACACCCCTGGGGTGCTTGCGAAGGCTTGCCAGAGCTTGCTAATCATTATTTCCCATTATATCAGTCCGCGTAGCCGTATTCATCCCTACTGTATTAGGATATTGTTGAACTTTAGGTTGACTCACTTCCATTAATAGTGATGCTATATCCACATGATTACCACCTATCTATTTTATTGAGTTTATTATGTTATTTCTATAGCCACTGATACTTATTCAACTATTCTTTCACTTTCTATATTTTTACTTTCCTCATCTATTGCATTCACCTTTGATGCTAGATTGTTTAACTTAGTATTTAAAACTTCTATTTCCATAACACTCAAATTCTCATCTTTTGCCTGCTGCGCTATTTCTCTCATTTGAAGTAACTTCACTTCCATGATTCCTAGCATATTATGTCTGTAATTTACCCTGTTTAATTCCATCATTAGTTCTTCTCTTTCACCCATACCTATGCCCAAGTATCCAAGTTCTGTCCTACACTAGGGTCTACTGCAACATTCTTCATTATTTCTGTCATCTGAGCAGCAGATTCTTTTCCAGTATCCATTGCCATCTTCATTACCGCTACTCCAGCTGATTGGTGCACTCTTGACTGACTCATTATCATTGATAGTGCTCCTATATCCATTTTATTACCTCCCTTTTGATCTGATAAATAAAAATAAATTACTCTTTAATTTTGTATGCAATTGTATGATTTCCAAATTTTACACCACTGGGTACTTGGCGGACCATCGGGACGCCTTGCTATATTCCCATATACTAGGTGGCTGACACGACCCCCTTCCAATAAATGTATGAAGCGTAGCGAATACGTTTATTGGTTGCTAATTAGAAACTGATTGAATGATTGCAGACTATTTAGTTTCTTATTGATGGTGTTGATTTCATAGTTACTTTGTACAAGTTCACTCTTATAGGAAGTTATGTGAAATCTCTTCATATTTCCTGTGAAAATGTTGCCCTTAGACTCCAACCATTCAAGAAAGGCTCTAATATCTCCTGTATAGCTCTCTACTGTTTTAGGTGCCTTACCATCTGCAACTAATGATTCCTCAAAGCTAGATACTATTTTTTCAGCTACTATTTCAGTGTGATTATCATTCATGGCTATTTCCCATGTACTTCAGTAGTTCTTTAGGTGTTAGACTTAGTAGTATTATGAGACTTATACTATAGTCACTGCTCAGAAGCATTAGGGAATTGGTATAGCTGTCTCCATTTTCACAAGATATTAGCTCAACATACTCTGGTAATGTATATCCAAAATCTATTAGTTTCTTTATAGTTTCCACATCTTCTGGAACCTCTGCTATTAGTATATAGCCTCCTAGGTCATGGTCTATATTCCTTGTTTCTCCGTAGTTATCTTCAAGAATAGTTGTAATCTCCATCGCTTTTACTACTACTTCTACTGGTAGATTTGGTATAGTTATTACTTCTCTTTTATGAGCTATCTTTATCATTATTACTCCTCCTTGAATTCTATTTCTATTACTCAAGGTAATAATATATCTTTGATTTTCCAGTAGTTACAGGCACAAAAAAATAGCCTAAGACAGATTTTACTCCATCTTAGGCTATTACCTTTTCACTGCATTATTTAGATTATGCAGTCAAACTTTTGTGTCTGATTTCCTGTTAACCCTTGCACTACAATAGATGTTGCTACTGTAGCCATTACACTATATTTTTGCAGTGAATTTTCACATAGTTTTGCAGTGAACCCATCTTTCTCCCCTAGATATCGTCACTATCGACATACTACTTTTAGAGTGCCAATAGTGCTGATATTTTAGGCTTAGTACTGTCTTTTCAGTACAATTTTCAGTCTACTTCCACACCTACTTATATTCTAGAGGGCTTTTAGAGCTGAAAACTATGCCCTCTTTGCCTTACAAAATAGGAGTATCCCTATCCACCACAACAAAATGAGCACCAGTAGCTAATCCAATAGCCACTAATGCTCACTCTAATTTTCTTCCGTCTTTTGTTTTTCTGCTATCACTATCTATCGCACTAACCTGCGCTGCTAACTTGTCTAGCCTATGATTCAAGTTTTTTAATTGCTCTGGAGTAACGACAACTTGCTTACCTTGTTCCGCTATCTCTCTCATTTGTAGCAGCTTTACTTCTTTGAGGTTAAGAAGAATCTCTTTCTCCTTCGCCCACTTTATTTCCCGTTGTAGCTGTTTATGTAGTTCTTCTTTTTTATCAATTTGATTATCTGCAATTACATCTAAATTCTGTCCGATATTAGGATCTATTGCATCAATATGTGTCTTTTCTTTCATTTGGTTATTGTTCTTTACCTCTGTATCCATAGCCGCTTCCGTTTTTATTATGTCAGCACGTTGTTGAACCTTTGATAGTGCTGCTATGTCCATATGATAACCCCCTATCTACTATTTTTCAATACCTATGCCCTTACATCCAAGTTCTGCCCTACATTAGGGTCTACTGCAACTTTGCCCATCATTTCATTAATCTGAGTTGCTGCTTGCTTCCCAGTATCTATAGCTATCTTCATCACTGCTATACCTGCTGATTGTTGTACTCTTGATTGACTCATTATCATTGATAGTGCTCCTATGTCCATTTGATTACCTCCTTATTAAGAATTCATTAGTATATCCATTTTGACCACACTTTCACATTTTTTTCTTGCTTCATCAGCTGTTTTTCCAGCACCATCTATATTTTTATAAGAAGCAGCAGCGTAGAATGGATATTCTTTATTACTAGTTTTACTGATAGTAATATCAATATTCTTATTACAAATCATTACTTGATATGTTTCCATTAATTAATACCTCCATTTAAGAAAAAAGAGCCAGAGTTTTCACCCTGACTCCTTAATATTACTTTTATAAGTTTATCAATTATCTTAATAATTGAAGAACTTGTTGTGGTTGTTGGTTTGCTTGTGCAAGCATTGCTTGAGCAGCTTGATTAAGAATGTTGTTCTTTGAGAATGTTGACATTTCTTTAGCCATGTCAACGTCTCTGATTCTTGATTCAGCTGATGTCATGTTTTCTGATGCAGTTCCTAAATTAGCTATTGTGTGCTCTAATCTGTTTGAGAAAGCACCAAGTTTTGATCTTTCTGATGAAACAGTATCAATTGCAGTTTGGATTGTAGTAATAGCTGCTGTTGCTGTAGCAGAATCAGTAACTTTAACTCCAGCTGTTCCTAAAGCTGCAGATCTCATGTCAGCAATGCCTACATTTAGCATTTGACCTTCATTTGCTCCAATTTGGAATGATAGTGTACCATTGTTATCAACTGTAGAAGTTGCAGTACCACCTGTAAACGTACTAAGAACATTTAATTCTAATCCTTTACCTGTACCATCTTGAATAGTTACATTATTTCCAACAGCTGAATATTGAGCTCCACCTGCAATAGTAACTACTGCATCTGTTCCTGTATCAGTAGCTATGCCAGCAAAATCTCCTGTTACTCCTGAAATATCCATTTTAGAAGCACTTCCAACACTATTAGCAGTAATGTTAAATGTACTAGATGCATCTAATGTAGCTTTTACACCTACTCCAGCATTATTAATAGTATCTAATACATTCTGATTTGTAGTTCCTAGTTCAAATGAAAACGATGTTCCATTTACTGTAATAGTACTAGCTGCAGCTAATGCAGTCGTAGATTGAGCAGTAGTAGCTTTATCAGTGGCAGCAGTAGCTACAGTTGCAGCAGTCATTGTTACAACAGCTCCTTTAGTAGTATCTCCAGTACCTCCTACTATAGCTATGCTTGCTGCATCTGCGCCTGTAACAGTTCCACTTACATTAGCTCCACCATTAAGAAGTTTCTTAGTATTGAACTCTGTGTTATTACCAATTCTATCTGTTTCAGCAACTAACTGATCCATTTCTTTTTGGATTTGTCCCCTATCATTTGAATTTAGAGTATCATTTGATCCTTGAACTGCAAGCTCTCTCATTCTTTGAAGTATTGAAGTAGTTTCATTTAATGCACCTTCACCAGTTTGTAATAATGAAATACTGTCTTGGGCATTAGCTCCAGCCTGGTCAAGTCCTCTAATTTGTCCTCTCATCTTCTCTGATATAGCAAGACCTGCTGCATCGTCTCCAGCCTTGTTAATTCTAAGACCTGAAGAAAGTTTCTCCATAGATTTGTTAGCGTTACTTGCGTTTATACCCATGTTTCTGTTAGCGTTCATTGCACCTAAATTGTGATTGATTATCATAATATTATTCCTCCTTGAAATTTTAGTAGGACATCCTTGTCCTCTAGTTTTATTTATAGTTAAGCTCGCTCTGAGCTGTACTAACTTGTTGAAATGTTTCTTTTCAATTTGTCATTGTTGCTTTTTGTTGAATTTCATCATATTTGCGATATCAAGGCTTTCAGAGCATTGTAAACATCAAGTTGATTTTCAACAGTTAGGCAACCTTCTGCCGTCATTTCCTTCTAATCTGAAGAAGTTTATTTGTAATTTCAACTTCTAATATTAATATCGTAAGTTAAATTTAATACTTTATAGTTTTATGAAAATAATTTTTAATTATATTTTCGACCTTTTTTCTAGAATATAACTTACTCATCTTCTTCATAATAAGTATATCGTACGAAACATTTCATACTTTATAGTTATTTGAAAATATTTTATACTTATTATATTTGTTTATCAAATGTCCCTGAATTTGCATAAAAACTTTTGTTATAATTCCTATTAGCACTCCTCGTAACTTGTATCTTATCTAATTCACATTTTGTACTTTCTTTCTTCTCTAGCATTAATTCTGATAATTCTTTCTCTGCATTTAATATATCTAGTTCACTACATAGCTTTCTGAATTCTTCAGTAGAACACTGAAACTTCTCCATATTCTCGATAACCGTTTGCCTACTATTAAGTAATTCATCTAACTTATAAATTTCGTCCTGTTTAAGTACCTTAATAAGCTCTACAGTCACTTGCTTGAATTGTACTAACATTTGTTTTAATTCACTCATAAACATTTCTCCATTTTATAGATTTTACTGACCTTGGCTAAATTGTTGAGTTAACCAACTTGATTGAGAATTCAATTTATTCATTGCAACTTCTAACCTAGCAAACCTTGTATAAAAACTATTTTCCCTAACAGCAAGCTTTTTAGTAAGTTCACTTATAAATTTATCTTTTTGTTTCATCTGTTCAGATAAAAGGTTTTTAAATTCTGTAGTATTACCTTTTATACCTGCTTTTTTAAGTAATATTCCTTTTTCGCCAAAAGGATTAGTATAGTCTTCCACTATAGCATTTAATTTCTGGAATATGCCCTTTTCATTATCATTTTCACCAGATTTACTAAATAAATCAGCAACTCCAGGTCCATTACTTTTTAATGCATCAGAAAATTTCTTTTTAGCTTGGTCAGCTGTTAAACTCTCATCAACAACAATTTTTCCTCTCTGCGTATAGTCCTTTGAAGTAGTAAATCCTAAATCTTTAAGAGTAATGGAAACTCCCTCCACAGAATCAAAGAAAGCACTTCTCATTGAACTTAGCATAGAATTCAGATTGCTATCTCCCTTAATTAAGCCTTCTTTGGCTTTATCTTCCCATATTTTTATTTCTTCTGGTTCCATTTCTTTCTTTTGGTCCTCTGTTAAAGGTTTGAAACTATATTGTTTCTTTTGTTCTACTTTTTCCTTTACTTTATCAATAAGTTCATTGTATTTAGTTATAAAACCCATTATTTTATCATAGGTTTTATCTGTGTTTACTGTTACTGATAATGTTGTTTCTCCTATTCCTTTTAATGCATAATTGATTCCATCTATAGTAAAATTATTTGTTGCTTTGTTGTCTACAGAAATTGGATTGTCAATATCTCCACCAGGAGGTACTACAGTTAGATTAGCATATCTCCCTAATTTCTTTGCTAAAGTTATTATGCCACTTGTTGGATCAAGTGGATCTTCTAAAATCGCTGGAATTCCACCATCAATCTTTAAAGCCTGCATTAAATCTTCTGATCCAGATATATCTAAAGTAGCTAATTCACCTTGCCCTTTTGTTTCGAAGGAAAAACTCTGCGTAAGTTCACTAAATCTTGCAATTACAGTTCCATTTGTTTCACTATCGACTTTGTCTGTAAATTGTTGAATTGTCATACTAGCAGCACCATCAACAGTAATATCAATAGCCGCTTCTCCATTTACAGCAAATGTAATCTTGTTTCCATCAAGTAAATTAGGAGTTAACTCTGATAACTTACTTGAAGTAGTTTTACCCACTAAAGCTATTCCACTTACTTTGGCTCCCTTAGCAAGTTCCGTTACATTTACTATATAATTTCCTTCCACAGCGCCAACCCCAGCTGTTGCTGTTGCCGATGATGAACCTACACTACTTGAAATATCATATCCTGAATAATTCTTCTGCATTAATAAATTATCATTTGGCTTAATATTATCCATATAAGAATTTTTAAGCCCTCTAGTGTCATTTATAAGCTCTCTATATATATCCTGCTTCCATTGAATAACTTGTTTATCTTGCTTTTGTTTATCCACTTTCATATTATAAGGCTGCATCATTTGCTTCACTAATGTATCCGTATCAAGCCCCGTAGCCATACCGCCAATTCTCATACCTGCCATATATTATCATCCCCTATTTTATTTCTTACCTTTAGTCCTCTTATAAGCCTCATTCCAAGTGTCCCTAACATCATCAATCAGTGGAATTATTTCATTCATAATCTCTTCACTCTTCTTCATATTTGCATCTGCAAGTCTTCTAACTATAAAATCATAAACCTTCATCAAACTCTCTGCCCACTCTCCACCTTTTGCCACATCCAAAGTTACCATTAACTCATAAAATATATTCTGCGTTTTCACAATATTCTCATGAGCCTTTTTAACATCTCTATCTATAATTGCTTGTCTACCTATTTTTGCGAACTTCGTAGCTCCCTCAACTAGCATTAAAAGGAGTTGATCCTTTGATGCAAAATTCACGCTATTATTTTTATAAGTATTAAATGCATTTCCATAAGCGTTCATTGCCATACTCCTCCACCCCTACTTTTTAGTATCTATAAAATTTCCAATTATTCTTTGCTCTTTTTCCAATGCCTCTTTAAATACCTCAATCTCATATTGATTATTTCTCGACGCACCTATGGATATTTTATGTTTCTTCTTATATTTTGAAAGCTTGTACTTATATTCTTCATAGGAGCTTGAATTATCTCTAGGATTTCTATCTTTGTTTACAGTTATTGCATTTTTCCTATGAACTACACCAGATTTTGTTGTATCCTTAACTCTTTGTCTTAATTCAACATCAATTTTATTTAATTTAAATTCCATAATAGCCCTCCTATCTTTATTCTAAAGGGTCATGCTTTTTTATTTACTAAAATACCAGCCATTTCACACATTTTAGCTACCATATCCAATATCTTTTTAGAAGGAATTTCTTTTATCACTTCATTGGTGTTATTATCAATTACGCTTACAATCATTTGGTTAAGAACATCATGCTTTTGATATCTAACATGGGTACCTTCACCTTCTAAAAATTTATTAATTTTAATAACTGCATTTTTAATTTGTTTTTCACTATCATCTTTTTCATTAAATAAATTATTAACTTCAACAGGTTTTGATACCACAACAGTTTCTGGTGCTTTGTAAAATCTATCTATATCCATCGTACTACTTTGACCAATACCCCCAATATTCATAACTTCCCCCTAATTTATTTCTTTAACTTTTCTAACGCTGATGCATCAAAGGTCATAGCTTTTTGATTTTCAGACTCTACTTCTATATAGAGCTCTTTCCGAAGTATTCCAATTTCTTTTGGTGCACTTATTGCAATTTTTACTGAACCATTTTCAATCTTTACTATAGTTATCTCTACATCTTCACCTATAAGTAATGATTCACCTTTTTTCCTACTGATTACTAACATTACCTGTCCCCCTTGCTTCTCTTTATCATGATAGAAATTATTATTTATTGACTACTTTAAATAGAGGTTCTTTTACTTTGTATTTATCATTATCTAATATTAATTGTTCCCCTAATTTTGCTTTTATATTAATAATGATTGGGGCTTTTAAATTAGTAGTCATATTCTCTATATTTGAATTTAAAGTTACTGTAGTTAGTACTTCTACATCTTCAGGTATCTCTATTCCAAGTTCTTTTAAATTAGTTTCTGGTATTTTAAATTCATAATCTATAAGGATGGTAAAGGGGGATACCAAAACTAAACCAATTGCAATATTTTCAATTGAGTGTAATATACTAAAGGCCTCATTACTTTTTAGTGGAAAAATTATAAACTTTTTAAGTTCCTTAAAGCCTGGTAACCCTTTTTTGAACACTATAACATCTTCTTCGCTGTATGATACAACTCCATGGTACTTAGTAACTATCTCCATATTACAAACTCACTCCCTTAGTTTTAATCTATCTTAAGTAATCAAGTAATGTAGGTTGAATAACCTTAGCACTTGTTTGAAGAGATGCCATATATATATTTTGCATAGTAGCATATTCCATTACTGTTTCTGTAATATCTATATCTTCTGTTGCAGATAAAATTTCAGTCATATTAAAGTTTGCATCTACATTTCTAGATTCAGCACTTTCCATTCTGTTTTGCTTAGCACCAACTTGTGAACGTAGTTTTAGTATATTAGTCATAGCACTTTGAATACCTTCCAAGTCTCCACCAGTCAATTCACTAGTAGCCCCATCATCAAGATGGTTTGTAATATTACTCAATAATTCCATAAGATTATCCCCATCTCCATAGTTCATAATTTCTGTGGCTGTAACATTGTACTCCATAGTTACTCCTTGGGATACTTCCACTGAAATCTTTGAATTTATTTGATTATATTCTGTAGCACCTGCTCCTGTAATATCTACTAATTCTCCTCCTCCAACCTGTGAATATACTAATCGGCTATTCTTATCGTCTATACCACCCGAGGCTATTTCTGTAGGTTTAGTAGTTCCTCTTGTCCCACCAAATATAAATTTACCATCAAAAGATGTATTTAATAAATTTGACAGTTCCTCTACTCTTTGATTTACTTCATCCTTAACAGCTTGTCTTTGATCATCACCATAGCCACCATTTCCGGTAGAAACTAAAAGTTCGTCTATTCTTCCTACTACAAAGCCCATCCTATCTAATGTTTCATCTGTCATGTCAAGCCAATTTGTTGTACTTTTTATATTACTATTATATTGCTTATTTGCATCTATTTCTGAATACATTTGCATTATCTTAGATGCTTTAGCAGGATCATCTGAAGGTTTTGTTATTTGTTTACCTGAACTCATTTGGTTCTGTATCTTACTCAGATTTGTTAAATTTGTTCTCATATCCCTTAAAAAATTGTTAGATAGCATTTTATTGGTTATTCTCATATCTTCACCCCTTCATACAATTGAATTTATTATTTATCTTTTTAAGCCATTAATAATAAGATCTAGTAGTTCATCAACAGTTGAAATAATCTTTGCATTAGCTTGATAAGCATGTTGATATTGAATCATATTAGCCATTTCCTCATCCAAAGATACGCCTGATATGGAGGCCCTTGACTCATTTAATCCTGCTAGTAGCACTTCATGGTTTTCAACAGTTTTTTTAGCTGTTTGTGTTTGAACTCCTAGTCTACTTACGAAATCTGTAAAATAGCCGCTAATAGTCATTCCATTGGAAGATGAGTTAATAGAACTAACTTTTGTAGCATCGAGATTTACTTTACCGGTCAAAAATAGATCTCTTGTTGTACCCTCATTTATACCTTGAATCTCTAATTTAATATATCTAAGCTGGGCAATAGCAACTGCTCTGGTATTATCAGTTGGCCCAGATGTAGCATCTTTCCCAGTGTTTATAAGCATTGGATTTTCAAGGATATCTTCATTAACTGTAATGTTCCCTGCTGTAATTTCTGTTTCACCAGAAACATTATTATCACTGTTAACGAAAAACTTAAGGCCATCACCTGCTTCAGTTAGACTACCACTATGCACAGCATTTATAGAAAAAGCAATCCCTTTAGCTAAGGCATTTAACTCTCCTACATATTTATCTATATCCTTTTGTACAGACATATATCCTTGTAATTCTCCAGTTTTAGGAGTAAATAGTTTTAAATCACTAAACTCTGGATCAGTTATATCTTCAATTTTAGTACCAGCTCCATCTATGGCATTGCCATCCTTATCTGCCCATAGAACTCTACCTTGATCTAAACTTTTATATTGGTCATCAGTCAATTCCATATTTATAGTTACTTTATTAGCATCCGATGACGTATCCCCATTTTTATAATAAGTAACATCATAAGTTGTTCCATCTACATTTTTTTCTATTGAACTTATGTAAGAAAATCTTCTAACATCATCGTTAGGACTAGACTTTATAAGATATGAGTTTACCATACCACCATTTTTGTCCGTTCTAATATCTTGCCCACCAAGCGTTTTCTTTTCAATAGTAATACCAAACTTTACACTTAGCTGATCTACTAGAAGATCCCTTTTATCCATTAAATCATTCGGCTCATTTCCACCAACTTTTACAGCTACAACCTGTTGATTTAACTCATTTATTTGATCAAGCATATTATTTACATCCACAACATTCAGCTTAATAACATCTTGACTATTGCCTTTTATTTTTATAAGTTGGTTATAAGTATTGTTTAATTCATCTGTAAGCGCTCTAGATTGTTCTGCTACCACTGTTCTTGAGTTAGAGCTTTCAGGGCTTCTGGTAAGATCTTGCCAAGAATTAAACATCTCATCCATTAAGCTTGACACACCACTGTCACTAGGTTCATTCATAATACTCTCAATCTCTGAAAGGAATTTTTCGCGCCCTGCGTAGTAACCCATTGTTCCATTTTCCGTTCTTACCTGATAATCTAAAAAGGTATCTCTAATTCTTACTATGGCGGATACCTGTACACCAGTACCGAGTTGTCCAACACCCATAGCATTATTCATACTAGGCATTCCAAAAGGCCTTGTCGTCTCCATAGTAGCTCTTTGCCTTGAATAGCCTTCTGTGTTAGCATTAGCTATGTTATGACTAGTTACATCAAGCGCCTTTTGTTGAGCGCTCATACCCCTTGTAGCCACATTAAAAGTTGAAAATAATCCTGACATTTAAATCACCTCACACTAT
Source organism: Clostridium sp. (assembly GCF_050717635.1). Classification (GTDB taxonomy): domain Bacteria; phylum Bacillota; class Clostridia; order Clostridiales; family Clostridiaceae; genus Clostridium_AD. The sequence continues at coordinate 14,918 of NZ_JBOITO010000040.1, forward strand.
TTGTTTATTTTACCTCTTGAATTGTAAGTTGCTTTCTCTCTTACTGGATTTAATATATTAAGAATTCTACTTGTAAAACTAAGTCCTTGTTTTATAAGTAACTCATTAGTATCCTTTTGCACTTTAACTTCTTGTAATATAGCTTTAATTTTATAATAATTTTTCTCAATCTCTACGTCTCTAAATTCTTCAACTATCTCACTCATAGCTCTGTTTTCAGTGATTTTTCTCCGGGAAACTTCCATAGCTGCAATGTTTGTATTAGCTTTTTTTATGGTATCCACGCAATTTTCCATTCCAAAGATGTCACTTTTAATTATGCATCTATGTTGCTCTTCAAGTGCACTCAGAAGCGTGGTCACAGCTTCTATTTCCTGAATCATAACAGTATTTAGTTTATTTTTCATAACTAAATATCTCTCCCCTTCATTATATCCATCATCTTTTTAGCAGTTAAAGCTGAATCCATCTTGTAAGTACCCTTATTTACATCATTTTTAATTGCTTCTATTTTCTCTTTCGAATTGTGCATTTTACTATCTAATGATAATGCACTTAGGTTTTTCCCAGCCGAGGATAACTCTATTGTGTCTTTTTTTATAGCAGTTGCCTTTGGCTGTGTTTTAGCTTCACTTTTTTTATAGAAATTAACTACATTATTTTTTACTCCATCTATTTTCATTTATATCCACTCCTTGCTTTTTATATGTTTTAGTCCTCACGGTATTCTATCTATTTATATTATCGTATATAACACTCGAAAGTTTATACAGTATTTTATTATTAATGATTTATTTACATATACATTTAAATAAGTAGTCTTATTTTCAATGTATCTTGTATATAATAAAGCTATAAAAAAATAAAAGGGAATAAATTTTCATTATTCCCTTTATAAAATATATAATTCATATAATATTATTCTACTAATGCCTTAACTCTTTCTTCTCCACTAATTATGCTAGTAATTCTAACTCCAAAATTCTCATCTACAACTACAACTTCTCCATATGCTACCTTTTTGCCATTTACCAATATATCTACTGGCTCTTCAGCTAGCTTATCAAGTTCAATTAGAGAACCTGTTCCCAAATTTAAAATATCCCTAATGTTCTTTTTAGTTTTTCCAAGAACTACAGAAATTTCTAAGGGTACATCTAATATTAAGTCAATGTTTCTAGTAGCATTATAAACCGGAGCTTTTGTTAGTGGTTTAAATTCTGCCTGTCTAACCTCTACTTGCGGCTGCTGCCTCTCAATTGTTTTTGGCTCATATTCTGGTTCTGGCTGAACATTGTTATAAGTTGGTGCATATTGTGGCACTTCTGTTACAGGAGCTGGTACAGGTGTAGGAGTACTTTCCACCTTAGGAGCTTTAGTTTCTTCTGTGCCCATCATAATAGCCACTATTTTTTTAGCAGTCTCCGTAGGTAATACTTGCATTATAACACTATCTATTAACTCCCCTATAGTTATTTTAAAGGCTACCTGAACAATTTCCTCGTTTTCATCTATACTATCACTTAGTGGTGAAGTGGTTGCATCCCAAATCTTAGAACTTGGAGGTGAAATATTCACTTCTCTAGCAAACATTGTCGCCATAGATGTTGCCGCAGACCCAATCATTTGATTCATAGCCTCCGAAACAGCACTAATTTCAATTTCTGATAGCACCGGCACTCCTTCAAGTACACCATCTCCGCCCATCATTAAACTGGCTATAACTGCTGCATCAGTAGTTTGCATTACTAAAAGGTTTCCACCCGTTATTCCACTTGTGAATTTCACGTCTAGTGCAATACTTGGATCTGGATATTGTTCTTTTAACTTTTTAAGCGTACTTACCGTAACTACTGGCGTAGCAATGTTAACTGGCTGCCCTACTATAGTGGAAAGAGCTGTTGATGCTGATCCCATAGAAATATTTCCAACTTCACCTAGCAAATCTTTCTCAATATCAGAAAGCTCAAACGCCTGTATAGGTTCAGGAGTTATGTCAGGTTCCGAACTCATGTCGCCTCCATTTAAGAGAGCGTCAATTTCTTCTTGTGAAAGAAAGCCGTTACTCATAATTTTCCACATCCTTATCTATTATATCTAATATCTGAATCCCCTTATTTTTACCTATAGTACCAGGAATACCTGTATAACACAATTGTCCTTCCACAAACACTTTGACTGGACTATCACTGGTGTTATCCAGTGTTATAACATCACCCTCGGTTAACTGTAAAAACTCATCTACAGTAATATTGGTTGAACCTAGAAGTCCTGTTAGTGGAACACTTACTATATTTAGTCGTTCTTTTAATCTAGTTCTAGAATCACTGACAATGTCTTCATCATTTTCTCTAAACCAATATTGCACAACTAGCTTATCAAGTACTTTTTCAATACTTAAATAAGGAATACAAATATTTATGAAATTATTAGTATTCATCATTTCTACCGAAAAAGTAATTAGTGCAACAGGTTCATTTGGAGCTAGTGTTTGATTAAGTGCAGGATTGGTCTCAAGTGCCTCAATCTCTGGTTGTACATCTAAAACATCTTCCCAAGCAAGTTTTAAGTTAGATATAAGTCCGGCATTAACCTTTTTCAATATGTTTTTATCTATATCAGAAAAATCTTTTAATTTGATCTTTCTATTTCCCATCCCTCCAAGGAGTATGTCAATTACTTGAAACGCAAATTGAGGATTAGTTTCAAATAATATAGAACCACTTAATGGTGGCATTTTAAATATAGTTAAAACAGTAGGATTAGGAATTGAATGAATAAATTCATCATAGGTTATTTGCTGAATACTTTCAATTTTAACCTTCACATTGTTTCTAAGTTGCGCCGATAAATAACTTGATATTATTCTTCCATAATTATCGTGAATAAGCTCAAGCGTTCTTAAGTGATCTTTTGAGAACTTTTGAGGGCTTCTAAAATCATATAGCTTAATTTTATGTTTTTCATCTTCGCTTGGAATTTGGTCTGCTTCTATTTCCCCAGAGGATAGGGCAGACAAAAGTGAATCTATTTCACTTTGTGATAATACTTCTGCCATATTTCTACCTCATTTCTCCATATGCATTAGGATTATTTCTCTTATTGTTCAATCAATTTTTATCTTTCGATCAGCTTGTTAATATCAATTAATGTGACAATTCTATCTTTAAAGTTTATAACACCACGAATATAACCTTTATCTCTTTCATTTTCAACTTTTTCTATTTGGTCTTCTTCAATTTCTAATACTTCATCAACTTGATCTACAGTTACCCCAACAGATTCTTCTTCTAGTTTCAATATAATGATGTTTTCTTGGCTCTCTGCTGCATTTTCTATATTTAAAAGAAGGTTTATATCTAGTAGAGAAATTATAGTCCCTCGTAGATTAATTAGACCTTTTATATAATCTTCCGACTTTGGTACTTTTGTTATTTCCATCATGTCATTAATACTTTGAACTTTAGATGCTTCCACTGCAAATTGTTCCTCGTTAACCTTAAATACAACTACTTGCATAATGTTCCCCTCCTAGCCTACAACTTTTTTTATTGCTTCAAGTACTCTATCTGCTTGAAACGGTTTAACAATAAAATCTCTTGCACCAGCTCTTATTGCATCCATAACCATAGATTGTTGACCCATAGCACTACACATAATTATTTTTGCAGTAGGATCAAAAGCTTTAATAGCTTTAACAGCTTCAATTCCATCCATATCTGGCATTGTAATATCCATAGTAACAACATCTGGTCTTTCTACTTTGTATAGCTCCACAGCTTTAATTCCATTGTTTGCTTCACCTATAACATTAAACCCGTTCTTCTCTAATATGTCTTTTATCATCATTCTCATAAATGCCGCGTCATCAACAATTAATACTTTAGCCATTTTATATTACCTCCAATTAATTTACACCTAATGAATTCAATATTTTTTCTAGTGATCCGGGCATTGGTATATAGTAGAAATGCCCACTGATTTTTTGATTTTCCTGTAAAAAATGTGTTTCTAAATCAAGTATATATTCATCGAATTGCCCTGACTCAATAAACGTAGTTGAAAGTATTGCTCCAACCATATCTAAAGCAACTGCTGGCACCGAAGGAACAAGCACAAGATTTGTAAGTTTTGCTATTGCATTCATGAAAGAGCTGGAAATAATATTTCCTATTTCACACAAGGCCGAACTCCCGATTTCCGTTATTTCCATCTGTTCCTCGCCCATAAGTTTCGAAATGAATTTCAAAGCAGTTTCCTTATCTAAAGTATACAGTATATTTCCTGGTATATCACCAAGAACTCGCACGATTACACCAATTACTATTTCTTCCACACCAACTTTACAAAAAATATCATCAAAAGGAATAATATTTACTGATGGCACCGTCATATCTACCTTTTGGTTCAATAATTGTGATAATGAAGTAGCTGCATTCCCTGCACCAATATTTCCTACTTCTTGTAGCACATCTAATTGCATAGGACTAAGCTTTGAATAATCCATATAATAATATCCTCCTTAGACTAAAGCAGCAACATCTAATATTAATGTAACTAAGCCGTCTCCTAAAATCGTTGCTCCTATATATTCTTTTAGTCCATGAAGAGTCTTCCCTAAAGGCTTAATTACAATTTCTTGTTGCCCCAGAAGGGAATCTACTAAAAGACCTACTGTTTTCTCTCCTACTTTTACGATAACAATATATTTCTTTGCTTTACTCTCCGTTTCTGTTTGTAATCTTTTACTCACCCTTACTAATGGAATTACACTATCATTATAAAAAATAACTTCTTTATTATTAGTTTTCTTAACGAGTGTTTCTTTATAATCTATTACCCTATCAATATAACCAAGAGAAATAGCCATTGTTTCATCGCCAATTTTTACAAGAAGAGCTTGTATAATCTGTAGTGTCAGTGGTAATCTTATAATAAAAGAGGTACCTTTGTCAATTTCACTAGTAGCATCTACGCTTCCACCTAAGGCTGCAATCTTAGTTTTAACAACATCCATGCCAACTCCACGCCCTGAAATATCTGTTACTTCTTCATTAGTACTAAATCCTTGTGCAAAAATCAAATTCTTTATGTCTACATCTGACATTCCATCTGTGTTTATACCTACTTTATTAGCTTTGGCCACTATTTTCTTAACATCTAAGCCCTTTCCGTCATCTTCCACTTTTATTATGGCTTTAGTACCTTCAGCGTAAGCTATAAGCCTAATTGTCCCAATAGGATTTTTACCCTTTGAAATTCTCTCTGCACTGGATTCAATACCGTGATCCGCTGCATTACGAAGCAAATGTAATAATGGTTCACCTATTTCATCAATAACTGTTCTATCAAGTTCTGTTTCCTGTCCTTGTATTTCAAGTTCCATTTCTTTTTCAAGATTTTTGGATAAATCTCTTATCATCCTTGGAAACCTATTGAATACTACTTCCAGTGGAAGCATCCTTATTTTCATTACTAAATCTTGTAGTTCTGAAGTTGCCCTACCCACTTGTTCTAGTGTTTCGTTTAAATCATCCAATTTATGAACACTACTTATTTGTTCCAGTCTTGTTCTGTGAATTACAAGTTCTGACACCATATTCATAAATTTATCTAACCTATCTAGTTCAACTCTTACAGATTGATGAGCTTTTTTATGAACTACCGCTTCTTTTTTATCTTCATTTTCATTTTGAACAACTTCCGAACCTTTTACTTCTATTTTTTTAAATTCCCCTATGTTTTCTGCCAGTTCATCATCACTATTTTTTAACACAACATCTTCCACTATTACCTGATCTACTTCGGAAATGCTCATCAAAATGTCAACAACTTCATCTTTAGTTTTACTGGTAATATAAATTAACTTTATTTCAAATTCAAAGTTCTCACTTTCTAAATCTTCAGCTCCAGGTATAGATTTTATTATTTCACCATGTTCCTCTAAGCTCTTAAAAATGAGAAACGCTCTTGCTGATTTAAGCAGCGTATTTACACTTATTAAAATATTTATATCAAAAGCATTATACGATTTCTCCATAGCTTGCTTAACAATATTAACGTCATATTCATTAAGGATAATTTTATCACTTTTAGTAGAATTATTAATCGTAACAGGAGCTTCTTTTTTTGTTTTAGCAGAAATATTCTCTCCTTCTGCTATGGAATGTAAGTCATCTATTATATCTTGTATTAAAAGTTCTTCAGATATACCCTCTGAAATATTATTCACCATTTTTTCTAATGTATCCAGACATCTAAATAAAACAGTTACAACCTTTTCAGTTACGTTAAGTTTACCTTCTCTAAATTTAGATAGAACATCTTCCATTTTATGTGTTAATTCAGCCATCTGACTAAATCCCATAGTTGCAGCCATACCTTTTATGGTATGAGCTACTCTAAATATTTCGTTTAGTTTATCTATGTTTTCTGGCCTCTGTTCTAGCTCAAGAAGTGACTCATTCAATGTCTGCAAATTTTCTATTGACTCTTCTAAAAACATTGACATATATTGTGATGTATCCATTTTTTTCCCTCCCATTAATTGTTATAACTTTTACATTTTTTTATAAATAAATGTAGACGCTTTTTCAAATCCATATTCTTTATAATTATATATACTTTCTGTAGCCCCTACAAACAGTAATCCTCCTTTTTTTAGAGATTCACTAAATTTTTTATATATTTTATCCTTAATGTCTGCATTAAAATAAATAACTACATTTCGGCACACTATCAGATCAAAATTGCACTCATACTTATCTAAAATAAGATCATGTTTCTTAAAATTTACCATTTTTTTAATTGTAGAATTAAGACAGTGTTTATCTCCCACAACCACAAAATATTTATTTAAAAATTCACTTGGTACATTTTTAATTTCTGCGTAAACATATTCGCCATTTTTAGCCTTTTCTAGTATTGTGCTATCTATGTCTGTAGCTAGAATCTTATGACTGGCTCTAGGATATAAATCATCCATAATCATAGCTAGCGAATAAGGTTCAGCTCCAACAGAACATGCTGCACTCCAAATTTTAAGCCCTGATCTATATGGTAGCTCCAATGCTATTTTTTTTGAAAACTCTGAAAATATTTCAGGATTTCTAAAAAATTCTGTTACGTTTATTGTGATGAAATCTAAGAACTTTTGCTTTTGCAAAGGATCACTCTTTAATAAATTAATATATTCATCTACAGAATTAACTCCAACTCTAGACATTAAGCTTAAGATTCGTCTATGTAATTGATTAGATTTATATGCTGATAAATCTATCTTATATTCTTTTAAAACCCATTGCTGAAAATAAATTAAGTCCATTGCTATCTCATCTCCCTACTAGAATTTTACTGATTCTTTCAGCAATATCCGAAAGTGGGATGACTTCATCCACTTTACCCGTTTCAAAAGCTGCCTTTGGCATGCCATAAATGATGCAAGTAGACTTATGCTCAGCTATTGTAATTCCTCCATTATCTTTAATCACTTCGGTTCCATTTGCTCCATCACGTCCCATTCCAGTGAGTATAACACTTAGTAGCCTTGGTCCATAAACTTTAGTAGCAGATAAGAAGAGTTTATCTGCGGCGGGTCTAACGCCCCATAGCGTAGGTTCTGTATTTAGATGTATCTTCTTGTCAGTACCTACCTCCATGTGAAAACCACCAGGAGCTATATATACTACATTTTTTTCTAGGATGTCACCATCTTGTGCTTCTACAACCATAATTTCACTGTTCAAATTAAGTCGCTGCGCAAAAGCCTTTGTAAAGCCTGCTGGCATATGTTGCACTACAAGTACCGGCACCCCTAAATCTTTAGGTAATTCTGTTATTACTTTATATAATGCTTTGGGACCACCAGTGGAAGCTCCAATAACTATAGCCTCTATGCCGCAAGCTCCTAAATTTTTAGTGTGGACCGCCACCTTTTGAGAGTTATTTATACTTAATTCGATATTTTTTTTAACTTTCATTTTGTTTTCAGCCATACTACGAGTAAAAGCTAATTTTATCTTTTGCACCAGTTCATCTTTAACTTTATTAATGTCTAGTGATATTGCCCCAGATGGTTTTGCTATAAAATCAAAAGCTCCTAGCTGTAGACATTCCATAGTGAGTTCCGTTCCAGTTTTAGATATACTACTAAGCATGATAACTGGTATATCAACGTTATTTTTTTTAAGTTGCCCTAAGGTTTCAATCCCATCCATTTTAGGCATTTCAACATCCAAAGTTATTATATCAGGTTTTTCAAGGGTGATTTTTGATAACAGTTCTTCGCCATTTTTTGCTGTATCTATAACTTCCATTTCTGTTTCGCTATTTACCATATCAGAAATTATTTTTCTCATTAATGCTGAATCATCCACTACAATAACTTTAATTTTTTTTGACAATATATTTCACCCCATTGTGGTTTGCATAAAATCTAAATTTCCCTTATACCTATACCTACAGTTCTAATAGACAGCAATCCACTAGCGGTATCGAATATCAGTGTTCTTCCTTTATTCCCACCAATATCTTCTGCTATTATCGGTATAGATAGTTCTTTAAGCGCATTTTTCACAGCTATACCATTTCTATTACCAATGTCCATTATTATACTTTTATCTGCAAAATTAAACATGGAAGCTCCACCTGCTATTTTAGCTCTCATATTTTTAAGCTTTGCACCTTTTTTTATCATGTCGCGGACGAGTATTGGTATAGCTAAATCTGCAAATTTTATTTCATTGGTTACTTTGTTAAACTGACTACTATCTGGAAGCATTATGTGTGCCAATCCTCCAAGTGATAGTACTCTGTCATAAATTGCAATACCCACACAAGAGCCCAGGCCCACAGTTATTAATTTATCCGGAGAGTATGCTACATTTAAATCTGCAATTCCTACTTTTATTTCAATATATTCCATCTCAACACCTTTTTTACATTATTTGTATTTTTTCTTGCTCTGTTAATATACCTGAAAGGTTTAAATATATAATTATTTTACCATCAATTTTAATAAATCCTTTGATGTATCTTTTTGAAATTCCAGAAATCATCTCAGGTGAATCTTCTATGCTATCGCACTTTACATCCTTAACTTCAGAAACAAAATCAACTATTATACCTATTTTGCTATGGTTTTGCTTAGCAACTATTATCTTAGTTTGTTCTGTGTTTTCAGTAATAGGCAAATCGAATCTTTTCGATATTGATATAATCGGCAAAATTCCACCTTCATAATTTATCACACCTTCAACAAATGCTGGTGAATCTGGAATTTTAGCTGCTTTTTCGTATCCTAGTATTCTTTCTACTTCCATAATACTAGTAGCATAATGCTCATCATTTACACTAAAAATCAAGATTTTAATATCTTGGTCCTTCATATTAGCTCCCCCTACAATAGTAATTTATCAACAATTAGCTCTCCAGAATCGTCTATATAAGCATGTACATTTTTACTATCAATATCTAAAACGTATTCTCTAGCCCCTATAGTAAACCTAGTATTTGAATAAGCAACTTCTGCCCATATTTGACCATGGTTTTCAACAATAAGCTGAGTCGATACCCCCCCATGTCCACCAACTGTTTTACATTTAATTTCTTTCCCGGCTTTTATAATTCCACCTCTGGCTACACTTTTATCTTTTTTGAATATCACACTATTGCTTGCACATATTTGTGATACATATTGTCCTTTTCCACTAAAGATTACATTACCTGAACTCTTAATTGTTGAATCTTGACAATAATCTAGAACTACATCCACAGGAAGAGTTAAATCTATTGTGAGGTTTACAATTTTATTGTCAATAATTGTAACAACATCATTTAATTCCTCATAATGTTCTATACTAAGAGGGCCTAAATTAAGTATTTTATGTTTTATGATAAATATTAATGGATCCTCTTCACTTTCCGACTGTGACATTTGTTCAAGAACCTTAATTGATGTTTTAGGAAGTTTCTTAAATTTAGTTTCAAGCAAAATTTTAATTAATTCACCATCACTAGTATTTTTTTCTAAAAGGTTCATATCTTTAAGTTGACCTATTGAAGCAATTATTTTCCCTAGATCGTTTTTCATGCTCTTTAAATCGCACAAATATTCTTGAGTTAATACATCTTCTTTACCGGCAGAAACAGATGAATGAAATATATTGCCGCGTATTACAATATCTCCGTTAGCAGTAATTATCGCTTCTGCTACATTATCTTTAATTAAAATAGAATTACCCGATTCTACGCTCATTCCTTCGTGTACACTGCCATGGATAATTATATCTCCTAAAAATTTAACATTCCCAGTTTTAAGTTCCACATCTCCATTTACTTCATAGGTTTTATAAACAAAAAAAGTACTTCCCTTAGCAGAGGGTCTACCTTCACTTGCTGCTACAACAGTACATGCATCTTTCATTTCAGCACCAGAACCAGCAGCTAATACTATTTTTTTGGCATTTTTAGCTTTTACAGCTTTCCCTGTAATATCCATTCCATCTTCTCCATCTGCTCCTGGATAAAGAATAGCTAAAACTTGTCCTTTTTCAACTGCATTAACGGTTCCTATGGCCTTATAGTCTACAATTTGTTCGGTTTCATAATTTTCAGAGTGTTCTTTGCTTGCCAAATCATACTTGATTTCAAGCCTGTCATCTATTTTCTTTATAGGCTCTTTTCCTTTTGCAATTAATAGTTCACAGGTTTCCATAGCTTCAGAACATTTTATAACTTCATCTTTTAAAATACCATATTTAATATTATGATTTATAAGTTCATTTTCAATTTCAAGTACAGTGAATTTCGGTGGTACAATTTCCTCTTTTTTTTCTATTTCTAAGGCAACTGAACTTGTGGCCTTCACATCTTTTAGTTTATAAGTAATCTTAGGTTCGTATATAATACTAATATAAGCTTCCATCTTATCTAAACTTGTCCTTAAATCCATCTTCCTTTTAGCTTCATCTTCTTTAATTAAAACTTCTATAATACTTTCCGTGTATACAGGTGTACGGAGGTTTACACTTTCACCATCCACTGTTATCGTAAGATTATTTGTAGTAGAAATTAGTGCTGGCTTTCCACCTTGTTTAGGATCTTTTATAACAATTTCACCAAACAGAATTTCTATAGTTCCATTTATTTCTTCACTAGGTGTTTGTTTTTGTTTTAAGTAAGCTATATCATCTATAGAAATCACAGCATGTTTCTTAAAAAAACCATTTTTCTCTTCTAGAATTGAATATTTAATCTTTTCTACTGGGATACCTAAACTAATACTCGCATTTTGTAAACACTCTAAAACATTAGCCCCTTGAAAATTCTTAGTGCCTACTTTATCTATCAATTATACCACCTCTTTCTATATTGAAATTATACCATGATTTATCCTTATATTTGTGTATAATACAAGATGTTTTATTTATTTATCGTCTTATTCGAAAGAAACTTTATAAATTTCTTTTTATCTTGATTTAATTCAACATCAAATCCTACCATTATTGAATTTATAATAGGATTTTGTGATGAATTAAAAGAGTACTCATCCACACTTTTTATTGGTAATACCTTTGGTGAGGTCCCTGAAATAAACAAACCCGTTAAATCCTTTAAATCACTTTCATGGATATCGTCTTCTTTAAAGTTTAAATTTAAATTCTTACAAACTTTTATAATAAATTGTCTTGTGATACCTGGAAGCACTTTTAAAACCTTTGAAGTTACTACAGTAGTTCCCCTTATCATGAAAATATTTGATTTACTACCTTCAGTAATAAGCCCCTGATTGTCTATAAGAATTGCCTCATATGCCTTTGTATTTGCAATCTCTCTGTTTACACCCTCTCTAAAAGCACTATCAATAACTTTAGCATTTGGATTACTACGTTCGCCATGATATGTAATGGTTTTCACACCTTTTTCATATTGCTCCCGTGAGGGATAGTCATGTGGAATAAAATAAGCTAAGAATGTTTCACTGAAAGTATTACTATTTTCACCTTTCACCTCTGTTGGGTCATAATTTATAATTAATTTTAAATTTTCATTTTGAGCACTATTTATATCTATTAATTTAATAATTCCATCTATAATTTCATCCCTTGTAATATGGGGACTATATTTCATAATGCTTGCAGAGTTTTCTAGCCTATCTAGATGTTCCATAAGAAAAATCGGAATTCCATCACTTACTCTTATAACTTCATATAAGGTTTTACCTTCACTCTTATAATAGCCATCGAATTCTGCACTGTTTTTAATTTCTTCTCCCAATAAAAAATATGAATTTGTACACTTTTCCATATATATTTCCCCTTCGTTATTCTATTATTTTTATTTGTTATTTCCATTTTAAAATTTCTATTTTATCGTGTGTTTTCTTAAAGTTTATTAAATATGGATGCCCCACTAAGTTGAAAAGTGGCAGATCTGATAGAGAATCAGAGTACATATATGAACCTTCAAAATCAACCTGAATATTTTCTTCCTTTAGTACCTCTTTTAATCTTATTACTTTTTCCTCGCCTTTGCAATTTTCTCCAATAATTTCATTTCTATGAAAGCCGCCATCAGTCAAAAACCTAGTTCCTATTACCTTGTCAACTTCCTTTATATTATATAGTTCACACAAATAGAATTCTGCAGAAGCTGAGATCAAATAAATCTTGTACCCCTGTGCCTTCATCTTTTTAATGGTGTCAATAGCATCCTTGTATAATATTTTACTTAATCGTGTTTCATAAAATTCACTTACGATTTTCTTCATTTCCTCTTCCTCTATACCGTCAATAAATCTTATAAAAATTTTCTTCAATTTTGAAGCATCATATATCTTAAAAGCGTAAAATATAGATGAAAATATACTTTCAGGTAAATATTTTATTAGTCTACGATTTTTTTTCATCATAAATAGATAAAACTCTACTAATGTTTCTCGTTTAGTTAGAGTGTAATCCACATCAAAAATAGCCAATTTTTCTTTCATAAGTTCTCCTCTCTTAAAAAACATATTAATATTGTTATTATTACCATAAGCTTACTATTAATGCTTTTTAAAAAAACTTTAAAAAGAGCCGATGCATATGCAACGACTCTTTTATAAAATTATTTTTCTTCTTTAATCATTTTTTCGTAATATGCAGTTACTTCTGCAAATTCTTCATCTTCAGGAATAACGAGTTCTCCTGTTTCTTCATCTCCAACTACCTTGAAAAGATAAATTGAATCATCCTCAGGATTTTGAACTAACGCAAATTCATTATCTTTATAAGTAAATCCATCTACTACTTCACATGGAATTACATTACCATTTTCATCCTCTAAATCTACTGTTAATGCTTCGCCTTCTCCTTCTCCGCAACCACAACCACAACCTTCATCGTCATGCTCATGACCTCCGCATCCACAACCTTCATTTTCATTGCTTCCACATCCGCATCCTTGGCTTTCTATTTCATTTTCTTCTTCGTTACAACCGCATCCGCAATTTTTCTCTTCATTCATAATGTAATACCTCCTATTTTGAGTATGTTATAATTTTACCCTTAATTATACTATTTTAAAAGGGTTTTTTGAATTATTTTTATTAAATTATTGTTAAGTTTTTAATATAATCTAAAATTCAAAAGAAGATAGAATTTAATCTATCCTCCTTTGAATTCATAATTCTAAAAATTATTTTTGGTTAGCAAGTTTTTTGTAACCTTCTAATCTTTCCATAGCTTCTTTTTCTGTTTTAATAAATAATTCTTCTGCTATTTCTGGATATACTTTTGCAAGTGATGAGTATCTTACTTCACCCATTAAGTATTCTCTAAATGATGTAGTTGGCTCTTTAGAATCTAATATAAATGGATTCTTTCCTGCTTCTTTGAGTTCTGGATTAAATCTAAACATACCCCAGTATCCTGATTCAACAGCTCTCTTAGTTTCAAGTTGTGTACAACCCATTCCAACTTTGAGGCCATGATTGATACATGGTGCATAAGCAATTATAAGTGATGGTCCTTTATATGCTTCTGCTTCTTTTATAGCTTTTAGTGTTTGATTTTTATCAGCACCCATTGCTATTTGAGCAACATAAACATAACCATAGCTCATTGCCATCATACCTAAATCTTTTTTCTTAGTTCTCTTTCCAGTTGCAGCAAATTTAGCTATAGCAGCTGTTGGAGTAGATTTTGAAGCTTGACCTCCAGTATTTGAATACACTTCTGTATCCATTACAAATATATTTACATCTTCGCCAGATGCAAGTACATGGTCAACTCCGCCGTATCCAATATCATAAGCCCAACCGTCTCCACCAAATATCCATTGAGACTTCTTGATTAAATGATCTTTTATACTAAACATTTCTTTTAGTGCTTCACTACTATCTTTTTCAGCAGTTAATAGTGGTAATAATTTAGATGTTGCAGTTTTTGAACCCTCTGAATCATCTTTGTTTTCTATCCATTCATTAAGTGCTGCTTTTAATTCTTTGCTTGTGTTTGATGTTAATGCTTCAACAGCTAACATTTCAACCTTATCTCTTAATTGCATAGTTGCAAGGTACATTCCAAGTCCAAATTCAGCATTATCTTCAAATAATGAATTGGCCCAAGCAGGTCCTTTACCACATTCATTAACTGTATATGGTGAAGCTGGTGAACTTCCTCCCCAAATTGATGAACATCCTGTAGCATTAGCTATAAGCATTCTATCACCAAATAATTGAGTAATAAGTCTAGCATATGGTGTTTCTCCACATCCAGCACAAGCTCCGCTGAATTCCATCAATGGTTGTTCAAATTGGCTTCCTTTAACAGTTGCTGTTCCCATTGGGTTTTCTTTTTTAGTTAATGATAGTTCAAATTCCCAATTTTCTATTTTTGATTCTTGAGTTGCAATTGGTTTCATAATTAATGCTTTTTCTTTTGCTGGACATACTTCTGCACAATTACCACAACCAGTACAATCTTCTAAACTAATACCAATAGTGAAATTAAGACCTTCAAATTTCTTTCCACCAGCAGCTTTTTTACTTTCATAACTAGCTGGAGCATTCTTAATTTCTTCATCAGTTGCTAAGAATGGTCTTATTACAGCATGTGGGCATACATATGCACATTGATTACATTGTATACATTTATCTACCTGCCACTCTGGTACATTAACAGCAATACCTCTCTTCTCGAATGCAGCTGTTCCTGGTACTATACTTCCATCTTCTATTCCAACAAATGCTGAAACAGGAAGTGAATCTCCTTCTTGTCTGTTCATTACATCAGCAATATTCTTAATGAAATCTGGTCTAACTTTATTTGAAGTTTCAGTTGTATCTTTAGCATTTTTCCAGCTTTCTGGTACATTTATCTTAACAACTGATTCAATTCCTCTGTCTATTGCAGCATTGTTCATATTAACGACTTTTTCACCCTTTTTACCGTAAGATGTAACAACTGCTTGCTTAAGATACTTAACTGCATCTTCTGCTGGTATAATGTCAGCTAGTTTAAAGAACGCTGATTGCATTATCATGTTTGTTCTTCCACCAAGACCTATGGATTGAGCTATACCAACTGCGTCAATTATGTTGAAGTTAATATTGTGATTTGCAATATATCTCTTCATTGTCGCTGGTAAATATTTCTCTAACTCTTCCATATTCCATATGCAGTTTAATAAGAATGTTCCATTATCTTTAATTCCTTTTAGAACATCATATTTATTTACATAAGACTGGTTACCGCAAGCAACATAGTTTGCAGCTGTAATTAAGTATGGTGATTTTATAGCTTTCTTACCGAATCTTAAGTGAGAAACAGTTATTCCACCAGATTTTTTAGAATCATATGCAAAGTATGCTTGAGCAAACATATCTGTATGATCTCCTATTATTTTTATAGCACTCTTGTTAGCTCCAACAGTACCATCTGATCCAAGTCCCCAGAATTTACATTCTTTAGTGCCCTCTGGAGTTGTTGTTACAGTTTCTCCAATAGAAAGTGATGTGTTAGTAACGTCATCTACTATACCTACAGTGAATCCTGTTTTAGGTGAATCTGCTTTTAATGAATCATATACAGCAACAATGTGAGCTGGAGTAGTATCTTTTGAACCGAGTCCATATCTTCCACCAACTATAATTGGTCTAATTGCTTTATCAAAATAAGCATTTCTTACATCTTGGAATAATGGTTCTCCAATAGATCCTGGTTCTTTAGTTCTGTCAAGTACAGATATTTTTTTAACTGTAGATGGTATGTATTTGAAGAAGTGGTCTAATGAGAATGGTCTGTAAAGATGTACTTTAAGTACTCCAACCTTTTCTCCTTTTGCCATTAAGTAATCTATAGTTTCTTCAATTGTATCACAAGCTGATCCCATTGCTATTATCATCCTATCTGCATCAGGTGCACCATAGTAATTAAATAAATGGTAGTCAGTTCCGATTAATGAATTAATTTTTCCCATGTAATTTTCAACTTTTTCTGGAAGAGCATCATAGTATCTGTTTGCTGCTTCTCTTCCTTGGAAATAAATATCTGGGTTTTGTGCTGTTCCACGAGTTACAGGGTGCTCTGGGTTCATCGCATTATTTCTAAATGCTTCTACTGAGTCTTTATTTATAAGACTTCCTAATGTTTCGTAATCCCATATTTGAATTTTTTGTATTTCATGAGAAGTTCTAAATCCATCAAAGAAACTTACAAAAGGAATTTTACCTTCAATTGCTGATAAATGAGCAACTGGGGATAAGTCCATAACTTCCTGTACTGAACCTGATGCAAGTATTGCACATCCTGTTTGTCTAGTAGCCATTACATCTTGATGATCCCCAAAAATATTAAGAGCATGAGTAGCAAGTGATCTAGCAGCTACATGGAATACTCCTGGTAGAAGTTCTCCTGCTATTTTATACATATTAGGAATCATTAGTAGTAATCCTTGAGAAGAAGTAAATGTAGTAGTTAGTGCTCCTGCTTGAAGCGAACCGTGAACTGTTCCTGCTGCTCCAGCTTCTGATTGCATCTCCACAATTTTAAGTACTTGACCAAATACATTTTTTGTACCTTTTGCTGCCAATTCATCACAATATTCAGGCATGTTTGAAGATGGTGTTATAGGATAAATTGCTGCCACATCAGTAAATGCATAGGCAACGTGTGCTGCTGCTGTATTACCATCCATAGTTTTCATTTTTCTCATTTAATATACCTTCTTTCATTAAATAGTATTGCTCAGATAAAAGCTTAATTGAGACATTTTTACGCTTAGTTTTTAGTTTGACCATATAAAGAGCTTTTATCCAAATTGAAATAACCTTATGTACAAGATAATTTGCTCACAAATTATCTTTTCTTTACATAGTCACAAGAATTTATATAATTAAATGCTATTTTACCAAACTTTTTCCCATTTCTTCTGCTAGTACTAATTGCTCATTAGTAGGTGCTTCGTTAACAGTTAAACTTTGAACAACATTAAATTGGTAATCTTTCATTAAACTTATCCATTTGTTCATAAATTCTCCGTCATCCCAACCATAAGATCCAAATAATCCTGTAACTTTATTTTGGACTGGAATTAATTTGAATTTTTCAATATAAGGTTGCATTTCATGTTGCTCAATCCTATTGTTATCCATTGATGGGCTTCCAAAGGCAACCGCATCTGCTGAAGTTACATCTTCCACAGTAGCTTCACTAACTAGTTTAATTAGTACCTGTGCACCTGCTTCTTTTGCTCCTTTAGCTACATGATTTGCCAAAACTTCAACATTTCCACCATTGCTCCAATAAATTATTGCCAATTTTTTAATTACAATCACCTCACGAATTTATATTAGTAGATAGTTTTTAATACCCTTTAATTATACATCAAAAATAAAAACATTCAAGTTTATTTGTTGTAAATATTCCAATATGGGCTAAGATTTTCATCATAATGTATAAAATAACTAAATTCTTCTAAATTCTTCTTTTAAATGTATTTATTGATTCAAATTATACTTTTCATTACTCTTAACTATTACAGAATCGTATTTCTTCAAATCCAAAAGTTCCTTAAAACACTTTTGAGAATCTGCATCCCCGTGTACCAGGAAAACCTTTTTAGGTTTTATCACAATATTTTCTAGAAAGTTAAACAAGCCATTTCTATCTGCATGACCAGAAAGCCCTTGCAAATTATATATTTTTGCTGCCACTGAAATATCTTCCCCGAAAATTTTAACCGTCTTATTTCCATCTAAAATCCTTCTACCTAAGGTACCCTCTGCTTGATATCCTACAAATACCAGTGAATTTTCACTTTTCCACAAATTATGCTTTAAATGATGTTTTATTCTGCCTGCATCACACATTCCACTGCTTGATATGATAATCATTCCCGTTTCTATATCATTCAGCTTCATAGACTCCTCCGCTGAGTGCGTAAAAGTAAGTCCTTTAAACTTCAGTACATTACTATCATGTTTTTGATACTCCTTTGCATCAGCATCGAAATATTCTGTATTACTTTCAAAAATTCTCGTTGCTTTTTCTGCAAGAGGGCTATCCACATAAACACTACAGTTTTTAATAATATCTTCTTCAACATACATATTAAGCGCATATAGTACTTCTTGCGTTCTTCCCACTGCAAAAGATGGGATTATAACATTTCCACCTCTATCAAAAGTTTCTTTTATTATATTAGCTAACTCTTTTAATACATCTTCTAATTTACTATGTACCTTATCACCATAAGTAGTCTCCATAATTACATAGTCTGCACTATCTATAATTGTAGGATCATTTATTAGTGGTATATTTAAATTTCCTAAATCACCACTATAAACAAGTTTTACTGGTTTTTCATTTTCTTCTTTTATTTCTAGTTCGGTAATAGCTGACCCAAGTAAATGACCTGCGTCCTTTAAAACAATTGACAACCCGCAAAAGGGCTTTATTTCCTCATTATAATTATAACCTTTAAAAAGTTTTATACATTCTTCTGCTATTTTTGAAGTATACAATGGTTCTTTCAGCAGTAGGCCTTTCTTTTCAAGTTTCTTATTTTCCCACTGAACTTCCATCTCTTGAATATGTCCACTATCGGGTAGCATAACACTACATAACTCCAATGTAGCTTTGCTACAAATTATTTCACCACCAAATCCATTCTTATATAATAGTGGAATTCTACCACTATGATCTATGTGAGCATGGGACAATATCACTAAATCTATATCCTTTGGATCAAACCCAAAACCTTCATTTTTACCTTGGTCTCCATCTTTTCCTTGGTATAACCCACAATCCAGTAGAATAGTTTTGTCTCGTAACCTTAGAATATGACATGAACCTGTAACACACTGCGCGGCACCAAAAAATTCAAGTTCCATTTTCTCCTCCTTTAATTTAAATTATTATTATATCCTTATAATTACAGTCTTCACCACTTTCGTTTTTTTTATATACAAAATATTTTTTTAATAATTACTAGCTAATTAGAACAGAATAAAAAGATGAAGAATTTATACATTCCTCATCTTTTTCTATATTTTTCTATTAACTCAACTATTAAGTCAATACTTTTTTCTGTATTACTAGAACTCATGTTTTTAATATATTTATATCTATCATTATAGAGTTCATTAATTTTTATTTCTAAATATTCACAGGTGAGCTCTTCCTCTTGGATTACCATACTATAACCGCTTTTTTGAAAAGACTCTGCATTAAGTATTTGATCTCCTCTGCTCGATTTACCGGATAAAGGAATTAATAAATTAGGCTTCCTCATTGCCAAAAGTTCAAAAATAGCATTGGCTCCTGCCCTTGACACAACAAAATCTGAGCTAATAAGTAAATGAGGTAATTCATCTTTTACATACTCATACTGCACATAACCATTTTTATTTTCAAGTGATGTGTCAATATTGCCATTGCCACAAATATGAACAACATTATAGAGTACTAACAATTTTTCAAGTTTTGATCGTATTGCGTCATTTATAATTTTAGAGCCTAAGCTCCCACCAATAACCATAAGTATTGGCTTATTATTTTTAAAACCACATATTTCTTTACCTTTTATCTTGCTTCCCTGAAATAATTCGGCTCGTATAGGATTTCCAGTTAATACACCTTTATTATTTTTTATTTCTTTTAAGGACTCTGGAAAAGTTACACATAATTTAGTACAATAAGGAGCTACTAGCTTATTAGCAAGTCCTGGTGTAATATCACATTCATGTGCAATTACTGGCACTTTATTTAGGTATGCTGCAATCACTACAGGTACAGAAACGAAACCACCTTTAGAAAATACAATGTCTGGTTTTTGCATTTTTATAATTTTTTTAGCCTCAAAAATACCCAAGATCACTTTAAAAGGGTCAGCAAAATTTTTAAAATCAAAATATCTACGAAGCTTTCCGCTAGATATAGCATAATATTTTATATTTTCTCCCTCTATTATTTTTCTTTCAATACCATCCTTTGTACCTATATATTCAATTTCATAATCTAGACTTTTAAGTTTTGGTATAAGTGCAAGATTTGGTGTTACATGTCCCGCAGATCCGCCACCAGTCATTATTATTTTATGTTTTACCACTTTAACACTCCTTCTGAAAAACATGTTTTAATCAGTATATTCTACATTATTATATACCAAGTTGGATGAAAAGTTCCAGTATATATTAAAAAACTAGTGAACACTAAAATTATAGTTGTCCATAATTTACTAAAGTGTATATAATATTCAAATCTATCCTTCAACTCACTATAATAAAAATAAGATATACGGATAAACTACTATTATAAAATAATCCCACAAAAAAAAAGGAGGAATTACAAATGGCAAACAGAACATTAGTACCAGAAGCAAGAGAAGGACTAAACAAATTTAAAATGGAAGCTGCTAAGGAAGTTGGCGTTAGTTTGAAGAATGGATACAATGGAGATCTTACTTCTAGACAAAACGGTTCCGTTGGCGGACAAATGGTTAAAAAAATGGTAGAACAATATGAGAAAAATTTATAATTAAAATTTAAAATTAGTCAAGAGGTATATGCTAGTCATATACCTCTTGACTTTATATAATTAATTTTTTAAAGTATGTTACTTTTTTGCAATTAAAATAATTTATTGATATATTGGATACAATTAATTTAATATATTGTACTTGCCTTATTTCCCTTAAATATTCTGTTATATATTTTGAATTTCTGCACAGAATACTATCATAACACAAACAAAATATAATTTAAAAGGAGTGATTAACAATGTCAAACAGAAAATTAGTACCTCAAGCTAAAGCTGGATTAAATTCATTTAAAATGGAAACTGCAAAAGAATTAGGTGTTAATTTCACAGATTATAATGGTGATTTAACTTCAAGGGAATGTGGTTCTGTTGGCGGAGAAATGGTTAAGAAAATGGTACAACAATACGAAAGTAATTTATAATTTTTAAAAAGATATAACAAAGACACATAGGCGCAATGTCTATGTGTCTTTAATACTTTAATGTATCTTAAATTCTATAATTTTTAATTGAATAGATGTGCGTCCATTATATTCATTAATTTGAGGTGAATAAATTAGATCTAGTTTCATACCCCTAGGGTTTTTAAGATAGTTCATATGATCTTGTCCATAGGTATCACTTAGCATTTCTATAAATTCATCAACTCTATTAAAACATATTCCATCTATTGTTTTATTTTCTCCTGGCATTATGAATTTTATTTTTAATGTATTAGCTTTTTTACCTAGTATATCTATCTTTAAAACAGAAATATTCTTTTCAGCAAGCAGTGGCGCTGGATTACCTTTACCAAAAGGTTCTAGGATTTCTAATTCTTCAATTATTTTGTAATTTATTTTGTTTAACGGCATCCGCTTATCTATCCTTACCTTTGGAATTATATCCTCATCTGTTAATGTGCAAATGCGATTTAACTTTTCCCTTAACCTATCTATATTTTCTTCTTTTATAGATAGCCCGGCAGCCATGGGATGACCACCAAATTTCTCCATAAGTTCTTCACATTTTATTAGTTCCTCAAATAAATTGTATTCTTCGATAGACCTTGCAGAGCCTTTTGGGTTATCTTTTCCCTTAGTGAGTATTATAGTGGGAACATGAAAAGCTTCCCTAACACGCCCTGCTACAATTCCAGCTATGCTCTCATGAATAGTATCTTTATAAATTACTAGTACTTTATCACTTTTAAAAGTAGAATTTTCTATGAGATTTATTACCTCCTCTACATTATCTGTTGTCATCTCTTGTCTTGTTTTGTTAAGTTCAAATAATACCTTAGCTAGGTCCCTTGCTCTAGTTTCCTCTTCACATAGGAGTAACTCCACGGAAAGTGCTGCTGTGTCTAACCTTCCTGTAGCATTTATGCATGGTCCTATTTGAAACCCAACATGGTAAGATTTCATCTGCTTGCCTTCAATGCACAAAATTTCCTTTAGACATTTAAGTCCAAGATTTTTTGTATTTGTTAACATTTTTAAAGCGTTTTTAGCAATTATTCTATTCTCTGAAACCAAATCTACTACGTCGCATATAGTTCCTATCCCTGCTATCTCCATAAATTCTTGTATCTTTTCACAATCAATCCCAAGTTTTATATATAATGCTTGTACAAATTTAAAAGCTATACCTGCACCACATAAATTTTTAAATGGATAATTGCATTCTACTTGTTTTGGATTTATAACCGCATCTGCCAGTGGAATTTTAAAAGTTCTTACACCCTTATCATCTTCGTCAAATGCTAACTCATGGTGATCAGTGACTATAACCGTCATTCCTAGTTCTTTTGCTAGTTTAACCTGTTCAATAGCAGCTATTCCATTGTCACAAGTTAAAATTAGCGAAACTCCCTTTTGCTTTAGTTTTCTTATTCTATCACTATTTATCCCATATCCTTCATTTTCTCTATCTGGAACATAGTAATCTACCAGTGCACCGCAGTATTTTAGTGCCTTGTACAGTATGACAGTACTAGTAACTCCATCCGCATCATAATCTCCATATACAACTATTTTTTCACTATTTTTCATAAATACTACTATTAAATCTATGGCTTTTTCCATATCTTTCATTAAAAATGGATCATACAAATCCTCTACACTGGCCCGCATAAATTTTTTTATTTCTATTTCATTATTTAATCCTCTATTGATTAAAATCTTAGCAATAACTTCACTTACCCCAGAGTTTTTTGCAAGTAAACTAATATCCTTCGAGGTATTTCTTAGTAACCACTTTTTCTCCATATTTATCTCCTATTTATCATTATTTAAATTTGGCATTAGTACTTGTATAGTAGGATTCACTAAAACACTATTTACTACTGCCATTATTTCACTTTCACTTATACTTTGCATACCTTGAATTTTAGAAAATATTTTCAGTCCATTTGCATACATGATTTCGTGTACACATAAATTCATGCTAGTCTGAATTGATTTCTCTATTGCTAGCATTCTTTTTAATTTGTAACTTTTGCATAGCTTTAAAATACACTGCTCATCAAAATAATTTCTAAGTTTTTTAACTTTCTCTATTTCATCATTAATGATTTTAATAGTATTATGGACATTTTCATAGGAAGTTCCAAGGGAAATTATAAAGAGTTTTATCCCTGTTTCATTTTTAATTTTACTACCAATATCATAGACAAGACCTCTCTTAGTTCTAATTTCATGATACAATATGCTACTTGTACCTTCTCCGAACACTAAATTAAATAACTTTAGCGCACTAATTTCTCTAGAATTTAAATTTTGTATTGAGAAACAATATTGAATTTTCGCCCCTTGAATACCATCTTTATATTCAAAGTAGGTGCCAGGATTATTGTTTTCGTATACGTACTCCTCATTCTCATCCAATATACAGTTTTCACTAGAGTGGTTTGGATTAAAATTATAAAGATGCTTCTCTACTATTTCTGAAACTTTAGTAAGACTCATAGAAGATACTACGCTTACTACACAATTATCCGCGGTGTAATGCTTGTGGTAAAAATCTATAATTTGCTCTATAGTGATGGAATGAATGCTTTCCTCTGTTCCAATAATTAGATTTTTTAGTCTTCTATTTCTAAAACAATTATAGTACATGGAATCTTCACAGCACTGGTTTAAGTCATCCTTCCAGTCTTTTAGTTCTTCAATTATCACTCCAACTTCTTCTTTGAATCCATTTAGTGGAAAAGTTGGATTTATAAGAATATCAGAGTAAATTTCAAAACCCTTTTCAAAATCCTCATCTAGGGTAGTTCCATAATAAACTACATAAGGATAATTAGTCATTGCATTACAAAATCCAAAGGTTTCATCACATAATTTATTTATTTGGTATTCTGTAAGGGAAGCTGTTCCCTTAAAAACCATATGCTCTACCATATGTGCAATTCCCAGTTGTTCTTTTTTTTCACTATTTGCACCAGCATTAAATCCTATTGTAAAAGATGTTAAATTATTTTCTGCACTCTTATATAATAATTTTATTCCATTTTTAAGTATTATTTTTTCCATATAAACACCTTCATTAATTTTTATTTTTTTAAAATATAAAAAAGGCATGCTAAGATTAGTTTTATATAAACTCACATTGCATGTCTTTTTTTATTTCTATTCTAAAATAACAACCTCTACGTAATCGTCTACTAATGCATTGGTCAAGTTCTTACCTCTACCAGCTCTATTTTGAACGTTTATATCATCGAGTCTTATAATCTTTTTTTCACCTTTAAAGGAACTAACTGTTAGTGATAATCCCTGGTCTAATGTAGCAACTACTTCACTACTAGATTCTGTGTTTTTCGTTACTGCAACTACCAAATCCACAAAAATAACTTCATCATCATCTTTTAAACTTATTCCCGTTACCCCAGAGGCAACTTTTCCCATATAATTAATATTATTCACATTAAATCTTATGCACATTGCCTTTTTCGTTACTAACAATACGTCTTTCTCTACAGTATCAATGTTAATTTTTACAGAAGTTATTTTATCTTCCTCTGTTTTAAGCTTATAAACAGGTGTTGACAAAAAGTCTCCCTGAAGTTCACTAAGCTTAGTTCGTTTTGTAAACCCTCTTTTAGTAAAGAAATATATGCTAGCTTCTACGTTAAAATCGTCAACGGAAACAATATCTACTATTTTATCGTCAAGGTTAAAATCATCTAATAGTGTATTAATAAGTATACTCTTTTTTAAGGTATTCTGAATGGTATAGCTAGGTAATTTATGAACTATGCCCTTTTCAGTGAATATAAGTAATGTAGAAGAGGATTTAGTATAAGTACTTAAGGGAGCATTACTCCTTCTATTAGATATTTTAATTGCACCTTTTCCATTTATACTAATATTAAATTCCTTATAGTCCGAAACCTCTGTAAGTTCTATTTGGACAACTTGATCCCTTGAGGTTAGATGGAATAACTGAGTGCCCATTGTATTCCTATCAATAGCTTCAAGCTCTGGCCTTTCTACAGAAAAATCCAAACCTTCCTGAGTTACTACCTTTATAAACTTCTCTTGCTTTCCCTTGCCTATTAGCCAAACACTTAGAAGTGTTTCATTTTCTCTTAATCTCAAAGCTGTTAATTTAGTATAACTAGTAACAAATTTATCTAAATCAGTTTTCTTTATATTCCCTTTGCTAGTAAAAAACATAAATTCATTATGTGCAGATAAATTCCCCACTGAAAAACAAGCAACAATCTTTTCTCCTGTAAGATCTATCCCTTTGATAAGAGTATCAAGTCTTTCACCTTTTTCTTTCCACTTATATTCTGGAACTATATCTCCTTTTAACTTATACATATTTCCTACCTCAGTAAATATCATTAAAGTATCTTTAGTGTTTGTATCAATTAAGTGTGTATTAAAATCTCCCTCTCTATACTCAATATCTTCTATATTAGTGTTAGACCTATTATAAGATTTCATAGGTACTCTCTTTATATATCCGTCATTGGATAGGGTTATCATAACATCCTCTACCACGATTAACTCATCTAGGTCTATTTTAGCTTCGTTATCATCTTCAATAATTTCAGAACGCCTTGGGTCATTATATTTTTCTTTAATTTCTATAATTTCCGTTTTTATCACTTTCAAAAGTTCATTTTTATTTTCAAGAATTTTCTTATATCCCTTAATTAATATTTCTAATTTTTTATACTCTTTTAGAAATATTTTTAATTCAAGACCCGTAAGCTTATATAGCATAAGTTCGAGTATAGCTTCCGTTTGAATAGCTGTGAAACCAAACTGTGCTTCAATATTTGCACCAGCATCCTTTTTAGATTTTGAGCTTCTAATAGTGGCAATAATTTGATCCATCACATCTATAGCCTTAATAAATCCTTCTACGATATGAAATCTCTTTTCTGCAACTTCTAATTGACTTTGAGTTCTTCTAGTAACAACATCCTTTTGATGATTTAAATAATGCATTAATATAGTTTTAAGTCCCATAGTTTCAGGTTTTCCATTGGCCAGGGCTACCATATTAAAAGGTACAGTACATTGAAGTTCTGTTTTCTTTAATAAGTATCTAAGTACCATAGCTGCAGTGTCCTTGCTTGTAGACTTTTTAAATTCAATTACTGATCTAAGTCCACTTCTATCAGATTCATCCCTAATATCTATAATGGATTCTAATGCTTTTGAATGCTTTTTATCTGCTGTCATCTCAGAAATAGATCCTAGTAATTTCGCCTTGTTTTTCCTGTACGGGAACTCTGTGATAACTATGCCAAGACGTCCAGTTTCTAGCATTTCAATGTTAACCTTAGAACGTAGTGTTACCTTACCTTCTCCAGTTTCATAAGCAGATCGCATAGCATTCTTGCCAATTAAGATTCCACCTGTTGGCAAATCTGGTCCTTTGATATACTTCATTAATTCTTTTGTGGTAATTTCCTCATTATCAGCATAAGCTAGTACTCCATCAATTACCTCTCCTAAATTATGAGGGGGTATGTTTGTAGCTATTCCTACCGCTATTCCAAAAGTTCCATTTACAAGTAAATTAGGATATCTTGCTGGAAGTACAGCTGGTTCTTTCTCTGTGTCAGAATAATTATCTACCATATCCACAACACCTTTATCAATATCCCTTATCATTTCAAGCGCAATAAGAGAAAGCCTTGCTTCTGTATAACGCATAGCAGCTGCATTATCCCCATCTTGACTTCCCCAGTTTCCATGACCATCTATTAATGGTTTTCTTGTAGAAAAACTTTGAGCAAGGATTACCATAGCCCCATAAACAGAACTGTCTCCATGTGGATGATATTTACCAAGTATATCTCCAACAATTCTTGCTGATTTAAAGTAGGGTTTATCCGGAAATGCCTTTAGCATATACGCTCCATAAAGAATTCTTCTATGCACTGGTTTTAAACCATCTCGTACATCTGGAAGGGCCCTTTCTCTAGCAACTTCCACGGCATAAGGAAGATAGTTATCTGGCATTGCTTCTTCAATTGGAGTCATTATTATATTATTATCTTTAGGTATATCAATTTTTTTTGCCATTTAATAAATTCCTCCTAAAATTCAGCGTATTTGTACATGTAATTTTTTCTAGGTGCAACAACATCCCCCATCAAAAGTGAAACCATTTTTTCTGCCTTAGCTGCATCTTCTATAGTCACCTGTTGAAGTGTCCTAGTAGTAGGATTTAATGTAGTTTCCCAAAGTTGATCTGGGTTCATTTCCCCAAGACCTTTGTATCTTTGAATAAGGTAACCCTTACCGATTTCTTTTTTCGTCTTAACTAATTCTTCATCACTATATGCATATTTGGCAACTTCACCATTTTTTCCATTTTTATAAACTTTATAAAGTGGAGGCATACCCATATAAAGATGACCATTTGCAATTAAGGGTCTCATATATCTATAAATAAAAGTCATCCATAGTGTTCTAATGTGATATCCATCAACATCAGCATCACTTAAAATAATGATCTTATCGTATTTTAAGTCTTTTTCATTATAATTGCCCAAAACACCAGTTCCAATAGCAGTATTGAATATTTTAAGTTCTTCACTAGCTAGTACGTTTTCTAGCTTCTGTTTTTCAGTATTCATAATTTTACCTTTCGAAGGCATTATAGCTTGAAATCTTCTATCCCTAGCTTGCTTTGCACTTCCACCAGCTGAGTCACCTTCCACCACTATAAATTCTGTAACTCCTGAATCTTTTAGTGTACATACTGCAATCTTACCTGCAAGAGGAGATGCTCCCTTACCTACTTTTTTTCTTTCAGCGTCATTAATTTTTTTTATTTTATCCCGTCTTGTTGCAGCTGACACTGCATTATTTATTATGTTAGTAGCTATTTCTTTATTGTCTTCTATCCATTCTGAAATTTTAACATAACACAGTTCATTCATCATACTATAAGCTTCATTATTACCAAGTTTGCTTTTAGTCTGACCTTCAAACATTGGGTTACTTATTTTAATTCTAACAATTGCCGTCATTCCTTCTCTTAAATCATCACCTTCAAATTCCTTATCCTTATCTTTTAAAAGGTTAAGCTTTTTGGCTCCTTCTTTAAAAGCTCTTGTCATCCCTGTTTTAAACCCTGTTTCATGAGTTCCTGATTCTGTAGTTGGTATATTGTTAACATAACTTGCAATGTATTCTGTAGTAGAATCTGTAAATTGCATACATATCTCTCCATATAATTGCATTTCATTTATTTCTTTTTCACCTTGAAAGAATATAGCCTCCTTATGTAGGAGCGTTTTGCTTTCATTTAGATAATCAATAAAATCTAATAGACCTCTCTCAGAATGATATTCCTTTTCTGTTTTTTCTTCCTTACGCTTGTCTATAAACACTAAGGTAATTCCCTTGTTTTGGAAGGCTAATTCTTGTAATCTTTCATCAATGACATCTGTTTTAAACTCTAAAGTAGTAAATACATTTTTATCAGGCATAAAAGTAACCTTACTACCAGTTTTTTTTGTTTCCCCTGTGATTTCAAGCTTATTTATCGGAGTACCTGGCATAAGTCTTTTTAGATTCTTATCGTAAGCATATTCAAATCTTTGAGTAAAAACTTTCCCCTTTTGTCTTATTTCAACTACTAACCATTCTGATAATGCGTTTACAACTGCGGCTCCAACACCATGAAGCCCTCCAGAAGTTTTATAATTTTTATTATTAAATTTTCCACCAGTGTGCAGCTCAGTAAACACCATCTCTACACCAGATTTATTTTTTATAGGATGCATTCCCGTAGGAATACCACGACCATTATCTACAATAGTAACACTTTTATCTTTATTTAAAATTAGCTCTGCTCTATCACCATAGCCATTAGCTATTTCATCTATAGAATTGTCCAAGATTTCCCATATACAATGATGTAATCCTTTGCTTCCTGTAGTTCCTATGTACATACCAGGTCTTATTCTTACAGGCTCTAGTTTTTCTAGAGAAGTTAAGTCAGTTACATCATAGGTTTGCATTTCTTCAACATCTAAACTCATAAAAATCCTCCAGTAAAATTGTTTTTATCCAACTTTTAATTTCTTCAGTAGCAGTTTTTATATCTACTACTTGAACTTCTAATGCATATTCATATTTATTAGAACCATGAGTGTACATAGGGTCATAATGCTTTATCATAAGTTCACTTACCACTTCATAGTATTCTGATTTTAAAACTAACTCCGAATACCTATCAATATTTTTTGCCCCAATATATTTTTCCAGTCTTTTTAAACATTCAATTATTTCCTCGTTACAATTTTCAAGTTTTGTATATTCATTAACAATAAGCTCTACTCTAAACCCAATATCTGCTTGTACAAAAATATGTATACCCGTTTTCATTTTCTGAAATATAAAATCAGGTATTGTAGCGTTTCCTATTCGTTTGCTTTCTGCTTCAACAAATACGTAAGAGCCTTTAGCCTTTTGTAACATATGAAATATATTAGATTCAAATTGTTTTTGACTAGTAGATTTACCAAGCCCTACTGTTCCTAATAGTGATCCTCTATGATTAGCATATCCTTCTAAGTCTAAAATATGAAATCCATCTTGCTGTAACTGTTTAAGAATTTCAGTTTTTCCAACACCAGTGTTACCATGTAAAACAATATATTGAACACTTTCGTTAACCTTTGGTAGGTTTTCAACTACAAACCTTCTATATCCTTTATATCCCTCATTTATTCTCTCTGTATTTACCCCAAATGCGCTGAGTAGCGAACCAAGTATACCACTTCTCATTCCTCCTCTAGCACAAAATAAAATAATTTTATCATATTGTTTCTGGAGTTCTTTAATTTCATCATAAATATGGAGTAATTTTGTAGAAGCTACTTCAAGACCTATTCTTTTTGCCTTTTCAACACTTTCCTTTGTATACACGGTACCAATAATTTTTCTCTCTTCATCATCAAATAAAGGGATATTTATTGCTCCATTTATAGTTCCATCCATGAATTCACCTGGACTTCTTACATCAACTAATATATAATTTCCTTCAATTTCTCCATATTCTATAGTTCTCAACATTAATTTTGCCTCCTAGTGTAACTCATACTTTCAATGTTATCTTTTATAAAAACATTAACCGGCAGAATTAAAAACTCCTACCGGTTAATACAGTAATTCGCTCTAATTTTGTTAAGTCCTTAACCAATTGTGTTACTAGTTGGTGGCAATAATGCCACAGCAAGTCTCACCAGATATTTTATGCTTTCGTCATCTATGTTACTTTGAAAACACAATAAATTAGTAGCATTCTTTGAAAGTTGAATAGCTTTCTCTTCTTTAAAGTTATTATCTTTATCACTATAATTAGTTTCTACATATTGAACTGTTTTTGAAATTACTCTAATGACTTTTTTTACATTTTCAGCTGTAGCTTCTCCCTGGTCTAAAGATCCAAGTATTACATAATTGAGTCCATAATAGTCATCCACAATATTTACATCATTATCCTTTAGCAAATAAACTAAATATCCAAGGCCTATCACTAAAAGAAGTATTAATACATATTGAATAATTATCTCTACCATGAACGTACCCCCTTTATTTGAATTTATACTACTTTATATGCAATTCAAATAAGAAAGGGTACAAGTTTCGGTTTAATCTGAAAATGTTTTTTTAAATTTTTACTAAATCCACAATAGTCTCTATGTGTGGAGTATGAGGAAACATGTCCATAAGTACTATCTTTTGCACACTATATCCTCTACTCATCATTTCCTTTAAATCGACTACTAAACTTTTAGGGTTGCAAGAAACATAAACTATATGAGGCGCATCAAATTTTATCACATAATCTAAGGCTATAGGATGAACTCCAACTCTTGGTGGATCTAAAATAATGCTATCCGGTTTATACTTTATATTTTGAATAACCTTAGCAATATCACCTGCTATAAACTCACAATTATTAAGGTTATTAATTTTTGCATTTTCATTTGCAGCAGCCACCGCTTCTTCTATTAATTCAATTCCCAAAACTTTTTTTGCTTTAGGTGCAACAATTTGTCCAATAGTTCCCGTTCCACAATATAAATCAAACACTGTTTTTGATTCTGAATCCCCAAGAAAGTCCCTAACAATACTATAAAGCTTTTCTGCTCCCTTTGTATTAGTTTGAAAAAAAGCTAAGGGATTAATTTTAAATTTAAGATCTAATAATTCTTCAATAATATAATCTTTTCCGTATAGTATTTCAGTTTTATCATCTTTAACCATATCTGACAACGAGTCATTAAACATATGTATTATTCCTGTAATGTTACCATCACATTTTAATGCTATAAGCATGTTAGTTAACTGCGTAAGGTCAAGGTCAATTTGAGTTGTAGTTACTAGATTAACTAATATTTCACCAGTATTTTTAGCCTTTCGTACAACTAAATTTCTTAAATACCCCTTACGCGTCATTACGTTATATTGTGGCAATTTAAGTTCTCTAAAATAATCTAATACTAGTTTTAATATTTCTCTAAAATCATTATCTACAATTTTACAATCTGATACATTAACTATACTAAAGCTTCTTCCTTTGGTATGCATACCTAGAGCAAGTTCTCCACCCTTTTGAAAATCACCGAAAGTAAACTCCATCTTATTTCTGTACTCGAATATCTCAGGACTTTTTTCAACACCTAAAAACTCAAAA
The DNA here is from genome assembly GCF_050717635.1 of Clostridium sp. GTDB lineage: Bacteria > Bacillota > Clostridia > Clostridiales > Clostridiaceae > Clostridium_AD. The sequence goes on from NZ_JBOITO010000040.1 coordinate 47,107, forward strand.
TCTTTAATTTCTGCCTCCTCAAACAATTTCAATACCTGTTTCTCTTTTAATTCTAATTGTTTTTCGTAAGAAAGAAATTGATGACTACATCCACCACATAAATCCGTAATGCTACATCTAGGCTCAATTTTATAGTCTACATCTTTGAGTATTTTTATTAGTTTAGCTTCTACACCTACTTGTTTCTTTTTTGATACTCTACCAATTACTGTTTGCCCTGGTAGTGTACTTTTAATTGAAACTTTTTCACCTTCATAAAAGGCTATGCCCTGTGCTGGAAATTCTATATCTTCTATGTAAAATTCATATTCTTTTCTTTTTTTCATAATATTTCAGAATCTCCTATCCTTTTATAATCGTTAATCCTGATAATTTCTTACCAAGTGTAGTTGACGCTTTTCCACTTTCCATAATACTCATATATAATACCATTACAACCATAAATATTATAAATGACATTTGGAATTTTTGAGTTAAATAATACCCTGTTAATCTAAGAATGGAATCTGCGATAAATACTAATGCCGTTGATATTCCACCTATAACTATTAAATCTATAAGGCTAGCTTTTAAAGTATCTATAAACCTAGGTTTTATCGATTTATCTACCTTTATATTTTCAGATATACCTTCTTTGTTTTCTACAACTTCATTTTCTATATGGTTTAATTCCTCACTATTATCTTTATTTACTTCATTTTGTTCTAACATTTTAAATCCTCCTATAATTTTGCTTTACTTTCCTTCAAGGGAAAAAGCTTATGTTTTTTTAACCCCATCTATATATAATACGTATATATTTCATATAAATCAAGGGGATATGTATATCTTTAAGAAATATGACATTAATAACCCTTACATTTATGCCTATAATCAATTATAATGATTATGAAATATTGTACATATTTTAGCTTAAATAAAATTAGGTAGGTGTTTTATGTTAACTATTATCTTTCTATGCATAGCTGGTTTTTTAGCAGCTTTTGTAGACTCAATAGCAGGTGGTGGAGGCTTAATAAGCGTACCAGCCTTTATGCTTACAGGACTACCTATTCGCATGGTGCTTGGAACCAACAAATTTAGTGCAACTGCTGGTTCTTTTACCTCTTCTCTTAAATTTATAAGATCAGGTAAAGCCAATTTTAAGCTTTTAAAATTTCTCATTCCCTTTACTTTCATAGGTGCTATGTTAGGTGTTAGATCAGTATTATATGTAGACCCTAAATTTTTACGTCCCTTGGTTTTAATTCTTATCATGTTTATTGGAATTTATACTCTTTTTTCTAAATCCTTAGGGCTTGAGGATAAATTTCAAGGACTTTCTAAAAAAAATGTGGGATACGGAATAATACTTGCTCTTTGTCTCGGCTTCTATGATGGTTTTTTTGGACCTGGTACTGGATCATTTTTAGTTTTTGGATTTATAAATATTTTTGGATTCAATTTCTTAATTTCATCTGCTAATGCTCGAGTTTTAAATTTCACCAGTAATGTTACAGCCCTAGTTTTATTTGCTATAAACGCAAAAATTAATTATACATATGGAATCCCAGTGGCAATATGTATGATAATAGGGGCTAGAATGGGGACAACCGTTGCATTAAATAAAGGTTCAAAACTTATTAAACCTATATTTGTAACAATGTCTTTAGCCATTGCCGTTAAAATGCTTTTAGACATGATTTAAAGATTACATAAAAAAAGTAGTTGGATGATATCCAACTACTTTTTTAGTTTTATACATGAATTATAAATATCTCCTTATTATTTTCAAAATTGCTTTCTTTTTTATACTCTTTGCTTTTATTAAAGTTAAATATAACTAAAAAACCTTTATTCATACTATGAATATCCAAGTAATCACTAAGCTGATTTAAACCATCTTTATGATATTTTTCGCCTCTCCATATTTTAAGTTCAATAATATACTTAAAGCTATTGTATGTTATAACTATATCTAACCTTTTTTCTTCGGAAATCTGGACTTCTTTAAAGTCAAATCCTACTCCATTAATTATAGGCTTAATAAACGCAAGGAATAATAATCTACCTTCTCTCTCTATGAATACAGCATCTACATGACTATATTGTTCCTTCATAAATTGTTGAAACTTGCATAGTATCTTTTGAATATCTAATCCACCTTGATCAGTTATAAATTTATCTTTAAAATTATATTGACTCATATCCTTCTGAGTTGTCCTCGACTTTGATATTATATAATTATAAATTACTTCCTCAAATACTTTATTACTTATAACAACTCCGTTAACTCCTTCTTTAAAAATACCATAAATTACTCCTATATTAATTACGGGATCAAGTGCATTAAAAATTATTATTTCACTATTTATTAAGATTCTTTTTACCAAAAGATATAATTCCTCATTATTTTCAAGATTTTTAACTATACTTTCAAACAATGTATTAACTTCACCTATTATTAATTTAACAGCCTTATCAATGTCCTTTATATTCCAAGGACTTTTATTATCCGGGTAAATCTTCTCATCTATAGTTTTACATACCCTACTTACTAGAAATGGATACCCACCTGTTAAAAAATAAATTCTATCTGATAATTCCTCTATATCCAGTTTCAATTTATGATGATTTGCATATTCTTTAAGCATTGAACCTATTTCAACTCGATTAAAGCTCATATCGACATCAAAATCAACTGCTATATTCCAAGGGCTATTTAACTTCTTTTCATCCTCATCTCTAAGTCTTATTTTGAGATTTTTAACATCATGTACTCCAGCTAAAATTACAGATAAAAAGGTAAAATCACGTTCTTTATTTCTAAGAAGATACTTATTTCTTAAAGTACCAAGGAAACTTAAAAACAATTGATTATTACTTGATTTATCAACCTCATCAATTATCAATATAACTTCTCTCGTAGACTCTTTAATGAATTGGGTTATTACTTTTGAAACATCGTTTAGATTTGAAATATCCCCACATAATCCTTTTAATCTCTTAGCTTCCTTCTCATCTTGAAATTCTAAACTCCTCTCCATAAGCTCTAAGAATATATTAGAAAAACTTTTTTCTTCTTTGAAAACTGCATCTCCAATGCCCTCTAAACTTATAGATATAGTCAAAAACTTTTTTTCTAATTTTTTCTCCAACATATCTAAAGTTGTAGTTTTCCCAAATTGGCGTGGTCTATTTATAGTAAAATAGTCTCCCATATTTACCATATTTTCTATAGCTTTTAATTTATCATCTACATTTACCATGAAATGTTTTTTAGGAACACAATTACCTGTAGTATTAAATCTTTTTTCCAATATATCCACCTCCCTCAAGTTATATAAAGCTTATACATTAAAACGAACTACATATATGTAAGTTTCTTGAAATATTCCTACTATCTAATATTATAACCAAACTTTATGTGTTATAGCAACTCATTATTTATCATCCCAAATAATTTATCAAGATAATCGTATGCTATAAACTCTCCATTGCATACCATTTGTTTAATTTCCGTCTCACTTACCCATTTTGCGTCAGCAACTTCCTCATACTGAAGTTTTAAATCTCCTATATCTACATTTTGACGTACAAGCCATACATCATCAAAGCCACTAGAAAATTTAATTGAAAATAAATTTTCACCTTTACTAATATTTAAATCAATACCCAATTCTTCCTTTGTTTCACGCATAACTGCATCTACACTACTCTCCCCTAGTGTTGCACACCCAGCAGCAGACCCATCCCACATATTAGGCCATCCCTTTTTCCAAGACTGTCTCTTTTGAATTAGATATTCTCCACTCGCATTAACAATCCAGACATGAATCACCAAATGATAGTCGCCTTCCACCATAGGCATACCTCTTTTATGAGTCCCTCCAGTTTTCTCTCTATTTTCATCATAAATATCCCACAATTCCATAATAATTTCCTCCTAAAACAATCTACATTACAATATAAAAAAGCAGATGATTTATTTCATCTACTTTTTTATAATTATTCTACTTTCCCACGATTATAATATTTACCCACCTTGTGAAAACCTGATTTTTCTATTACACTGAGCACTATACTTTGAATAAGATAAGATTGAATAGTATCCTTATCAAGATCTTTTATTTCTCTTTCAATGCTCCTAGCTAAATTCTCAATATCTGATGTATTTAATGGTTCATTGGCATCATCAGAAGCTCTATATATGCTAGTTTTTATTCTTTGTACATCAAAACTTTGGAGTCTTCCATCTTGCTTAATAACTTTCACATTTATCATCTCCTATATATAAATTTCATCAATTGTAATTTACCTTATTACTATCATCATATAAAACATTCACACAATATTCAAGCTTTTTATTTCCATAATCCAGGAATCAGCATTTAAATTTAATTACGCCATTACTCTACACTCACCACCGGTGTAATCTTAATTTGCGGAAACTTTTCTCTCCACTCTTCCAGGTTATAAACTTCAAAATTTGATATTATTTCTCGTACCATTTTCTTACCTTCCAATTTAAATGGTAATTGCTTTATTATTTTAATCTTTAATTGTTTTCTTAATTTTATATCAATTATTGGATGTTCAATTAATAAAACATATGTTATTGGTAATTCTTTTTCATTTCCTTTACAAGCCCAAAACAAGAAAAGACTATCATAATATTTACGAGCTATTCTCTTATAAAAATCCTCACCCTTAATCTTTTGTAGCATTCCATTTGGATTTACCGCACCTTCTATGCTAGCATTCTTATATTCAATAAATAATACCTCTTTATCAGTCTCAGTAATAAAATCCACATCACTAAGCATTATATTGTTTGTTAAATCATGCATTTCCCATACATACTCTAAATCTGAAAAATCAAACTCATACTTTTTATTTTCGTCTAACAATACCTTGTTTTTCATATATTTACTCCACTAAATTCTTATCTATAACTTCATCTAAAAGTTTAGAATCAGCCTCAATTATAGAATTATTTTTTAATTCACCAAAATATTCTTTGCTTTCAGACTTAATACCCTCGTTGGTTTTATATAAATTATGATAAATAACATTATCTTTACTATTTCTCTTTATTTCAAAATACTTAGAAAAATTGTAGCTATGAGTTGCCACAAAAACCTGAACCCCTTCTCTTTGTAATGTAATAATTATATCTACAATAACTGGTATTAATTCCGGATTAATATTAGCTTCTGGCTCATCCCATATAAGTATTGTATCTTTATCAATTAATCCATTTCTTATTAGCTTCCACAAAAGTCCAAACTTACGAAGGCCTTCTGCTTCTAATGAAAATTCTACTTTTATTCCATTGGTTTTTAACACATAAAAAGTATCATTCTCATATACTACTTCTCCATCAATTATTTTTGAAATAACTTTTAACAGCCTTTGATTTAATGGTGATATTGCTTTAGTTTCTGGAAGCTCAGCATTGGTAATGCTATCAATATAAGTTTTATCAAAGGGCATATCATACTTATTATTTAGTGCTAAAAACCCTTTTGAATGTGATAACATCTCCTTTGCTGGAATGAATAAGGCTTTTTGCTCTTTATCAGGAAATCCTATTTCATAAGAACCTGTATAATCACTGCTCTCCTCTAAATTAAACATAACTTGATTAGTTGATTTATCTGATAAATGTGAATGTGATTTCCCAATTAAATATTTCTTATCCTTTATGATTCTACCATACTCTGGTATAACATCTAACACTAGTGGCTTTGTAATTTTTGTAAAAAATTCGCCTTTCTTTAATACACCAACAAAATAATTGCTAATATTATCAATGTTCCTATTTCCTTCTTTAGATATTTCACAAGCAGCATATATGCATTTTAATAAATGTGTTTTTCCAGTACCATTCTGACCTATAATTACATTAATACCTTTTGAAAATTCTAAATTTTCTTCTTTAAAAACAGTAAAGTTCTTAATGTATATTTCCTTTATACTCAATAGTCATCACACCTCAACTTTCCTTTTGTTTTCTATATTTTAAAATTTGCCTGTAATTATTAGTCTTCCTATGCAATTATATTATAACCCATATTTTTGTATTTTCCTATATTAACCTTCATTTTGTCTCTCCAACTTAGTTCATCTTTTATTTTTATAATCCAAGAATCAACAACTGATCATCTATCCTTCAAATATTGACGAAATTTCATCAATATTTATTGAACATTTCTGTTTCCCTACCAATGCCTTTAATGTGTTTCCTTCAACCTCTTTAATCTCTGCAAACAAATATGTCGCACCACCAAAATATCCATTAGGATTAGCATAAATGTTGCATTTCCCTATCATGTTTTTTAACAAATTGATATCATATGTTATATCTTCTTCTACACTATTCTCCTGGTCGTTGTTTTTAACCAATACAGAATGCACAAATTTTCTGTTAGTAAGTCCTTTTTTACCTTTCCTTATAAAAAAAATGTATTTTTGATCACATGAAACGATTTTCACGTTTCTATATACGCTCTTAATAAGGCTTTTCATCTTCAAGTCACAAACTTTACCGATGTATTGAGAATAATCACTTTCTTTAATTGCTTCATTTATTTTGTCTTTTTTTAGAATTTCATCTTTTATCAAATAATCAATGGTCACATCATATATTTTAGATAAACATACCAGTTTTTCCATTTCAGGATAAGCTATTCCAGTTTCCCATTTAGATATAGCCTGTCTACTTACTCCACATTTTTCAGCTAAAAATTCCTGTGAATATCCTTTTATTTTTCTAAGCGATTGTAATTTTTCTGGAAAATCCATACTATTTCCTCCCCGAATTGTTTTGATGACTTGATTATAGATGTTCACTCAAAATACTACCACCAACCATTGTTCGCATCTGTCAACCGTTGGTTGCAATCTAAGAAAAATTTGATGAACTTGTTTTTTAAATAAATAAAAGAAACTATTAGCTTATCTTTACATACATGTAAAAATAAACACCCCAGGGGTACTTTTGAAGGCGGAACAACTATGCATAATATTCTCCTAAAAAACTTATTTATTATTTATCATATATCACTTTATTAATTAATTTTACTATTGTTTTAGTTTAAATTCAGCATTATCTGTTATCTTAATTCCAAATCTATTATCCGTCAAATTCACCTCTGATGATCCATCTTTCTGAAAACTAAGTTTATCTCCTTTTACTTGAAATAAATACTTATACTTTCCATCAGTTGTCTTCATTGTTAATATATCGCCCTCTATTTTATATGTTCCATATGGAAAATAACTGCTTAAAGCATCATATGAAAATGAAATATTTTCTTTAGAAATAGTAACATTTGGTAATGCAACCGCCTTTGTTTCTGTTTGCTCCAAAACATAAGTCCCGTCTTTTACAGAGATTACAACATTACTGGAATTACATGCAGTCAGAAATAACAAAATCAATATCATAATCAAACTAACCCCTATTCTTTTCATCACTAATCATTCTCCTCTCTAATTCCATTCTATATGATTTACTTCGTTATTATCTAACTATTCTTCATCAATTGTTTATTTGCAATTGATGAAGTATTTTATACGAATGTGGCGTATCACCTGTGGTCATATTTTGTTAGTTGAAGTCCGTTGCTCTACATTAAAAAAATTATAGTGTCTTCTGCCACTCACAGTATTTTCCGCATTCTATAAAGCCAACACTCTTATACAGAGCTTGCGAAGCAATGTTTTTACCTCCTGTACCAACATACATATATTTAGTTCCATGATTTTTCGATATGTTCATTCCATATAACAAAGTACTTTTCATAATGCCCTTACGGCGATATTCCTCTACACAGGCAACTGGTTCTAATATTGCTATTTTACTGACAGGATCATCCCATATTGTACAGTAGGCAATTATCTCTGCATTATCCGTTTCAACTACCAAATCCGTTGCATCACAATATGAGGGAGATTTCATCATTCTTTCGTATCTTTCTGATGTTGTTCTTACCCCTCCAGTAGGAATTCTAAATAGTTCTACACGTCTTGCTACATCTCTCTTTTGCGATATACGGATGCTTAATCCATATGACAATGGCGAACAGATCGCTATTTTAGATAATTCACACATACCCACATAACCAAAATCGTCGGTTTGAGTATACCCTCCTTCTTCCAAAATACTAATTAACATTCTATCCTCACTATTAATTTCCGTTGTTATGGTTGTACCCTTTGTATAACAATTATGTTCAATATAATTCATTATATCCTGTGTAAGATGTTTAAACTCTGAAAGAACGGTGATGGAAAAGTATTCTTCCTCTGATGTAATAAAACCTATTTCAATGTTATTATCATACACAATCCAATTTTTCTTATATGATATATCTGGGCTTTCTTCGCAAGCGAATCTGTCAAAATCAAGATTTCCTATATGTAGCTGTGGATATAAATGTCCTGTTTGCAGACAATTCTGCTGAACTAAACGACGCATAATATTATAATCACTCTCTTTATCAAATTTACGGTAACTTAGCATTTTTAACATACCTCCATGTATAAAACATTATCACCATGAATATTAATCATAGTTTCCTCCTCAAAAATCATAATATAAATAACCTTTTCTTCGTCATATTCTACCCTTGTTCAACTATCGCTTTTTATGATTCACTCACTATTTAAGAATGTTTCATCATTTATGTAAATTAACTAATTTTGTAACGCAATACGACATCCCAATCATGCCACCAATACCAACTATAATCAATATTGGTTCAAATTCTACATATTTCATACTAAATGCAAATGCTAAAAACCCAATGACTGTACCCAAAATATATATATATAATGACTTATCTTTCATAGTACCCCCTTAAGTTATAAAATCTTATTAAAATTTTTCTGTTCTTTATTTCCGATATAGCCACACTTTATATAAAATGCGTGAGCTCCAACTCTTGTTGCTCCTGACACCAATCATGCCATAAGCACCTGTGTCTTGTGCCCATTTTTCAACCTTACTTAAAAGCATTTTTCCAGTACCATTTCATTTGTATTTAGTAAAATAATTTCTGCATAGTCCTGTGCTGTGCATTCTCTAATAATAATTTTCACATTAAAACCCCCAAGGAATTATAAATAATCAATAATATATTCTAAATAATAATTACAACCTACTATAAAAATCAACACTCGGTTCATTATAAGATTCTATTTCATCTTAATTTAAGTGTTTTCTTATGTAGAAATGGTTGGATTTGTGGAAAGGTTAGCTTTTCTGGTAATTCATCAAATAATTTAACCTCGCCTATTTCTGAATTTGGTAATTCACCTATTTCATTTATCTCACTAAAGAACAATCTTCCGAATAGTTTGCCGTTAGAATTATTCATTGAATAATCACAGACTGGTTTTATGATAAATACTTTTGCACCAGTCTCTTCAAACAATTCCCGCTTAGCAGTAGTAATAATACTTTCACCTATTTCTCTATGCCCACCTGGAATTTCCCAAGTATCTCTCTTCTTATGTCTAACATAAACCCATTTTCCTTTATATATTGTTGATATTACTGCAAACTTTAGGTTTTCTTCATCAACCTCTCCTAACTCACAAAATTCTATTTCCATAGATTTCACACCCCATTTTTATAGATTTTTTCTTCATATCTAATCATAACTGAATATTGAATTGTTGTAAGAAAAAAGCCACCACTAAAAATATTAACTTTCCACTTCTTTATTTACTTTTGGATTTTTATATCTCATCCTTATAAAGTCATATACAGTTCCATCGCATTCATCACTGTATTTTTCAACGAATTCAAAACCACATTTTTCATATGCTTTAAAGGCCCTTTTATTAAAAGAAATCACGTCTAATAAAACATATTCTCTATTATAATTATATTTAGTAAGTGCAAAGGCTAAAGATTGCGAAATTAATTCTGGTCCGTAGCCTTTTCCGATAAGGTCTGGTTTCATTCCTTGACCATAAAACATGTCCGCCTGCTCAAATGTATTATCTAACCCCTCTGGCAAATCATAATTATATAATGTTACCTCTGCAACTAAGTCATTATTTCTGTCTAAAACTGCATACATATCTCGCCAATTATTGGGGTCCAATAAACAGTCATCATGTTCATAGCTGTAGATTGAATATTCTCCCTCATATGCCCATGTGTGAATTACATTGGCATATTCTGAATTCATGTTAATAAATTTATATTTCATTTGCCTGCTCCCCCCTTAGATTATTTACAGTTAACATTATATTTTTTTGTAATAAAAATATAATTCACTTTCTGATCTGAATTCTCAACTCATTTATTCGCCCTTAAATACAAAGTTGCATATAGGGTAATTATTAGATTTACACAATATATGCGGATATATTAAAACATTTGGTTGAATCTATGTATTTTTTTGTTACTTTCATATTGACTTTCTCATAAAAACACTTGTTTCAAGACCATTTTCATCAGTTGTGTATTCAACAAATGTCCAACCATGCTTTTTATAATAATCAGATGTGTGTTCTGTTCTCAAAAATACTGTATTATAATTTATATTTTTACAAATTTCAAGAACTCCAGTTATTAGTTTATCAGCGACCCCCTTACATCTACAATTAGGATTTACATATAGCCCTGCAAGCCAAGGGGTCAATTCTGGTCTCGTTTCTAAATCATTATCAAAAATAGAGACAACACCTACACATTCATTATCAATTAATGCAATTAGAGAAAGTGGAATTTTATTTAAATCCCTGCTTTTAAACCTATTAATTACATACTCAAGAGTTCTATCTGGGTTACCTTTACCAAATTCTTGATAAATCCAATTTGCAACCATCTCAATATGTTGGGGATATAACAGTAAATTTTGAATTTTAATATCTTCTTGTAACATATCTATCACTCCTATTATTTGTAGGATACAACCACTACTGACTTCTTTTATTTTTCATGTTAATTCGCATTTTTTTACGATTATTCATCTATCGTAGTTTTAAGATGATGAACAATAAAATAATGATGTTCACTAATTAAATTTAAGTTTATATTTTAGAATATGAAATCTATTAATTTTACACTCTGAGGAGAAAACATAAATAAAGCAAATAAAATAAATATAATACTTATAATAAAAGTAATTTTATTTGCTTTGTTCTTCTTATAGTCTGATATAGCCTTTATTAAAAAAATAATTCCTATAAATACTACCTAGTTATATACACTATATTTCTTAGTATATTATTATAATTTTAAATTCTCCTTGACCAAATGTTAAAAAATCTGATTCACTACTAATTGTATTAACATACTCTAAAATTTTATTTAGCTTATTTTTACATACATGTAAAAATAAATACCCCAAGGGTACTTTTGAAGGCGGAACGACTGAAATTGATACAAATTAATTAAAAAATTTACGCCTCCCCATAGTATTTTGCAAAATAGAAAAATCCTCTTTTCTTAACTATATAACTTTGCTCTGAAGTGCCTGTGGCTTCATGATAAGGAGGTATACCTAATTCATAACAATGAGCATTTTTAGTTTTAAGAAATTCACTATCTACCCTATTATGTAATTCATCATCATTTATTGCTGTTATAAACGCTATAATAGGATGACCACTAATAAATAAGTGAGTTCTTAATGCTCCGTGTGGTGTAACACATGAAGCATTAAAAATAACAATTATACATATAATAACACCTGCTAATTTCAGTTTTTTTATTTTTTCTAATTTTTTAATCATGTCTGATTTTTTCAAATTTACTCCCCCTAAAAATAGAAATGTAACTTATTATAGTTGCATCATATATGAAGATTGTGAAGGAAATTATTGTTTGAACCAATCTTCCATAATTGATACTTTCTTTTCTGTAGCGTCAAGTTCAATCTCACACCCAATTGGTAGAGTAAGCATTGGAAATGTATGACAGCAATCAAAATCTGCAATGAATGGTAGCTTCTTATCCCCTAATACTTCTAATAGTATTTCATAGGGTTTTCTGCCTGTCTTTAAGTCATCAAATAATTCATGTTTACCTAAGATTATTCCTGAAATCCTATCTAAAACTCCATTTACTTTTAATAAAGAAAAACTTCTTTCTACTGTTGCACAATCAATTAAAGAATCCTCTATAAAAAGTATATCTCCATCCTTTATTTCAGGCATATATTTGCTACCCCATATTCCTCCAATTGTATTCAAGTTTCCACCTATTACTCTACCTCGGGCAACACCCCCATAGACTGTAATCCATTGATTTACACTTTTTTCTTTGCTTATATCTTGTGTTTCCCAATTAATGTACTCATCTGTCCAATATTCAGGAGTTTGGAAGAGATAAGGAAATTTAATTTTATCCATAGTTATTTCTTTGAAATATTCGTAAGTAGAATCAACAAATGGTGGCAATTCTCCAAATGAAGCCACTAATGCAGGTCCATAATAGGTATTTATTCCAGTTTGGGTGTATATAGCAAGTAAAATTGCAGTAACATCAGAATAACCTATTATTATTTTTGGATTTCTTTTAAAAGCCTCATAATCTATATATGGGAGAATAGAATTTGAGTTCATTCCTCCAATTGTAGACATAATGCACTTTACTTCTGGATTTCTAATTAACTCATTTAATTCTTCAACTCTTTCTTTAATGCTACCTGACCTATAGAAATCGTATTTTCCTGTAAGATTTCCTTCTATAATCTTAAAGCCCTTATCTTGTAAATATTTTTTTGCCCGTTCAAATCTTTTCGGGCATGAGTGTGTTATCGGTGATGATGGTGAAAAAATACCAATCGAATCACCAGCCTTTAATTTAACTATATTGTTCATTGTCAATCCCCCTCAACCATAATATCTTTTAGTTCACCATATTCTACAATGTTGCATACATCGTATTTATTGAATTTGCACAGCATATAAGAAAAATATGTATTTATATTACTTTCTTCATTATAATAAATTCAAATTCTCCACCATTTGTTTTTTGCATGTATTTATCTATATATTGAAACCCTAACTTCTCATATGCTTTTATTGCTCGTTTATTAAAAGAAGCAACAGCTAACATAATACATTTCTGTTTATAATTAAACTTTTCCACTCCAAAGTTAATACCTGCAATCACAAATTCAGATCCAATTCTTCTTCCTGTAAACGCAGGTTTGCTCCCCAAACCTATGTTCATAATTCCACATTCAAAGAATAATGAACCCCCTATTCAAATTAAATAATCTTAATAATACTCTACAATTATCCTTAAATCGTAGTTTTGCGATAGATAAACAATATTATTGTTCCATTATAATCCCCCTTTGACTGTTTTAATTAACGATTATTACAAGTATTAATTATCATTATATATTAACTGAAAATATATTACCAATATTTTCAATTGTAACATTATAAAAGTATCCTTTTCACTGTTATTTAATTGTACTATAACCCATTTACTTAATATAAAAAGAGAGTGCAAAAATCATAGCGATTTTGCACTCAAAAGTTATTTTATTTACCTTTTCGTCCTCTAAAGTAAATCTGTTAAAGTTATCTTACTTTATTCTCTACTATAAGAACGCCCCTACATGCCGAACCTTCACGATGTTATTTTAAATCTAATTTTCCGATATCTTTTCTGTATTGCATTCCTTCAAACACTATTTTCTCCATATCCCCATAAGCCATTTCCCTTGCCTTCTCTAGTGTTTCACCAAACCCTGTTACTCCTAAAACTCTTCCACCAGCAGTTCTCATAACACCATCTGTATCACTAGCCCCTGCAACATATAACTTACCCTCTAGTTTACTTAGTTCACTTATTTCAAGTCCTTTACTATAATTGCCTGGATATCCCTTTGATGCAGCAATAACGCAACAAGAATGTCCATCCTTCCACTGTAAGTCAAAATCCGTAAGTTTTCCATCTAAAGCACTAATTAAAAGTTCAGTAAAATCACTCTTCATAAGTGGCAGCACAGCTTGAGTCTCAGGATCTCCAAATCTTACATTGTACTCAAGCAGATATATGCCTTTATGTGTTATCATTATGCCAAAGAATATTATACCCGTATAGTCCATTTCTTCCTCTTGAATCCCCTTAAGAGTCGGCCTTAGTATATTGTTTTGGAACTCGTCTAATACACTTTTATTACAATATGGATTTGGTGCTATAACCCCCATGCCTCCTGTATTAGGCCCTTTATCTCCGTCGAATATCTGTTTATGATCTTTTGAAGATATAAAAGGAGTTATTATTTTACCGTCAGTAATAGACAGTATAGATGCTTCTATGCCCACCAAAAACTCTTCAATTACAATTTTCTTTCCGCTACCCTTAAATATATCTAAAATCATAAAATCATTTATGCTCTTTTGTGCCTCTGCGTAATCATTACAAATGACTACACCTTTCCCTGCTGCCAAACCATCTGCTTTAATCACTACAGGGTATTCACAATTTTTTAAATACTCGGTAGCATCATTATCATTTTCAAAAACCGCGTAAGCTGCTGTTTTTATATCATATTTTTTCATGAATTCTTTAGAATAAGCTTTACTCCCCTCAAGCATGGCTGCCTTTTGGCTGGGTCCTAATATCTTAAGCCCATTCTCTTTAAATTTATCAACTATTCCTTGTACAAGCCATTCTTCTGATCCAACTATGGTAATATCTATTTTGTTTTTAACAGCAAATTCTAAAAGCTCATCCATTTTTGTAATATTGACATTCTCACATTTATTTTCTCTACTTGTACCACCGTTACCAGGAGCACAATATATCTTTTCTACCTTTGAATTCTCTGCAACCTTCGACACTAGTGCATGTTCTCTTCCACCAGAACCAATAATTAATACCTTCATACAAACCCCTCCTATTATATTTATTAAGCTCATGATGGGGATAACTAGGTTATTCCATCATGAGCTTTATGCTTTACATTCTTAATGTTTAAAATGTCTTGTACCCGTAAACACCATGGAAATTCCATTTTTATCGCAAGCCTCTATGGACTGTGCATCTTTAATAGAACCACCCGGTTGAATAATGGCTTTTATGCTATATTTTGCAGCTAGTTCTACCACGTCTCCAAATGGAAAAAACGCATCTGACGCAAGTATCGTAGCATCTCCTGCTCTCTCTAAAGCTTGCTCAGCTGCCCATATTCTATTTACCTGTCCTGCGCCAATACCCTTAGTCATACCGTCTTTCACAACAACAATAGCATTTGATTTAACATATTTAACTACTTTCATAGCAAATATTAAATCTTTCATTTGGTCATCTGTTGGACTATTTTTAGTAACTACTTTTATATCCTCGATTAATTTATCATCAGAACTTTGTACGAGTATTCCTCCATCAACTTTAACCATCTGAGTTTTATCAATTGCTTTACTCGAACATAATATAATTCTTAAATTCTTCTTACCTTTTAATATTTCTAAAGCCTCATCGTCAAACTCTGGTGCAATAACCACCTCTAAAAATATCTTTATAAGTTCTTTAGCAGTTTCACTGTCTACTTTTTTATTAAAAGCAACAATGCCACCAAATATAGACATAGGATCACACTCGTATGCATTCTTGTATGTCTCAAGTACGCTTTTTCCTGTGGCAACACCACAAGGTGTATTATGCTTTAATGCGCAACAAGCTGTTTCATCAAATTCACATACCATCTTCCAGGCAATATCCATATCCTTTAAATTATTATAAGATAATTCCTTACCATGTAACTGCTCCATATCCTTCATTGCTCCACTTTCTGCTGTGCTGACGTAATAAGCTGCGCTTTGGTGAGGATTTTCGCCATATCTTAAATCCATTTGTTTTTTATAGGAAACAGCAAGATATTCAGGATATAAATCCTCCCCTAATAAGAAATTACTTATAGCTGCATCGTAAGCTGAAATTAAATTAAATACTTTTCCTGCTAGATGTTTTCTAGTTTCAAAAGGAACTTCCGCTTTGTCATCCATTATACTTATAATGTTTTTATAATCTTTTATATCACTAAGCACAATAACATCCTTGAAGTTTTTAGCTGCCGCTCTTAGCATAGTTGGTCCACCAATATCAATAAATTCAACTTTTTCTTCAAAACTTATATTTTCTGTTACTTTATCAAAGAAGGGATAAAGATTTACTACTACCATATCGATAGGTTTTATTCCTTTAGCCTTAATAGTTGCCATATGCTCTTTATTATCTCTTATAGCTAAAATCCCGCTGTGAATTGTTGGATGTAGTGTTTTAACTCTTCCATCTAATATCTCATCAAAGCCAGTTACATCAGATATCTCCAAAACTTTTATGCCATTTTCACTTAAATACTTAAAAGTTCCACCTGTAGATATAATTTCTACACCGTTATTTTGAAGTGATGTTGCAAGTTCTAAAATATTTGTTTTATCGAAAACACTTATAAGTGCTGTTTTAACCATTTTTATTCCACCTTCCCAACTTTTCTTCCCTGTATTTTCATTGTTCCCTCACTTATGTATTTAATAGCTTCAGAAAGTGCTATATGTTCCTCTTTTAAAACTCTTAACTGTAAATCTTTAGCTGTATCTTCACTATAAACCTCTACAACCTTTTGAATTATAATAGCACCTGAATCTGTGCATTTATCTACAAAATGCACAGTGCACCCGGAAACTTTAACTCCATATTCTATTGCACACTCATGAACTTTAATACCATACATACCCGGTCCACAAAAGGCTGGTATAAGGGAGGGATGAACATTTATAATTTTATTTTCAAAAACTTCTATTAAATTTCCCTGAAGTATAGATAAAAATCCTGCCAGTACGATTAAATCTATTTTCCCTTGCACTATATCTAATATTTTATCAGAAAGCTTAGCGCCATATTCTTTTTTATCTACTACATATGTTTTTATATTTTTGGACTTTGCTCTTTCTAAGCCATATACATCCTTCTTATCACTAATCACTGCCTCAATAGAGCAATTTAGGTATCCGCTATCTATATTATCCATTATAGCTTGAAGATTGCTTCCACTGCCTGACACTAATACGGCTATTTTAAGCAAACTCCCGCACCTCCAGATTCAATATGACCGATTTTATATGCTCTATCACCTAAATCCGAAATGGTCTTTATAACCTTTAAAGTATCCTTATCTTCAACACATAATACATAGCCTATACCCATATTATATGTGTTATACATATGTTCCTCTGTAACTCCTTGGGACATAAGGTATTTAAAAATATCTGGAGTATTAAAACTATTTTTATCTATAACTGCTGTAAATTTTTCATGGAACATTCTTGGTATATTTTCATAAAAACCACCACCAGTTATATGAGCCATACCTTTTATATCAAATTTTTCCAAAAGATTTAGTACAGTTTTAGTATAAATTTTTGTTGGCGTCAAAAGTATATTTCCAATCTTTTGTCCATTAAAATCAATGTCTAAATCTGGTATTAATTTTCTAACTAGTGAAAACCCATTACTATGAAGTCCTGAAGACTCGATTCCTATAAGTGAATAACCATCTTTAATACCTGAACCATCAATAATTTTGTGTTTATCCACTATACCAACAGTAAACCCTGCCATATCATATTCGCCATCTCTATAGAATCCTGGCATTTCTGCAGTTTCACCGCCTATAAGTGCACAATTAGATTGAATACACCCATCGGACACACCCTTTACTAGTTGTGCTGCCGTCTGCGCATGTAATTTACCACAAGCTATATAATCTAAAAAGAAAAGTGGCTTAGCACCATTACAAAGCACATCATTTACACACATAGCAACACAATCAATACCCACTGTATCATATTTGTTCATTCTAAATGCAATATCAAGTTTTGTACCAACTCCATCAGTACCAGAAACTAAAACGGGATTTTTATAACCCTCACCTATTTCAAACATACCAGCAAAACTTCCTAAATGATTTAAGACACCTTCCGTAAATGTTTTGGCTGCATATTCTTTTATTAAACTTACTGACTTATACCCTTCTTCAATATTAACGCCTGCATCTTTATAAGTTATCATAAATATACCCTACCTTTCTAATCTATCTTTGTCATTTTCAAAGGGAGCCGATACTGGATATGTACCCTTAAAGCAACCTAAGCAAAAGTTGGTACGACCCAAAGATTTTAACAATCCCTCAATACTTAAGTATCCCAAACTATCTGCACCTATCTGTTGTCTTATTTCCGAAACTTCTATATTAGCCCCAATTAGATCTTTTCTATAAGGGGTATCAATTCCAAAATAACATGGATATTTTACTACTGGTGAACAAACTCTAAAATGAACTTCTGTTGCCCCAGCTTTTTTTAATATTTCAACTAATCTTTTACTTGTAGTTCCACGAACTATTGAATCATCTATAAGAATAACTCTTTTACCTTCTACATTTATTTTTAAGGCATTTAGTTTTACAGATACTGCCCTTTCACGAGTTTCTTGAGTTGGACTTATAAATGTTCTACCTACATATCTATTTTTTATAAGACCCATTCCAAAAGGTATTCCAGAGGCTTTAGAATATCCTATAGCAGCTGCCATACCAGAATCGGGAACCCCTATAACCATATCAGCGTCGATTGGTGATTCTTCGAATAACTGTTCTCCAGCTCTAACTCTTGAAGCATACACATTAATCCCATCAATTGTACTGTCAGGTCTTGCAAAATATATATATTCAAATGCACAAGTTGATATTTTAGCTTTTTCCGCAAAATTAATAGAGGTAAGTCCATTCTCATCTATTATGACTATCTCTCCTGGCTCTACGTCTCTTAAAAACTCTGCACCTACTGCATCTAGTGCACAACTTTCTGATGCAATAACATAACTATTTCCTATTGTACCAATACAAAGAGGTCGTATTCCGTTTTGATCTCTAACCCCAATTAATTTATCCTTTGTAAGCATGACTATTGCATAGGACCCTTTAACAGCCTGTATAGCATCAACTACAGCCTTTTCAACCCCTTTTTTAGCGCCTCTAGCTATTAGGTTTAATATAACTTCTGAATCTATTGATGTTTGAAATATATGGCCACAGTCTTCTAGTAATTCTCTTATGACCTCTGCATTTACTAAATTTCCATTATGAGCTATAGCTATATCTCCTAGTTTAAATTTAGTTAGAAGTGGTTGTGCATTTTTCACTTCACTACTACCTGTTGTAGAATATCTTACATGACCAATTGCAGCATAACCCTTCATCGCTTTAAGATTCTGCTCATTAAAAACATCACATACAAGACCCATTTGCTTTTCACAGGTAAGGTTAACACCATCAGAACATACTATTCCTGCACTTTCTTCTCCTCTATGTTGCAATGCATAAAGTCCATAATAAGTTAAAGTTGATACATCTAAATCTTTTTCAGTTGAAAAAATTCCAAACACACCGCATTCATCTTTAAATTTATCTTCGTATTTATAATCACAACTATCATATAACTTCTCTTCATAATTCTTAGATATTTCCTTCAATTCTTTACTTAGCTTCAAGCAAATCCCTCCTTGATGTGATTCTTTCATTTAACACATGAATGTTATTTATTTATTCTACTCAATATTTCCTCGTAAGCTTCTGTTACATTCCCTAAATCTCTTCTGAATCTATCTTTGTCCAGTTTTTCACCTGTTTTAACATCCCAAAATCTACAAGTATCAGGTGAGATTTCATCTGCTAAAATAATTTCTCCATTGAATCTTCCAAATTCTAATTTAAAATCTATTAAATTAATATCTTTTTCAAGGAAAACACCTCTTAAAATATCATTTATTTTTGAAGCTGAATTATATATTGCTTTTAATTCTTCTGGTGTAGCAAGTCCCATAGCTACTGCATGTGAATCATTTATAAGAGGATCACCTAAATCATCATTTTTATAGCTTAATTCAAACACTGTTGTTTTTAGCTCTGTACCTTCTGCTATTCCATATCTTTTTGCCATACTACCAGCTGCAACATTTCTCACAATTACTTCTAGAGGCACTATCTCAACCTTTTTACAAAGTTGTTCTCTGTCACTTAGTTTTTTAATAAAATGGGTTTTTATACCTTTTTTCTCTAATAGTTGAAACAAACTAGTAGTTATACTGTTATTTAAAATTCCCTTATTCTCAATTTGAGCCTTTTTAATACCATTAAAAGCTGTTGCATCATCTTTAAAATATACTCTAACCTCATCTTCCTTATCTGTGCTGTACATTATTTTAGCCTTTCCCTCATATAAAAGTACTGAATCTCCCATTAATAACCACTCCTTAATATTTAATTTTTAATCTTAAAATTCAACGCCTTGTTCATTATCTGCTATAAATTTTTCTTTCATGTCTTTTCTATATTTCATTAGTTTATTTTTAAGTTCTAAATCCTTAAGAGCTAAAATTTGAACTGCTAGCATTCCAGCATTATAACTGTTATTTATCCCCACCGTAGCAACTGGAATAGCTTTTGGCATCTGCACAATTGATAGTAGTGAGTCCATACCCTGCAGTGCAGCATTAATTGGCACTCCAATCACTGGCATCACTGTATGAGATGCAATTACACCTGGAAGATGTGCTGCAAGCCCTGCCCCCGCTATGATGCATTCTACCCCGTTATTTTCCATTTCTACTATTACTTCCATTAATTTTTCTGGGACTCTATGAGCTGATAAAATATGTACTTCATAATCTACGCCAAATTCCTTTAACGCCACTGCTGCATTTTTCATTATGTCACTATCTGATTTACTTCCAAAAATAATTCCAACCGTCATTTTCCTACCTCCAATATAAATTATTCACCTTTTATAATTACTAATAAAAAAAGGATTATACCATAAGAAAATATATTCTAATGGTATAATCCTGAATTAAAGGGAATAGAAAATAGCCCTTAGTATAAGGTCAATTCAAGATTCACCAATAGTGAGAAGTTTAAGGCCTCTCGTAGAAACTTCTAAACCATATCTTTAGAAATATATAGATGAACTAATTATTGTTTTGTATTGTGAACTATTTTTATATTAACATCTATTATTTACTAAGTCAATGCATTATACATAATATAATTATTATTGTTCGTATTTATGCATATATATTAACAATTTAACACTTTAACAATAATTAAAGTTCGTGTTATTGATTGTTATTTAAAGTAATTCACTCCTGCTTCAAATATTTTCTGGTCCTTTTCACCAATAATGTTCTTTAGTGTATTTGTAGTAACTCTTTCAGAATGACCCATTTTGCCAAACACTCTTCCGTCCATACTAGTTATCCCCTCAATAGCATACATAGAACCATTAGGATTAAAGTTTATATCATAACTTGGAATACCGTTAAAATCTACGTACTGTGTAGCTACTTGACCACTTTCAAATAATTTTTTAATTAGTGCATCATCTGCTACAAACCTTCCTTCACCATGTGATATGGGTATGGAATGAATGTCACCAACTTTTAAATTACTTAACCAAGGAGACATATTTGAAACTACTTTAGTTTGAACAATACGAGACATATGTTTTCCAATTTCATTATATGTTAAGGTTGGGCTTTTTTCTGTTATGCCAGTTATCTTTCCATATGGAAGTAATCCAAGTTTGATTAGTGCTTGAAATCCATTGCATATCCCCAGAATAAGTCCATCCCTATTTTCTAATAACTCACTTATGCACTCCCTTATTATAGGGTTTCTAAAAAATGTAGCAATAAATTTACCAGATCCATCCGGTTCATCTCCTGCACTAAATCCACCTGGTAGCATAACAATTTGAGCTTTCTTTATTTTTTCCGCAATAATTTTTATAGATTCTTCAATTTGTCTCGGTGATAAATTATTTACTACCATAATCTCCACTTCAGCCCCAGCTTTTTCAAAAGCTCTCATAGAATCATACTCACAATTAGTACCTGGGAACACAGGGATTATAACTTTAGGCTTTGGAATTTTAATACTAGCCAGAGTTTTTATTTTTGAGTTTCCAAGAGCTCCATAGGTTTTGCCTGTGCTAATATTTTCTACTCCACTATTTACTTTTGTGTTAAACACACTTTCTAGCGGTGCTTCCCATTTACTTATAGCTTCTTCTAGACTAATAGTTTCACCTAACACATTAATAAATGGTTCAGCTTTGGTATTTCCTAGTATCACAATATTTGCGCACTGCAAAATTAACTCCGAATTCAAATTCTTATCTATTTCCATTACTATACTTCCATAATCCTCTTTAAATATGCTACTGGCGTCTATATCATGGGCAAATGTAAATCCTATGTTATTACCAAAACACATTTTTGATATAGCCTCGCAAAGACCACCCATTCCTACTGCATAGGAAGATAAAACACTACCACTATCTATTAATTTCTTTACTAATTTATAGTTTTCGCGAAGTCTTTTAAAATCAGGTAATCCATCTTCACCTCTAGTTGCATAAATTAAAACCACCTGACTATCACATTTTTTAAACTCAGGAGATATTATAACATCCGTATTTACAACGTCCACCGCAAAGGATACCAAGGTTGGTGGTACATTAATATCATTAAAGGTACCCGACATGCTATCTTTTCCACCAATAGCAGCTATACTAAACTCCTTTTGTACATGAAATGCTCCAAGGAGCGCTGAAAATGGTTTGCCCCATTTATAAGGTTCGTTTGACAATTTTTCAAAATACTCTTGGAAGGTAAGTTTAATGTTTTCATAATCTCCACCACAAGCTACTATCTTTGTTACAGAATCTAGCACTGCATAAGCAGCTCCATGGAAAGGACTCCATTTAGATAATTTAGGATTATATCCATAGGACATTATTGTACCTGTATTTGTATTTCCTTTAAGTACAGGTAGCTTTGATACCATAGCCTGAATTGGTGTTTTCTGAAACTTTCCACCAAAAGGCATTAATACTGTTCCTGCCCCTATAGTGCTATCAAAACATTGAGATAATCCCTTTTGACTACAAATATTCAAATTCGATAATGTGGAATTCCACGCTTCTTTTATTGATTCCCTACTACTTGGTAATTTATCTTTTGAAAAATAGTATTCACTTTCACTTGGTGCTGATACTTTTACATTAGTAACTTGTTTAACCCCATTAGTATCTAGAAAAGTTCTACTTATATCAACAATAGTATTTCCCTTCCATGTCATTTTAAGCCTATTATCATCAGTTATCCTACCTACAAGTGTTGCCTCTAGATTCTCTTCTTCTGATAGGTTTATGAACGTCTGTGCATCATCTAACCTTACAACAACAGCCATACGTTCTTGGGATTCGGATATAGCAAGCTCTGTACCATCTAGTCCATCATATTTCTTAGGCACTGCATCTAAATTAATTACAAGTGCATCTGCTAGTTCCCCTATAGCTACGGATACTCCACCTGCTCCAAAATCATTACATCTTTTTATAAGTGTAGTTGCCACAGGATTTCTAAACAGTCTTTGAATTTTTCTCTCTGTAGGTGCATTTCCCTTTTGAACTTCTGCTCCTGAAGTTAGAATCGAGCTCTCGCTATGCTTTTTGGAGGAGCCAGTAGCGCCACCACATCCATCTCTACCTGTTTTACCACCAAGAAGTATAACTACGTCTCCAGGCATTGGCTGCTCTCGGACCACATTCTTATATGGCGCTGCTCCAATAACTGCACCTATTTCCATTCTTTTAGCCACAAAATCTTTATCGTAAACCTCAGAAACAAGTCCTGTTGCAACTCCTATTTGATTTCCATAAGAGCTATATCCATGTGCTGCGTCAAGGGTTATTCTTCTTTGAGGAAGTTTACCCTTTAAGGTATCTGAAATTTTTCCTGTAGGGTTAGCGCATCCGGTAACTCTCATTGCTTGATAAACATAGCTTCTACCTGATAATGGGTCTCTTATTGCTCCACCAAGGCAAGTAGCAGCGCCACCAAAAGGTTCTATTTCAGTAGGATGATTATGAGTTTCATTTTTAAACATTACCAGCCACTTTTCCATTTCTCCATCAATATTTGCTTCTACAATTATACTACAAGCATTTATTTCGTCTGAAACATCAAGATCTTTTAATTTGCCTTTTTTCCTCAAGTCCTTCATACCAATGATGGCCATATCCATAAGTGTAACATCTCTGCTCTTAGGGCCATAAACAAACTCTCTAGTGTCTAAATATTCTGCATAAGCTGCCATAATTGGTTTAGAATATTTACCCTCGTCAATATGTACATCTTGAATTACAGTATTAAACGTTGTATGTCTACAATGATCTGACCAATAGGTATCTATAACTTTTATCTCAGTTATAGTCGGGTTCCTCTTTTCAGTTTCATTAAAATAATCTCTACAGAATTTAAGGTCATAAAAACTCATTGCGAGACCATTATCTTTTAAAAATTCTCTTAAATTCTCATCATTCATATGGGTAAAAGCTTCAACTATACTAACTTTATCTGGCTCAATAAAATTCTGTTCTAAATCTGTTGGTTTTTCCATCACTGCTTGTCTAGAGTCTACTGCATTTATACAATATTCTTTAATTGTGCTTAGTTCACTTTCGGTAATCTTACCCTTTAGTATTATAACTTTTGCAGTTTTAACTATTGGTTTATCTTTTTGAGTTAAAATTTGTATACACTCCGCAGCTGAATCTGCCCTTTGGTCATATTGCCCGGGCAAGAATTCAATAGCAAATACTAAATCTTTTCCTTCCATCACTAACTCTTCATCATAAACCACATCTACTGTAGGTTCTGAAAATATAGTATTCCTTGATTCAAAGTACTGCTCCTCTGATATTCCAGTAATATCATATCTATTAACTATCCGAATATCTTCTAAGCTTATCACCCCTAAATTCTCTTTTATATCTTTCATCATTTTTTTGTTTTCAACATTATAGTTCGCTTTTTTTTCTACATACAACCTATATATTTTATTTTTCATTGTCATTACCTCCAAAAACTAAAATTTATACGAATGTTATTTGTTTAATCTATTTTATAATTCGTTATAATGTGATTATAGTATACTTTATGCAATAATTAAAGTCTATTTCATAATAAATATATTTTTTTCTTACTTTAGTATAATTCCACATTACCTACGTTTTAATCTTTTTTAGATATAAATAAAAAAACAGAATGGCATAAATAAATGCCATCCTGTTTTTATATTACATTTTAAATACTAGTTTTTCTTTTCAAAATCATCTTCATAATTTCTCAGTGTTTTTCTAACTAGTGCTCCAAGCCCTAATAATGCAAGTAAATTTGGTATAACCATGAGTCCATTAAACGTATCTGCTAGTTCCCAAACTAATTCAACTTTTAGTGCAGAGCCTAATATTATAAATATAAGTACTAAAAATCTATATATATTTAATGCTTTTTTACCAAATAAGTATTTAACATTGGCTTCTCCAAAAAAATACCAAGCTATTATTGTAGAAAATGCAAAGAAGAACAACGCTATAGCTATAAATGGACCTCCAAAACTTCCCATACCACTTATGAAAGCCTTTTGTGTTAGTGCTATACCAGTAGTTGTTCCATCTAACGCTCCTGTAGTTAATATAACAAGTGCAGTTAATGTTAATATTATGAAGGTATCAATGAAAACACATACTATTGCAACAAGGCCTTGCTCTGCTGGGTGCTTAACTTTAGCAACTGCGTGAGCATGTGGTGTTGAACCCATACCAGCTTCATTAGAAAATAATCCTCTTGCAATACCATATCTCATAGCTTCTTTTACGGAAACTCCAATTAAACCACCTGTAGCAGCTCTAGGATTAAAAGCGCCTACGAATATCATTTTAAATGCTGGTACTACATCAACGTAATTCCCTATTATAATTACCAAACTACCTATTATATAAAACACAGCCATAACAGGTACTACTTTTTCAGTGAAGGCTGCAATTCTACCAACTCCACCAATAAAAATCATTCCAGCTAATGCTGCAACAATTATTCCAACAATTAAACGAATATTAGTATTTGAACTTATAGCTGCCCCTATGGAATTAGCTTGCACCATGTTACCTATAAATCCTAAAGCAATTATTATAGTTACTGAAAAAAATGCTGCTAGCTTTTTACTTCCAAGACCTTTACTGATATAGTATGCAGGTCCTCCTGTTACTTCTCCATCAATAGTTTGTTTAAATTTTTGACCAAGCACTGCTTCTGCAAAAATAGTTGCCATTCCAAAGAAAGCACTTATCCACATCCAAAATATAGCCCCTGGCCCTCCTGATGCTATGGCAGTTGCAGCTCCTGCTAAATTTCCTGTTCCTACTTGAGCCGCTATTGAAGTGGTTAAAGCTTGGAAGGATGACATTCCATCTTTTCCTGCTTTATGTCCAAATTTAACTCCGCTAAAAGTTTTTTTAAATGCAGCTTTAAATTTTCTAATCTGAATAAATTTTAGAGTTATTGTAAAGTATATCCCTGTACCACATAACAGAAATATTAATAAATACCCCCACAAATAATGATTAATTACTTTAATAATTGATAAAAAGTCCATAAATACTCTCCCATCTAGGTATTTAACTCCAATTACAGATACTTTACTTTGCAAAGTTAAACCCATTTTCATTTGTTACTTGTTAATATTTTATCATTATATCATAATTTTCGTATTTGTCAGAATCTTTTTAATTTTTTATTGTATGCCTAAATTCAAAAGCACTATTTTAAACGCTTAAATTTTAATATTTCTTTAGAGTTAGTAGATATAATCGAAAGATTATTTTTATCTGCAAATTCTATTGTTAAAATCTCAGCATTAGACTCATCTCCAACTTCTTTTATAATTATAGTATTTTTACTTTCAGATTTTTTTTCTACCATATAGTTAATTGTATCAAAATCTTCATTTCCGGCGTTTATAAGAAGCTTTCCATCCTTTTTAAATTCTAAAGTAACAGTTTGTTCGTTAACAACACTACTCCACTTACCAATAATGTTTTTTTCAGGTGAACTATTTTTAAAAAACAAAAAAGTTGTTCCCAAAAGAATACAAATAATTATTATTCCATATTTAATTTTTTTTGTTTTAAAATTAAAAGTATTTTTACTTTTTAGACTTTCAACAGTATTTTCAATATCTGTTTTAGTACTAATTTCACTATCTGTTTCATCACTGGATATTACTTTTCCTCCGCATTCATAACAATAAACATCGTTATATAATAATTGAGCCCCACATTTACTACAGTACATATAAAAAAACCCCTTCCCCTGTAACTCATGTTAAAATACATTCATAATAATACAATAACACATTTAAAAGGAAACTATTACATTATTTATATCAAACTTTGAATTATTTTTAAAATAGAAGTTAAATGAGACAATAAAAAAACACCATGCGTTAACATAGTGTTTCCCATAGTGTGACTAAGTCTATAAGCCGAGTTCTGTATTCAATCTTTTCATCATTTATATGGATTTTCTTATATTTTCTTATATCTGCTAGTATTGATTTTACTGTGTTTGATATTTTTTCTATATTAAATTATATTTATTTCTGTTTAATAATATTTTATAGAGCGGTGGCAAATCGGTGGCAAACGATAAATTTGCCACCGCTTAATTTGGTTTATACTCTATGGTTTATACTCTATGGTTTACACCTCCAGTTCAACCCGCGACCTTCAGATTCGAAAGAAATGATTTTTACTAAGTTTATATAACCTCCAAATTCTTATAAATAGTCATTTTACATTTTAACTAAGTTTAGGTAATACCTGTTTTTTTATTTGGAATTAATTTATTACCTCACTTTTAATTTCTACTCTGCTTATATTCAAGTTCGTATTACGTAAAGCTAAAGTTCGTATAGAATTTAAGTAAGTTAGTAATATAGATAAAGTTCGTTAAATAATCCTAAGATGAATTAGTATATTCTATATACATAATTCCAATTCCTAATAATTTAATCATTTCTGCTTATGGACAATAAAAAAAAATGTAGGTATAGAATAGAAATAAAGCAACCACCAAGTAGGTATATTAATTGATATACCTACTTGGTGGGTTGCTAATTATTCACCAGAAGTAATAAGAGTCATAATTTTTTCTATCGTATGGCAAACATCAATAAAGTCTATATCTTTGGCATAGTCAAAATCTTTTTGGTATGATCTCCAGTGATTGTTCATCACAGTGCTTTTCATGATGGCACCTAAAATTTCTTCATATCGAGGTATAATATGTCCAGTTTTTCTTTTTTCGGCAGTGCTATAAAATGCGTTTCTTAGAGTGTCTATATCGATATTCTGACACTGCAAATTATTCAAAATAAAGACATCATAGAAATCTCTCGGGCGTGTGTTTTGATCACCACGTGAAATAATAGTTTCAAGCTTTTCAGCCAATATCGATTCAAGATTATAAGCTAAAACCATGATTTTCCTCTGCTCGAAGAGCAGGCTGAATTCATATGCAATTTCTCTTGGTGTGATTTTATCACCCGTTGTGATATCAATTTTAAGTGGTACTGCCATAGGTGGATAGATTGCTTCAAAAGAGACTCGCATACCGTTATACTCATCATTTTCCCTAATAGCGTCGGCACGTTTTAATTTAAATGTAATACCATCATCTATTTGAACTTCACATATTTCAGTGAATTTTTACAAGGGCCTTTAGTTGTGTAGCATTTTTCATAATAGTACCTCCAAGTAAGGACGCAACCGTTTTTCTACTTTAAATAATTTTGCATATTCAGACAGTAGAGGAATATCCTTTTTTGTTTGCTGCGTATATTGTATTATTGCTTGTGTTAACACCTGTAGATCTGTATTACTCCTTTTTTGGAGAAGATCACAAAGAGTACGTTCTTTATTATATACTCTGACCTCTAAACCACAGGGGGTAGTCATTGTGGTAATGCCAACCTCATATCTATCTTTTATTGAATAATAAGTGATTACATTTTCATTCTTTGCAGAAGTTGTATTGTAACCAGCAGGAAAAGTCATTTTATATCTTATGGGTGTGCGATCGGTTAAATCATGCAGGAACAAGGCTGTTTCATGAGAGAAAACTCCTTTTTTAAATCGGTTCTGTAAATTAAACATTTCATCATCAAACACGCTTGGTGAGACATAGACACCGCGGGCAGATTGTTCTAATAAACCACTGTCTACAAGTAATTTAAGGTAAACACGTGGGATATGCTCATTGGTAACTTGTAAAGAAGTAATATAACCGTTGTTTTCACTTGTCATTGCCAAAATTCTTTTAGTATAATCCATTATCGACACCTCCTAGGTTTAGAATGAATTTTAAAAACTATCATTTCTATTATTTACTTATATACTTAATAGTATACAGTTATTAAGCATAAAAGTAAATAACATTTAACTTTCATGCTTAATAACTAAACAGAATTAAGCATAAAATAAAAGTATACAAAACGACTATATTTGAATCAGCGGCAATGGACATGATATATTAAGACTATCTAGACAAGCAATCTGTCATCGAAGCTACAGCTAAAAGAACTAAAATAATAAATTCTAAAGAGTTGGAAAAATTATTAGAATTCTGTAAGAAACGATCTAAAAAATATAAAGCAAAAGTATTATTCTGTGAAATAGAAGCTTAACCCTAGAAGCTGTTTGATGAACAATAATAGCCTATTGTTAAATAAACTATAAGTGCTTACTTTAAAAACACAAATGACTTGAAACCAAAATTTCACGGGCATTTGTTGTATACCTATGTTATGTTATATCACTTTTGTAACCATATATATTTAATCTTTAAGAATCTAAAACTTCACTGAAATATTTTTTTCTCGAAATAAAATAGAATATAGTCTGAAGCAAAAGATAAAGTAATGCAACTATCATTGAATCAACTAATAGTCTTTTGTATAATGCAAAATTCACAAATAGTACTGCAATATATCCAATGCCTAACATGCTCCCCAGTATAACAGGTAGAAAGAAAATTGGTTTTAACTCCTTTGATATTACCTTTTTCATCTCATATTCTGTAATTCCTATTTTAAAAAGTTTTTTATATCTTATTTTTGTGTCATCTAAATCTGTATAAATTTTAAAATATAATACAACTCCACTTGATATGAAAAATAAACTTCCAATAAAACACATTACAAAAAGATAAAACCCATATTGTTCAAGAGCTCTGTCATACATCAAAAGTTTTGAAACTGGCTTAAGGTCCTCTTCTGAAATGCCATTTGATTTTTTTAACTTGCTCGTTAGGCTACTGAAAATGCTTTCTGTGCTTTTCCATTGCTTAAAATTAAACAGATGAAATTCACATATTTCATTATCTTTTAAAAGCTTGTTATAATCCTCATCATCAAGTATTATTCCAAATACAGTATCATATCGCGAGTTAAAATTATAATTCCCCAATGAACCATATATTTCTTGTTGAAAATCAAATTTATAGGTCTTGTTATTTTTTGCATCTTCTAGCTTTATTACTTCCTTTTCTTTATACCATGGATTTACCTCTTTACTGTGCTTTGATGTAATAGCATGACCTTTTTCTACGTCTATTTTTTCAAGTAATAATTTATTTACTTCATTTTCTGAGTATATTGTAGTTTTTCTACTAAATAGTTCATATTCTTGGATATTATTCATTTTATAAAGCTCCATTTGAATAAAATCTATAGCCTTACTTTCCTCAAGTGATGTCTTGTCATTATTTAAAATCACATTTAATTCTTCCTCAGCTAATTTATTCTCCGTTGAAGTTTCCATGTACATAATATCATAAGGATATCGATTTTCTATAAATTCATTTGTACTAATATAAGAACTAAAGGTTAATCCTATAAAGAATATTGCTGCACCACTTAATATAGATACAACATACAGTACTTTTTTATATTGATTAAACTTATGATTTATCTCTGTTATACTAATAATATTTTTATAATATCCACTCTTTCTCCTTCTTGAAAAATGAATAATCATACTTCCAAACTGTGATATGCAAAGATATAATCCTACAAGGCACATGATTATAAATACAGTTATGGTAGAAAACTGATTCTTAAATATAACCCCTGTAATTGTTAGATACATTAATATAAAAGAAGCTACTAATGAAGCCATTCCTAATAATCCTATAATTGGATGGTTTAATTTATTTATTTCTGATTTTCTACTATTTTTTAAAAGTTCTATAATCTCTAGCTTATTTGTATAAATTTTAGTTAACAATAACACAATTATATATATTAATAAAAACACACCTATACTTAAAGCATAGCTATTATAATTTATAATATAATTAATGTCTTTCAGTTGCAATATCCTGGTAACTACCATAAAAAACAATTTTGAAAAAACAGTACCCACTATCAACCCAAATATTAAAGATAGTAAAATTATTATTCTATTTTCAACCTTTATAATTTTGTTTATATCCTTTTTTGTCATACCTAAGGTTAAAAACAATCCAAATTCCCTATTACGTGATTTCATAAAGGAAGAATGGGCATAGCTTATAAAGAAAAAGCTGAATGTAGCTATAACTATGAGTGCAACCTTCATCATATCGTAAATAGGAGTATCTATAAGTTTTTTCGTGAGTTCATTATTAAATAGTAATGTGCTGTACATAAATAAAACCATTATAGAAAAGCTACTACATAGAAAATATGCAAAATACCTTCTGAAGTTAAATTTAAAATTCTTTACCGCTACATCCTTAAATGTCATTTCTATCACCGCCCATAATGGCCTGACAGTCTAAAATTCTATCAAAAAATTCTTTTCTATCTCCTTTTCTCACAATTTCCATATTTATATTTCCATCTTTGATAAAGATAATTCTTTTACAAAAGCTTGCTGCAAAAGGATCATGAGTTACCATTAAAATAGTACTATTTCTTTCTTCATTAATTTTCTCAAGGCATTTCATAACATTATTGGATGATTTAGAATCTAAATTTCCAGTAGGCTCATCTGCAAGTATAATATCAGGATCATTTACCAGTGCTCTGCTTGCAGCTACTCTTTGCTGCTGACCCCCTGACACATTATATGGGTACTTATCACATATATCATATATTTCAAAAAAATCCATGATTTCCTTTGCCTTTAATTCCATAATATCTGCTTTCACTTTATTAAGTATCATTGGAAGCATTACATTTTCCTTTAATGTTAAACTATCCATAAGATTAAATTCTTGAAATACAAACCCTAACTTCTTTCTTCTAAAAATTGCTAACTCATCCTTACTTAAAGCTTCAATGTTTTTATCCATGATTTTAACAGTACCTGACGTAGGTTTATCTATTCCACCTAAAATATTTAAAAGAGTAGTCTTACCACTTCCTGATGGTCCCATTACCCCTACAAATTCGGCACTTTCAATTCTCATATCTACTCCATTTAAAGCATATGTAGAACTTCCATCATTTTTACCTCCATAGATTTTAATGAGCTGTTTAGTTTGTAATACTATCATCCTTCTCCCCCTATCTATTTCTTGAAGATGCTTTAAATCCTCTTTACAATATAAATTATACTTTATCTAGATAAAGTGAGAAATGCATTTTTCTTACCCTAACCTTACAGTTTTGAAAGGTATTTTATTTTAAGCAAAGTTCCGTTTCCTTCTTCTGATTCTATTAATATTTCATGTCCTAATTTTTCTGATATAACCTTACATATATATAATCCTATTCCTGTGGACTGTTTGTATTTTCTCCCGTTTTCTCCTGTAAAAAAAGCTTCAAAAACTCTATTAATATCATAGTATGGTATGCCTCCCCCGTCATCCTTTATAGTAAGAACGATATATTTATTTTGTTTTTCAATATGAAAATACACATACTTACTTCCTTCTTTGTTCTCATTACAGGTTCTACTATATTTGATAGCATTTGAAATGATTTGCCCAATCATAACCTCATTCCATTTAGTATCCGTTAAAATCTTTTCCGCGTTACACACGCATTGTACTTTTGGGAAAACATTATTATAAATAAATTGACTTTTTCTTTCATTAATCACCTTTTTTAATGAATCATATAAATTCACAGCCTCTGGCTGATAATCCATTGAAAAGTCTTCTAAACGCATCATATTAAGTATCTGATCTAAACCATTTAAAAGTTTAGTATTTTCTTCTCTTATTTCTTCAATGAGTCTTAAATCAGTTTGTTCTTTATACATAAGCTTCTGAACAATTATTTCTATGACAGACACAGGAGTTTTCATATTGTGCACCCACTGTGAAAGGAATTTATTGTTCACTTTATTTTCTTCCTTCTTTTCATTAATAATATTTATATAATTTGTATGTATTGAATTTATAACTTCACTAACTACTTTATGCTCATTAGTTTCTACAACAATATCAAAATTTACATTTTTCATTGCTCTTTTAATACTTGTATTAAATCTATAGTATCTATAAAAATCAAAGCTAATATATATTATATATACAAAAATCGAAACAAGTACAGGATATAGTAGTTCCACTTTATCATCTACATAAAGATAGAAAAACAACGTTATTAATAAAGTATTAATAAAATAAACAGCTGTAATTAGTAATTTGTCTTTAATAAAATTATCAACTATATCTTTCATGTGATACATCTATATACCTACTGCTTTAGAATCAAATATATATCCAATGCCTCTTTTAGTTTTAATAACAGTTTCTATACCAATATCCTTTAATTTATTCTTAACTCTTGTTACATTTACAGTTAATGTATTATCGTCTACAAAAATGCTGTCATCCCAGAGAATTTCTAATAGTTCTTCTCTTTTTACTATTTTATCTTTGTTTTCTATAAGCTTTTTTACAAGTTTAAGTTCGTTTTTGGTAAGTTCTAACTCTTGCTCTTTATAAATCATTTTGAAATTGCTTTCATCTAATAATAATCCATTTACATTAATGATATCATTTTTATTTTCTGCATATTCTCCTGTGGTTCTTCTAAAGCATGCCCTAATTTTAACAAGTAGCATTTGAAGGCTAAGAGGTTTTACTATATAATCATCTGCACCTAATTCAATGCCCATTATTTGTTCTGTCTCCGCTGTTCTTGCTGATATAATTATTATTGGAATTTTAGATCTTTTTCTAAAAATACGACAAAAATAAAAGCCATCATAGTAAGGCAAGTTTATATCTAAAAGAACCAAATCTGGATTTACATTATCAAATTGATTAGCTATTTCTTTATAGTCGTCTACTGTAACAACATCATAATCATATCTCTCAAGGTATTCTTTTATATGCTCCTTTAATTTTTCATCATCTTCAATAAGGAAAATCTTGTACATATTATATCTCTCCTAAGAATAATTTTAATTTTCAACCCTCAATATTTTAATATTAAGATATTTTCTTCTATTTTTTTAAGTAATAATATATAATCATTCTTTCTTAAATTATACCAACCTTGGCATATATTTTCAATAAGTGTTATACAACTTGCTATAAATTTAAAAACCTATCTTTTTTAAAAGTATGAAGATGAAAGAAAGGCGTTTATAAGTGGAAAATGTTCAACTTTATATTTATTATATTAAAGTGTTCTTTTAAAGTAAATATATTAAATGAACTGATTATAGGTATATTCACCACCAAATAATGCCACTTTGAAGGCTATTAATTCGCGTTCGTCTGCGGTATACTCTAAACTAACACTTCATTTGTTTCATTAAGAATTAAACTTGAAAATCATAAAACAAGCTACTCTACTCCTATCAAATTAAAGCATAATAAGAACCACAACAAATAATTAATTAGTTGTGGATTTTACTGGTGGAGACGAACCGATACTAATTATATCGCTGTCCATTGATAGAAAATCATTATACTATACTTAGTATAAATTTAAATATTTACAAATCACTTTCTTTATTTTTTTCAAAAACTTAATATTCTTATATTATTTTAGGCTTCAAATCAAATAAAAATCCATTAAAACGCTTTAACTATCGTTTACTGTTTAGTACTCTTTGCTCAAACTGTAACTTTGCTTTTTGTATTGCCTTATGCAATTTATCTTCAAATATTTCTTTTGAAGGCATCTGAGTCAAATATTGCGCTACATGTATACCACTATTACCTAATTCTAAAAGTTCAATAGTTTCACTAGACTTCTCAGCACATAATATTATAGCAAGAGGACTCTCTTCTCCATCCATTTTCTCATACTTATTCAACCATCTTAGATAAAGTTCAACCTGACCTTTATGTTCTGGTTTAAATTCTTCTAACTTAAGTTCAATAATAACTAGTCGTTTCATTCTTCTATGATAGAATAAAAGGTCTATATAATAATCTTTATTATCTATAGTAATTCTTTTCTGTCTACCTAAGAAAGCAAAATCAATTCCCATCTCTAATATAAATTTCTCAAGTTCTGATAATATGGCATTCTCTAAATCTTTCTCACTATATGTATCTTCAAGTCCGAGAAAATCAAGTACATATGGATCCTTGAAGAATAAGTCTGACGTCATTTTATGTTCTTCCCTAAGTAGCTTTAAATCATTTGTAATTGTAATCTCCGGTTTCTTAGATATAGCCGTTCTCTCGTACATCATAGAACTCTTTCTCTCTCTTAAAGTTCTTACACTCCATCTTTCATTACTACAAATAGTAGCATAAAATTCTCTTTTCAAATCATCTTCGATTGAAATAAGCTCAACAAAATGGGACCAAGTCAATTGTGCCGACACTGTCGTCACTATTTCACAATCCATAAATGATTCATAAAATTTAATCATTCTAAACAAATTTCTTTTGCTGTACCCTTTACCATATTGAACTGATAATTCTTTTGCTAGCTCCTCAATAAGCTTTTCACCATATCCCGCTCTTTC
Source organism: Clostridium sp. (assembly GCF_050717635.1). Taxonomy (GTDB): domain Bacteria; phylum Bacillota; class Clostridia; order Clostridiales; family Clostridiaceae; genus Clostridium_AD. The sequence continues at coordinate 82,966 of NZ_JBOITO010000040.1, forward strand.
ACCTTTGATTATGTCTTCCTTTATTGTTTTCCCTATATTCCAATATAACAAAACAATTTCAGAGTTTACAGAGTGATATACCTTTTTTTTAGTTGTTTCTATTAAATCTGAAACATTATGATAAAGTAAAGATGTTTCCTCACCATTATTTACAATCTCATTAGACATATCTTGGTCTCCTTCTTAAATTGGCATTATATATAATTTAAATGTCTCGTTTCAGAAATTCAAATCATAATTTGCACCTTTTATATTTAATTATATCACCTTATTGTATCAATTTATATTTAATTATATCACCTTATTGTATCAATTTATATTAACAATATTTATTTTTAATTTTAGTAACTGCCTTACTCGTGCTGTTTAATATTTTCTCTTTCTTAATGTGCTACAAATGAAATTTTACTGTATCATTAAGTATACCATTTAATACGATAATGCTTTCGATCCAATTCACGCCCCCCATAAAGGGAGCGACTCGACAATAACGGTGGCAATCGAGTAGGAGGCTAATCATTATTTGATTAGCCGACCTCTCACACCACCATGCATACCGTTCGGTACACGGCGGTTCCATAAGAACTAACAAGTTCTAAGATAATATTTCGTTATACTGATTAG
>NZ_JBOITO010000041.1:0-69168 GCF_050717635.1 Clostridium sp.
TTGATATTTTTTGTATTTGTCATTACTTACATTATATCATTTTTAGGAGGATTTTTCTACTTATTAATGCTTTTAAACGTTGATATATCAAAGGTTTATCTATATTTTACATGTGCGAAGTTTGAGTAATAGATAAATCTCATATTTTAGGTTCCATTGAAGAATTCCAAAATATGCACAATCTTTATAAGAAAAAAATCTTAGAAATGTATAAAAACAGGCTGTATATAGTAGATCTAAAAGGCACTAAAGTAGGTCAAATTAATGGCTTATCTGTAATCGATACGGGAGATTGTACTGTTGGACAACAACACAAAATTACCGTAGCCACCTATGCTGGCAAAAAAGGTATTATTAATATTGAAAGAGAAGCAAATATGAGTGGTAGTATTCACAGTAAAGGAATTCTCATTCTATCTGGTTTTGTGGGAGAATTATTAGGACAAACTATTCCACTATCATTTAATGCAAGTATTGTATTTGAACAATTATATTCTGGTATTGAAGGAGATAGTGCCTCTGGTGCTGAACTTATTGCATTATTGTCTAGTCTCTCTGATATTAAAATAAAACAAAGCCTAGCAATTACAGGTTCCATAAATCAAAAGGGTGAAATCCAACCTATTGGTGGTGTAAATGAAAAGATTGAAGGCTTCTTTGACATATGTGATCTATTTGGTTTAGATGGAACTCACGGAGTAATTATTCCCTATAGCAATGTTAATGATTTAATTTTAGATAAAAAAATATTAACTGCCATTGACAATAACTTGTTTCACATTTACGCAGTTAAAACACTAGAAGATTGCATCGATATTCTGTACGATTTCGACTTTCATAAAAATGACAGTACCTCCATCATGGATACTATTAAACAGCGTATAATAGCAAAATTACAAAAATATAATAAAATCATTTTAGAAGAAAAATGAAGTTCTAACTTGCCGACTTTCTTTAATAGATAGTCGGTTTTTATATTTATAATCCACATTATCACTGAGTGAAATATTATTATGAATTATCAGATTTGATGTTATAATAAAATTGTAGAATATAAAGATAAATTTATAAATTATAATTTTATAGGTAGGTGTTTATTTTGATGAAAGAAATAATAATTAAAAAAAGAATTTCAGAAAAGACAATAGCACATCTTCAGCTTTTACTTGTAGCCCTAGGTTGGGCAACGAGCACCATTCTAATTAAATTATATATGACTGGATTACCATCCTTCCATTTCATGATGGCCCGTTTTTTTCTAGCCACAGTATTTATTTTAATGACTTCTTTTAATAAGGTTAAAAAAATTCAAATGAAGGATATAAAAATTGGTTCCTATTTAGGTATACTTACCTTTATCGCTTATTCCTTTGGCGTTATATGTCTTAAATACACCAGCGCTTCAAAATCCGGATTTTTAGTAGCACTCCCTGTGCTTTTTATTCCGATTATAGAAAGCGCAATCAGAAAAAAGACGCCTTCTAAGTATACAGTAATTAGCGTCATTCTTTCCTTAATTGGACTTAGACTTATTTCAGGAATAAATGGAACTGGCTTTAATCTAGGTGATGGACTTGCCCTTGGCGTTGCAATCACCTATACCCTATATATTATACTATTAGATCGTTTTGGAGACGATAGAGATGCCTTTGTTTTAACCTTTGTTCAATTATCAGTAGTTACCATTGCAAGTTCTATAGGAGCATGTTTTGAAGGCTTCAACCTTTCACTCCTTTATCCAAATTTTGCACCCATTTTATTTATCGGCATTTTTTCCACAGGTATTTCATTACTTTTACAAACTAAGGCACAAAAGGTTGCCAGTTCAGAAAGTGTAGGAATTATATTACTTGGGGAACCTCTATTTACATTACTTATGGCCTTTTTTATTCTACAAGAAAAAATTCTTTTGGGTGGTTTAATTGGGACAATTCTTCTACTTTTTTCTTTAGTAATTGCAATTATTAAGAAAATATAAAACTCTTTTTTTATTAGCGAAGTGAATTCTCTTATGATATAATATTGCGAAACAAAAATATATTTGTACAAACATCAAAGGAGAACATATATGGATTCAGCAAACAATAGTCGTAATAATAGTCGATGGGTAATTTTATTTATAGTAGTAATGGTAACTTTTATGGCTACCCTAGACAGTAGCATTGTAAACGTAGCATTACCTGTCATGGCTAACTCTTTGAATGTAACATCAGGTGGTATTCAATTGGTAGTGACAAGTTATTTAATTATAATTTCAGCAACTATATTGATTTTTGGAAGACTTGGAGATATGGCTGGTAAGACAAAGGTATTTAAGTTTGGATTAGCTTTATTTACGCTAGGTTCTTTGTTTTGTGGAATAACAAACTCATTTTCAAGTTTAATTTTAGCTAGAGTAATACAGGCAATAGGTGCTTCAGCTGTTATGGCAAACAGTCAGGGGATTATCACAGAAACATTTCCAGCAAATGAAAGAGGTAGAGCACTAGGAATAACAGGAACCTTCGTTGCTCTAGGAGCCTTGGTAGGACCAGCACTAGGAGGATTTATAGTAGACAGCATTAGTTGGAAATACATATTTTTAATAAATATACCCATAGGTATATTAACTTTTTTTTATGCTTTTAAATTACTTCCTAAAGGTCACAAGAAAGTAAAGGGAAAAATGGATGGAGTCGGAGCATTACTTTTTATGTTTGCTGTAGTTCCTTTATTTGCAGCTCTAGGTAAAGGCCAAGAGGTTGGATTTACCCAGCCAATAATTTTACTAGGATTTTTAATAGCGATTATCTCCTTTATTGCATTTATTATGGTAGAAAAGAGAATCGAAAATCCTTTACTGCAACTACAAATATTTGAAAATAAATTGTTTTCACTCAGCATATTTTGTGGGTTTATCTCATTTTTAGCTATATTTTGTTCTATTATTATTCAACCCTTTTATCTCCAGAATGTGATGAAGTTCTCACCTGGATTCACTGGATTAATACTTATGATTTATCCCTTGATTTTGTCTGTAGTGTCACCAGTTAGTGGTCATTTGTCTGATAAAATAGGTTCAGAGATTCTAACATTTATAGGGCTTATGTTTACAAGTTTTGGGCTACTATTAATGTCAACTTTAAATGAGCAGTCTTCGGTAATGAGTATGGTATTTTTTATAGGAGCTATGTCTATAGGTAATGGTTTATTTCAATCCCCTAATAATTCCCTTATAATGTCCACAGTACCAAGGGATAAGCTAGGCGTTGCAGGAAGTATAAATGGTCTCGTAAGAAACTTAGGAATGGTGTGTGGAATAGCCTTATCTACTACGCTACTATATAACCGAATGAGTTATAAAATTGGTCATCATGTAACTGATTATGTAGTTGGGCGTAGTGATGCATTTGTTTACGGTATGAAAACTGTATATATAACTGCAGCTGCTATTTGCATGATTGGAGCCATTTTAACCTTTTTAAGATTATATAGAAAAAAGGTATAGCAAAATTCTGCTATACCTTTACATTTCTATGTCCTTCCAACACACCTTAAAACTAATTTTCCAAAGGATCACATTAAGTATTAAAAGCACTCCAGCATAAACACAAATAAATGTGGCATTATTTCTAATAGCTATATGAATTGAAGCAAATATTCCAATTACCACAATTGTAACTATGGCAGGCACTATAAGCTTACCACTATCTGTAGTAGCAAACTTAACACTAAACGGCAATGACTTATTTGATACTTTAAAATACAGTAAAGCTACTATTAAAAGAACTAAAAACATTACTATTAAGTCTATAATTATTGACGGCCCTTTTAGTATTAAAAACACTACTGCCTCTAATATATAAAGTGGTATTATTAACTTAAATATTGTTCCTTTTATCGCACCTTTTAATATTACTCCTGGATTTTCTACTGGCAATACCTTGTATATAAAGGCGCCTTTATAATTATCACTATTATTTAAGAATGCTGTACAAAAACACAGTAAGTATATACTTATATACATTAATAAATGAATTTTTGAGCCATAGCCTGTTTGAATATTATCCATAATGGATTTACCAGTTCCTCTATCCATAAATATAAACAAAACCGGTAAAAATACAGCCATTGCAAGTGATGGGTAAATCTTAAGCTTTAAGTTTCTTTCTGTAGCTATCATATTTTGAGTGAATTTAAACATGCTCTTTTCAATATTGTCTTTGCAAACAAGGCTAGCTATAAATTCTTTTCTATTTTCACTTTTTTTTGTTACGATTCCTCCATTTTCATTTAACTTTTGAAGATTCTTTTCAAAATAAGGGACTACTCTTTTAACATAAAATATAATCAAAATAACTGGTCCTATTATTGCTAGCAAAAATAAAAACTTTAAGAAAGGTTCTTTATTCCCATCGACTAAAATCCCAAAGGGCGAAGCAAACCACATAGATGGAAGTAGTGCATGCCAAAATTTAGGTACATATACAATATTCATATTTGTAGCATCAAAAACTCTTAAAGCTAGCTGATACCCAAATGCAAATATAAAAGCTAATAGTATTTGAAAATAATTTATTATGTCCTTTAGCTTTTCTCCATCAAAAAATTTTAAAACTAAAGTATACAATAATGCTGTTACCGATATAACTAATAAAACAGCAAGTATGCACTCTACACTAAATATTACAAAAAATAAAGCTCCATATTTTAGCGAACCAATAGCTAGTGGAATTAAATTTAATGACAATGATAAACCCATTAAATATATACATATATGAGTGGTCTTTGCCGCATTGAATGTCTTATTATCTATAGGCTTTGGCAATAATATATTCTTCTCCACAACATCTAAAAGTACTGCTGAAAAGTCAGATATCATAAGTGATACCATCATAAATAGATTTACGCCTATTACAATATTTGTAGTTATAATAGATGACTCTCCAATGGTCATTATAAATCCAATAAAACAGCTTATAACTAAATTAAATAACAATAAGTTTATATAATTATTTTTGTCACGACTTTCATCTACCTTTTTATTATTTCCAATGACAGTACTTACTCTACGAGCATCCATGGTTAATTTAATCTGTAAAATCATTCTCATAGTCTTATAGTTAACACCAAATTTTTTATATAACAATTGAAATTTATCTAATATTTTGAGTACGGTGAAATTTTTCATAATTACACCTCTTCAATTAAAGAAACAAATTCTTTAGCAATCTCTGCATGTTCATTAAAGCCTGTTAGTTGATTAAATATTTCTTCCAGTGAACCTTCCTGCTTATTCTTAAGCTCCTCAAAACTTCCATCTGCCACTATTTGTCCATTGTTTAAAAGTATTATTCTATCGCTTACTTTTTCAACTACATCCATTATATGTGAAGAGTAAAATATAGTCTTTCCTTCTTTTGCAAGGCTCTTCATTATCTCTTTGAATACCATTACACTATTTGCATCTAAACCATTTAAAGGCTCATCGAAAAATAATATATCTGGGTTATGAATTAAACTACATATTATAAGTAGCTTTTGCTTCATGCCTTTTGAATATGAGGATATTCTAAAATTTATAACGTCTTCCATTCCAAATAAACCCATTAGCTTCTTTACTCTTTCAATAAGATTTTTCTCATCTAATTCATATATCCCGCCTAAAAAGCTAATATACTCATAAGCAGTTAAGCTTTCATATATATCTGCAAGCTCTGGAACATACCCTATTTTCTTCTTATACTCTATACTTCCACTACTTATATCTTGTCCTAGTATTTCTACCTTTCCCTGATAGCCATCTAATATCCCAAGCATTATTTTTATAGTTGTACTTTTACCAGCACCATTAGTCCCTATGTATCCTATAATCTGCCCTCTAGGAATCTCTAAATTTATTCCATTAAGCACCCTTTTACTTCCATAGCTCATTTGCAAATCCACAATTGATATTATGCTTTCTAAATTCTCCACCATACCATCCCCTTGAACGTATATTAAATTGCTTATCTTATCTATTATACAACTTAATTGGGTTGATTGGGAAATTTTGAATATAGTAATGTAGTTTGTTTAATACGAATTGTATCTTTAAGATTAGTAAAGCGATGTATATATTATCATACTAACTATTTGTAAATTACATTAATATTGTATATAATTTAATAAGAACAAAATAGTATAATGGTAAAAGGTACAATAATAAAGGAAAGTTTAAAGTGGTGATGAAATGGAAAAAACAAAAAAATTCACTAGGTATAATTCACTAATTATAATTATGGTAATTATATTTTCAGTAATACTTGCAAAGTTATATTATTTGCAAGTATACAAGGGACAATATTACAAGGATAAAGCAACTATTGCTTCTAATACTCATAAGATTACAATAGAGGCGCCAAGAGGACTAATACTAGACAAAAATGGAATAACCCTTGCAAAAGAAGTGCCAGGTTATAATCTTTCATACACTGATACATCTAAATCAAATAAACAGTTATTTACAACACTTCAGAAAGTATTTAAAATATTGGATGAAAATGGAGAAGTTCAGACAGATAGTTTCGCCTTGAAAATTAATCCATACAGGTTTGAATTTAATTCAAGTGATCCTAAGTCCATACAAATCCTATTATTAAGATTTATAAAAGATAGGGGTCTTCAAGGAGATATTTTAAAAACCAAATTTAAAAATAAAAAAGAAACTGATTTAACTCCATCTGAAGTTACTGAATTTAATAATGCTCTCTTAAAATTTACTCCTAAGCAGATATACAATCAGCTTCTTAAGAATTATGGCGTTATAGAAGGAATATCAAGTTTACATATCGATGCTTACCCAGCTCTAATAAGAAGATATTTAGTTGTAAACGACGATATTAAAATGAATTATTTTACTCAATATAAACCCATTAGCATAGCTACTAATTTAAAGAAAGATACTTCGTTTATAATCGATCAAATTCTTTCAGAATTACCTGGAATTAAAGTAGATTATCACCCTATGAGACAATATCCATATGGTCAGCTTGCTTCTTCAGTTTTAGGATATATAAGCAAAATAAGTCCTACTGCTTCGGCGAAATATACTGCAAAGGGTTATGACACAAGTGTAGATTATGTGGGAACTTCTGGAATTGAAGCTGCAATGGAGAGTAGTCTTAAAGGCGTTAACGGCCAAGAAGAGATAATTGTTGATAATCAGGCTAGTGTAAAGAAAGGATCTTCACTCAAAAAAGCAACTCCAGGAAACAACGTTCAGATTACAATAGATGCAAATTTACAATATGCCACAGCAAGCACTTTGAATAGTGAGATGACGAGATTACAACGTCAAGGAGGTTCTAAGGGTGACTTAGATGTATCAAATGCTACAAGAGGTGCAGCTGTTGTAGAAGATATTCACACCGGTGACATATTAGCACTTGTTAGCTTGCCAGGTTACGATCCAAATGATTTTTCTACTTCTCAAGGATTAACACAGGCTAAATCAGAAAAATATTTTAATCCGGACTATGAAAAGTTAGCAAAAGCTAATGGAATACCACAAAGTTTAATTAATTTTATGTTCCCAATAGATAAGAATATTAAGGGAAATACTACAATTAGAAATGACAAGTACGACTACTTTCCGAAATACTTATATAATTATGCAACTATGTCACTAATTCCTTCAGGTTCTACTTTGAAGCCAATGACTGCAATTGTAGGTCTTCAAACAGGGGTTATAGATGGTAATTCTACCTATGATGATAAAGGTGGATATGACATGGGAGGCGAAAATAAAATAGGAGGACCAAATTGGAATAGGTTCGAATCAGATGGTTCAAATGGTGTTGTAAACGTAGTAAGGGCAATAGAAAAATCCAGCAACCCGTTTTTTATGAATGTAGGTCAGAAATTAAGGGAAAAATTTGGTGATGATATTTTAGCTAAATATGCATGGATGTTTGGACTAGGGGCAAATCCTAAAGCAGTAAACCCTGGTACTGGAATAGAAATAAGCGAAAATTTTGGGCAAATATACAATACGGTTTCCCAGAAAAATCTCTCTGCAACGCAATATCTTTATAACATTGAGGAAAGTTTAACTCTTGGGGTTAGTGTTGGAGGAGTCAAATCCCCTTCAATAGATTTGTATGATAGAGAAAATGATAAGCTTATTGAATCAAGTGGTAAAAAACTTTCAGAAATAAAAACCGAGATTAAAAATGCTATAAAAAGCTCTGTAAAAAATGGAACTTATTCTAAAAGTAACTACCAAAAGTTATTTAAAGAATTAATTTCTGCGGATCCTAAGTATAAAAAAATAAAGTTTACTGATGCAAATATAAAAGCAATTTTAGACAAGATATATTTCCTAGCAGTTGATGAAGGACATCGTTCTTTAAGTAGACCATATAATATGTTTATTGCATCTATTGGTCAAGGCATGGATAATTTTACACCTCTTCAGATGGTAAATTATATAGCGACCCTAGCAAATGGTGGAACAAGATATAAACTTAATTTGGTTGATAACGTAACAGATTATAGTGGAAAATTAGTATCACAAACAAAACCTGTAGTTTTAAATAAAGCGGATTTGAGTGCAACAACTAGAAACCTAGTTATGCAAGGAATGAACAATGTTACAGGTCCTGGAGGTAATACTGATGGTACTGCGTCCGAAGCACTTCGTGATTTCCCTATACCTACAGGTGGTAAAACAGGTACAGCACAGTTTAATAATCCTGAACTTCAAAATAAGATTGGTAGATCGGATTATGCGTGGTATGTGGGCTACGCACCAGCACAAAATCCTGAAATTGCAATATCTGTAGTTATATTTGATGGAGGTTATGGTTCCGATGCTGCAAATGTTGCTAGAGGTATATACGAGAGTTATTTTAAAAATGATCCTCGAATGGCAAAGTATAAAAACAAGTATGACATAGAATTGAAGTCAATGGACGATTACAGCGAATATTAATAAAATACTAAATAATTAAAAGCTAATTGGTTTCTAATTGGAATTTTAGAACCAATTAGCTTATTAAAATGATTAATCTCAATAGAAAACCCCCAATATTTTTAATTGTATGAATATTCACAAAAACAGATTGATTTTATATGAGAAATGATGTAATATTACTAAAAGGTGAAAATTAAAAAGAGAAATTTATGAAGGATTAAAAAAAATACCGCAGACAGAATTTATCTGAATTAAAATTTAAAAAGGAGGGTGCTTTTAACGAAGGCAACTAAAAATATAGCAAGTACTATTAACATTTAAATTGAATAGAGGGGGAATTAATAATGAAAAAGAGATTAGGAAGTTTAATTATTTCACTTACACTAGTTATGTCTTTAGTGTTGGTAGGATGTGCTAGCGCCCCAAAAACAGAAGCACCTGCTCCCGAAACACCTACTACTGAAACTAAACCATTATCCATAGGGTTTATATATGTAGGACCTGTAGGTGACGAAGGATGGACTTACGCTCATGACGTAGCTAGAAAAGACTTAGAAAAACAATTGGGTGTAACGACAATGCTTAGAGAATCAGTAAAAGAAGATTTAGCAGAAGTAGAAAAAGTATGCGAAGATATGATTAATCAAGGAGCTAACGTTATTATAGGAACAAGTTTTGGATTCATGGATGGCATGGAAGCATCAGCATTAAAACATCCTGATGTTAAATATCTACATGCATCTGGATACAAAACTTCAGAAAATATGTCAAACTACTTTGGACGTATGTACCAAGCAAGATACCTTTCAGGGATAGTTGCAGGAATGAAAACTAAAACTAACACAATAGGATATGTAGCAGCTTTCCCAATTCCAGAAGTTATAAGAGGTATAAATGCCTTTACTTTAGGAGTACAATCTGCAAATCCAAAAGCAATAGTAAAAGTAAAATGGACAAATACTTGGTATGACCCAACTAGAGAAAAAGAAGCAGGAAAAGCTCTAATATCTGAAGGGGTAGACGTACTTTCTCAACATCAAGATACCGCAGGGCCACTACAAGCAGCTGAAGAAGCAGGTATATTTGCTATTGGTTACAATACAATTATGGAAGCTAAAGCACCTAAAGCTTATATGACATCACCAATTTGGGATTGGACACCATATTATGTTGCACAAGTAAAAGCTATTCAAGATGACACTTGGAAATCAGGAAGTTATTGGGGAGGTTTAGATGACAAAATAGTTAAACTTGCACCATTAACAGCTAATGCACCAGAAGGGGCACAAGGGGCAGTAGATAAAGCAACTGCAGCAATTTTATCAGGGGAAAACAAAATATTTGTAGGACCTTTAATGGATCAAACTGGAAAAGTTAAAATTGAAAAAGGTGTAGAAATGACAGACAAAGAAATGCTACAAATTGATTGGTTTGTTAAAGGAGTAGAAGGACAAATCGCAAAGTAAAATAATATTAGCTTTAAAACATATATTATTAACCTATAAGTATTTGAAATATAGTAAGTATGAAATTTATACTTACTATATTTCATGTTTTATGTATCCAGAAAACTAAAAAATATGAAGGGCAGGGAATATGAATATGGATAAAATCCCTTATGTATCTATAGAGAACATCAGTAAAACCTTCGGAAAAGTTATTGCTAATAGAAATATGAATTTAACTGTACATGGAGGGGAAATCCATGCATTACTAGGTGAAAATGGAGCAGGTAAAAGCACTCTTATGAATATGTTATCTGGAGTATACACACCGGATTGTGGTACTATTTCTATTCATGGAAAGAATATGAATTTCACATCTCCAAAGGATGCTATAAAGGTTGGAGTTGGAATGATATATCAACATTTTAAATTAGTAGAGGAAATGACTGCAAAGCAAAACATATTACTAGGCCAGAGCAGTGGAATATTTTTTAATAATAAATTAGAAGTAAAAAAAATCAATGATATATGTGAAAAGTTTCAATTAGAGGTGAATATAAATAAATATGTTTGCGATATGGCCGTAGGTGAGAGGCAAAACCTTGAAATACTTAAGGTACTCTATAGAGGTGCCGATATTTTAGTGTTAGATGAACCTACTACAGTATTTACAGATAGTGAGATCCAGAAATTATTTAAAATAATGTTAAAAATGAAAGAGCAAGGATGCGCAATTATATTTATAAGTCATAAAATGGACGAAGTAATGGAAATATGTGATAAAATTACTGTTCTAAGAAAAGGTGAAGCTGTTAAAACTGTGGAAAAAGCAAATACTACTCCAAAACTTTTAACAGAACTTATGATGGGACGAAAGGCAGATTTATCTATAAATAGAGTAGATAGAGAGGCAGGAGAAGTAGTTCTAGCAGTAAAGGATCTGAGAGTGTTAAATGCTGAAAAAGCAGAGGTAATTAAAAGCATTAGTTTTTATTTGAGACAAGGAGAAGTTCTTGGAATAGCTGGAATAGCTGGAAGTGGTCAAAAGGAATTGTGTGAAGCTATTGCAGGAATTCAGAAGGTTGCAGGTGGTGAGATAGTACTCGAGGGGGAAAACCTAGTTGGAAAATCACCAAGGGATATTATAAGTAAGGGCATAAGCATGAGCTTTATACCAGAGGATAGATTAGGAATGGGACTAGTTGCATCTATGGGCATGGTGGATAACCTTTTACTAAAGGATTATCATAAACAAAAAGGGATATTTATAGATAGGAAACCAGTCATTGAAAAGGCAAAAAAAATGGTGGATCAATTTGAAATTAAAACACCAGACATATATCATCCAATAAAATATTTATCCGGTGGGAATATTCAAAAAATATTAGTTGGAAGAGAACTTAGCATGTATCCGAAAATTCTTATTATGGCTTATGCAGTTAGAGGACTAGATGTTAATACATGTTATACAATTTACGATCTTATAAGTAAAGAAAAGGAAAAAGGTACAGCTATATTATTCATTGGAGAAGATTTAGATGTATTAATGCAATTATGTGATAAGATTATGGTAATTTGTCATGGAGAAGTTACTGGAATTGTCGATGCAAAGTTGGCTTCAAGAGAAAAAATTGGCATGATGATGGTAGGGAATTCAGTAGATGAGGGGGCAATATAGATGAGATTTGTTAAAAGAGCAGAAATCAGTAAAGCTGATAGTTTTAAAATAAGAACTATTGCAATCCTCCTATCACTTTTAGTACTAGCTATATTTCTACTAGTAATTAAACTTAATCCAATAGATGTGTACGTCGCAATTATAAAAGGAAGTTTTGGATCAGAATATACTGTCAAACAAACACTTATTAAGGCAATACCCTTAATAATTGCTTCACTTGGTATTTCTATAGCCTTCAAAATGCAATTTTGGAACATTGGTGGCGAGGGACAAATATTAATGGGCGCACTTTTTGCTAGTTATTTTGCTTTGAAATTTCCACAGATGCCTCAAATTCCACTATTGCTAATAATGTTTTCTGCAGGGATTTTAGGTGGTGGCTTGTGGGCATTAATTGCAGCAGTTCTTAAGGGGAAATGGAAGACTAATGAAACCATTGTAACCTTAATGCTAAACTACATTGCCATAAAAATCATTACTTATTTGCAATATGGACCTTGGAAAGATAAAAATGCAATGGGTTTTCCGAAAATACCAAATTTCTCTCCAAATGCAACTCTTCCACAGTTTTTCGGTATACATATGGGATGGGTAGTTGCATTAATACTTGTGATTATAGTGTACATTTTTATGAAATATACTAAAAAAGGATATGAAATATCGGTGCTTGGGGAAAGTGAAAAAACAGCTATATATTCAGGTATCAAAATTAAAAACACCATGTATGTAGCTATATTTTTAAGTGGTGCCCTATGTGGAACTGCAGGTGTAATTCAAGCTTCAGCGGTGAGTAGAACACTAACTCTACAAGTTGCAGGTGGAGCTGGATTTACAGCTATAATTATAGCTTGGCTATCTGCACTCAGTGCACCCATTATTGTAATAGTATCTATACTTTTTGCAGCACTTTTAGAGGGAGCCTCATTCATTCAAACAGCCTTTGGAATACCGGAGGCAGCTGCACAACTAATTCAAGCGGTAATACTATTTTTCGTATTGGGCAGCGAATTCTTCACTAGATATAAGGTAAGTTTTAAAGAACAATGTTATGTAAGTGAAATTAATATACCGAAGGATAATACTTATGAGATTAATGAGGAGCAAGCTAAAAAAGATGATGGCACCATAAAGGAGGAGAATGAGAATGGATAATATAATATCATTTTTGGCAGCTGCGGTTGTAGCTGGCACCCCTCTACTTTTTGCTACATTAGGTGAAATATTAACTGAAAAAGTTGGAAATCTTAATCTTGGTGTAGAAGGCATGATGCTAGTTGGTTCTGTCATCGGATTTATGGCTGGACTAAATACAGGAGATCCAATCATAGCAATGGTATCTGCAGCAATTGCTGGTGCACTTAGTGCATTAATTTATGCATTTTTAACTATAAGTCTTAGGGCTAATCAAGTTGTATGCGGTCTTACATTAACAATATTTGGAACTGGATTTTCAAGTATGGTAGGTAAAAACTTAATTGGACAGGTAACACCTGATAAAGTTAAAGCATTTTTTGCACCTGTAAGAATTCCATTAATTGGAGATATACCTATTATTGGAGATATATTTTTTAATCATGACAAATTTGTTTATTTAGGATATATTGTAACCGTACTTTTATTTTTATATCTATACAAAACTACTAAAGGATTAAACACCATGGCAGTTGGAGAAAATCCAGCAGCTGCGGATGCTGCTAGTATAAATGTTAATTTATATAAATACGTTAATACTTTAATAGGCGGTGCTCTTTGTGGTCTTGGAGGAGCATATCTATCTCTTGTTTATGTGCCAGCTTGGCAGGAAAATGTAACAGCAGGTAAAGGGTGGATTGCAGTGGCTTTAGTAATTTTTGCAACTTGGAGACCTCATAGAGCAATTCTAGGAGCATACCTTTTTGGAGGGCTTGATATTATTGGATTTAGGTTACAAGGCATACCAAATTTTCCAATCTCTCAATACCTTATCGATATGATTCCTTATGTAGCTACAATAGTTATTCTAGTAATAGTATCTAGGAAGAAATCTAGCAAGAATTCACCCCCAGCAGGACTTGGGAATCCTTATTTTAGAGAAGAAAGATAATAATACTTTTTATTGTTTTTAAAAATTTTTTTTTGACAGATATACACTTCGATCAATAATTAGAACTAGTGAAAAAAAGTTCCCTTTTACAGGCACTATTTTCCTATGCTACTTCAACTATACTAGTATCAGTAGTAACTACCTTAGCATCTTTCTTTCCAGTTGAGTTACCATTAGCTGACTCAAAGATGTTCTTTGCAATGACTAAATCCATAAGAGCGTTTACCTCAGCTTCTGTAATAATTGGAACTCCATCTCCGTCAGCCTTGATATCATCTACAGTTAACGTGAAATACTTACCTTCTGTTTCTGTTAAAAATCTCATAACTAATTTATGCATATCACTTTTTCCTCCTTTAAATTATTTGACCTGGATACTTTTAATAAGCTTATTCCATAACTAAATTGACTTGATCTTCTCTGTCTAGTCTGAATAATGGATAAGTTTTGAGACTAGAGATAGCTTCTCCTACAGCAAAAATGTCCTCGTCCACTGCTGCAACTTTTAGATTACTTAATCTCTTGGTTGCATATTTGTCTTTACCATTGATGTCAACCCCTACCTTCATAGTAAGTTTTAGCGCACTGGCTACCTTTGTTGATACAACTGCCATTTAAATCACTCCTTCCTTCATTTTGTTTTCATTGAGTATATATGACCTTCAAAAATTTTGTGCGGAAATTTATTAAAATATATAAATTTATTTATGTTCTCCAAATTTATTGACTACAAACAATTAAAAATGGTGTTTAAACAGGGTTTGAGAATAATAAATAATACAATATTTTATTCTATGTGCTATTATTAATGCTAAATTCACCAATAAATCAAATGATAATATGATTCTATTAAGTATGTGATTAATAATCAGCAAAAAAATAAAGGCGGGAAAATCATCCTTCCTTTATTTTGCAATATTATAATGTTACGTTATATATGAACATTATGGGTCAGTCTTTACTGTGGTAACTTTATAAACATTTTTTTCATCAGCCTTTACAGCAATATATAAAACTTTATATTTTCCTGTAAATCCTTTAGCACCATAAACATCATACCATTCCCCATAACTCTTGATTACTGGATTAACAATATTATCTGTTGACTGATACTTGAGTCTTATAGAGTTAGCGATAAAAGTTCCTACCTTAGAATTTATATAATTATATATCGCTTTTTCTTTATCATTATATAAGATGTGTATATTCAAAAATGTACCAGTTGAGAGAATAATAAAAATAATTGTATAAATAGCTAATTTTTTTTTCATGTCTATCCCCCCAAATAAATAGTTTCTATATTGTATTTTTTATAGTTGTTCACTAAACTATAGATTAATTTTATACTAATAATAGCATAAATTTCAAGTATAAGGAATTGAATTGCTATAGCTTTTATTTTTATATTATACCTAAAGGCGCTCTGATAATGCAACAGAAACCTGTACAAAAAAACGTACAGGCTAATCATATAATAATTTCATCTTATTCACTTCATCTTTAATCTCATTAATTAATTCCATGGGTTCTATAACCGTAGCCTCACTACCTAATTGTAATAACCATCTTATTAATCCTATTGATGACTTTGCTATAAATTTAGCTATAAAGTAGCCTTCTTTATCATTACCTTCTTAGTTCCCAACTATAATACTGCAAAGTTTTCACATAAATAGAATTTATCGTTGTTCCATTATTTTATTTCCCAAGCAATATATTAAATTTTACATTATTTTCTTAAAGACAGAGGGAACCTGCTGAAATATATATATATTTCAGCAGGTTCCCTCTGTCTTTAGCCGATTTTTTTTAAAAAATACAGCTCGTTTCTAAATTTTATTTATTAAAAGCTTTTTTAATACCTTTAAATATATACATTACAGCAACTGCTCCTGGATCAGGTGTTCCTAAAGATTTTTCCTGGTAATAAGCCGCCCTTCCATGTACAGGTTTTAAATCTTTCGTCTTTTCAACTCCATTTTGTGCTGCTTCATATGCTTTTTCAAATCCCACACTTAATGTTTTGTTTTCATCTAATGATATAGCTAGGGATTCTACTGCAGGTTGAAGGGCATCTAACATTGTTTTGTTACCTACCTTTGTTTTGCCCCTTTCAATAACTCCTTTTACAGCAGCTCTGCCCATGTTTACCGCATCTTTAAGACTTATTTCGCTAATTCCTGTTACTGCCATAGTAGACGGAACAGTTAAATTCATTTTCATGCCTAACTTCATAAATATTTTACCCATATCTTCAGTTTCAATTTTATCTAACTCATCATAAATAGATTGAAACCCCTTTGTCATTGTTATTCCAAGATCTCCATCTCCCATAGCCGCATCTAGTTGTGTCAAATAGTCTTTTTCATCCTTGAGTACATTAACTATCTCACCTAATATCACTTTCAGAAATTCTTTATTTATTTTCTCCATAAGTTCTACTCCTTTGTATTTAAATTATCTAATTTGTTGAAAAAATGGAGTATATGCTGGCTGATCTAAAAGTTCCTTAAGTTCATCATCTAACTTCAACAAAGAAATTGACATACCAGCCATTTCAAGTGAAGTAGCAAATTCTCCTATATAAGGTCTATATATTACAATACCTTTATTTTTAAGTATTTCATCAGCTTTTCTATAGGCAATGTATAGTTCCTCTAATGGAGTAGCTCCAAGTCCATTAATTAAAATGGAAACTTCATCTCCCTTATTATATGGGAGATCAGAAATTAGTCTATCCATTATATATTCTACTACTTCATCTGATTTTTTTAATTCAGTTCTCAGTATTCCAGGTTCTCCATGTATACCCATTCCTATTTCCATTTCATTTTCATCAATTGAAAAAGTAGCTTTCCCTGCTTCTGGAACAATGCAAGGCGTTAATGCAACTCCCATAGTTCTTGTATTATCAACTGATTTTTGAGCTAATCTTTTCACTTCTTTTAAAGTATTCATCTTTTCAGCAGCCGCTCCAGCTATTTTATACGCATAAAATATTCCAGCAACGCCTCTTCTTCTTTCTTCCTCTCCTTTTGGAGCAGAGGCTATATCATCTGTTACCAGTACTTCTTCAACTTCTATATCTTCAATTGAATCAAGATCTGAAGCCATTCCAAAATTCATTATATCTCCACCATAATTTCCATATAAATGAAGTACACCTGCACCTGTATTTATAGCCTTATCCACTTCATGCATACACTCAGCACTTGGAGATGCAAATACATTTCCTACACTAACTCCATCAGCTAGTCCATACCCCACATATCCAAGAAAAGTTGGAAGATGACCTGATCCTCCCCCTGTAGCTATTGCAACTTTGTTATCTTTTTTATTGTCAGCTCTAACCACACATTTAAAGTTATTATCTACTATTTTCAAATAATCATGATGAGCCGCAATTATTCCTTCTATTGTTTCTCTTGCAAAATCTTCTGGTTTATTTATTAACTTTTTCATTACAGTTATACCTCCACCTATGCTTTGCCTTAAAGTTTTACTTCAGAAGGATACTTCCACTGCTCAAGTTCCTGCGCAGAAAAAGCATCTGGTTCTCTACCACCATTCAACATAAGCGTTCTATAATATATTTCAGCTAATTCTTCTACATAATGAGCCTTTAAAAGTGCTTCTTTAAGATCTACATCTACTGCTACTACTCCATGTTTTTCTAAAAGTATCATGTCTGATTTTTTTATAGGTTCAATTACACTATCTGAAAGAGCTCTTGTTCCTGGTCTTCCATAATTAGCTACTGGAACTACTCCATCCTTTAATCCAAAATTAGCACATTCATATATTATAGCTGGTATTTCTTTTTTTATTACAGCAAAAGAAGTAGCAAAACGAGAATGTGTGTGTACCATAGCAAATATATCTGGTCTTGTTTTATATACTTCAAGATGCATTAATAGCTCACTTGATGGTCGTACGTTTGTTTCCACTTCTATAACCCTAGCCTCCAAGTCTATAACACATATATCATGATAAGTTAATTCTTCTCTATCCACACCTGATGGAGTTATTACAACATAACCTGTTTCTTTATCTCTAATACTAAAGTTCCCTGATTTATGCTTACATAACCCAGTCCTATCAGCTTCCTGTGCAATTATAACAACTTGTTTTTTTAAATTTTCTAACATATCATATCTCTCCTCTTATATTATATTTATATTCATGTTTATATTTTTGTGCTATGTTACCTTTATTTTATGAATCCAACAGATCCTGCATATCTCTTTTCTTCATATCTTTTGCATACCAAAAGAATAGACCAAAGAAACCAATTAGTGAAGCAAGACCAACTACATCTCCATGTATTATATTTAATCCATGAGCAAGTGCCCATCTCAATTCAGGCATTTCCACACCGAAGAAAGCAATAAACTGTCCTGCTGGAATTTCTATAGTTCCTACTGCTTTTGCAAGACTTGTTGTAATAGGTGCAATGCTTGTAGCAACTAATAAATACATTGGTGTTGCTATTAAACCAAGAATAATCATTCTAATTAAATTTCCACCCGTTACAACTAATGCAGGTACAACAACAATTATATTAACAATACCTGCTAAAGGAATAACATTGTTTACGCCTGCTTTAGACATTAATACAGCAATAACTAATTCAAAAGGAACTAATATAATTGCAGCAACCCATATTTCTGCTTGTCCTGCCATAAAAGGCCAGTCAAGACCAATATAAATTTCTCTGCCTTTAAATCTTTTCTTCATGAAAGTACCTGCAGCATCAGCTATTGGTGCAAGTGCCTGCATAAATAATTTTGCTACCATTGGGAAAAGAACAAGAGCCGTAGCAACTTGCATTGCTGTATTTAAAATTCCTTTAAGATCAAATCCACCAAACATGGCTATTAAAGCACCAACTATAAATCCCATGACACTATTTTCACCAAATACGCCTATCTTCTCCTTCATTTGTTGCGCATTTACATTGATCTTATTTATCCCTGGCACAAAATCTAACAGTCTATTTATAGGTGCAAGTACAGCTGCTTGAATTAACATAGGGTGAGTGCATGCAACACCAGGTATTTTTGTAATTTTATATATTTGCTTTTGGGTTATATCGCCACTTTTAAGTTCAACAATGATTTGTATTATTACAGCAACAAATGCTAGTGGTATACTTCCAGTTACTGATGCAACCAAAGTTGCTGTAAAAATCTTACCCCAAACATTCCAAAGATCTACATTCAAACAATCAGTCCATTTTAAAGCTAACATAAGTACATTTATACCTATTTGAATAGGAAATACAGCCAGTGCATAAGGCCAAGCCCATGCTATTGCCGCCATTGGAGCCCACCCAACGTCTATTGCAGATAAATTAATACCTGTGTTTTCAACAAATGCACTAGCTGCAGGGCTAATAGAATTAAACATAAATCCTAAAATTATATTCATACCAGTAAATGCTACTCCTAATGTTATTCCAGCTATTATTGCTCTTTTAGGTTTCATTTTAATAGTCAAGCCAAGTATTATCATAACCATCGGTAAAAATATAGCTGAACCTAAACTTAATATATACTTTACTACTGAACTCATATCTTTTCCCCCTATTAAATTGACTTTATATTCCTGTGTATCAAAGGTAACGAGATTTTTTTATCATTTACACATTTCCTTAAGTTTATCAAACTCTTCATCAATTCCAATACCAGTTAAGAATGGTATTCCACTTAGTGTTGGTTTTCCCCAATCCTTTAAACCAGTTTGGACAATAGAAACATAAATATCACACTGGTCTATAATACTTTCAAGAGATTTAATATCAACCGCATCAACGTTTACATTAAGTCCTTCATCTTCACACATACTTTCAATTTTAGAAGCAACAGTTTGTGAAGTAGCAACTCCTGATCCACATGCAACAATAATATTTTTTCTTTTACTCATAATAAAATCCTCCTCTTATTTTTAGTTTTAATTATTAACAGCTAAGATACAATTTGAGATAATTTATCTATCACCTCTTTCGTAGTTGTTGAATTATAAATGCTAAGTAATTTATCTTTATCAGAAAAAATCGACATCAACTTACCTAATGTTTGTACTTGACGACTTGGATTTTTAATAGCAAGCATAAATATTAATTTCGCTTCAACATCGTTAACTCCACCCCCCATTTCTTTAAAACTAACTGCTTTGTTTAATAATGCAACAAGAATAGCCGGTTTCTCAACATGAATTGCATCAGTATGAGGTATTGCTACTTTTACACCAGCAGTGTTTAATCCCGTCGGATAAATTATTTCTCTTTGTAAAACTCCTTCAGCAAAGGAATCCTTTACATAACCTTGCTCTCTTAATATTTTTGACATGTTTTTCAATAGTTCTTCTTTACTTTCTGCCTCGTAATTAAGTAAAATCAATTTTTCATGAAATAAAATCTCTTTTTCATCCATAATTATATGCTCCTTTACTAAATGTTCTATCTGTATATATTTCAAAGCAAGTCTTATGCCAACATAGTGCATAATACTTTAAACCTGCTGTTTTCTTAATTGTTGTAAAAAAACATGCACTAAAATTATAAATTAATTTTAGTGCATGTCCTTTGTTTGAATATTGTATACATTGTGAATATTATTTAACTACTTGTTATTAATCTTTTCTAAGATGTTTTCATATACACTGTGTGGAATAAAGAAATTACCAGTTCCTGTTCCTAGATTTATTGCAGGTCTGTTTAAACCATGAAAGTCTGTTCCTCCTGAAGGTATTAGATTATATTTATTAATTAAGTAGTCTAAATAATCAATATTTTCTTTACTGTAAGAAGGATAATATCTCTCTATTCCATTAAGTCCTAATGTTATTAAGTATTTTATATGCTCTTCCATTTGAACTTTGCTAAGCCCTTGCAATCCTATTCTTTTATTATAATGTGCTAAAAAAGATAGCCCGCCTGATTTTTTAATAATTTCTATAGTTTCTTTAACTTTAATTAATTCATCCTTAGCATACGCAATTGGATCCAAGTATTTGTCCCAAATATCTTGTGCATTATTACTTATACCACTTTGAATAAAATATTTATGTATATCATACCTATCTAAATATTTATTTAAAGAATTCTTTTTTAATACATCAATATCTATATAAATGCCTTTTGTCTCTAATATTTTAAGTATACTTTCTACACTTGCCTGTCTTGCTTTTTTCATCCTAGTGTAAACTTTTAGAAATTCCACATTATTTGTATCAATACCTAATCCAATAATATGAAGTATCCTTCCATCCTCATACAGTGAACTTATTTCTATTCCCTTAAGAAAATCAATATTATATTTTAAGGCTTCCTCCTCTGCTTCATGAATTCCATCTATGTTATCGTGATCTGTCAAAGCAATTGCTTTAACTCCTTTTTTAAATGCAAGTTGTATTATTTCTTTAGGACTGTATGTACCATCAGACATATATGAATGCACATGTAAATCAATATTATAACTCATTAAATCGCCTCCACACATCAATATGTATTATTATACTTCATTTTTTATGTTTATCAATTTAAAATATACCATTGCTTTTTTCTAAATGATGTAATATTATTATTAAAAAGGAGGCATAATTATGAAAATTGTTTTCTGGTATGTAATCGTTGTGATTGATGTTTCTCTCCTAATCATGTCATTTATTTATAATAATATTTTCTTAACAATATTGTCTTTTATAATTGCTTTAGTACTTAATAAGTTTAAAAATATTATTCCTATTCCTAAGTTATTTCAAAATTTAAATATAATATCCAATAAAAATAAAAAATCTAATAAAAAAAATATTGGTGGGTGAATTTCTTGAAAAATATTGATATTGTTTTCAAATATATATCAGAAAAAATCACAATAGATAATATGGTTGATTCCATAAAAAATCATAATACCTATGGAGTAGATGCTGCTGAAATACAAGAATATTTAAATATAGTCAGAAACAACGCCAGTACTATATTAAGTGAACTATGGAAAACATCAAAACTAGTAAAAATAAATAGTAGACCTGTGACTTTCGTGCCAAAAACCATTATTGAGGCTCTTAATGTAGGCAATACTAAACTTTTAAACAATACATTTACAACTACTGAATTAGAAAGTTTTATTAATAATATAAAAACAGAGAATATCCCAAATGATCCCTTCCAACATTTAATAGGGAGTACTAATAGTCTTTTAACTCAAATAGGTCAAGCTAAAGCAGCTGTCATATATCCACCTAAAGGTCTTCACACCTTAATTTTAGGTGAAAGTGGAGTTGGGAAAACTACCTTTGCTCATGCCATGTATGAATTTGGAAAATCTAAAAAAGACCTTTCCGAAAGCATTTTCCCCTTTATATCTTTTAATTGTTCTGACTATTTTAACAATCCACAGTTGCTATTATCACAATTATTTGGTCACTGTAAAGGTGCATTTACAGGTGCTGAAAAAGAAAACATTGGTTTAGTTGAAAAAGCCAATAACGGAATACTATTTCTTGATGAAATTCATAGACTACTCCATGAGGGACAAGAAATGCTTTTTAATCTTATGGACAAAGGAGAATATCACCGGTTAGGTGAAGCTGGAAAAAAAAGAAAAAGTAATATATTAATTATAGCTGCTACCACTGAAAATCCAAGCGGTACACTTTTGTCTACATTTTTGAGAAGAATCCCTGTACTTATAACTCTCCCCCTTTTCGCACAAAAAGATATCAGTGAAAAAATAGAAATAATTGAAAGTTTATTTTCATATGAATCAATAAATTTGAATATGAAAATTAGAGTTTCACCTGAAGTGCTTAAAGCTCTTGCCCTATATGAATTCAAATTAGGTAATATAGGTCAGTTAAAATCTGAAATAAGACTTCTTTGTGCAAAATTTTTTCTTGAACATCTTCAAAGCAACCAGGAACTTATTATAGAATTTAAAATGTTGGATAAAGAATTACGAGATTTTGTTTTTAATTATAATAATATAAGCGATGATGTTAAAACATATTTAAATATGTTTACAGAAAACCTTATTATATCTCCTTCTTCTGGTAATGATTATCAACCTAGTAAGTCAAAAAAGGATATCTATGAACTTATAATTAAAAAAGTTGATGATTTGAAACTTAAGGGACTTGCTAAAGAATCAATTGACCTAGAAATAAGCACTCTAATTGAGAATCATTTTAGTAATGTAATGAAAACTTTTAATTCAAACAGGTTAAATATAGATCAATTATATAAACTTGTTTCTAAAGATATCGCAGATGCATCTGCTAAGCTAATAATTATTGCACAACAGGAACTTTCTACTAAGTTTAACAATAAATTTATTTTTGCATTTGCATTTCATTTACAATCCCTTTTGAAAAGAATTGCAGATAAAAAACCCATCGTAAACCCTAATGTCTTAAAAATAAAAAAGGACCATCCCGAAGAATTTAGGGTTGCAAAGGTATTAGTCAATCTATTAAATGAGAAATTTAATGTTATTATTCCTGAAGATGAGAAAGGTTTTCTTACCATATTATTGGCAAATAATAAATTAGATGTTATAAAACCAAGTAATATTGGACTTATTGTTTCATGTCATGGTGATAGTACCGCATCTAGTATGTCTAATGTAGCAAATTCACTTTTAAATACGGATTTAGTTAAGGCAATTGATATGCCTCTTGATGTTAATATAACTGAAACTTACAATAGGATAAAAACTACGGCATTAGCCATTAATAAAGGTAACGGTATTCTTTTTCTTGTAGATATGGGGTCTTTAGGTAACTTAGGTAAAAAGCTTATGAATGAAACGGGAATTAAAATCAAAACTATAGCCAATGTATCCACTCTTCTAGTTATAGAATCACTAAGAAACATATTATACAAAGATTCTACTCTTGAAGATATTTACGCCTCTTTGATTAATAAAGATATACCCTACTTTCCAATAAACAAACTTTTAGATGAAAGCTTCCAGAAACAATTCATAAAATTTTTAGATACAAATACAAGTACTAAAAACGAAACTACTAACGATAATAAAAGTGTTTACGAAACTTCTAAGGAAATGCTTGAGCAATATGTTAAATATATAAATCCAAAACTAGCTATAATAAATATAAACAAATTTATTGAAGCTATTAAATTAAATTATAATAGTGAACATCAAGATGATATTATTGATTTTATAGTTCACCTTGGCTGCATGTTAGACCGGTGTATACATAAAGATATTGTAATATTTGAAAATATAGATGATTTTAAAAAAATTCACATTAATCAGTTTCAACAAATAAAGCAGGCTGCAAGTATTCTTGAAAAAGAATATACAATCAATATTAATGATGCTGAGCTATGTTATATTATAAAAATTATAAACAGATAACTGTAAGTTATTCTACTTGCTCAGTGCATAAAAGAACTCCCCTGCCAAAGGCTATGGGAGTTCTTTTATGCTTGTAAATACAAAAGTTCACAATTATTGTTTCTAGACGCAAGCCTTATAGAATAAACTGAAAATAATTTTTAACTTTTATTGCAATTCACTTATGGTTTCTTTAAAAAGCACAACTTTAGAAACATTATATTGCAAATTATCTTATATTATGATAAAATATTTTTGTTTAATGAATGAGGAGGAATGGAAAAATGAACAATAGTTATTATATAAGCATTGCTTGTGGTATCGTTTCACTTTTGTGTGCATTTTTATTAGCCAAAGGTGTCACTAAGGAAAGTACTGGTAACGATAGGATGAAAGAAATAGCAGGGTACATAGAAGAAGGTGCTATGGCATTCTTAAAAAGAGAGTATACTTACCTTGCTATCTTTATTTCAGTAGTCGCTCCCTTAATATTAATTTTCATAAACTGGCAAACAGCAGTTTGTTTCATTGCAGGAGCAATTTTTTCTATTTTAGCAGGTTATTTTGGAATGAAAGTTGCTACTAAAGCTAATGTTAGAACAGCTGAGGCAGCAAGACATGGACAAGAGAAGGCTCTTCAAATTGCTTTTTCAGGTGGAGCTGTAATGGGTTTATCTGTTGTAGGACTAGGAATAGTTGGACTCGGAATTTTATACATAATATTTAATAACAACGTAGATTTTTTAACAGGCTTTGGACTCGGAGCTAGTTCTATAGCTTTATTCGCTCGTGTGGGCGGTGGAATATATACTAAAGCAGCAGACGTTGGAGCTGACTTAGTTGGTAAAGTTGAAATAGGAATCCCAGAAGATGATCCAAGAAACCCAGCAGTAATAGCAGATAACGTTGGAGATAATGTAGGAGACGTAGCTGGCATGGGTGCCGACCTATTTGAATCATATGTTGGCTCTATAATATCAGCATTGACTTTAGGTTCATTATTATATAAAGATGGAACAGGCGCAGCATATCCTTTTGCTCTAGCTTCAATAGGGATTTTAGCATCTATTATAGGAGTATTTATAGCTAGAAAAGGAAAAAATAATAATCCTCAAAAAACCTTAGATACAGGTACTTATATTGGTGGAGGAATCGTAATTGTTTTTGCAGCTGTTTTAAGTAAATATATGTTCAATGACTTTAAAGCATTTGTACCAATTGCTATAGGGTTAGCTGTTGGTATGATCATTGGTAAGATTACAGAAATATATACATCAGCAGAGTACAAACATGTAAAAAATATTGCATATCAATCTAAAACTGGTGCTGCCACAACAATTATATCAGGTTTGGCAGTAGGAATGAAATCAACAGTATATCCTATTATGTTTATAGCAGCAGGTGTTTTAGCATCTTATTATGCTATGGGAGGATACTCAAATACTCTTATGGGTTTATATGGCATTTCATTAGCCGCAGTAGGAATGTTGTCTACTGCAGGATTAACAATAGCTGTTGATGCTTATGGTCCTATAGCAGATAATGCAGGTGGAATTGCAGAAATGTCAAAACTTCCAGCAAGTGTAAGAGAAGTAACCGACAAACTAGATTCAGTTGGAAATACAACAGCTGCTATTGGCAAAGGTTTTGCCATAGGATCTGCAGCACTTACAGCTTTAGCGTTATTTGCATCATATGCACAAAAGGTTCAATTAACTGCTATTGATTTGCTACAACCTGTAACCTTAGTTGGATTACTTATAGGAGCTATGTTACCATTTTTATTTGGAGCTTTGACTATGGAATCAGTTAGTAAAGCTGCTAATGAAATGATCCGAGAGGTTAGAAGACAATTTAAAGTAATACCAGGTCTTATGGAAGGAACTGGTACTCCAGATTATAAAAAATGTGTAGACATATCTACAGCAGCAGCTTTAAAAGAAATGATATTACCAGGAATATTGGCTATTACTGTTCCACTAATTGTTGGAATGCTATTAGGGGCAGAAGCTTTAGGTGGTTTACTTGCAGGAACAGTAAGTAGTGGAGTTTTACTGGCAATATTTATGGCTAACTCAGGTGGCGCATGGGATAATGCGAAGAAATTTATCGAAGTTGGAAATCACGGTGGAAAAGGCAGTGATTGTCATAAAGCCAGCGTTGTTGGAGATACTGTAGGTGATCCATTTAAGGATACTTCAGGCCCCTCAATGAATATACTTATAAAGCTTATGACTATAGTTTCATTAGTATTTGCACCAGTAATATTTCAATATGGTGGAATATTACTAAAATTTCTAAAATAATTGAATACAAAAATGAGTAGGACTATTTTAAGTTTAAAATAGTCCTACTCATTTTTTTTAACAACAATTTATACATTAGACCAGCTACAAATGTACTCCCAGTCATTTGGTGTATTTATATTTTTAATTTCTTGCCACCTGCCTTTTAACCCAAGTTCATTTGCAGATAGCTCAAAATGGCATTTGGCTATGCCAATATCATTTTTTTGCATATCGTAACCAGTTACTCCATAGCCTTTTGTTCTGCAAAGGAAAAAGTGATATGCATTCTTATCTTTTATAATCCTCCAAGGTTGTTTATTTGAAGCAGAAGGTCCAAGTCTTACCATCTCTAATGGAACAGCATATTGTCCCTCACTCTCTTCTTTTAGTGGCACTAAACTATCTACCTCAAAAAACAAGTCACTCCATGGTTTTCGTTTATTAGCACCAATAACTGCTCTCATAGCTGATTCAAAAAGTCTAGGCTTTTCTTTTTTTATTCCTACAGGAGAAACAATTGCTATGAATTCATTATAAGATAAACTCATATTTTGTTCAAAATTACCCTTATTAAAAGTTCCACCGAGCCAACATGTTTGAAGTCCCAAATCCGTTATATAGAGCACAATTTTTTCGAATAAATACCCAAATTCAAGTGCATCTTTTTCTTCTTTATCTAATATTCCAATAATAAATGAATTCGCACCTGATATAATACCATACGTCCCTAGTTTTTTTGCTTTCCCACCATCATTATCATTATTTTGTATAAATATAAACCTAACCCTTAACTTTGTTTCTTCATTAATTTTTGTAATATAATCATTTATCTTTCTAATGGTTATACTTTCAATATTTCTTTGATCATATGACCTGCTTGATGTCCTCATCTTTATAAGTTCAATAACTGACTTTTGAAATTCCATAATTGCTCCTTTTAAATTATTATTGAGTTTAGACAATTTAAATTATAATTTGTTTATATACTTATTATACATTAATTTAAAGTATAAGGAATATGATTATTTAAAAATGGATGCCCGCTGATATTCCAGCTGTAGAATAAGTGAGAGTATATGCAATCTAAAAGTTTTGTGCGGTATTTTATTTAATTTATGATAAAATAAGATATATTGAGTGAAGTTTGGGTAATAATGACTGCTGCAGCTTTTGCTTATAATAAAATAGGATTAGATGAAAATTGTAAAGGAAATAAGAACAGCACTGAAAGAATTAAAAATTGATGGGCCATACATTTTAATGCCCCACTCTATATCTGGCATATATTCTATGTACTATGCTATAAATTACCCGAAAGAAGTGGAGGCAATTATTGGTATTGACATGTCTACACCGAATCAAACAAAAAACCATAAAAACGCTAATATGTCACCAGATTTGACGTTGCTTAATACGTTTGGAATTGTAAGGGGTATTACATATCTTTTGCCAAGTGTTGACGATGGCATTAACAAAAACAACTATTATTCTAGTGAACAAGTTAAAATTAATAAAATTGCAACAGCCTGGAACAGCAGCAATATATCTGTGATAAATGAAAACACAGAACAACTATATGATGTGAAATATCCAAATAAATTACCTGTTTTATCCTTTTTATCAACGGATTCGGTGCACAGCAATAAAGAATGGTTGCCACTTCATAAACAATTAATTTCAAACTCTGATATTCAAAAAATTGAAGTTCTTAGTGGAAATCATTATTTACATTGGACAAACGCAGATAAAATCGTTAAAGTGTCAAACGAATTTATTTCTACATACATAAAATAATGTATGCACCAAACGCAACTATTCTGCTATATTAAACCTTTAGTTTTGAAAATACTCAGTGCGTGGATATATAAGTTTAAAGTAAAAACCTAAGGCTAGATTACCCTAACTTTAGGTTTTAAAATATGTAATTTTAGTATTTATAATCTTAGAATTGCACTAAATTCTCATGTTTTATTGCTTGAGGAGGTTGTTCTAGCCATCCATTATCAATTAGAATATCTGTACCATGTTTAGCATATTTTATATCTTCACTAACATATTTAATATACTTAGCCTGCAGGTCACTCCGCATATTATCTGCTATAGCTATACCTAAATTACCTATCCCTGATGATGCTAACGCTGCTGTATGAATCATCATTAACTTTTCTGAAAAAGGCGCAATTGTGGAGTCAGTTACACATGAATCAGAAGTAGAAGGGATTGGAATACCTTCATCTGTTAAGAGCGAAGTTAATTCACCAATTTGTTTTGATGCAACACTTTTACCTTCGAAGAAAAAGTCAGAATTCTTTTTTATTTTAGAAACTTGCCCAAATCCCGTTGTTATTGCTCTTCCAACTATATTTGAAACAACAATGGAAAAAATGTGAGTTATTTCGCATGTAAGCAAAGGTCTTTTTTCTCCAAACCAATCATATATAAAACTTTGAGCTTTTACATATTGAACCTCTTTAGGCACATCTATTCTTGGAGCTCTAATAAAAACACCCATTGATAATCGAACATTTGCTGAATGATTAAAAAATTCAACATTCATATTAATGCATTTTGAAAAGTAATCTCTAATATCAGAACGAGCTATATGATTTAAAATTAAAGCGTAATTATGCAATGCAAATCTTGCTATGAAACCCAAGTATTGCAAATAGAAAGAATCAGTAAACAAACGTGGAGCATTTATATTAACATCGCTGTCGCTAATTCCATCTGGTATTGATAGTTCCTCTTCATTAAAAAAAATAGTTAAATCTTTAATATGTTCATTTGATATATCCAAACATTCCTGTAAAACACCACGAATTTCTTCACATTCTACGTGGTTTAGAAAATACTTCATGATAGATACTAGCATTGAAGAAATCATGTATGACTTCCATAACCCTGTTACTTCTGACGCAATTAGTGGTATTTTTTTTACATCATTCATAATAAAACCCTCCTATTTTATAGCTGATAAATTTAGTATTCTCTTTTTATAAATTAATATGTTTTTATTTATGAACATCTTTCTTAAACATAGTCAATATTTTAAGTAAAACGTTAATTAAATATAAAAAACCGCCTGGATAAATTCATCTTACCCAGACGGTGGATATTTTCCTTTAATTATGCTCCCTATGGTAGGAAGAGTTGCAGGCCACATTTCAGTAATTGGTTTTCTAATTCTAAAGAGTTATGATTTACTTATAAAAAATACGGCTAATGCACCTGGTCCACTATGTGATCCCACAGAAGGTCCAATTTCTCCTATCATAAAATCCGTTATACCAAATTTTTCAGATAATATTTTTACTAATTTATCGCATTCTGTTTTATCTTCTGAATATGCCAGCATTGTTGTAAAAGCTGTATCTATGTTCTTACCTCTTATATATTCTACTATTTTTCTGACTCCTGCTTTTCTACCTTTAGCCTTCTCAATTGGCTCAAGCAACCCGTTTTTTATTGTGAGTATAGGTTTTATACCAAGCATCCCTCCTATATTCGCCTTTGCTGGAGAAATTCTACCGCCTCGTTTAAGCATTTCCATTGTATCTAAATAAACAATTGATTGTTGCCTTTTTATTAATTGGTTTATATAACTTATTATTTCATCTATATTTTTACCTTCCCTAACTTTTTTTGCAGCCTCAACTACTAGAAAACCTAAACCAATAGTTACTGTTTCAGAGTCAATTATATGTATCCTATCACTTTGTATACTATCTTTTGCTATGCGTGCAGAATTATTGGTTCCGCTAAGCTCTCTTGAAAGAGTTATACATAATATATCATTTCCATCAGCTAGTTCTTTTTCAAATATTTGTTCAAAAGCATAGGGTTGTACTTGTGCAGTTTTCGGAAAAATATTCTTTTCCTTTATTTTTTCAAAAAAAGTAGTACTATCTAAGTTAACTTTATCTAGATATATTTCTCCATTTATGTCTACAGTTATAGGCGCAAATTTTATATTATATTCTGCCATTAAATTTATATCTAAGTCACTTGTGCTATCTGTTACAATTGTAATATTGTTCATTTCAGCAAAGCTCCTTTCATATTATTGAAAAATTATAATGCGTTTATATTTTTATAATATTCGCGTTTCATACCGTTTATTCTTATCTTTTTTTAAAACAGAAATATATATATTTTTTTCAGCAGTTCCCCTCTTTGGCTTTCACCATTTTTTTGTTTGTATTCTTTTCATACTGTCTTAAAATTACAACAAGTTATATAATTTCTCCCTATATCTATCTTCATTAAATAACTCTTCATTTTTTAAAATATAATGTAGTTCCTCTACTAGAACTGCTCCAATCATTTTCTTTACAATATCTTCTGCATATCCACTAGCTACTAATTTTTCAAAAACTTCATTTGTACATTCAGGATTATTATCCCTCATTTGATTTTCAACAATTTCTGTAATGTGATCTTTTAATTTATCATTTTTCAAGATTTCATTTCCCCTTTATATGATTATTATTTAATACAAAACTAATATATCATTATATCATAAGTTATATATATTCTTCCATAGCAATGCTTTATATTCTAGCTAACATAGCTTAAATTTAAACAATAAAATATTACTATTCTGTAGCCCTCATAATCAGACTGGATGAGTATGGACTTAAACGAGCTTGAGAAACTAATGCATGAAGAAGCTATGGTATTCTTTGACGAAGGATATTTATTTGGTGAAGAAGGAAATGGATACGAGCGTATGAATAGAGCATCCATTGGGTACGTTTTTTGACATTTGCCACGTGGGTGGTACCATAAAATTGAGGAATTAATTAAACTTATAAGTTGTAGATGGTTTAAACCTATAAAATTTGAAAAATAGTAAGTTAAATGTTAACTATCCCCTTGGTGGGGTAGCTAATAGGGGGAGTTTTTTATTAGTGTGTGAATAATTAGAGGGGGGTATAATTGGGAAATGATAGTATAATTAATATGATTGTCGAAGAATGTTGAAATATAATGACACAAATGGTATAATTATAGTATAGCAGGACAATAATAACTAATAGTACTTATATTTATGAAAAAAGTATTAAATTGGATATAAAAACTTATGTTGCTTTTTTTTTAAAAATCGGGAAAATGTCAGCAAGTGTTACTAGTTTTTGTGAAACCAACGCATCTATAAAGCAACAAAATGAGCAAAGAAATACTTTTGCAACTGGCAAGAGATCTATAAGTTAATTTGATTTTTCCTTGTTTCTCTTCTATGGAACCGGAAAAGAAAGGAGTACTTGTATGTTAAACAAAGCTAAAACATTAAAGAATTACAAATTGAACAGCCTCGATGGGGAAATAGGTAAGGCGAAAGAATTCTATTTCGATGATCAAAACTGGAGCATTCGATATCTGATGGCCGATACAGGAAATTGGTTAACTGGTAGACGGGTGTTAATCTCACCTAATTCAATAGTCTCCATTTGTAAAGAAGAGGAATACATCAGCATTAATTTGACCAAAAGTAAAATTGAGAACAGTCCAACCTTGGACAGTCATAAGCCAGTCTCGAGACAATTCCAGGAAAAATTGAATGGATATTTTGATTTGCCAATGCATTGTGTTGGGCAACAAATGGTAGGCGTTTGCCCACCAGATGTGGGCGCATATCCCTTGATTGAGACTAAGAATAACAAAGAAAAGGTTATAGAATCTACTATGTCTGATAATGAATGGGATCCACATTTACGTAGCACACATAAGGTGAGTGGCTACGACATTCAGGCCATGGATGGTAAGATTGGCCACGTTGATGATTTTATTATAGATGAAGAGACATGGGAGATACGTTATCTGATAATTGATACACAGAATTGGTTGCCAGGGAAAAAGATCGTGCTTTCAACACAATGGATAAGTTGCCTTAGTTGGGACGAGTCAAAAGTATTCGTAAACTTTCTGTGTAAGGATATCAAGCAGTCACCGGAGTACACGGAAGAATCTATATTAAACCGAGACTATGAGATTAGACTATATGAACATTATAATCGTAAGGGATACTGGCAGGTTGAACAGGATGTCAAGAACAATTCTCGTTAGGTAAAATTAGCATTTATATTTAAAAGTTTATTATTCCCTTCAAAAATAATCGAGAAGATGATTGTTTTTGAAGGGAATAATATTTGTTGTAACTTTGCTTTATGGGACTTAGGTCATCGGCATATGGAAACAGCAAGCTGTTGAGAGAGAGTTTAACATAAAATGGGTCATTCATCTACTGGAGAAAAGTCTGCTTCTATTGTATTCTTCACCTGCTGCAACAAAAATCTGTTTCGATAGCGTTATGAGTGTATCTTTATCAAGATACACAACATGGCTTAATTCCTCAGTAAGTTTTTTGCGATATAGGTTTTTCCACTTGCTGGCGGTGATGTTACTAAAATTAATTTTTTCACAACAATACAAAAGGGAAGTTCATAAAATGAACTCCCCTTTTGTATCTTTAAAATAGTTTATAAATAAATTCAAATAATGTTTAATCACTACTCCTCTGGTTCATTATTTTAGTGCGAGAAAAAAACAGGGTTTTTAATTCCCTGTTAGCATTTTAACTATAATAAATTTATCCAATCTCTCCTACCATATAATATTCTAATAATAGTAACTGTTTTACTTTCATCATTAGCAATATAAAATACAATATAGTTATCCACCATAATTTTTCGTATCCCTATATAAGCTAATCTTTCATAATTTACTAATGCATTCCTTAGTGGCATATCTTCTAAAGAACTATTTCCTTTAGCAATTTTTGAAATTACTTTTTTTTGCAGTTTCAGTTTCTAAAAGTTCTTTGAATATATAAGCACCAATTTCATATAGATCCTCTTCAGCAGGTTTAGTAATTTGAATATTGAAAGTGCTCATTTTATAAGACTTTCTGTATATCATCCAATGCTTCTTTAAAAGGTCTCACCATTTTTTTTTGCATTGCATCTACACCATCCTGAATCTCACATGACTGAAGGCACGTGGTTCTTATCTTCTTAAACTTCCATAATACTCTCATTTATAGGGATTGTATTCCTTCTATATCTTACATCATACTATGACTCATCTAATTACAATAAGACTTTTACTACCAAAGACTACATTTAGCCCATTAACGATAGTATAATGGCTCGGTTCAAAACCATGTTTGTTAGTATTTATATACCCATACTGGATATTAATTTATTACCATTTTCTTTTAATATTCTAAGTCTATTTATTTCTCTATCATGTAATTTCTTAAAATTATCATAACTCTCAAAACATAAATTTCTATTAATACTTTCTAAATCATTGCTGACATTCATTATTAAAAATGCAGAGTAACAGTCTCGTTGATTTCCAGTAGAAAAATTCCATCTATCCTTTAATTCTTTTTTTATGTAATCATCAGTAAAATGATTGTACTGACTAGCCTTCACTTTATGTGTATTTATTTTCAATATTTCCAGTTCATCATATTTAAGTTTTCTATTAATTATCTCTATTAATTTAGAAGACGCTTTATTGGATAAGGATTTACCAAATCTTTTCTTCTTATTAAATTTACCAGTCCTCTCATTAATAGTGGTTTTCTTACTTCTTTTTTGTAATCCTTTAAAATTCACGTTTTCAACTAAGATTCTATCACCTAATGAAATTATATAATTTGCCAACTTCTCGTGGGATTGTTTTCTAATATCAGTTTGTTTCCTTTGAATATCCTTTAATTCCATTTGAGTTTTAATATATTTTTTAGACTTAACCCATATTAATTTCTCTTTCTTTCCATTAATTACAATACCAAATTTTATAGTTCCATCACTATTGTAATTATTCGGATTATTAGCACGTCTTTGCCTATCTAATTTTCTTGATAATTTAGTTTTTATATCCTGAATGTTATTAATCTCAGGACATAATTCTAATAATTTAACATCATATTTGCTAGATATTGCAATTGTTTGAGTTCCTATATCTATTAAAGCATTACCTATCCCTATACTTCTTTTTACATCACCATTTTCTTTATTATATTTTACTGGCGATATACCTTCCATTATTAATTGCACATAGTACTTATATTTACCGCGAATAAATTTTCTTATTATTCTACAATACTTAATTCTATCTTGAATAGCCTTTTGAGCATAAATATCATTAGATTTTATAATTATTGGAATATTTAATCCATTCCATTTAATAATCCCGTCTCTATAAGTTATCCCACTTTTATTCCATTTACCTTCAACACTTCTTAATTCATCATATTTAATAAAATTAACCCTTTGTGCATCTTTAAATATTAGCTTTTCTAATGCTTTAGAGGCTCTACTCGCTAATGCTTGAGCAGTTTTATTATCTATATTCTTATTAAATGGCTTATACATTGGTGTCATGTAATTTATAAGTGAATATTCATTAATGCCGTATCCTCTTAATAAATCAGTTAACTCTTTGTATTTTTGTTTTCTTAGTTGTTCATATATTTTAGATTTTTTACTCTCTTCATCTTTAAAATATAATTTATTGATTTCTGCTAATTCTTTTCTTATTTTTTTATATACCTTTAATTCGCTTAAAGCATTAAATTTTTTTAACCCTAGCCCTAAAATAGCATTGTAAAGTTTTCTACATATTTCAAATCTTTTATTTAAGATTATTTCGTCTCTATTATTTGTATCTAAACTAAGAGTTAAAACATAATTAGGAGTTATTTGTTTTGCCAATGGATATTCACCTCGCTTTCTATTTTTTCTTTTGACCATTTATATATTCCTTTATATCTTCTTTTTCATTTTACTACTTCTTTTCTAGTATTATTATGTCCTATATATGCATTTATTACAACAAAAATACGAACATATATTCTGTTCATAAATTATAAAAAGTTTTTACTTTCGCAAAGAACCACTAACTCATCACTGAAGTAACGAGTGTGCGTGGTTCAGTTATCAAATATATATAAGAAACTTTGTTTTTCTATTAAATCTAACTCTCCAATCTCCACTTCAGCTGCACTAGGACCTTCGTTATTGTAAGGACATTTAAATGATTTTTTTGACCATGGTTCTCCGTCTATAAAAAATGAATACATATGTTCATTATCGAATTCAAATGCCTCTTGAATTAAATTATGTAAATCATGTAAAGTGTCATGTGCAGCTAATTGTATCTTTGACCATGTTTGCTTATCTAATGATACTTTGAATGTGTATATCCCATCTTTAAACTTAATTACCTTTCTAGGTAGTGTTTTTTCTAGCTCTACATCATCAAATATACCTTTGAATACAGTAAGAAATTCTTCATCAAATTCTATGTTCCAGTCGCCATATTCTTTTCTATGGCTTATATTCCACTCTGTTAAATTTCTTTTTTCATCTAATATTTTAATTATCTTCTCGCCCAATGGAGTTATTATAACTTCCTTCATAAAGAAAATTTTGGAAATACTGTACTTCAATTTCATTTCAGCATCTTCTATAACATCCATAACTCCAAAATAAGATAAATATAATAATATGGTGCTTATATCCCTTGCAAATTCATTTATTAAAAACCTCTTATTTGCTTTTTTTCCAATAACCATTTCCATTTTTATAGCAACCTTCATTGCATCTAAACTATTATAAGATTGAAATTCTAGTTTTTCAAAATCACAATCTACCCATAATATCTCTAACAAAAAAATATATTTTTCTAACTCATTTAGCTGTTTGAACATCTCAACCTTTTCTGTAGCTTTTAATGCTCATTTACCGCCACTTATTTTTGATTCTGAGTATAATTCACTTAAATACTCACACCTTCACCATAAATTATTTTCCATATTTCTTACAAAATACTGTTCTTTTACTCTTTCATTAACATCCACAGCACTTTTTATACTTCTTACCGCTTCCACAAGGGCACATATCATTTCTTCCTACTTGCACTGTAGATATTCGTGGCAACGTATTAATCTTAGTTTCATTATATATTTGCTTACCCATGACTTTCATATCCCTATACCGTTTCTTTAAGTTTTCCCGTATTTGTTTTTCTTCTTTTTTAAATGACTTTAATATATCATTCATATAATTATTAGTACATGTCATAGATTCAACATCATATTTTCCATTCTTTAAACTATATCTTAATGTAAAAATATTTTCACCAGTATTATCCACTTCATTAACTACTATAAAAGAAATAAAAACTTCATTACAAGGACACTTAGGATTCATACAATATTGATCCTCAATATAAATCAAATTGCTTATTTCATCTCTAAAATTTATTATTGCTACATTCTCAAATATTTCACTAAATGCTACGCAACTTCCATTCAATGTAAGATTAATTGCATTCTGGCTAATAGGTTTTACAATAGTTTCATCTTCAAGTCCCTTGCTTATTTTATCGTTTTTATTAAATCTGTCCTTTATTAACAAATCAAAATCAGTTATAAACTCAGCTATTATTTCATCAGCCTTAACAGATAAATCATAATATTTTTTATTTATTACTTTAAGCGTATCAATATTTAATGTTACACTAAAAAGTAATTTTCCTTCATTATTTCCTTCGCTAACCTTTAAGAATTTAAGCGCTACCTCTCTACAGTCACACTTGGGATTAATACAGTAGCTTTCTTTTATAATCATACTCGATGAATAAAACTTTGATTTAACTATAAAATCTTCTGAAATTTCGTTTTTCATTTTTATATGTGTTTTTCAATTCCAATACACATATTTCTTCAGGTGAAAAGTTTTCAGGATCAATGATGCCTTTTCAACAATAAAAAAAGGCACTCAATTAATAGTACCTTGTTTAATATGAATTAATATTTATATATTTATTTTCTACCCGTAGATTCTTCTAGTATATAAATTGTTTTTATTAGGGAGTCGGTGAATTCTTCATTAGAAGAGTTTTTGAAGATAAGCAAATCATCTTTTATATAAGGGTCATCCAAGGCAACAGGAATATCAAAATTAATATCTGCAATATATTCATTCCAATGTGCAAGTTTCCATACATCCCTATCAGAATTTCTCTCAATCATTCTTTGATGGGTTACATCTATTAAAGTTTCTACCCAAATAACTACTAAAGATGCATTCTTATCTTTTAATATTGCTTTTAGCCTCTTGATATAATTCAAATCTCGTATTTCCTTTGTAAATGGTGCATTAATTAGCACAATATCATCATAATTCAAAGCTTCCAGTGCAAGTGCTACTATTGTATCGTATTCAGAGTCACGTATATTTTCATTAAAAAAATCTGAGCTTCTATTGTATTTTTCACCTGCTGCAACAAAAATCTGTTTTGATAATGTAATTAATGTATCTTTATCAAGATAGACAACATGGCTTAATTCCTCAGCAAGTTTTTTTGAGATATAAGTTTTCCCACTTGCTGGCGGTGATGTTACTAAAATTAATTTTTTCACAACAATCCTCTCCTAGTAAAAATTTTTGATTTTGAAACTTCTCAAACTTATTGAATTTTTTATATCCACATTTATTATACCTCTTTTTTCTGTCTAATATGTTATAAGTTATATGCCTTTATATTCATCTATGTTGGTTGTATTAATAAGGATTAAATTATACATT
The DNA here is from genome assembly GCF_050717635.1 of Clostridium sp. Classification (GTDB taxonomy): domain Bacteria; phylum Bacillota; class Clostridia; order Clostridiales; family Clostridiaceae; genus Clostridium_AD. The sequence continues at coordinate 38,400 of NZ_JBOITO010000041.1, forward strand.
AACCAACATTAACCAATATTCATTATTAATTGAAAATAAATCTTTACAAACACTAATTACTATGTTATTATAAATGCATAACCAAAGAAAGAAAATTTAAATCATTACAAGAAGCGTGGAAGTAATTCCACAACTTATTAACTTTCATTAGATTAACTGAAATAATTACTAATAGAAAGGGGATAGTCCAATGGTTCAAATTGAAATTCCGCAGTGTTTAGAGGATAGTACGATTTTATAAATAAGAGGTCTTTAATATATGTAAAAGACACAGATGAATACTTTAATTAAAAAATAATGGCTATGCTCTACTTAATTTAAAATTAAATATGATATATTTTGAAAGGGAAGTTCATAAAATTGAACTTCCCTTTTGTATTTTTAAATTAGTTTATAAATAAATTGTTTATCATTTAATGTTTAACAATATATTTCGTATTTTATCAGTATATCTTTTAGCTAATCCTTCGGTACAAAATTCGAAATTCTCAATATTTGATACTTTAGGAATACCCATGTTTACATATTGAATGTCAAGTTTTTCAATGATAAAATGTTCATCTTCATCATTTTTAGTCCTTCCCCCATCAGTTAAATGTATCTTATTGTCATCATTTAATAGCAAAATATAATAAAAATCACCTTTTGTATAATGCGAATAAGGAAAATGTGTTTTCTTACCATAAACTCCTGTGTCAATCTTTACAATATCATTAAAGCTATATTGATTGCCTTGTGGTGATAAAAAAGTATAGTCTATTATTTTATTATTTGTTATAACGGTAACATTAAAGAGTATTGTATAAATCAAAATTATATTTAATATTATCAAACTAGCAAGAAAGGATTTTCTATTCTTTTTTATAAATCTTTTATTAAAATTAATTATAAATTTTCTAAAACTCTTATTTAAAAAGCAGAAAAATCCAAATATAATATAAAACTCATAAATAAAAACTAAAACAGAAAAAGGATATTTAAAAGTCCAGATTATGTACTCTTTGGGTAAAAATAACTTTGTTTGAATAGTTGTGATCAACACCCAAACGCCTAATGTTAATATTAGTATACTAATTAGTGAAACCAAGCCAATAATAATTAATTTTAATACTTTTAATATCTTCAAATTGAACTCTCCTCTCATACATTCTTGTCTTCTTTATAATTGTGAATTTAAAACAAATAAGTTCTGTTGCTTTTGAAACCATGAATCGTCTGGCAGCAAATAATGAACTTTTAATAAATATCGACTATAATGCTGTGCTGGATTTAGGTGGAGATTTTGCGCTTCGACTTAATTATACATGCTTTTACGATAGGCTTGTAAAGTACTGCTGAAATCATAATGTGACTCATGAGGTATTGCCCCCTAGTAGTTTCAATAAAGATAGGCTCAGCTCCACAGTATATCTTAATTAATTTTTATTTATAAGATTTCTACTTCCTATCAATTTCCAAAACTGTCTGAAGAACTACATTTATGCCACTCAAACATTCTTTAAGCGATGTAAATTCGGGTTCGCAATGGCTATGTCCATCCTTACTTGGAACAAAAATCATAGTTGTAGGTATTATACTTGCAACATACTGTGCATCATGTCCAGCACCACTGTACATTTTTTCACTTGTATAGCCATGTGCATCGACACTCTTTTGAACTAAACCCACTAATTCTTCATCAAATTCAATTGTATCACGCGCCCACGCCTCTTGATACTTAACTTCACACTTATCAAATTCCTTAGGCATATTCTTTATTATTTCAACAACTTGTTTAATAACCTCTGGATCTTGATGTCTTGCATCTAATGAAAAATCAACCAAGTCAGGAATAACTGTATGTACACATGGGTGGCAAATAATCTCACCAGTAGTATATACAAGCTTACTGTCAAGTTTATCAAGTTCTTCATGTAAATATTTAAGAACAGAAGCTGCAGCCAGAAGAGCATCTCTTCTGTATGGCATTGGTGTAGTTCCAGCATGATCAGCCTGTCCATACGTCCTAATTCTATAGTTAACCATTCCTACAACGCCTTCAACAACGCCAATCTGCTTCTTATCAGCTTCAAGGACAGGACCCTGCTCTATGTGTAGTTCCAGCATTGCCATATAGTTTTTAGGACTCAGTCTATTTATCTCGTCCCCTATATACCCACTCTCCTGCAAAGCTTCACCAAATGTCTTTCCTTTCGGACTCTTAGACTCTAACATCTTATCTTTTTCAAACTTACCACAAACAACTCCAGAAGACATCATTGCAGGAGCATAAAGTGAACCTTCTTCATTGGTCCATATCATTGCTGTAATTGGATGCCTATGAGAAATCTTTTCTATAACTATTGTTTCAACTACTTCAAGTGCTGTTATAACTCCCAGAATACCATCGTAATTACCACCATTTCTAACTGAATCACAATGTGATGCGATTACAATTCCCTTAAAATTCGCTTCTGTTCCAGGAAGAGTTGCATACATATTCGCCATATCATCGGTAACAGTCTCAACCCCAACTGCCTTCATTCTCTTAACGAATTCTTCTCTAGCCTGAAGTGCTTCTTCTGACAAAGAAAACCTTGTGATACCTCCATGTCCAGCATCACCAAATGTAGAAAATGTTTCAATCTTATTTTGCACTCTGTCTTTATTACAATTTATCATATTACTAACCTCCATTTATAAGACAAATAATTCATTTAGATGTAATTGATAGAATCACCCCATAATTCTGTACATTATATCATACTTAGGATAAATATTTGAAATTATAACAATTTCCCCTCTATTAATCACAGTAATTACCAAGGATCAGTCTCCATTATGTTATTATAGGTTCATACTCAAAGAAAAAAATTTTAAATCATTCCTAGACGCGTGTAAGTAATTCCACAAATTTATTAACTTTCATTAGATTAACTGAAATAATTACTAATAGAAAGGGGATAGTCCAATGGTTCAAATTGAAATTCCGCAGTGTTTAGAGGATAGTACGATTTTATAAATAAGAGGTCTTTAATATATGTAAAAGACACAGATGAATACTTTAATTAAAAAATAATGGCTATGCTCTACTTAATTTAAAATTAAATATGATATATATTGAAAGGGAAGCTCATAAAGTGAACTTCCCTTTTGTGTTTTTAAAATAATTTTTAAATAAATTGTTTATCATTTAATTGCATAATATAATAAAAATCACCAAGGAAATGGAGTTATGGTTGGCATTATAGCTATTCCTATCTCCTACCATATAGTATTTTAATAATAGTAACTGTTTTACTTTTATAATTATCAATATAAAATACGTTACTACTCAGGCATTGCAAATCAACAAAATACTTATATTGGCAAAAAAGATATTGGCTATCCGATGTCGAATATACTACCAGAGAGATTAATAATATGATTTGATTGGTGGTGAATATTAGATGGATGATACAAAAATTAATAACTATAATAATGGTATAACTGAAATTATTACTTTACTGAAAGAAATGAATAGTGGATTAATAAATCAAATTAGCGATCTCAATGTTGAAGTGATTAACTTAAATCATTTAATAAGCTCACTTAGGGATGATAATAACTTACTTATTGCACGAAATATTGAGTTAGAAACCATGCATAATAAAAATAGTAATAACAGTAGCAAGCCACCGTCAACAAATAACAATAAAAAGCCGTCAAATAGCCGAACAAAGACCGGTAGGTCCTCAGGAGGGCAAGTTGGTCATAGTGGAAAGACTCTTTTGAAAATTGATAATCCTGATAATATTATAGATATAAGGAAAAAAACTTGCAATTGTGACTGTAATTTATCTGGTCTTGAAGGTAAAATTCAAACTAGACAAGTAGTAGATTTACCTAAGATTGTTATGAATGTTACCGAGTATAGAACCCACGAAGTGGTATGTCCAGATTGCAAAGAAGTTCATAAAACTGATTTCCCATTAACAGTAACTCAACCCGTACAATATGGTGAAAACCTGCAGGCTTTAATGGTATACCTTTCAAACTATCAACTTGTACCTCTTGCTAGAACAACTGAAATCATTAAAAACCTTACAGGTAAAAATATTAGCCAAGGAACTATTGTGAATGCAAATAATCGTCTTTATGATAGCCTTGATAAATTTGAAGAGACTATTAAAGAACAACTTAAGAAGGTTGAAGTCCTTCATACTGATGAATCAGGACTACGTTTAAAAGGTAAAATAAATTGGGTTCATGTTGCTTCCACAAGTAGCATTACGCATTATGCTATACATAAAAAAAGAGGAGCAATTGCTACCAATGAGATAGGTATACTTCCAAGTTTTGAAGGAACCATGATTCATGATCATTGGAAACCATATTATACATTCACAAACTGTACTCATGCTGAATGTAATGCTCATAATATGAGAATTTTAAAAGGTATACATGAAAACTTTGACCATGTATGGGCTACTAGCATGGGAAGCCTTTTAATTGATATAAAAAGAGACGTTGATTCTCTTAAATCTAAAGGAGTAACTTTTATGGCTGAAAGTTAATCAATTACATGTACCTTAAATGCAACAATATTATTAGAATAATAGCCCTCATATTTTTCTTTAAGGAATTCACTACTTGTGTCCCGTTCTATAGAAATAAGCGTAAATTTGGTTTTGTCATTATAATATGCCTCTGCTGCCTGTTGCGCAATATTAATTTCTTTAGCCGAATAATTTGACTTTTTAATGTTATCATCTTTTTTAACAACAGGTTGTGGGGATGTTTTTTTGATAAGAGGTTCAGGACTTAAAATAAAGTCATTTTTGTCTGAAATTGTATATGCATTCATTGAAGCAATGATTTTTCCATTATCCTGTAATTTAATATTTATTGCTTTCGTAACTGTACTTCCATTTTTAAAATTGACTTCCATCACAATTATATCATTTCGCAACTCGTCACTTAAATTTGAAATACCAATATTATTATCAGTAAGCTTACGAATAGTATCATTGGGATTCCAATAAATCACAAGATAGTTATAATCCGATGTATTTTCACCATAATTAATGGTGAAGTTTTTTGACATGCTATAACTTTTTCTTGTTTCAGTCCAGTCTGTAAAGTCCATATATTGATTTTTACAAAAATATTTAATGCTTTCAATATTCTTGCCTTTGACATACATTTGAAGGAGTTGCCCCCGCATTTCACCATCATCTGATATACTCCCAGTGGAAAGATCTACACCTTCACTTGCAATTTTGGAGTCGGTTTCATAAGCGTATATCATAATTTCTGTAGAATTACCCATAAATGGAATTAAACCTAGCACTATCATTAGGCAAACACCACAGGCAACTATCGGACGCATAAACCTTTTTTTAATATGAAAGTGTTTTGATTGTTTTGGGTTTTCGTCATTAACCATGATTTTACTTTGTTTCAGTATTTCATGAAACATTTTTTCCTTCACATCTTCCGTTGGTACAATAGCTTTGAACAAATTATTAATATTATTATTCATAAAAGTTACCTCCTAAATCAATTTTTAGGCGCTCACGTCCTTTAGCTAGGTGAGTTTGTATAGTGCTTTCGTTCCGATTTAACAGTCGTGATATATCTTTCACCCTGTAGTTTTCAAAATAGTAAAGATATAAAACCGTTTTGTATTTTTCAGGCAACGCAAGAAGCTTTTCCATCACTTCCCCTGGCTGTTTTTGATTATTTAGTATTTCCGGTAAAGAGTAAGCGGCCACTCTGTGAGATCTCCAAAAGCTTTTAAAAACATCTTTGCAATAATTTTTAGATGTGATTATTAGCCATGCCTTTTCATGCTCATGGTCATTAAAAGTAATATTGGATTTTATGAGTTTTAGAAATACAGATTGAACAGCATCCTCAGCATCAGTAGTATTTTTTAAATACATATAGCACAATCTATAAACCCTATTAACATTCCGCTTATATATTTCATCTAATATTTTATCCGAACGGAATAAAGAATGTTTTTCCATATTTTCACCTCCTACATACAACACAATTGAATTGGAACAAATATCTTAAAATGTTAGAAAAATTTTATAAATAACTAATTTTTTTCTATTACCGTTACTGCAACTACTAAAAAAGGGAGTTCACTTTCTGAATTCCCTTTAGTAATTTAAATATTTAAAAATCAGTGGATCTTCTGATTTTCACGCTACCAGATTTTATAAACAATATATATAAGTCCAATTAAAAATACAATTGGCATATTAGGAATTATCGCACCAGATATAGCTTTGATCACTCCTCTTAATAAACAAGCAAAACCTGTTACCACTTCACACTTTAGGAAAATGAATTTTACTGTTAACAAATGGCTTTATACTGCTAAAGAAACAGAAAGATATGCATAATAGATGGTTATTATTTACCACTAGAATTAATGTTAGATCTAGATATTAAAAAGGGTGCTTAAATGATTTGTTTTATGTCTGGAGATACATCGGAACCAGATCTCATACAATGGTAATATATCTACATGAATTCATCCCGAACAAGATCTTTACCAATAGAAAACATATATTCATGATTCACTATTTCACTTTTAAACTTTATTTTATCATCCTTCAACTTTAACATACTTTCACATCAATAATTTTTCACTAAGAAAATCTTTAAATTCTTGTATCTCGCAACCAGGCTTAAAAACAAAAGCACCCATATTATATCTTTTATGATATTCCTCATCAAATAATTTCTTTGACTGCTCTCCTTTTATCGGTGCTAATATATAAGTTTCCCTGACTACTCTGAAGTCATCACCTTTTCTTAATATTCCATCCCTATACTTGTGCATTTTAGCAAGTGCAATACCTAAATTAGCATCTACCCTATACTTAGGATCTAACACCAGAAGCTCTCCGTTAAACTCCAGTATAATATCCGGTATCATTCTTTGAGTATAAGTATAGTAAGGTTTTGAGTTACGTTGAAAACACTTTTGATAATATAATATACCTCCATTTTTAAGCACAATCTTGCTTTCGTTATGCTCACAGAGCTCCAATAATATGCCATCTACATTTTTTAAATAAATGCCAGAAGTATCTTCTAATACTTCTAATTCCCTACAAACCTTAATTACCTGCATAAATGCCCATATTTCATATATTTGAAAAGTATCCTTTAGCGGGAAATTCGTTTTTAACCCCGCCTTCCACTTTTTATGATTATATAACTCATGAAACCAGTTGTACCATAATCTATAAATTGGATGCTTTCTAAATACCTGGGATATGGCAACCTTTCCTTTATAGGGACGTACCTTCGCCAAATAAGAATTTGAAAGCCAATAGTTAACTAAATCTAAGTATTGCCTTGCTTTTAATTTAATCTCTTCATACTCCACTCTGTAATACTGTCGGAGCATCATTTGGAGTTCCATAAGTTGAAATTTTATAACCATATTTTCATATATGTTGTAAGTTTCTTCTGAGCTAATAACCTTAATGTAATTTGGCAGCTTATTTTCAGTTCCACCAAATCTAGGTCCATTTTTCTCTATCCAATTTTCAGTTTTTGTACCAATTCTTTTAACTCTTTCTAAATCAGTTATTAATTCATTCTTTATAAGCACCTTAAGTGGAGCCTCTTCTATTTTAATAAATATCCTCTTAAGCTTCACCATACTTCTTTGTATATAATTCCATTGCGCAAAGGAAATTTTTCTTTGCGCTCCATGGGTATCAATAGACATTCCAAGTCCTGAATACTTTAAACAAATATTTGCTTCCTCTAATATGTCATAAATCATATTTTCATACTGCTCTAATGTAATCTTTCTACTGTCTGGATATACAAACGATTTTACTATTTGAGTACTGCCATCTATATTTATGTTAAAGTCAATTATTCCTGAGGCAAAAGGAGTCTGTATAGTACCAGAAAATCCATTGAAATTATGGTCATTGCCACAGCTTTTTAGCATCAATAGTGGCACTGCTTGCATAGTAATATATATTAATTTTTCATTATTTATTCTCCAAGAATACACTTTGGCTTCCTCTAAATAAGCTTCCTCAATTTTAACCCAAGTCTTTTCCACTTCATCAAATATTTGCACCTCCTGGCCATTTGAAGTTCCAAGTGTGCTAATTCTATCTCCAGAACTGAGCTGTTCCATAGCGTTCAAGTTCTCCTTTCATTATTAATAGATGTTTTTCAACCTCTGAACCTTCACTAAAGTGTTTATTCGTCCACTGTAGTAATTTACCAATTAGATTTTCTATACTTTCATCTCCCCTAATCTTCGGAAAAACTTTTTCACAAATTACTCTATCCAACATACTTTTCCTCTCCATTTGAAGGCCACTTTGCAATTTTGCATTTGCGCTTATTTTACTTATCATTTCATCCATGGAACGATACCCAAAATGTAAATTATAAGGCTTTAATATATTATGTAGTTCTGATAATATGTTATATTCACTCTCAAATTTATCCCTTACAGATTGCTCCTTGGATTCCCAATAATTTGCTAAATTAACATCTGATAATGTCATAACAAATGCCCTATCCAAAACTTTATCTGAAATAGTATAAGTTGTTTCATCTACATTTACAGTACCAATAATATATATATTAGGGGGTATTACAACTTCCACTGGAATATTTTTAATATTATTTTCACTATGTAACCTTACTGGTTTTCTTGATTCCACTGCACTTAAATAATCACTTAAATAATACTCTACTCTTGCAAGATTCATCTCATCCAGCACTATAAAATGAGGCTTATCTCTTTCCTCTAGTGCATTAAGTATACAATTTAAAAATTCAGTCATTACATATCTCTTTTGCAACGCACTATAATAACCGAATAGCGCTGTAGAATCTGTCCAGTCTGGCCTTACAGGTATTACTTTTAAATACGGATTCTGATCTTCGTATGCTAGTCCATATACAGCATTTGCATAAATACTGCAAATCTGAGTTTTACCAGTACCGGATATACCATTTAATATGACAAAATGCTTATCACCTAATGAAGTAAGGTTTAGATGAAAATCCCTAATAGTATCCACAGTAAAAATAAATTTGCTTTCTTCAAAAACCTTTATAATTTCAGTCAACTCAAAATTACTTTTATATTCAATTTGATCACTTTCCCCACCTTCATTACCTTCCTCACCTTCATCCCCTGCTATTTCAATAATGGCTTCTTTGGGCAGAGCTATTACTTTACTAGTATCCGCAAATATTAATGCTGCTTTTAAAAGACGTTCCTTAACCTGACGAATATTTTCAGTAAAATTCATGGTGGAATTATCAAAGGTTGCAATATAGTATTTATTGTCTCTAACTTCAAAACCATGGGTTCTAAGCGACTCCATTGCTTCTGTTAAAAGAATAGCATTGTTCTGTGCTTGCTTTGAGAAGCTTTTCTTTATAAACCATTCCACTTTATCTTTCTCAAACAGCATTCTTGGACCTGTATATATTTGTTCAAAACCATTTACATACACACTTAACATCTCATATGTTGATTCTGCACTATTCCTTTTATAATAATTTATAACTCCGCTAGTGACCATCTGTCCATTTTCATTTAGCATGTACTTTTGAAAATACCCCGCTCGTGAATTACGTTTTTGAGTTTCACCAAACTTAACTTCATATTCATGTTTATAAAGACTTATTTTTAAATCTTCACTAAAGCCCTTTATTAGATTTAATACACCTGAAGACTTGCTCCGCTTAACAGAATTATTCAAACTGAATTCTCTTAATTTTTCAAGTTCACACCATACTCTCCATAGAGAATTAACTAATTCGCTCTCATCGTCTATAGTTTCAAAAGATGTCTCAAGTCCAATAAAAATCGGAGACCTCTTTCTAGATTTTGATGTTTTCTTAATAGTTTCCACAAGTTTCTCTTTAGGAATTTCCTCAAATGGAGCTTCTATTAAAAATATTTTAATATCTTCACTCAGGTTATTTACTATTCCCTCAAGATCATTTGACCTTAATACTTGCCACAAATAATCAAACTCTATTTCCATACCTATTCGAACTACTCTACTTTCTCCATAGCAAGTAAGTCCTAATATGAAAAGTTCTACATCGTTATCATATTTTTTCATTAGAGCAGAAAAATCCCCTGTCCCTATAAATGTATCTCCATCAGCATAATTAGTATGTATAGAATCATTATCAGTGTTTCTTAGAGTATCTGCATAAGTTTTCAGCTCATAATTCACTAATGAACTATCTTGTTTACTATAGCTATTCACAAAATCATGCATAATGCCATCCAAAACAGGTTGAATCTCAGACAAAACTCTTTTGTATCTCTCTGGAGTATTTTCCATATTTAATATTTCTTCAAACCGTTTAATGTTTATCATAAACCTCTCACCCCATATTGTAATTATTACTTTTAATTTTACAATATTAAGCATAAGTTGTCCATTGTATTCCAACTTCTGGTTACTGGTTTCATACAAAGCTTCAATAGGCCTGGAACCATAAAAGAGGCAGGAATACCTGCCTCTAAATAGAACATCTTGATTTACCTGCCCGTTTTATCATTATAATATTTTTGATTTGGACTTGTAGGTTTATTAGGTAATGTATCTTGTACCACATCAATTATACTGTATATTTTATTATATAACCTTTATATCGCCTTACTATAAATTTATATCAATCCACCTTAACAACCGGATGCCTCAAGATAGTTTTCATCTTTTCAGGTGCAGTTTTTCTTGGATCAGACAAATAAATTTCATGATGCCTACGTATTCTTCCATCAGGGTAAGCAGTTGAAATTGCATCTATTAAGTTATTTTCACTTATATAATTTTCAATCAGTTTAGCTGATTTTGGTTCATCGTCAAATGGTCCAATGTGCATTATTTGAACGCATAATCCCTCACTAAAGTTCTCTAGATATGCCTTTGAAATATCAATTTTAGGTTTTTTCCTTTTAAGTTCTTCACATGCCCATTCGAAAACCTCTTTAGTCACAAATTCTGGTTGCCGTATCATTGAAGTCCAAAGATATTTGTCCTTTAGTGTGAAATCCATGTTATCATCTTCTACCCACCATAATCCTTCTAGCGGTGGTACAACATAATCAAAATAACCTTCTGGATCATAGCCATTCCTCTTACTCATCTTTATTGTATAAGCCAATCCATATAGTAGCTCCACTGCCTTATGATATTCTCCATCTTCGTTATTAGGGTTACCACTTCCATTTACCATGATAAAGGTCATAGTGGGTACATCAACCACCATTGGCTTTTGCTTTGGCAAATACAAATCCTTATATTTTTTCTTATAGTCTATCTTCTCTGTAATCATGATTTACGCCTCCTGTTTAATTGGAATAATAATTTCCGTAATATAGTTGCTGGGATTACCTTTAAATATCATTCCAGGTCCTTTTATATATATTTCTCTAGATGGTATTAAGAAGTTAATGTTGTTTTCCTGCGCATAGTCAAAAATAGCTTTATATGCCATGTTTATGCTTTCATAACTTCCTGTATGTCTTGTTGAAACAACTCTAATTTGTGGTAATTCTTTTGTAGTAATGTTGGGGTCATTAACTTGTTTTGATATAGGAACACAGACTTCTATATCTGCTTCTTCTTTATATTCACCATCATAATAACAACTAAAAGGTTGATCCTTTGCAGCACTTTTTATTACTTTGTATATTCTACTGATATACATACCAATATCACTGTACTTACCTTTATACCTAATAGATGCCACCTTAACAGCTGGAATATCCCTTACCTCAATCTTGTAGTTCACAATATCATCCTCCAATAAATTTGGTTTAATATAGAGGTTGATTTTTTTTAGCAATGCTTTCTCTTCCGTAATTTTCTTCTTAATCATATCTTTCTTTTCTTCTAAGATATAGTATATATCAGCTTTATCCTGATATATACTTATAACATCTTTAATTTCAGAAATCGAAAAATTCAGCTCCCGTAACATCACAATTAGTTCTGCCTTCTTAAACTCATTATCGTCATAAAACCTGTATGAATTTTCTTCACACCGATAAGAAGGTTTAAGAATATTTTCTTCATCGTAATACCGTAAAGCTTTCACGCTTAGATTTGTTATTTTTGAAAATTCTCCTATTTTATACACTGTATCACCTCTATATTGATATCATAAACTATCCCCTGCACAGGAAAGTCAAGTACTATCTTGTGATAATTAAAATAACAAGAGAGAATAGGGTACTAGAAATATTTAATGTTGCCTATGTTTATTTTACCATATCATTCTATATTATTAAAAGTTATATTGCCTTTACCTATGCAGAAATAAGGCTTGGATGGTTCATTAATTTCCCCATACATTTTCACAAAGATGTGCAGATTAATCTTCTTTGCTTGTTTCCTTAAAAAGGAGATATTATTTCTAATTTCTAATTATTTTTCTGATTAGGAATTTAGAAAAGGGGATGTCTCAAAATGATTAATTTAATCATTTTGAGACATCCCCTTTAAAACTCATTGTAATTTACAATTATTGGTTCTAGACACGACCCCAGAGATAAACTGGAAACACTTTCTTCTTGCTACCATCCAAATATCCCGAACAGATATATTTATATCTATTCCAATTTCCTTCTTACAATGATATTTGCTCAAACATCACTTTACTATATGCCCTAATATCGGATGGGTTTAGCATATTGTATTTCTGTTTAACATTTGTAAAATAACTGCTAATCAATTGCCTATCTATTTCTCTATCTGTATTTGACGATATGGGTAAATCGCCCCTAGTGATTAGCCAAGGCGTTTCTAAATGAGTAAATGCCTCTAAGGTTTTACCGCTATAACCGCCTAGATTTTTTATTACATTATCAATGATAGTTTTTTCTGAACCAGATAAAATTATATCTGTTATTAAATCATTACATTTTATAGGGTCGTAACAATATCCCCTGTACTTATTATACACAGTTCTGTAAACAGGACCATGTACCCATGCTTCGCAGTTTTCTTCAAAAATAAAGCGATTCATAAAAGCATAGTAGAATCCCTGAACGTAGTATAATAATTTTTGCAGTGCCAAGGGTGTTATATCTTCACACTTACACAAAAGATAGTTTATAGTAACATCAATTTTTCCTATTTCAGAAATCTGTTCAATTCCCAAAATACTTTGTGCAGCAATCTTACTTTTTTCGTAAGCAGATTGAGACTTCATTTTTTCCTTATTTTCTTCCAAAATTGATAAATAATAATTAGGGTCTTCATAAACTTTTTTCAAAATTACGGAATATTGCTTTGTTGGCATATCTCCATCATAATAACGAGTAAATGTTTGCTCGCCCCATCCCATTAGTAATGAAAAAGGTCTCTTACCAATGTTGTATTTTCGCGGAATTTCTAATATTTTTTCTAAAGAAATAATATTATGCTTTTTCCTAAATTCATTGTAAAGCTGTATCAAATTGTAGTCGTTAACCTCACTAACATATATTTCATTAGAGCATTCATCACAAGTTGCTGTTTTTCCAAAATAGGGATAAATCTCGCCTTTTAGTTCTGCACTCATATATTCTATTTTTTCGGTATAATCCACATCTTTTCTGCAATGTTCGCAAAATACATTTAAATTATTCATAATATAATTCTCCTTTCAAAGGTGCAATCATTTATCTAAAAATATAATCGATTGGCTTGTTCCTTTTATGAAATGAAATTGTAACTACCCGCTTATTCTTTACATATTCAATAATATTAAATTTTATATAAATATCCACAAGCTCTTCTTCACCAAATACATCAAAGAGAGTCCTTTGAGGACAAAAAACATATAGTATTTCGTACTCATAACCAATATTAGTATTTTTTAATGAATGACAAAAATCTGTTGTCTGAATGCTTAATAATATTGCCTTTTGTTTAGAATGATTTATATTATAATCCTGAATAAAGTGAATATTTTCATTTCTGTTATTATTTTGCTCCACTGTGAACTTATTATTGTTGACACATTCCTTAATCTTTAGCAAAATAACATTGCATTCTTCTTTAGTATAATCTTGATTATAGTGTTCGCTCATTGCATCAACTCCAATCTTTACGATCTCATTGTACTATATTATATGCTATTCGTCAATAATTATGCACTAATTGGTACATTTTTTAAATTTATTATTTTATTTTTATACTAATGAGCACCACCGAGTAGTTTCGAAAAAGTAATATGAGTATTGTAAATGCTTTATTTTTGGATTTATTTATAATGATAATTATATGATATCAATTCCGATATGTGGCTATTCTTCTAATAAACCTTTAGAAACTTATCAAAGTCTGATTGAAACAGTCTATCCTGTACAATTCGATTGATACCGTCTACTAGATCTAAATCCAACCGCAATTACTGCCTCTAAATTATAAAATTTCAAATTATATTCTTTTCTATCAGCACCAGTTCGTCGGTATTTGTATAAAATGTACCTCAATTATATCCGTCAATATTGGTAAAATACTTTAATTGAAAAATAAGGGAGTTCACAAAATGAACTCCCTTATTTGAATATAAAGTATTATCTTTTTTCAGAATAATACCTCTGTTTTGGGCTTGTGGGCTTATCTGGCATTGTTAATTTCATTAATTCCACTTTAATCAGAGGATTTAAAATGTTCTTTCTGAAATTTTCTCTATCACTAAGTCTCATAAATTCTTGCATTTCACTTCTGGTTCTTGGTATTACACAAAACTCCAATAAGCCAGGCAAATGGGATAATACGATTTTCTGTGTAGGCTCCCTGCTTTCTCATATACATCTCAGAAACAAGATTCGTATTATCAGTTATGTCCATATCTTATCTTCATTCCGATCAAAAATTTTTCCATTACACCTATGAACCTGAAAACTCTCTGGCATCAAACAAAGCATACAATTTTATTTATAGATACATGGCAAAATTATATAACTCTAATCTTAATTCCCCCTAATTCGACGAAATTAAAAATGAATAAGGAGCAAGTAATTATTAGCTTTCAGTAGAAATATGGGTTTCTACTACTGATGCCATTGGTATAAAATTAAGGACTATATTTACACCCACACACCCTCAATCTCCCCAAATCCAACTATCCTTCCATCAACCCTAACTTCCCTATGCAAAAGCATTTCAATAACTCTACCATCCACAACATAGCAGTCCGTTTTTCTCAGAAGTTTCACTCCCTTTTCCTTTGATATTTTCTTCAAAAGTTTATAAAGGTCAATCTCCTCCCTATTTTTAAGTTTAAGCTCATGGATATTCCCTGCATTTTTTAGTAAATACAGTGTGGTGTAAGTAATAAGTTGCGTTCCATACTCCACAGGTTTAATATTATTAATTTCAATTAACCCCTCTAATTCAAACCTTAAATATTCTTCTTCTGAGTTACCTCTTCCAACTGGAATCTCGCTACACATAAAGCGTTTATATCTTTTCATTTCTTTTATCTTGCCATAAAAATTTATGCCACTGCCCTCACTAAATGATTTTTTAGATTCGTAAAAAGCTAAATACTCAACACCTAGTCTAACATTAGACAATCTCCTAGCAGGTATATGGTAAAACTTATTTTTAACATAAGCTTTCAAATGATCTTCATCTTTCACATTAACCACCATAACATTTTTAAGCTTGAACTTTGCATAGTCATCAAATTCATCAACTGCAACTCTTTCCTGCTTTGCTTCAATTGTTGATAGACATAATATTTTCTCTAAGTGATTTCTAATTAAACTTGTACTACCTGGAAGCATGGGAAAAGCTCCTATATTCACACTTTCAATGCTTTTATAATATTTATTATGCGAAAATTCACTCTCATCACTATAAGGAAACATAACATAAGCACCAAAGGTTTTATACTTAAATTGCATAGTGTCACCCAGTTCTTCAACAATTGCATCTCTATATCTATGCATTACATTAATGTCGTCCTCCATAGGCCCTATATCACCATTACCTTCTACACATAATCTATACTTAGCATCAAATATATAAATTCTCCTTCCCTCATTATTAGAATAAGTCATACTAATATTTATCTTCATTAATGATTATAAAACCCTTACTGCTTTTCGCTAATACATGAGGATGCTTCCTTAAATAATTCAATGAATTTCTAGATGGTTTCTTAGCTTTCTCAAATTTATTAACCACATCGCTATTCAGCATAATATGTTTAGGATTTTTCTCGATACGAATTAAAGCCCTCTCCAAGTTGTTAAATATAATTTTTAAGATATTAACAAACTCCGCTGCTGTTTGATGTTTAACATCAGAAAGAGCCGAACTATGATAGGTTTTACCTAAGAATTCAAAAGCTAAAGAAGCTATCTCCTCATTTACATCATTCATAATTTCAAAATAATCTTTTCTATAATCCATTTTTGTTGGAAAAACTTCAATAGTAAGCTCCAAAACTATTCTACCTTGTTTTTTAATTTTAAAAGTCGAATACCCAATCTCTCCACCGAAGGAGAAAGCCCCTATAAGATTATTCCCAATAGAAGTTATTTTTTTTCTTATATCACTACTAATATGATATATCTCGATACTACTTTCAGTATTTTTCTCCAGCCAAATTTGATAAATTCCATCCTCAAAAAAACAAAGAAACATACTATACCCACTATTTACTGCAAGCTCTCCATTTGTACATAACGTTTTTGTTTCTACTTTTAAATACTCTTCACTTATGACCTTTATAAAAGCTGGAATATTTAAATTAGCCTTAATTGCCTCAGCTTTTTTATTGCTTATGCTACCCATGAAATTCAGTGTAAAATCATCTGTTTTAATAGAAATTATATTTACATTATCCCCAGAAAGAAGCGAAACCATCTTCATACCCTCTTAACATCTTTATAATTTTATCTGCACTTTCAATATATAAAGCATTCTCTTTAAATTTTTCAGCAGCATCTAAATATTCTGTACCATCAGCTATTTCTCCATTTGGACTACAAAAATTAAAAAGCTTAATAAGTATTTCTTTTACTATGTATTTGCTACCAGTAATTATAGGCAGCACCTTCTGCATAATCTGATAATCGAAGGCGTTATCCTCTGAAAGTAACCCAGCTATTTTATTTTCAAGCGTATAAAAAACTATCTCATCACGAACTCTATACCCAAAATGCTTATTCCCTATATTTAAAATAACATTTATAGCTATAATTTTATTATTGATTTCAGTTACATAATCCTTATCATATCTTACGGCATCCTTAATAGTTAAAAATGAAGCCTTCAAAAAATTATTCTTTAAAAATTTAGCTTGAATATCCTCATCTGAAAACTCAAGACTTTGTAGATTTACATCAGAAAACTCAATAGTATAGAAGCCTCATAAATAATTTTAGTAAGTTTACCTGGTATAAATTCTTCATTTATATTTTTATAACCAAAAAGTTCCGTGCTATCATTCCAATCTGGTTTAACAGAGATCATGTTAAATCTTCCATTCTCCTTAGTTGCTCCAATTGCTTCTGCAAATAATCTTACAAGTTTAGATTTTCCTGATCCACTTATACCTGCTAGGATAACAAAGGGTTTTGTTTTTAGGGAGAGGTAGAAGTTACATAACCTTTCATTAGTATAAATAAAGCTCTTTGAATTTATGTAATTCTTTAAATCCTTTATATTTTCAATCATGGTATTCTCCTTATTTTTCAGCTTTTTAACATACTTTTCTTTTGTAATTCCCTCTGAACCTCCACCTTTAAAAACTTTTATGAAATACGTCTTATAAACATTAATCATTTTAAATAAATCTTTTTTCAAATCTTCATCAGAAGGTAGATCAATTGAATTATATCCTTTATAAAAAACACTTCCATGTTCGTAATCTTTATTACCAACATTAAGACTATTGTCCATATTGAACCCTGAATCATCTATATTTACCCTAGCTTATAAAACATTATCTGACCTGTGTAAATATAAATTCAATGTTCTTTTCGCTAGATTAAACTCTATTTAAATCTTTAATAATTAAAACCAAGGCTAGAGTTTGTTTTTACATTGCTTCAAATAAGATTTTTTCCATTAACTATACATAATTAACACAAAAGTAAACTTTTACTTATATGTACCATATAGACGTATACTAAATTGCTAATTACAAATACTAACCTTGAAGGAATAATAAAAAAGGGTTGGTGTTACTATGGAATATAAGCAATGTAAATACTGCAGAAAAACTAAGAATCTAATAGAGTTTAATTTAAATAAATCCTCTAAAGATGGTCATCAAAAATACTGCAAGGAATGCAATAAATATCTTAATAGAAGATATAAAGAAAGAAAGGCTTCCAAAGAAGGTAGAGTTATGCTTCCTTATAAATCTAAGCAATATTCAACTATAAGTGATGAAGAATTACTGCAAATAATAAAGGATTTCTTTAATGAATTTAAACGAGCACCTACAACATCTGATTTTGATAATAGTAATAAATATCCCCATTTCAAAACATATTATAGGCACTTTATTTATTATAAAACCGATACTAAGGTATCTTGTTGGAATGACATCTTAAACTTAGCAGGTGTATCTCCTTTAGATTTTAAAGACTTTTGGTCTGCATGGCAGTATCTAGTTGAAATATCAGCTTCAATTTTAGAGGGAGACTGTTTATTTCAATACTGTGGATTTGGCTTAGATTTCAAACCATATATATATATTCCACTTAAACATAAAGTAATTGATGCGGCAACTTCTAACTATGCTTGTAAACACAAAAGGAAACAATATAAAAAAGCTACTGACAAAGGTGCATCAGTAGAATATTGGTGTTTAAATAAAAATAATAGGCCTGGTTTAAATCTTCCAAATTTGAAATATGTTTTTGCAGATGAAATAATTATGAGGTTATCAGCACTAGGTTATCATGAATTATGTTATGATATATACTAGAGACTTTATAGGTAATCCAGACTACCCCTCTTCAACAACTATAACTATACTCTTTGGGACATTTAACAATGCATTAAAAGCAGCTGACTTAGATATAAATACTTTAGCTAACTTATCTTTCAATGAAAAAATAGCTAAGGATGATTTATTAAATCTTATTAATAAACTTGGACGGTTACCATTATGGAGAGAGTTAGCTCCCCCTAATACGACTTATACTCAAAAGGTTTATTTTAAGTATTGGGGTGGAATTGAAGATTGCATTAATTCCCTTGGACTTGATTATTTTAAATTAAAGAATTTGTCTATTGCCACCAAAGTAGAATTAAGGCTTGATTCAATAATAGAATTTAAAACCTTTCACAACCGGTTACCGTACATTAATGAGTTTGGCACTAAAAACAACCTGCCTAGCTATCATTGGGTTAATGACAATTTTGGAAATTATGAAAACTTAAAAAATTTTTTAGATAATCCTATAGGCTATAAACACTAATATTTAATCTTATCCACAATACCATGATAAAATAGCATACTTGTCCACAAATTAAATGTGTACTATTTTATCATCACTATTCCGTTTCGTTTTTTACTAACCCATAAATAATATCAATACCATTTGATATTATTTTTCTTTGTCCTTCATTTAATCCCTTATTATTGCGAAGTATTTTCTTTTCTTCTACTAAACCTTTTATCAAGGTTGCTAGTTTTTCTAATTCAATAAATTGAGAACCATCATTGCACTTATAATCTGTCCCGTCTAATTCCTTAATTACATGTATATCATTGCAGAGTAAATAATCTAATGAAACATTAAAGTATTCTACAAAATTTCTAATAGCATTCATCTCCGGTATTCTTTTGTTATTTTCGTATTGGCTAATAGTTGTTTTTGTAAATGCATAGCCATATTGACCATTAAATTCATCTGCTAATCGTTTTTGAGTCAAATTTTTAGACAACCTTACGCTCTTAAATCTCTCTCCAAAAGTTTTCAAAATAAACTCCTCCATAACTGTAACTTTACTTATAATTATGGCCAAACATCCGCTTCTCTACTCTATGGTTACTATTATATTTAATCTTATTAATAAAAATTAATATATACTTCTTTGAAAACGATAGATAATTCTCAGTATCATTGTATCCCCGTTTTTATCAGATTAGTCAAAACACTTTGGGGTTTCTATGCAAATTCTTCAATTGCCCATCTAATAAATTTATCCCTTTGGATGTCAAACCAATGATTGCACACTATATAATTTTTATCTTTGTATACAAAAATATCTTTTTTATAATATCGTAGATGAATACAATTTGCATTATCATAGTGTAAACGCCTTATTTGATCAGAAGTGAACTCCGGCTTAATCTCTCGTAATAGTTCAAATTGTAACTCGAAAGTATTCTTACAATATTTTTTTGTAATCAAATACCCAATAACACCATCCAATATTTCACTATTTCCCTTTATCATATTTAATGCTGTTAATATAAATTCTTTATTTTCAAACGATTTCAATTTCATAAATGAATCTTCTAAAACATTATTAATAATATTCGAATTACTAACTCCTAAATTAGTTGTTTTAGTTAATTTAGCTATATGTTTAGTATTCACCTTGACGTTGTTGTATCCAATTTTTTTATATCCATCTCTACTATACCCTAAAGTATTGTATCCTTCTAAATCATATCCTAATTTATTATAACCTGTCCTATCAAATCCATCTTTATTATAACCAACTATGTCATGACCTGACTTATCGTAGCCTCTTACGTTATATCCATGTTTGTTAAATCCTCGTTTGTTATAACCGTCTTTGTCCAAACCTTCCAAATTATATCCCACTCGATTAAACCCTTTCTCATTGAAACCATTCTTATCATATCCATCTTTATTATAAACAAATAAACTATATATAATTTTTCTAAACCATATACCTAATACAATAAAAACCTCCCATCCATAATTAATTATTTAAAAACAACTAAACAATACTCTTATTAGCCACCCTCATAAGTCCAGCTGGCATATCTTCCTTAAGTCTCCAAACAAAACTTATAGGGCTGTTACCACTATGACGAACATACTCTCCCTCTCCAAGATAAGTATATGCTGAAACTAATCCATCCCTCTTCTTGTTTTCACGTACAAACAAAATTATCTTATTACCAGTTTTTAAGTGGTTAATATATCTTTGTCCCATATCACTTTCCACTGTTGTTCTGCTCTGACTTTGCCAATGAAATAGTCTTTCATTAATAGCATAATCCTCATATAGTGTAGAAGGTGAATAATCTTTCTCTGATTTATTTAATGTTATGAAAAAAACATCAAGCTTCTTTTCTTTAAAATGCTTTACGCCTTCTCTAAATGCAGGCTTTACACTTTCATCAAAGTATCCTAACGCTGCCATGATTTGGTCCGTAGAATATGTGCAATATAAATCTATAGGACAAATAAACTCTAAATTTACAGGCTTATCAACAAAATCAATATGATTGTAATTATACTGTAATATCTCAAATGCTTCTTCAATCATTACCTTATTATTTTCATAAAAAGTAGCCAAAACTTTCTCAAAAGAATTAAATCCAATCTTTTCTGGTGCTTCTAAATAAAAGCTATAGTATATCATTCCAAGCATTAATTTCTCTTCTTTATTAAACTCATAGCCTTGCATTATCCTACCACAGGTTAATATATTTGTTGTAAACTCAATAAGTTTTCTTGAATTTATATGAAATAAGTTTTTCAGTCGCTTCGTCATTATCTCTTCATCTTTATTTTCAAAGTCCCTCATTATTCCTGCCTCTACCTTCATCCTACTAAAGCTTCTATCTCCACTTTTGCCATATACATCATTCAAGGTATAATTATAATGCTCTAAAAAATTACTTAGGGTAAGCTTTCGAGTTGTGTCACTTTCAAAGTATTTTAACTTGCTTATCAAGTTTGCTTTGGTGACCCTTGCGTCCTTTATGTTTCTTAGTATATATTCTTTAGCCTGCTTTTCTAGGTGTATATAACAACCCTTTGGCAGGTTTAAAAAGCCATTAATTATACTGTGTTCTACTGAGTGCTTTGCCCTTCCCATTAGAGCTTTGAATTTCTGTTCAAAATCATAACTCCTATGAGCTTGGCCTACAAAATCTAAAACCGTTAAACATTCTTTATCTTCACTAAGTCTAAGTCCTCTTCCTAGCTGCTGAAGAAATACCGTTAAACTCTCTGTGGGTCTTAAAAATAGCACAGTATTTATTTCAGGAATATCTATACCTTCATTATATAAATCAACAGTGAATAGAAACTTAACTTCTCCGCTTACCAATTTTCTTTTAGCACTGCTTCTATCTTCACTACTGCTTTCACCTAATACAGCCATGGAAGGTATCCCACTTTCATTGAATCTATCAGCCATATATTTAGCATGCAAAACGCTTACACAAAACCCAAGCCCTATAACTTCCTCAATATCAGTAACATATTTGTTAAGACTAGTTATTACACCATTTACCCTAATATCGTTATTGGTATACACATTTTCTAATTCTTTATTTTCATAGCCTCCCCTTGTCCATTTTAATTTAGAAAGATCAATAGAATCAGAAACTGCAAAATACTGAAATGGACTCAAAAGCTTTCTATCTATAGCTTCTGGAAGTCTCATTTCTGCTGCTATCCTATCATCAAAGTGCTCCAATACATTTTTACCATCCATTCTTTCAGGGGTAGCTGTTAATCCCAGTAATATTTTAGGCTCATAATAATCCAGTAGCTTTCGATAAGATGGTGCTTCTGCATGATGAAATTCATCTATTATAATGAAATCATAAAAATTTGCTGTGGTTTTTTCATAAAGTTTAGTGGAGTTAAAACTTTGTATGCTCATGAACAAGTGATCCAATGAATCTGGCACATTTCCACCTACAAATAAATCTCCAAAATTATTATCCTTTACGATAGCCCTAAAGGTATCTCTGCTTTGTTTTAATATTTCCTCTCTATGAGCAATAAACAAAAGCCTATTTTTATCTTTCTTATGCTCTTTCGTAAAATCCTTATAATCAAACCCCGCAATTACAGTCTTTCCTACTCCCGTAGCTGCAACAATGAGATTTTTGTATCTGTTAAATAAAGTTCTCTCCGCCTTTAGTTTCTCCAGAATTTCCTTTTGATAATAATAAGGTTTTATATCAAACATAAAATTTACATCACTATCAGTTTTCCCTTCCTTATTCAATGAACTTTTAAGTCTTCTTTTATCCTCTTCATTCTGGCCATTAAAGGAGGTAAACTCATCATCATTCCAATAGCTTTCAAATGTAGCCTGAAATTTTTTTACAATGTCAAAGGAATCCTTTTCTGATACTTTGATATTCCATTCAAGGCCTGAGGTTAACGCAGCATTTGATAGATTTGAGGATCCTATGTATGCCGTAGTAAACCCTGTCTCTCTTTGGAAAAGATAAGCCTTTGCATGAAGCCTTGTTCTATCAGTATCATATGAAACCATAATCTCTGTATTCTTAAGCTTACTCAGTTCCTCTATAGCTTTGTAATCTGTTGCTCCCATATAGGATGTTGTAATAACCCTAAGCTTATGATCATCATTTTCAGTAAATTCCTTAAGCTCATCAATGATGCATCTAAGCCCACTCCATTTAATGAATGATACAAGCATGTCCACAGAATCACTGCAGAGTATTTCTTTTTTTATCTCGCCCATCATGTTAGGTTCCTGAACAGTGCCAGTGAAAAGTGAGCTCTGAGAAAGTGGAGTTACAGGTCTAATTGCTTTCGCTTCTTTGACAGATCTTATATTGTTTATCTTTGAATACAACGCTGTAAGGATTTCACCTTCTTCATCAATTTTAAGATTTTCAATATTCTTATCCTCTGCGAGCTTACTTAACCCTTGAATGAGCTCATTGCAAGCTTTAATCTGTGATAACATCGCTTCCTTATCGCTTTGTTTATTGTTTTCTCTGATAAACCTTAGGCATTTCTTTACCACAGAGGACACATAGCTGGATAATTGAGTTCTAGCCTCCTCTACATCAATAGGTTCCTTTTGCAAAATATATTTATCTGAATCTAGTTTCTCTAATTGATTTTTAAGATCTTCATATATAATCTGTTCGTAAACTCCTTCTTTTAACATGGGGCATATACCTCCAATTTAATTGCTATTATATGGAGTATTCGAGATCTAAGAGGGGATTCCCTTCTTACCTGCTACCCTCAAGTGTAAATATTGGTAATTATCCCCTTGTCTTACAATTCTATAGGAAAAGAAATGGATAAAAGCTAATAATCCATCGCTTTTACATTCACCCCTTTTATGCTAAACTTATTTAGAGGTGTTTTATATGAAGAAATTAATAAAAGTCGTAGGCGCTATTATTGAAAATGAAAATAATGAAATCTTATGTGCTCTTCGTTCTCCACTAATGGCCATTCCAAACATGTGGGAGTTTCCTGGCGGTAAAATTGAAGGTAGTGAATCTTTGAAACAAGCTATTGAAAGAGAAATACACGAAGAACTAGCATGTGGAGTTGAATTTATTGATATATTTAATGATAACACTCACGAGTATGATAAATTTACAGTAAATTTAATTACTGTTAAGTGCCGCTTAGTTACTGGCACTCCTACCATAAGCGAGCATTCAAAATTAATATGGTTACATAGAAAGAATTTACTTTCTTTAAATTGGGCTCCGGCAGATATTCCAGCAGTAACTCAACTTGTATTAGAACAGTTATAGTCTTTTCTCCATTCACACTCTGTTACATCCCTTTACCTAAGTAAATACAATTATCTAAGTTAGAATTATACATATATGTTATAATATCAAGTGAAACTTAAAAAATAAGCAGCTTTTCAAGGAAGGATAACTATGAATAATTTAGCTGAAATAGAGAAAAAAGAGAATTTAGAATCTATTATAGATTTTAAAACAATTGATGCAAGCTATGAAGGTAAAATTAATATTGCCAAGGAAATTTTAAACGCGAATGAAACAGGATTAATAAACAGCTTTGTAAATTCCAATTTAGTATTGAGACCCAAGCTTATTTTAAATGATTATAGTAAAGGTAGTAAAGTATTAAGTGATATTGTTGTAGAGCTTATGAACTGCGATCAGTTTATGATATCTGTGGCATTTATTACAAGCAGCGGTGTTACTCCACTACTCGAAACCTTTAAATACTTAGAGGACAAGGGAATCAAAGGTGAAATTTTAACCACAGATTATCTAAACTTTAGTGAACCTAAGGCATTAAAGAAACTTTTAGAGTTTTCTAATATCCATATTAGGTTATATTCTAAAGATAACTTTCATACAAAAGGGTACATTTTTAAACATAGTGATCATTATAGGCTTATTATTGGTAGTTCTAATTTGACTCAATCCGCATTAACTAAAAATAAAGAATGGAATATAAGGATATCTTCTTTAGAAGAAGGCTCTTTAACAGATGAAGTATTAAATGAGTTTCGAGCTATGTGGGATGAAGCTGCTAATTTAACTTTAGAGTGGATTGATGCTTATGAAAAGATATATTTAAAACAAAGAGAATCTGCTAGGAAAAGCAGTGTTCCTAGACTTTCTCAATACACACTAAAGCCAAATAAAATGCAGGTATCTGCAATTCAAGCTATAGACAAGGTAAGAGAAAACGGAGCCAAAAAAGCTTTATTAATTTCAGCTACCGGTACGGGTAAAACTTATTTATCTGCTTTTGATATTAGAAATTTCAATCCAACAAGAGCTCTATTTATTGTACATAGAGAACAAATTTCAAAACAAGCCTTAGATAGCTTTAAAGATGTTTTCGGGGATACTAAAAGTATGGGTATTCTTTCAGGTAACTCAAAAGATATTGATAAAGATTTTATATTTTCAACAGTTCAGACTTTATCAAAAGATGAAGTATTATTAAGCTTTCCTAAGAATGAATTTGATTATATTGTTATAGATGAAGTTCATAAAGCCGGTGCCATTAGTTATCAAAAGATTGTGGATTATTTTGAACCAGAATTTTTATTAGGGATGACAGCTACTCCAGAAAGATCTGATGATTTTGATATTTTTAAAATGTTTGATTATAATGTGGCATATGAAATCCGTCTACAACAAGCTTTAGAAGAAGATTTACTTTGTCCATTCCACTATTTTGGAATTACAGATATATCTATAGATGGTAATGGACTCGATGATACTACAGATTTTAAATATTTAGTAGATGACCAAAGGGTTAATCATATTATCGATAAAATTAACTTTTATGGTTATTGTAGTGATAGAGTAAAAGGACTAATATTTTGTAGTGATAAAAAAGAAGCTAAAGAATTATCAATTAAGTTTAATATTCGTGGCTTAAAAACATTGTCTTTAACTGGAGATAATACTCAACTAGAACGTGAAGCAGCTATTGAGCGCTTAGAACAAGATGAACTCATTAATTGTTTAGATTATATTTTTACAGTTGATATTTTTAATGAAGGAATAGACATACCCTCAGTTAATCAAGTTGTTATGTTAAGGGCTACTAAATCTGCTATAATTTTTATACAGCAATTAGGACGTGGTCTTAGAAAATATGATTATAAAGAATTTGTTGTCATAATAGACTTTGTAGGAAACTATGATAGTAACTTTTTAATTCCTATAGCACTATCAGGAGATCGTACCTATAATAAAGATACTATTAGAAAATATGTTATGGAAGGTAATAGAATAATTCCTGGTTGCTCTACCGTGAATTTCGATGAAATTTCTAAAAAACGTATTTTTGCTTCTATTGATAAGGCCAATTTTAATGATATTAAACTTATTAAGGAGAGTTACAATAGCTTAAAACAAAAGTTAGGTAAAATTCCTAGCTTAAATGATTTTGATTTACATGATTCCATCGACCCTATAAGGATTTTTGATAATAAGAGCTTAGGTTCATATCACAAGTTTTTAACAAAGTATGAGAAAGAATATAATATACAGCTTAACTCCGTCCAAGAATCTTTTATAGAATTTATTTCTAAAAAGCTTGCTTCTGGAAAACGAATCCATGAGTTAGAAATGATTAGATGTGCAATAAATTATAAGGTTAATTTAATATTTAGGCTAAAGCACATTCTAAAAGAAGAATACGATATAACCTTTAAGGATAGTACACAGACTTCCATAGTCAATGTGCTTACAAATGAGTTTACTAGTGGAGCTGGTAAAGCAACATATAAGGAATGTATTTTCTTAGAAAAATATGACTCTGACTATAAAATCTCAGAGATTTTTATTGAAAACTTAAAAAACGAAGAATTCAAGGAAATTATTGTAGAACTGATTGAGTTTGGTATAGATAGATATAACCGATTTTATAGTGACCGTTATATGAATACAAGTTTTCAATTGTATCAAAAATATACATATGAGGATGCTTGTCGATTATTAGAATGGGAAAAAGGTGAAGTAGCCCTTAATATCGGAGGTTACAAGTTTGATAAGAAAAGTAAAACCTATCCCGTATTTATCAATTATAATAAATCTCAAGATATTAGTGATTCTATAAATTATGAAGATAGATTTGAGTCCTCTTCACAATTAATTGCAATATCTAAATCAGGTAGAACAGAAGTGTCTGCTGATGTTGTACAAGCATATAATGCTGAAAAAGATGGTGTTGAAATGAGCTTGTTTGTTAGAAAAAATAAGGATGATAAATTATCAAAAGAGTTTTACTATTTGGGGAAGATTAATGCTGTAGGTGTTCCTAACCCGATTATTATGGGGAATACTAATAAGAGCGCCGTGGAAATTAGGTATCAGTTGTGTACACCTATAAGAGAAGATCTTTTCGATTACATTACTTCGTGATTTTCATTTCAAAAATTATATTAAATTCTGATATATAAGCTTTGTAGCTTAACTAATACATAATATCATTAAACGTCGTGTTAAAACATGCAATTTAATATTTATCCCGTTTCACATTGACAAATATAGGTATCTCAATGGCTTGAGATACCTATATTTGTTATGGTGCGTATGAACGAATTCAAACCGGTGACCAACTGGTTCGTAGTTAGTTTTACTATTTAACTTCCATTAACAACTATTAACTTGTATTCACTGTAAACCAAGTTACATCAGTGACTTTAAGGTTTTCATTTAACAATCGTTAACATCTCTTTTATTTAATCATGTTAGCAAAATGTTAGCATTTGCTATAGGACTATAATATTAAATTTACCGACATTTATATTTTCTCTGATAATGTTTATGTATTGTTGGGTTTTAGTAATATTATTATGGAGTTGTTTTTATTCCATCCATTATTTGATTGACTCTTTTTACAATTCTGTAAACTTCTTTATGAGAATTAGTCCACCAGTCTTTACTCCAAATTCTAATGATGTTCCAGCCTCTACTTTCAAGATATCTCTGTCTATAAATATCTCTCTCTCTGGCAGACTTAGAAGAATGGAATGCTGCACCATCACATTCAATCCCTAAAATATACTTAGAGCTTTCCTTATCATATACCCCTAAGTCTATCTTATAACCAGATACCCCTATTTGAGTATCAACAATTAGGCCTTCCTTCTTAAGAGCATCATGAACTTGATTTTCAAAATCTGAATCATAATGATCTTCTTCATTTCGTGAAGTTCCAGAATCACATAAGCTATAAAGTATTTCCTGTGCAAATTCATTATTGCCTTGTGAAATTGCCTTTACATATTGAAGATACTTCTTAAATAACTTAGGCCCAATGTTCTTTGAAGAATCAACATTTAAGTCCTCTGGCTCTATGGAAGTAACAAGATAAACCTTTTTCTTAGCTCTACTAATAGCAACGTTCAATCTATTTTCTCCACCATCTTGAGATAAAGAACCAAAACTAGATGTTACTTTTCCATTTTCATTCTTTGCATACGCAGTAGAGAATATTATAATATCCCTTTCATCTCCTTGTACATTTTCAATATTCTTTACAAATAAGCTAAAGTCCTCATTATTTTCCACTCTGTCGCTCTCTGTATAATACTTCTTACCAAATTCAAGGTTTTTACCTGCTTCTATCTCTAATAAATCCTCAATTAAGTCTTTTTGAGTAATATTAAATGTAATTATACCAATAGTTTCATTTTCTTTTCTATTATTCAAAATATCCTTTACTAACCTAACAACTTCCATTGCTTCTTTAGGATTTGTTCTATCTATCCATTTACCCTCAACCTTAATTCTTTCTATAGGCTGTACTCCTTCTTTGTTTGCCTTAGTGCTGTTTGGTGAAACCTCAAGCTTTCCACCATAGAAGGCATAATTAGAGAAATTAATAAGTTCATCATATTTTGATCTATAGTGATAATAAAGTGAAGTTGAAGCAAAGCTATACTTTGCTAAGTCTAAAAGACTTTCTTCCTCTAAAGCTGCAGCAGTTTCTATATCATCACCTTCTTCTTCTTCTTCATCATATTTACCATTAAAAGTTGATGAAGGTCTTAACTGCTTATCATCACCTGCAACTACTACTTTTCTGCCCCTATAGACTGTTGGAACTGCTGATTCAATGAATATCTGAGAAGCTTCATCGAATATAATTACATCAAATAAACCATTTACTAGAGGTAATACCTCTGAAACTGATTCAGGCGATAGTAACCAGCAGGGATAAAGCTCAAAGATACTGTCAGAAAATCTTGAAACAAACTCTCTAATATGGAGGAGCTTACTCTTTTTTGTACACTGTCTGTACATCTCCTTCCAAAGCTTTTCATTATACCCCTTATTTTGCAAAGCGAGATTATCCCATTTTTGATTTAAATACATGGGCACAATCTTTCTCTTGCTAACCATAGTATCAGAAATTTCTTTCCTTATTGTTTCGAAATTTTCTATACTTTCTAGCTCTCTGGCATATTCACGTTGTAATCTAGAAATATGAACCTGAGTGGACAACAATGGTAATTTAGTTAATAACCGTCGTGCATTTTGAAAATTATTTTCCTTAGAATACACATATTCTAATATTGTTATTTGATTTTCTTTAATATCATTAACTGTACCTTTTAGTGAACTTATTTCTTCATATTTATTTAAAACATTTAATATTAGATTTAGGCTGTCTAAAGTTTCTTGTTTATTATCAAAATTTTGGACTACTTTATCAAACTCATTTGAGATTAATATAACCTTTAGGAATTCAAATTTCCCAGTTATTTCTTTTATGCTGGAAATTTCTTCTTAAAGTTTTTTATCAATTTCTCTTTGTTTTTCTTCAAATAGTCTCAGATTTTCTTCTTCTTTAACTTTATTTTTCTTTAAATTCAGCCAATAACTTATTCTAAATTTTGAACCATTCGTTAGCTTTTCTAGTAGTTGACCATTCTCACCTTCATTTATTTTCCTAGCACTTTCATCTAATAAGGTATTTTTAATGGCCAAGTCCTTTGAATGGGAGAAATACTTAAATAAACTTTTGAATTCCTTTAAATATTTTTCATATAATCCCAATAAATTTTCTACCTCATGTATGGAATCTTCTAAGTCATAAATATCAATATTTTCTTTTATATATAGTGAATACTTATTATCTCCTGTTATATTCTTTAATCGGTAGAACTTATGAGCTTTTTCCTCTGCTAGTACAGAACTACATATATTAACTAACTCTTTATATTTAGGCTATGTTTAATAACAGTGTTGATAATATGATAATTTTTAAGGGAAGCCATTTTGGGCTTCCCTTAATTCACATTTTATGAATGATGTTCATCTAATTTAGTTCAATCTTCTCTCGAAACTTGTC
>NZ_JBOITO010000042.1:0-67304 GCF_050717635.1 Clostridium sp.
CCTTCCCATACCGAACAGGTAGGTTAAGCTTCAATGCGCCAATGGTACTGCAAGGGTGACCTTGTGGGAGAGTAGGTTGTCGCCAGGTAATATAAAAAACCGCTAAGTTTAGACTTAGCGGTTTTTTCTTCGTTAATATAGGATAGATGATTGGATGTTATTATATTCACTAATAAAATATAAGAAATGAGATGATCAAATGGATAAAGATTATAAGTTAAGCAGCGAGTTGCTAAAAGCAATTAGTATGTTAAAGTTTAAAGATTTAACAGAGGTGCAGAGAAAGGTTATACCGGCTGTACTCGCTCAAAAGGATATAGTAGTAAAGTCACCAACCGGAAGTGGTAAAACTGCAGCATTTGCTATTCCTATTTGTGAACTGGTAGATTGGGAAGAAAATAAACCTCAAGCATTAGTGCTTACACCAACAAGAGAACTTGCTATTCAAGTCAAAGAAGATATATTTAATATAGGTAGATTTAAAAGGCTTAAAGTAGCCGCAATATATGGTAAGTCTCCTTTCTATGATCAAAAAAAGGAACTTAAACAAAAGACACATGTTGTAGTAGGAACACCTGGTCGTGTTATAGATCACATGGAGAAAGGTACAATTGATACTTCAAACATAAAATATCTTGTAATAGATGAAGCTGATGAAATGCTTAATATGGGATTTGTAGAACAAATAGAAACAATAATAAACGGCTTACCTAAAGAACGCGTGACGGTTTTATTGTCAGCTACAATGCCTAGAGACATAGAGACTTTACGTAACCAATACATGAAAAAGCCTATACATATTGAAATAGAGGAAGCAAATAAAGCTGAAGATAATATATTACAAGAGAGATATACTGTGAATGAACCAGATAAAATGAAACTATTAAGAGATATAACAGTAGTAGAAAACCCTGATAGTTGTATTATATTCTGCAATACAAAACTAAAGGTAGATGAAGTTTATGATGAGATGGCGAGTCTCCAGTATACTTGTAAGGAAATACATGGTGGAATGGAACAAAGTGATAGATTAAGAGTAATGAATGATTTTAAAAAGGGGTATTTTAGATATCTAGTGGCTACAGATGTTGCAGCTAGAGGAATAGACATAGATAACATTACACTAGTAATTAATTATGATATACCGGAAGACAAGGAAAGTTATGTTCATAGGATAGGAAGGACTGGGCGCATAGGAAAATTAGGTCATGCAATAACTTTCGTTTCTCAGAATGAAAATAGGTTTTTAAATGATATACATAAATTTATAGGAAAAGAGATTATTTTAAAGGAAAGACCTTCAGTAGAAATTGTAAATAATTCCAAAATAGAATTTGTTGAGAAAATGAACAAAATGCCACAAATTAAAGAAACTAAAGGCGCTGAGCTAAGTAAAGAAATTATTAAACTACATATTAATGCTGGTAAAAAGACAAAGATGAGGGCGGTAGATATCGTAGGTACACTTTGCAGTATTATTGGTATGACAAAGGATGATATAGGAATCATCAATATAGTTGACGTATCTACCTTTGTAGAAATACTAAATAATAAAGGCGAGTTGGTGTATCAGCAGTTACAAAGCACACCAATTAAAGGGAGACTTAGAACGGTAAGTAAAGCAAATATATAAAGGTTATATTATGAAAGAAAGCCAACCTGTAAAAGTTTTTACAGGTTGGTTTTCTTTGAAGAGATTATTTAACATCTAAGGTTGTGTTTCCTATGCCATATACACTTTCCCAATCGTTTGTAAATTGATCCACGCTCCAATCAGTAAGAGGATGATTAATCATTGCATCTAATATCTCTGGATTCACAGTTACAGAGTGTCCACCTGCAAGAGCTACATTGTGTACCTGTTGTACGTTTTTAAAAGAAGCAGCTAAAACTTTAGAATCTATGTCATATTGCTCAAACAATTGAACTATTTGAGCTACTACATCTACTCCGTCACCACTAATATTATCTATTCTATTAACATAAGGAGCAACAAAGGAAGCTCCAGCCACAGCTGCCATAAGAGCTTGCTGAGCTGTGAAAATTGCTGTAGCAGTTGTTTTTGTACCCTTTTGTTTCAGTATTTTCATTGCCTTTATTCCTTCAGGTATAACTGGAATCTTAACATAAAGATTTCCACCGATTACGCTATTTAAATATTCTGCTTCTTCTACCATTTTTTCAGCAGTTAAGCTAACAGCTTGAACATGAAGCATTGACTCATTACCTATAATTTTTCTGATACCCTTTAAAATATCTAAAAAGTCTTTGTTTTCTTTGGAAATGATTGTTGGATTAGTAGTAACACCAGCCATAGGGTAAAAGTTGTAAGCCCTTTCTATAGCCTCTAAATTTGCAGTATCAATTATATATAACATAATTATCTCTCCCTTACTTTATAATAATTTTATTTTAAATTCACTTAAGCATTTTTTAATTCCATCTGTTGACTCTGAGAATTTTAGGCCATAGCTTTTAATTTTATCAGTACATAACCTTACATCTCTAGTATGTTCTTTATATTTTTCTGTGTCGGCTTCTAATAATTCATTTATTCTATGTTCTAAACCCACTTCTTTAAATATTAAGGAGCATATATCATAACGGCTTAAACTATTATGACTTCCAACATGATAAGTACCATAAGGAATTTCAAATATCATTGGGAATTGGTCTACAACTTCATGAACATAAGTTAGGCCTCTATACTCGTTTGTTGTAACCTTTATTCTTTTGCCTTGTAAAATATCACTTAGGGTACCCCAAAGTATATTAGGGGACATACCACAATTTCGCTCAGGAACACCAAATAGCCAAGTGAATCTTATAACCCAAAGTTCATCTAACACTTCTTTTAATAAGCCTTCAGCTTCAAGTTTATTCCTTCCATACATTGTATTAGGGAAAGGAGTAGATTCTTCTGTATATGGACCACTTTCCATATTGCCATTAAAAACTTGTTCAGTACTAAGAAATATCATTTTTGCCTGTACTTGTTTGCAAGCTTTTGCTACGTTTAAAGCTCCTGTAACATTAATTTTATATGCAAGGTCTGGATTTTTATCGCAAAATTTTGTATTTGCTTTAGCAGCTGCATGAATAACATAGTTAGGATTAAAGTTTTTAATAGTTTCAGCTACCTTTTTTTCATCAGTAATATCAAGGAAGGATGAACTTGCTGAGAGAATTTCATATGTGTTTTTATATTTTTCAGTAAATCGTGTACAAAAAAAACCATTTCCACCTGTTAATAATATTTTTTTCATTTTAACACCTCATCTTTTGAATTTTCAATTTTCTAATTACACCCCCCCAACTACCACATTAAGACCATTATATCTCATTTCATTTGCTGTTTGCTCTATGGCTTCATGGGAAGGAATGTCTATATCTATAAGTTTATAGTCTATATTTAACAATTTATATTTATTGCTTCCATACTGATGAAAAGGTAGAAGGTGAATCTCGGTCAGGTTTAAACTTTTAACAAATATAATTATCTCTTTTATATTTTCATAATCCATGGTATACCTTGAATGAGAGGTACTCTTGGTATAACCTTTTTATTCATGTAAACCAAGGTTTTAATGTTATTTTTTATTAGATTTATATGTGCTCCAAGTATTACTTTAGATTTCTCTTCATCCATTATTTTAAGATCAAATAAGATTAAATCTAAATATGTTGCTAGTTCAATAAGGATTTGGGTATTCTCTTGGCCACTAGTTTCTATTGCAGTATTTATACCTAAACTTTTTAGCTTCATAAAAGCATATAAAAAATCACATAATTTATGAATTCCTTCTTCGCCTTCTAAAGTTTTAGGACTGAATTTAACATTTAATAGGCTTCCATTTGTTGTTAAGTAGTTATCTAATTTACTTACGCTTTTGAGCACTGCAGTAGGACCAAGAACATCCCGACCTACCATAGGGGACAACCCACCATCTGCAAGTTGTTCACCAGACTTACGTCCATCAGGAGTTGCACCTACAGCTTTTCCAAGGGGGATATGAGCAGATACGGTATAAGAACCAGGTACAAAAGTTCCACCTCTAGGAGTTACGTGTTTTTCTACTGCTTTTGCGTAATATCTAAGAATTTCTGCACCAAGGTTATCTACTTCATCATTGTCATTCCCAAATTTATCATACTTATTAATCAAGCGAACTCTAAGTTTTTTATTTTCTACGCCCTCAAAATTACACTCTAGAGCCTTTGTTAGAACACTCAACGAAACTCTTTTTTCGTCATAAACAATCTTCTTTAGAGCATAAAGAGAATCGCTTAAATTCGCGATACCAATACCTTGAACACCAGAAAAATTGTATTTTGCACCACCATAGGTTATATCTTTACCAGTTTCTAGACAATTATTGATGCTTCATAGAAACCACTTTCTGGGTGATTTCTAGATAGTAATAACGTTTCATTAATTATCTGACCTAAGCCACTGTTTAATAATTTCTCAAAATTCTGAATTATATGCCCTTGACCTTTATCAGTTTGATTGAGCTTGAAAATATCTAAATCCACAGGAATGCGAACTTCGGGAGTAAGTCTTTAAGGGATTTACCGGTCCAATAAGGATAAAGAACTTCTCTATAGTTTTTTTTATCTTCCTCTGATATAAAGAAAGAATCTTGTGGTCTACTCTCTAATGTATCCAGTTCATCATTAATTCAGTATGGATCCATTTCAGGAGAAATGATTCCACTCCTAGGCTTTGGAGTTCTATTACCAACTATAAGTTCTTCATCTCTTATAGATATTTCTACATTCTTTAAAATGTGTGTGGTTGCTTTCGCTCGTCTAATAATTGAACTTTGGCCTTCAGTTTCTTTATAGCTTTCTGTATACAATAGAGCTATTTCAAGGGATACTTCTCTTTTGTTTTCGAAGAGTTCACTTTTAAGTTTTGAATTCTATTATTAGTCAAATTACTTACCTCCTTTGTAAAGAATATTTGGTTATTTTTTTATGATACCATAGTCTATTATGATTCCTTATTAATTATTGTTTTCTATCATTGTTTATTGTTTGCTCTTATTGTATAATGGAAGTAAGAATAATTCAATGCTTATTATAATAATATTTAATTGTTTTTTTAGACAAAGGAATAGAAAGGTTCATATTAAATGATTTAAGAATCTGATAAAAAAATAATAGTTTGCTATACATTATATATGTACACATTCTATAAGGTAAGGTGGAGATACTTTGTTTGCAGAGGAAAGAATCGAAAAAATTATTGATAAGTTAAATGAAAATCAAAAGGTAGTCGTAAAGGATCTAAGTAAAAGTTTCAATGTAACAGAGGATTGTATAAGAAAAGATTTGAAAATCTTAGAAAAGCAAGGAATACTTAAAAGAACTTATGGAGGTGGAGTATTAATTAGACAGGCAGCTCCACATAATGATATTTTAATTAGAAAGAATATTAATTTAGAGGGTAAACAAAAAATTGCAGAAAAGGCTTTTGAACTTATACAACAAAGTGAAACAATTTTTTTAGATATATCATCCACCAATATACTTATTGCTGAGAAAATTGCAAAAGGTAATAAAAAACTATTAGTTATAACTAATATGATAGATACTATTAAAATCTTTTCAAATTGCGGACATGTAGATGTAATAAGTACTGGAGGGGTATATGATAAAGAATTAAATGGATTTGTAGGGTCAACAGCTATAGAGATTATATCTAGGCACAAAGTAAATAGGGCATTTATAGGAAGCTGTGGAGTAAATATGTTTGATAAAAGTGTTACAACGTTCGATGTGGAAGATGGTAATACTAAAAAAGCTATTATTCATTCTGGAAAAAAAGTTTATCTAGTGATGGAAAATAAAAAATTCCAATATGATGGAACATATAAATTTGCAGATATATATGATATAGATGCAATTATTGTAGATGAAAAGCCGGATGAAAAAATCTGTATGGAGCTAGAAAAAGTAAACATAGATTTGATTTAAAAAGTAGTGAAGAGGGAGCAATAAAGTTTATTGCTCTTTTTTATTTTAAGTATAGGTTAATAAATGAAATATAATCTCCACATCATTGAGTGATGTCGTAAAAAAAACTAATCAACTAATTGATAAAGTTGTGGTACATGTAAACAGTCTAAAATAGAATAGAATTTTAATAAAAGGATATTTTTGAATTAGACAATTCGAAGATACCCTTTTATTGAAAGAATTTTAATTTCATAATTTTCTTTTGCTTGTAAAGCTCTTTGTCTGCAGCTTGAATTAATTGGTCGAAACTAAGCAATTTGTCAGGAGAATAAACTGAAAATCCTAAACTAATAGATAACTTATATGGTTTTTTAGCAATGGCGTTATATTTGTCAAAATTAAATTTAATATTTTGTAAAATCCCATTAATTTCATCTTCAGTAGATTTATTTGCTGCGATTATGGTAAATTCATCGCCACCAATACGAGAGACAATATCATCTGGTCCAAAGGATTCCTTAAGTAGAAGTGCTGCCGTTAAAATAGCTTCATCACCTTCTTTATGACCATAAGTATCATTAATTTTCTTTAAGCCATCCAAGTCTCCAAAACACATAACAGCTTTACCACCAGTAATAGCAGCTGCTTTATATAAGCTGCCTCCGTGCATATAAAATCCTCTTCTATTGAAGATACCTGTTAATTCATCAATTACATAATTGTTTTTTAATTCCCCATTACGCTTTTCTAGTTCAATAACAGCTAAATTCAATTGATCTTCTGCTTTTATACGTTCATCAAATAGCATTTGAATTTTTAGTGTATTACTAATCTGCTCCCTAAAGGTTTCATAAACAAATTCATCCAATGCATTCATATCCCAGGCAATATATCCAAAATAGTAATCACCTGTAACTAAAGGAAAGAAAATTAGCTCATTTCTTTTTCCACTGCCCATAAACTGGGGTGGTAATATGTCTTGTGTATCCAAATATTGAGTATTAGCTAGCTTACCCTCATTATATCCTAAAATTAAATTAGCCTTGCCCGGTAATTTAAAATTCTTGTGGAACAAACTAGTTACAGGAATATCATAAATACATAAATAACATTGTTTAATTTCATACCAGGACATGGCAGATATAATAACTTTAGTTAATTTCTCAAGGTTTGGTATAGTATTAAATTCTCTCAATATATCACGTGTACCTATATACATTCTTTTAAAATTAAAGTGTTTTATGGACTCTCTTTTATTGATAATGTCTCCTATTAAAACACTAGCCAAATAAGAGATTTCTTCTACTACCCTTAAAAGCTCATAATTTTTCATATGAGAAAATATAAAATTACGAATAGCATAAAGTGCCTCATTCCATAAATAATTGTGTTTATTTAATATGTAGGAATCAAATAAAACATCTTTAAATCTTTCTAAAAATTCTCCTTCTGTTTTTTTAGCTTTCATATCTCTTATAAATGCATTTGCTAAATTAATAATTTTTGTGTTGTCTTCTAATATCTTTGACTCGGGTATCCCAAGTGACCTTAGTATTAAATTTACTATAGAAGATCGGTTTGTGATTAAGTAATTTTCAAGTTCTTCACAATCACTATAATACATAGTATCCTGACTTAACCCATGGGGTAATATTAATGGTGCTTTATTTTTTATAATATTGTAACAGCCACAGGACTCTCGTATTATTAACTTTCCTTTTAAAGAGGTACATTGTGGTACCGAATTTCCATCTAAAATTGAAACTATATATTTAGCAGCTAGTGAAGCCATTTCAAAAATAGGTTGCTCAATAGTAGTAAAAGAGGGAGAGAAAGATCTTACTGATTCTACATTATCAAACCCAGTTAATGCTATATCTTTTCCAACTTCAATTCCCATGTGTTTTAAACGGTAAAATACTTCGATTGCCATTTCATCGTTTGAAACTGCAATAACCTGTGGCCTTCTATTTCTATGCACCATAAGCTCATTTACAGCCTTAGCTGCTGATAATTCATGGAAATCTCCTTCAACAATTAACTCATCATCAATAGGTATGTTATGTTCTCTTAAAGCGTCCTTATATCCTTCGAACCTCATAACTGATTCAGCATTTAAAGAAGTCCCCGTAATAAAAGCTATTTCAGAATAATTATGATGCTCTATTAAATGGTTAACCATTAAATGCATACATTCTCTGTTGTCAAAAATTATGCTAGGAATATCTTTAATATCTATGCCAATACTTACTATGGGGATAGATCTATAGCGTTCTAAAAATTTAATGAATTTATTAATTCCAATATAATTAAGCAATAAGCCTGGACATATAATTAATCCATCTAGTTTATTTGTATTAACTAAATCGTAAATAACATTCTGATTTGATTCATCCCTATTAGGAGACTCAAGAGCTCCACCTGCAAAAAAAAGTACATCAAAATCTCTTTCTTTAGCAATTTTTTTTATTCCTTTACAAACAGGTGACTGGTAGAAGCCATCAAAAGAGTTAATTAAAACGCCTATTATTTTCCTTCTATTTTGGAATAAATTGTTCATCTTTACATAACCCCCTAATGGATTTCTAATAATTTGAAAATTATATTAATTTTATCATTAAATACTACATTATGGCAAGCAAATATCGTAAAAGCAATCATATATTTTCAGTGTTTTTCTAAAATAAATGAATTTTTTTCAAAAATATACGTCTAACTAACGAACTTGGAAATAATGGGGAGAAAATTGGGTTTTAGCTAATATGCAGAATAATAGGAATATTACAATTAATACCCTCAAAATCTTGACAGGTTGCAATGTAAAAGATATACTATAGAAGAATTATGTCGATTTTTACGTTGAATTGTAAAAATATTGAATATATTTAATAACTTTTGTAGGAGGGTTACTCATGAAAAAAACAAATGAAAAACCAAAAAGAGAACAGTGGAGTTCAAAAACCGGATTTATTCTTGCTGCTGCAGGGTCTGCTGTGGGTCTTGGTAATCTTTGGAAGTTTCCTTATACGGCAGGTAGCAATGGTGGAGGAGCTTTTGTAGTTGTTTATATTGTGATGCTTTTTTTAGTAGGTTTTACTTTAATGATGGCGGAGCTTGTACTGGGTAGACATACACAGCTAAGTGCAGTAGGTGCTTATAGGAAAGTTAAGAAAAAATGGGCATGGGTTGGATTTATAGGAGTAGGGGCATCATTTTTAATATTAACATTCTATAGTGTTATTGGTGGATGGGTATTAAAGTATATCGTTACAGCATTTTCAGGTGGATTTAATACAACAGACCTTGGAGCCCTTGAAGGTATATTTACGACCTTCATAGGAAGCCCAGTTCAGCCAATTATTTACCATGGTATATTTATGGCATTAACATTATTTATAGTTATGGGTGGTATTAGCGGTGGTATCGAAAAGTTTAGTAAGATTTTAATGCCGGCATTATTTATAATGATGGTTGTAATTATGATTAGATCTGTTACACTTCCAGGTGCTATGGAAGGTGTTGAATTTCTATTAAAACCAGATTTTTCTAAAATCGATGGCTCTGTTATATTAGCAGCGGCAGGACAGGTATTCTTTTCTCTAAGTCTTGGTATGGGCGTTATTATTGCATACGGTAGTTACCTTTCAAAAGATGAAAATCTTGTAGAAAGTGCTTTTTATATTCCATTGATTGATACTATAATAGCGCTACTTGCTGGACTTACAATTCTACCAGCAGTATTTGCACTTGGCTTTGACCCAGCTGGTGGACCTGGACTTCTTTTCATAACATTACCAGGTGTATTTGCTAAGATGCCTTTAGGATCCTTCTTTGCTATATTATTCTTCGTATTAGTTTTATTTGCTGCTATTACTTCTTCAATTTCACTATTAGAGTCTGCGGTGGCAGTATGTATTGACGAATTTAGATGGAAACGTAAAACTGCAACAATTGGACTTGCAATTCTTGCTTTCCTTATTGGTGTACCTTCTTCATTAGCTAATGGACCGGTTATGTCAGATATGGTATTTATTAAGGGTCTTA
This sequence comes from Clostridium sp., assembly GCF_050717635.1. GTDB lineage: Bacteria > Bacillota > Clostridia > Clostridiales > Clostridiaceae > Clostridium_AD. Next base: position 10,009 of record NZ_JBOITO010000042.1, read on the forward strand.
ACTTTTTTGACTCGATGAGCTACATGGCAGAAAGTATCCTTCTGCCACTGGCAGGGTTACTGCTATCTATATTCATAGGATGGGTATGGGGTGTAGACAAAGCAATAGCAGAGGCTACCAATGATGGAAAGGTAAAGTTTTCTCTCGCCTTCATTTGGGGATTCCTTATTAAATGGGTAGTGCCTGTTGCTATATTTGTAATTTTATTACAAAGCACTGGCATATTAGATTGGATTTTAGCTAGTGTAAAATAGATAGTGTTAATTTTGAATATAATAAATCCAACCTGTAAAAACTTTTACAGGTTGGATTTTTTTAGCAATAAGTACATGCTCATTATATACTATTAAATTTTACTTGGTAAGTAATTTGACTAAAAAGTCATAGATAATATCGGCTGTTTTTTTTATAGAACTTATGGTAGCATATTCATCAGGACCATGAATATGTTCACCTTCAGCACCAAAAATAATTATAGGCACATTTAAGTTTGAACCTAAGTGGTTAAAATCACCTATGCATTGAAAATAAGAGATGCTTGCGTCTAAGCCAGAAACATTCTTTATTGAGTCTAAGAAGGCAGCAACAAAGCAATTTTGCCGTGGCACTATATATGGCAAATAGCCTGGGCTACCGGCTGAAGGGGTATCTCTAAAAGTGATTTTATAAGTGCTTTTAATATTTGTTTTTTTAATTGAGCTAACTATATAACTCTCTATCTTTTCTTCATCCTCTCCTATGACAACGTGCCAAAACAGTCTGACTTTAGCATAATCCGGAACACTGCAAGCACCACCATTACTTTCTATAGCAATGACACATGCAACACCTTTTCCTAAAGACAATCCTTCAACACAATCGATTTTTTCTAATTCACATATGAATTTTGAGGCATCAACCGCTGCATTGATACCCGATGTTGGTAGCGCTGCATGACAAGCTTTACCGAAGAATTCAACCTCAAGACCATATCCACCTCTTGCTCCAAGAGATACATCTGGAAAAGAACGATTATTGAACCCTGCGCTTGGCTCAGTACTTATTATAAAATCCACGTTTTTAAGTAATCCTTCTTCAATTAATGCATTTGTTCCAAGGCCGTAAGGGCCTTCTTCATCAGAAACAAATGTTGCAATAATCTTTCCGTTAAATTCTTTGTAAAGTCCATTAAACTTTCTGAGAGCAAGCATAGAAGCACAACAACCGGATTTCATATCAAGAGCACCAAGTCCGTAAATTTTATCACCCTCTAAAAGCCCACTATAGGGGTCTTTAGACCACCCACTACAAAGATTAACAGTATCTAAGTGGCAATTTATACATATAATAGGACCATCATGCTGACCAGTAATTTCACAGATAACATTTTTGCCCATGAAATTAGTTGTTTTTGATTCATGATATAAATGAAGGAACGCTTTCATTTGATTAGTTATGAACCATTGGTAGGTAAAATCCATAATGTTATCTTCAAAAAAATAGGGGCTTGGTATGTAGATCAATTCTTTCATTAATTTAATTGTTTCAAGTGTTGTGATTTCGTCATAGGATGTGGTGTCTTCAGTTATTTTGGCCATACAGAAGTCTCCATAAAATTGCTTTCAATATATGGTATGTTGAAACAATGAAAATAAAACTAAAAGTTGTCTATTTTTACGTTGTGTGTAGCATTATTGCATATGAGGCTAATAAACCCCTATCAGCTAAGCTAATGGAGATAATATCTTATATCTAAAGATATACTAAGATTTACATATAGACACGAAAGTAATATAATAGACGGTATGGGTTTAAAAAAAGGAGGTGCATTATTATTAATATAAATGCATTTATAAGTTTAGGTACAGCATTAATTGTAGGTGTTATATTTGGTAAAATAGTAAATAAATTTAAAATACCATCTGTTGCTGGGTACATAATTGCAGGGTTAATTCTTGGAGTTTCAGGATTTAATATTGTTAACCCTGATATGATAAATAAGCTATCATTTGTTAGTGATTTTGCATTAGCTATTATTGCTTTTAAAATCGGAAGTGAACTTGAAGTATCAGTTATTAAAAAACTAGGTAAGTCTATTTTCATTATTGCAACATGTGAAGCTCTAGGGGCTTTTTTCTTAGTTACAATCGCAATGTATTTTTTAACACATAGTATAGCGATTGCTTTAATACTTGGTGCGGTAGCATCTGCAACTGCCCCAGCTGCTACAGTAATGGTTTTAAAGGAATGTAAAGCTAAGGGGCCATTAACTAGTACACTACTTGGAGTTGTGGCCGTGGATGATGCAATCTGTCTTATGATATACTCTGTGGCATCGTCTATAGCAAAGGTTTTTATAAAACATCAACAAATAACAATTTTTAAGGTTCTTGTACATCCAATAGCAGAAATTGTATTATCACTTGGATTAGGTTGTGTTTTAGGAATAGCGCTATGTTATTTACTTGCCAACTGTCGCAATAAAGAAGAAGATCTTGGCTTTGTAGCAGGAACATTATTATTATTAATCGGTATATGTACAATATTTAATTTATCTTCTCTACTTGCAGCCATGACATTGGGTACAATAGTAGCTAATGTATCATCTTACAGTCGAAAAGCATTCTTTAATATAGATACTTTTTCGCCACCTATTATTGCTGCTTTCTTCATATTAGCGGGTTGTAGATTAGATATTGCACTATTACCACAAATAGGCTGGATAGGCGTTGGTTATTTCATTTTTAGGATGATTGGTAAAATCTCCGGTGCGTCGCTTGGTGCAACATTGTCAAAAGCACCTGAAACGGTTAAGAAGTATATAGGTTTTGGACTGCTTTCACAAGTCGGGGTTGCTATTGGTCTAGCTATAACAGTAAGTAAAGAATTTAGTGGTACGCCACTCGGTTCTACTGTAATAACAATACTTTTGGCTACTACAATTGTTACAGAGTTAGTTGGACCAATACTAACTAAAAATGTTATAATAAGAGCTAAGGAATCTAATATTTAATTAAGGAGAGATAACTTATGTATGCAGTGTTTATTATATTAAGTAACATTGACAAATTAGATGATATTTCTAAGGTGTTTTATGAAAATGGTTGTGGTGCCACAACTATAGATAGTCAGGGGCTTGGTAGTGTATTACTTGAAAGCAACATTGATATTCCAATTTTTGCAGGTATAAGAAGACTAGTTGAAGGAACTAAGCCCTTCAATAAAACTATTGTAAGCGTAATACGAGGTGAAACTAAACTTAGATCAGTTGTAGATACAATAAGCAAAGAATTTACAAGTGAACCTGACACTGGTGTTATGTTTGTAATGCCTATTTTAGAATGCTATGGATTTGATGAAGAGTATGATACACATTAGAAAGTAGCCAGACTATAAAAATAAAACATCCCATACATAAACCTTGGTTTATGTATGGGATGTTTTATTATTCTCTACTCTCTTTTTTCTAGACTTCCAACAAAGGCAATTATTTCACCAATATCTCTTGTATCTATAAAACTAATCTTGGCTTTTCCTGAAGGTATGAATAAGTCATCTCGCAGCTTAATATCTTCTGCATGCGTTGTGGATAAATTTTGCATGAAAAAACTAGGTTTTATAAAAGTGTAAGGTATTTCTGATTTTAGAATGGCTTTTTCAATTTTGTGATGTGGTGGAAAAGGATTTTTCTCTGCCCCCAGTAAAGATAAAAATACTATTTGTTCAACTCCAGCTTCTTTACATTTTTGAATAAAAGGTATAAATATTCCATTAACATCTGTAAGTTGTGGTGGTCTTACTAAAAACACCTTTTTAACACCATTTAGAGCAGTTTCATAGGTGTTTATATCTTGAAAATCAAAGTTAACATATTTTATGGAATCATCTTTCTAAATGCTTTTTTTTATGTTTCTTACGCCAGCTAGAAAGTCTTTATTTATACTTTTTAAATAGTCAACTACGTCACTTCCTACATTTCCCGTTATTCCTGTTAATAAAATTTTTTCAACCATTATTCTTTAGTCCCTTCATTTAATTTACAAATCATTTCTGTAAGTTTCTCAGCTTCTTCATTTGAATAAATTGAAAATATATCAATTGTTAATTCATCACTTACTGTTTTTATTTTATCAACTAGCTTATTATAATCTTTACATATTTCTAGGAAAGACGATCTTTTATCCTTTGGATTGGTAACCTTAAGCACTATACCTTTTTTCTCTAACCTATTTATAATCCCTGATATAGTTGGCCTGTCTGACCCTAGCCTTTGGGATATTTCTGCGGCAGTAATTGGCAACTCTGATGAATATATCTGAATTATAACTGAGAACTGCGCAGCGGTAATATCAAATTCCGTTAGTGCTTTGTCTAGTTTGTTTTTGAGATGTCTAGATGCCTTAATTATTAGGTAAGATAAGTTCTGCATATGGGCCTCCTTACATAATTAGTGTACTAACTATATAATTAGCATACTAACTTAAATTATATTTGTCAACAATTTATGCTATTTATATATTTTTAACAAAGTATATAACTCTCTGAAGCACTAAGGGGTTAAAACTGGTAAAAACTTAAGTAAATATAATACTTTACTTTATTTACAGTTAATGATATTATCTTCTAAAGAATAACTTTTCAAATAATAAAACAAATATATTATGTAAGTTATGGAAATTAAGATTATTATTGTACTTAAGAGAGCTGATGGCTTATGAGAATCAGTGTGTAATATAATCCCTCCGATTCCGTAATAGTAAGTTAAAAAACAAAGGGTTGTGTCCCTTATCGCACAATAAAGTGGTCGTATGTAAATATGACAAATCGAGTGGCACCGCGGGAGTTTAACTCTCGTCTCTATAGTTTTATAGAGACGAGAGTTTTTTTGTATAATAAAATATATTGACAGTACATTTAAAGTTAGCTACAACATAAAAAAATGAGGAGGTATAATAATATGTTAGATTTAAATTTAATAAGAGAAAACACGCAGGAGGTTACAGAGGCTCTTTCTAAGCGAATGGATAATATTGATTTCACTGAACTTCTTAAGTGGGACGAAGAAAGAAGAAAATTAATATATGAGATTGATATATTGAAAAATAAGAAAAATAAAGTGTCTAAAGAAATACCGGAACTTAAAAGAAGTGGTAAAAATATTGAGTGTTTATATTTAGAAATGAAAGAGGTTTCAAGTGAAATAAAGGTTTTTGAGGATAAACTAACTCCGCTTTTAGAAAAAATAAATACTTTCTTAGAAGCCTTACCTAATATACCAGATGATGATGTGGTGGCTGGAGGAAAGGAAAATAACGAGGTCGTACGAGAATGGGGCAAAAAACCTGAGTTTAATTTTGCTGCAAAGGATCATGTGGAGCTTGTAACAACACATAATTTAGTTGACTATGAAAGAGGAGTAAAGCTAGCTGGAAATGGTTTTTGGATTTACAAAGGTGATGGTGCTATTCTCGAATGGGCACTTCTTAATTATTTTATAGAAGAGCACATAAAAGATGGGTATGAATTCATTCTACCACCACATATTTTATCATACAAGTGTGGGCTTACGGCTGGTCAGTTTCCAAAATTCCAAGATGAAGTTTTTAAGGTTACTGATAATAAAATCAATGATAATAGTCAGTTTCTACTTCCAACTTCAGAAACTGCTTTGATTAATTTGCATAGAGATGAAATCCTAAAGGAAGAAGAGTTGCCGAAAAAGTATTTCTCATATACACCTTGTTATAGGGTGGAAGCAGGAAGTTATAGAGCATCAGAAAGAGGAATGATTAGAGGACATCAATTTAATAAGGTAGAAATGTTTCAATATACAAAGCCAGAAGATTCAGATGCTGCATTTTGTGAACTTTTAGGTAAGGCAGAAAAACTTGTACAGGGACTTGGGCTTCACTATCGGGTTAGTAAATTAGCTGCAAAAGATTGCAGCGCATCTATGGCAAGGACTTATGATATTGAAATATGGATTCCTAGTATGAATGAGTATAAAGAAGTAAGTTCTGCATCAAATGCTGGCGACTACCAGGCAAGACGCGGAATGATAAGATTTAAAAGAAATGATAGTAAAAAAATTGAGTATGTGCATACATTAAATGCATCTGGTTTAGCCACAAGTAGGTTACTTCCAGCAATAGTAGAGCAAATGCAACAAGAAGATGGGAGTATTATTGTTCCAGAAGTATTAAGAAAATGGGTAGGGAAAGATAAATTATAGTAAACTATACTAATGAATATTTATACTTGAAAATAGAAGAAAAATAGGTAATAATATATATAATATTAAAAAAGGAGGTGTATCCGATGAATTCATGGAAAATTGAAACTAAATGTTTACAGGAAGGTTATAAACCGGGCAATGGCTATCCACATGTTTTGCCAATATGCCAGAGCACTACCTATAGATACAAATCTACTGAGCAGGTAGCTAAGCTATTTGATTTAGAGGAAGCTGGACATATGTATTCTAGAATTAGTAACCCAACGGTAGAATGTTTAGAAAATAAAATTGCTGCACTTGAAGATGGAGTAGGTGCATTATGTACATCCTCAGGACAATCAGCAACACTGATTTCAATATTAAATATTTGTCAAAATGGAGACCATGTAGTTTCATCAAACTCAATATATGGTGGAACATTTAATTTGCTTGCAATGACTATTAAAAAAATGGGCATTGAGGTAACGTTTGTAGACCCTGACAGTGATGAAGAGGAGATTCAGAAGGCATTTAAAACTAATACCAAAGCAGTTTTCGGAGAGACAATTGCAAATCCTAAAATTAGTGTGCTTGATATAGAGAAGTTTGCACGCCTTGCGCATAAGAATGGAGTACCTTTTATAATTGATAGTACCTTTGCTACGCCAATACTTTGCAGACCTTTTGAGTTTGGTGCAGATATAGTGGTACATTCCACTACAAAATATATGGATGGACATGCTTCTAGTATAGGAGGAGTAATAGTAGATTCAGGTAATTTTGACTGGACGATGGGTAAATTCCCTGAGTTTACAGAGCCTGACCCCTCCTATCATGGCTTAGTTTATACAGAAGCCTTTGGAAAAGCGGCCTATATTTCAAAAGCTAGAGTTCAAATTATGAGAGACATGGGGAATTGCATGAGTCCTAACAATGCTTTTTTAACAAATTTAGGTATGGAGACTTTACATCTTAGGATGGAAAGACACTGTGAAAATGCTTTAAAAGTGGCAACCTTCCTTGAAGACTTAGAAAATGTACAATCAGTTAGTTACCCTTCACTACCAGGGGATAAATATAGCGCACTAGCAAAAAAATATTTACCAAAGGGGTCTAGTGGGGTTATTTCCTTTATTATAAAGGGTGGAAGAGAAGCGGCTGTGAAGTTTATGGATAAATTACAACTTGCCTCAATAGTTGTACATGTGGCAGATGTAAGAACCTTAGTATTACATCCTGCAAGCTCAACTCATAGGCAGATGAATGACAAACAACTTTCAGAGGCTGGTATTGAACCAGGTTTAATAAGATTTTCTGTGGGAATAGAAAATGTGGAAGATATAATAGAAGATATTAGGCAGGCCATTAAATAAAACTAATATTATATTAATAGAGATATTTTGAGGAGGGAACTATGGAATTTACTAAAATTCAAGGAGCAGGTAATGACTTTATAATAGTAAACAATATGAAACTTAAGTTGCCACTAAATAAGATCCCGTACATTGCTGCGAAGTTATGTAAGAGGAAAGTATCCTTAGGTGCAGATGGTTTTATAGTAGTTGACGCTTCTGAAAGTGATGCTGATTTTAAAATGCGTTTTTATAATTCTGATGGTAGTATCGGTGAGATGTGTGGTAATGGTGCAAGATGCATTGCTAGATATGCATATATGAATAATATTGCAGGAAAAAAAATGAAGTTTGAAACATTAGCCGGGTTAGTATCAGCAGAAATAATAAAGGGTAGACTTGTAAAGGTTCAACTTAATAGTCCAGGAATAATTAAACTTGATTCTGATGTTGAAATTGATGGTAAAAAATATGAGTGTTCATATATAGAACTTGGGAAGCCAGGAATTCCTCATGCTGTTGTAAAATACCCAGGTCTTCAAAACACGGAGGAAAGTGAATTATTTGATATTGGGAGAAAAATAAGATTTTATAAAGGTTTTCCTAAAGGAGCAAATGTAAACTTTTTTGATGTTTTAGACGATACGTCGGCAATTTTAAAAACATATGAAAGAGGAGTTGAAGATTTTACATTGGCATGTGGAACTGGCTCTGGGTCAACTGCAGTTGCTTTAGTACTAAAAGGGTATTTAAAGGGTAATAAAGTGAAAATTGTTTCACCTGGAGGGGAATTATTTATAGAAATGGAAAGATTAGAGGATAGTGTGGAAAAGTTATTCTTAATAGGGGATACCAATGTTATTGCAATTGGAAAAATAATGGATGAAAATTTAGAATACTAAACAATGAAAGGAAGTATTAAAATGAAAACAACCAAACAAAGCGTATGGAAAAACTATCGTTTTCCTATTATTTTGCTTTTATCTATTGTAATAGGTAGCATCATTGGTATTATTTTTGGTGAAAAAGCTATAGTACTTAAGCCTTTTGGAGATGTTTTTCTTAATTTAATGTTTACTGTTGTAACCCCTTTAGTATTTGTTACCATAGCTAGTGCAGTAGGAAATATGGTAAATATGAAAAGGTTAGGAAACATTATAAGTAATATGTTCTTAACCTTCGTTGTTACAGGAGTTATTGCTGGCTTTATCATTCTTATTATTGTTAAGGTATTTCCTCCGGCAGCTGGCGTTAATCTAGCATTGGATTCTACTATGAAGTTAGAAACAGTCAAATTTTCTGATCAAATTGTGAAGGCACTAACCGTAAATGATTTTAGTGGCCTACTTTCTCGCTCTAATATGTTGCCACTTATTGTATTTTCAATTATTTTTGGTTATTGTGTTAGCTCTCTTGGCGGTGAAAACAACATTATAGCCAGGGGTTTAGATGCTATGACCAAAGTTATGATGAAATTTGTTGGCATTATTATGTGGTATGCTCCGATTGGTCTAGGTGCTTATTTTGCAAGTCTCATTGGTGAGTTTGGCCCACAACTATTGGGTGCATATGCAAGAGCTATGGTTATCTACTATCCACTATGTATTGCATACTTTTTTATTGCATTTTATGGATATGCTTATTATGCTGGTGGAAAAGAGGGAGTAAAAACTTTCTTTAAAAACATTCTAGAACCTGCTATTACATCTATTGCAACACAGAGTTCTATTGCAAGTTTACCGGTAAACTTAGATGCTACTGAGCGTATGGGAGTTCCAAAGGACATTCGTGAGATTGTTCTACCTATCGGTGCAACCATGCATATGGACGGTACTGTTATCTCTTCTATATTAAAGATTTCATTTTTGTTTGGAATATTTGGACAAGAGTTTTCAGGAGTTGGAACATACGCTACAGCAATAGCGGTTTCAGTTCTTGGTGGTGTAGTTATGTCCGGTGTTCCAGGTGGTGGACTTATAGGTGAAATGTTAATTGTAAGTTTATTTGGATTTCCACCAGAAGCATTCCCAATTATTGCAACTATTGGCTTTCTTGTAGATCCTCCAGCAACTTGTATAAATTGTACTGGCGATGCTGTAACATCTATGATTGTTACACGACTAGTTGAAGGTAAAGATTGGATAAAAAAGAGTGCTCAAAATATATCATCCTCTACCAAGGACTAAGGGTTTATACAAAATTAATAAAAGGTATAGCAAAATTTTGCTATACCTTTTATAATAATTAATATATTTGTAAATCTTTTTTAGTAGATTTTATAATTTCTTTAGTTTTTGTTATCAATGTTAAAAATAAATCTTCATCTTCCTTAATATCCTGAGGATATGTTACAAACGCATTAGATAAATAGTAACCTTTTAGTTTAGGGTCCTTTAATTTTAATTCGTTAAAACAAGCATCTACTTTATCACTTATTTTGTCTTTGTTCTCTACACTAACAAAAGGAAATACACCTATAAAGTTTTGTGAAGAATAACGAATGAAAATATCTGTATCCCAAAAGATACTTTTCAAAATATCAAAAATATATTTTGAAACTTCATTATATTGGGTATCAATTTCATTTGAAAAAACTTTTACTGGTTTATAAAGAGTTGTCATCATAATAGTCACATTATATTTTCCCTTAGTAGCTTTTTTAAATTCTGATTGTATAAAGAAAGGTAAATTAAAAATCACCTTTTTCTCCATTAGATTATGAGAGGCACTTAAAAGTTTTAGAATCTTATTATTTAGTATTTCATTCTCAAATGGTTTAAGTATATAATCCGATATTCCTTCTGAAATACCTCTAATAAAAATATCTCTATTATTATTTGCAGTCATGATCATTATGGGCACTATTTCGTTTTTTTTTCTTAATCGCTTAATAATTTCAAATCCATCTTCATTTTTCAGATCGATATCCATTATAATAAGATCTGCACTATAGCCGTTTTGTGCTAGAACGTAAAAAAGTTCGGTAGAATTTGATGCTTCATATACAGTATAATGATTATTATTTAAAAGCAATTTCACCCTTGATGTTATTGATTTAACGTTATCTAAAATAAAAACCTTCAAGGTTTCGCTCATATCTAACTGCCCCCTATTTTATTGAATCTTATTCGAAAATTATAATTAATTATATCATAATATGTGTATAAAATCAGTACACATATTTTGTATTCATAAATAATACGTAATGCTTGAATGCTTTACTAAACTGGCATTTAATATATTACAATTTAGTAAAATATATATATATTTATACGATTACCGGTTTATGGTATAATAGCGTAAAGTAAGATTAAGGGGTGAGCCATGAAAAGTTATCGTAAATTTAATTTTGTAGTTACTATATTAATAGCATTGCTCCTTACAGGAACAATAGGGTATAAATATTTATTAGATGTTAGCATTGTAGACGCGTTGTACATGACGGTTATAACTATATCAACAGTAGGCTATGCAGAAGTGGCTACTATGAATGCAGAAGCTAAAATTTTCTCTATATTTATTATATTGTTTAGTTTAGGTACTGTTGGGTATTTATTTACAAGTATTGTATCTTCATTTTTAGAAGGAGATTTAAAAGATGCATGGAGGAGGCGACGTATGGAATTACAAATAACAAAGTTAAAAGATCATTATATAATATGTGGTGCAGGAGAAACATCACAAAACGCCATAAAGCAATTTAAAAGAAGTAATGTTCCTTTTATTGTAATTGATAATGAGGAAGAAAAAATAAATGAATTAATAGAAGATAAAATTCATGCTATTCTTGGAGATCCCACGGAGGAAGATGTATTAGACAAAGCAAGAATAAAGTATGCAAAGGGTCTTATATCTTGTTTGCCTAAGGATTCTGAAAATGTATATACAGTTTTAACCGCAAGAGAAATGAATAGTAATTTATATATTGTGTCTCGAGCTATAAATAAAAATGCAGAGGGTAGACTTAAAAAAGCAGGTGCAAACAATACAATTTCTCCTAATGAAATAGGAGGGACTAGAATGGCAGCCTTGATGCTTAGACCTACTGTTATTGCTTTTTTAGATATAATTACCCATGCTGGAGATGTAGTTTTGGACCTCGAAGATGTTGTGATTTGTGATAAATCCAATATATTAAATAAGAGCCTTCTTGAAATAAAAATCCCTGAAAAAACTGGGTTAATAGTTCTGGCCATTAAAAAGTATGATAGTGAAAAATTAGTCTTTAATCCTAGTTCTGATGATATTGTAAAATTAGGTGATACTATGGTAGTTCTAGGAACAGAAGAACAGGTAAATAAATTAAGAGAAATAGCTAATGATATAGGTCAAAGGCGCTTGAGTGTATAAATTATTTTTGCAATAGGAAGGGATATAATGAAAAAAAATATAAAAACAATTATATTGTCAATTTTAATTATGGTAACCATATTTATAATAGTAAAACGATACACTATACTATATTTAGAATTTAAAGATGTTAAATTTCCGACTAAAGAAAGTAGACTAATCGGGAATATGAGCACTCATAAATGGATTACCGTAAAACAATTATCTAAAAAATATAATATAAGTGAAGAAGATATTTTTAGTGGACTTGAAATTATTCCGGAAAATGGTGATGTGAATTTATGTATAGAAGGATTGAGTGAAAAATACAATAAATCATCAAAAGAACTTAGGGATAATTTAAAGAAACTTATAGAAAACAATAAAATCAAAGAAAAAAGTATAGAGGGTAATAAACATGAGTGAATTTAGTAACTTATTAATAGAAGGTTTTAGAAACTATAATATTTGGTTTTTAAGTATTATAATTGTACTCCAGTGTATAGGGATTCCAACAGGAGCGTCGCTACTTGTATTGGCATCTGGGGCTTTTGCTTATGCTGGTGAATTTAATGTGGTCATTCTTTTTTTACAAGTTTGGTTTTTCGCATGGCTTGGGGATAATATTGCATACATTATGTGGAAAGCTATTGGTGATAAAGCTTTAAATAGACATACTAAATTTAAAAAACATTTCCAACCTAAAATACTAAAGGCGGAAATTTACTTAATAAAACATGGGAGAATTTCAGTTTTTATTAGTAGATTTTTAATAGCAGCTATGGGACCATTTATAAATGCAGCAGCAGGAATTACAGGATATAGATTACGGACCTTTAGTATATACGTTGCTTTTGGTGAATTGTTTTGGACTTGTATATATTTAGGATTAGGATATTGGTTTGGCGATTCATGGGAAACTATAGTTCCTATAGTATCAGATTTTGGAAAGTTTATAACATATATATTAATTTTAATTATTATTTTATATTTTTTTATTAAAGCAATTAGTAATAATAAGGTAAAGGTTAGGAAATATATTAAGAAAAGAATTTAAAATATTTTATTTACACGTAAAAAAACTATGAGCATAATTCATTATGAATGAATTATGCTCATAGTTTTTTATGTTTTAACAAATTATTTTGAGTGGTGCAGATGACAGAACTATAAGTTAGTATAATTGCTTAACAGTCCTTTCACTTCATTTAGTAATTCTTCTTGAGATGGATTTTTAATCATACTATTATATTTGCAAGCTTTTTTGTAATTAGTTATTGCTAATCCTATTTGGCCTTCTACTAGCATAAGTAGAGCATATACACAATAAGCGGTGCTTTTTTGCCAAATGCAATCGATTTTTGAATAGAATTTAAGTGCAGTTAGAATATATTTTTTAGATAGATTGTGATTATTCACTTTGTAAAAGCACAATGCTGCATTTGTATAAAATATAGGAAGACCAACATTGGTGTTCTGATCTTTTAATACTTGAATAGCTTTTTCATAATACTTAATAGCGTCATAGTATTTTTCCTGAAGCCTTTTGCCTTCTCCGATATAATTATATGCAGCAGCTATATTAAGAGAAAAGTCATTTTTACTTGGACTGTTTAAAAAAATATAGATAGACTGCTTTAATATGGTTTCAGATAAAGTGTATTCCTTTAACATAATATAAAGATATCCTTTAAGGCGAAGTAATATAGGTAGCTCATCATTTAGGTCATAACAGTTTGTAATATCTATTGCCTTATCAATGTAGTATTTCATCATATTTTTGTCAAAGGTATTTATACAGTAATATATAATTAATTTATAGCATTTCAGTGTAAACTTATAATTGTTTAGCTTTATTGAAGTATCTATTAGTAAGGTTACTATTTTAAGTCCTTTAGTATAATTACCCTTTCTTATAAAATCTCTTGCAAGAATATAAGAAAACTCCATATCAATTTTCTGTATTTCACTGTTTTTATATTTATTACCTTTTTTAAATATTTCAATTTCATTTTTTATTACTGCAAGGTCTTTGCCTAATTGTTGTGGGGAAAAATAAGCAAAGTCATTTACAAGTATGTCACTACTACATAAAATTGGGAATACTTCCTGAGAAGTTTGGAGACATGTGCTTAAATTTTTAATTTTATATTCTAAAAACTTAATTTTATTATCACTTTTATTATAGTGATAAACAATTTTTGAGTATAAGTCAGTGTCTTCAATGTCATTATCTAAAGCTCCTTCAAGCATCTCTGCAATTAAACGATGATATATAACTCGCTGTGATTCAGTAAGTTCTTTATATAGGAAAAGAGACATCATCTCATTAGTAAATGAATAATAGATAGATTCTCTTTTTATTTCCTTTAAAAAATCTTTTTTTACAAGGTCACTTAATATATCAAGAAGATTAAGAGTATCACTATTATATAAATATTTAATTTCATCAAAATTTGCCATATCAAAAAATATAGAGATAATATTAAGTATTTTTCTTTCATCATTTGATATGTCAAAAAGCATTGTTTTTAGAAAGTTTATAGCTGTTAAAGGGACTTCATTAATATTTTCATTGTTTTTTAGCGCGTCTAATAATTGAGTTAACAAGAAAATGTTCCCTTGAGAATTTCTATATATTGTATTTTTCTCATATTCAGAAAAATGATGATTATTTAAATAATTACTTGAAAAATCAAAGGTTTCTTCTGGGGTTAATGGTATAATCTTTATTTCATGAGCAAGGTCATGAAGCTTTAAAAAGGTAAAAAATTTATCAAGATCATTATTGTAGCTAATTCTTGTATTCATCATGAATAATATGGAATAGTTACGTATTATTAAATTTTTAAGTATGTTAAGACTTTTATTATCAATCCATTGAATATCATCAAAATAAAAAATAAGTTTTGTGTTTTCACTAATAATATCTAAAATACCCGATAAAGCATTTTCAATAGCCATATAGTTTGTTTTATTGTTGTTGAGTAATGAGTTTTGATCTGCTCCAGTGCAGTTTACTAAATCTAAAAAAGGAAAAGTAGATGAAGTAACACTATTAAATCTGGCTGGAAGTATTATATTATGTTTAGATATATATTTATATATTTGCTCAAAGATTCTGTTCCATGGTTTTAAAAAATAGCTTGATTCTGATTGGTAACATTTAGTATTAAATGTAATGATTTTATCATTTTCTAGTGTGTTTAAGGCCTCATAAATAAGTTTACTTTTACCTATTCCACCTTGTCCTTTTAAAATAATAGATTTAGAAAAATTATCATCTATAAAATTTCTTAAATAGTCATCCAACTGTAAAATTTCTTTGTCTCTTTTATAAAAAAAACTACCTAAATTTTTCTCGGATGATGAAATTAAAAATTTCTTTTTTGTTATTTCCATATAAAGATTTGTTGTTTTTTCATTTGGACAAACTGAAAGTTCTTGTTTTAGTATTTTTTTTAAATCATTATACACTATCTCTGCTTTATCGTATTTGCCAAGTTTTGAAAATATTTTCATAAGATTTCTATATGCTTCTTCATCAAATTCATTTAAATTTATTATTTTTTTGCAATATTCTATGGCCAGTTCATCATTGCTATCAACCATATTGCATATCACAGCTTTGTGAAGGCTATTAGTGTAAACATCTCTATAATATTCTCTGTTTTGTAGCATCCATTCTTCAAAACCTTCCGCATCTTTAACGTTAAACCCCTCTAAAAAATCTCCATTATAAAGGTTTAGCGAGTTTTTGTTATTGTTCATAAAGTCAAATATATCACAAACAAAATGAATTTCTGGATTAACAAGTATTACTTCACGCTTCGGTGAAATGAAAACATTACAATTAATAGCTTTTTTTATAGAATAAAATGCATTCCTAAGATCCTTCTTTGCTGTAGTCTCACCAAAATCAGACCAAAAAAGATTTGTAAGTGTATCTCTTGATGCCTGCTTATTAATTAAAATATAGTAAAAGAGAGCTTCAGCCTTTTTAAAAGGAAAATGAATCTGAATATTATTCACTTTAACGCTGGGGGTTCCAAAAAGAGTTACATGTATTACTATTATAATAATCACCTACAAAAATTAGATTTTAATTTTGACCTTTTTTAGACGTAGCTATGATAAAATTTTATTAATGTAATTTTAAGTATTTGCAATATTTGAAATATTTAAAAAATCAACCTTACATTTATGGTCTTTAATAATAATATATAACTCTTTGAAAAGAATGTAAAGCATAGATTAATTCACATGATTTTTTTATTGCTTAATGTAAACGTTTTGGCATAAAATTTGAAATCTAATTTTTATTTCATAGGTAAAAACTAAATAGGTTTTAAAATGTTAAATTAGGGAGGATGATTGAATTGACAAATTCAAAAACCGTAAAAGGACAAAGTAAAAGGAAAAAAATCAAGTTTCCACATGCGTTTGTACTACTCTTTTGCATTATTGTGTTTGTAGCAATACTTACGTACATTATTCCAGCTGGAGAATTTAACCGAGTTGATGTAAATGGAATAAGTATGGTTGATCCTGGCAGTTTTCATATAATTGATTGAACGCCTGTAGGAGTATTCGATGTTTTTGTGGCGGTTCCAAAGGGCATTCAAGCAGCTTCTTTTTTAGTTATTATGATATTGTTGATTGGTGGAGCTGTAAATGTTTTTGATGGAACTGGAGCTATTAAATCAGCCGTATTTGGGTTAACCAAGATAATTGGTAAAGAAAGAAGTCACTGGGTTCTGGCTGCAATTATGCTCTTTTTTGGTTGCCTTGGAGCTTTTCCTGGAATGCTTGAAGCAGCTATTCCATTTGCTCCACTGTGTATAGGTATTGCTTTAGCTCTTGGCTATGATGCGTTAGTGGGTATTTCAATTGCACTAATGGGCATTGTTATGGGTTGGACAGCGGGCCCTTCAAATCCTTGGAATGTTGGTATTGGACAGAACATAGCTGGACTTCCAATGTTTTCTGGTTTTGGTTTCAGACTTATAATTTTTGCGACTCTTATGTAACATCTGTTGCAATGTTTTTTGTCCAAGCAATAATTAATTTTTTTATACCTTCAGGAAGTGGACAGGCAATGGTTACTTTACCAATAATGGTTCCAGCTGCAGATATTATTGGACTTAATAGACAGATAGCCATACTAGCTTATCAATTTGGTGATGGATTATCAAATCTTTGTTATCCAACTGTTGGAGGATTAATAGCATTTTTAATGTACTCTAAAGTATCTTTTAACAAATGGTTAAAATATATTATGCCCTTCATGTTATTAATTGTGAGTGTTGCTATTATATTTTTAATAATAGCAGTTAAGATTAATTTTGGACCTTTTTAAAAATCAACTATTGAATGCACTTTTAATTGAGGCTAATTAAAATAAATATTAATTCAATTGTTCTAAGATTATATGGATTCAGGAATCCATAAATAATTATTCAAGGGAGAGAAAAAATGAAAAAAAATAAGGCGGTAATCAGAAAGTCTATCTTTATTCCAATGAGTATCATTTTTGTTACAGTAATTTTAACAGGTATTATTGCACCAGAAGCATTCTATAATGGAGAAAATGCTATAGTTGGATTTGCTTTTGAAAATTTTGGTTGGTTATTCCAAATATCAGGTGGCATTTTTGTAGCACTTTGCATATTTCTATTGTTTTCTAAATACGGAAACATTAGATTTGGTGGTAAAGATGCAAAACCCAATTTTAGCAACTGGAATTGGTTCGCTATTACTCTTACTGCAGGAATAGCAACAGGAATATTATTTTGGGGTATTGCAGAACCGATAACCCATTTTATGAATCCACCTAAGGTTCTTGGAATTGACCCAGGAACTGAGGCAGCAGCAATATTTGCTATGAGGACATCGTTTGTACATTGGACGTTCATACCTTATGCAATGTATTCTATAGCAGGTATTGGTATAGCATATGCAGTATATAATATGAAACTTCCATACCAAGTTAGCTCAGTACTATATCCTATATTTGGGAAAAAAATTAAAGGTGCTGTTGGATCAGTAGTTGATAATTTATGTTTGTTTGCTATGGCAGGCGCAGTTGCTGCAATACTGGGTGTAGGTACAATGCAAATAGGTAGCGGAATTAATATTTTAACAGGTATAAAAACTGGTAAATCTTTATGGCTAATAATAATAGTGTCAATAGTTGTAACTTATATTGCATTTAGTTACACAGGAGTTAGCAAAGGTGTAAGATGGCTTGCAGACAAAAACTCAAAGATATTTATTATAATAATGTTGTTTGTATTTATATTTGGGCCAACAGCATTTATATTAAATTTAGGAACCCAAAGTGCAGGAGATTTTATCCAAAATTTCTTTACAAGTACTAGTTTTACAAGTCCTATAAATGGATCTGACTGGCCAAGATGGTGGCCAATTTACTACTGGGCAATTTGGCTTGCATATGCACCACTTGAAGGATTGTTCTTTACCATGCTTTGCAAAGGTAGAACAATAAGAGAGTTTCTCATAGTTAATCTCGTACTTCCATCAGCGTTCGGGTTAGTTTGGTTTTCGGTATTTGGAGGAGCTGCTATCCATCTTGAACTTAATGGAGCAAAATTGTGGAGTACAATACAAGATAAAGGACTTGAAGTATCATTGTTTGCATTCATGCAAAATTTTCCATTAGCAAAGTTTATGTGTTGGTTAATAATATTTACTATAATAATATCAATTGTAACACTATGCGATTCAATGACAGCAACAATAGCTTCACTTTCAACTACAACTAATAATAATTCGAATTTCGAAGCTCCTGGGTATTTGAAAATATTTTGGGGAGTAGTTATGGCTTCTATGGCTATAGTGAATATTCTGAGCTCTGGAGGGAAGATTAGCGGTATTGATTCTACAAAGCAAATTGCTACGGTTGCAGGTTTTCCAATATTATTTCTAATGTTACTTATGGCATACTGTACAATAACAATGTTAGTTAAGAATGAAAAGTATGATTTAGCGTATTATCCAGATACAGCACATATTGATGAGGAAGTAGTAGTTAAGAACGAAGAAGATGAAAAAGATATAGAAGTTATGAATGAGGAAGATGCAGTAGTTAAAAATGATGATACGCTGAAGATGTAAGTAAGAAATATTATGCGAAATTTTTAACTTAAAAAAATAATTTTATGAGGTGAAAAAATGGACAATGTACTATTACTAACAGGGAAGGATTTAACCATTCAGGATGTTTATAATGTATCCGTTAAAAGTTATAGCGTTGAAATAAGTGTAGCAGCAAAAAAAGTACTTGAAGATTCAAGGCAACTTGTTTTTGATTTGGTAGATAGCGATATACCTGTCTATGGTTTCAACACAGGTGTTGGTTGGAATAAAGACAAGAAGGTTATGAAGGAGTTTTTTAATCAGTACAATACAAATCTTATTCGTGCTCACTGCGTTGCAGTAGGACCTAATGCAAGCGTTGAGGAAGTAAGAGCAATCATGCTTGTAAGGTTTAATGCACTCTTAAATGGATGCACTGGTATACAACCTGCTATAGCTTATAAGTATGCTGAAATGCTAAATAAAAAGGTTACACCTGTAGTACCTGAAAGAGGCTCTGTAGGAGAAGCTGATATTAGCTGTATGTCTCATATAGGTCTTTGCATGATAGGGGAAGGAGAAGCCTACTATGAGGGAAAACTCATGGCTGCTTCAGAAGCACTTGCATTAGCTGGTATTGAAGAGGCAATTTTAGGGCCAAAGGATGGACTTGCAATAGTGAGCTCTAACGCACTTTCAGCTGGAGAGGGGGCACTAGTAATTAAAGAAGTACAAAACCTACTTGACACTGCTGATATGGTATACGCAATGAGCCTTGAAGGACTTAATGGAAATACATCTCCACTTGACCCGAAAACACATGAAGCAAGACCTTTCCCTGGGCAGGCATATAGTGCGAAAAAAATAAGTGAGTACTTGGAAGGTAGTTATATATACCATGCAGATTGGAAAAAACCAGTTCAGGATCCATTGAGTTTCAGGGGTGCTGCTCATATTCATGGAGCAATTAGAGATGCACTTGAGTATGTTGAAAAATATCTTACGATACACATAAACTCTTCAGATGATAATCCATGTGTAATATTAGATGAAAGAAGAATTGCTTCATGCTCAAATTTTGAAGTGACAAACTGGGTATTGGGTTTTGAAATGTTAGGAATAGCACTGAGTCATATGTCAAAAATATCTTGCTATAGAACAATAAAGCTTAGTACTCCTGATTTTACAAAGCTACCAAGATTTTTGTCGCCAGCTGATAATGTAATATGTTTTGGTACAATTCAAAAGGCATTTGCTTCTTTAGATACTGAAATAAGACATCTTTCAAATCCTGCCACAGCAGACTATTTTTCAGTAGCTGGAGATATGGAAGATCATGCAAACAATTCACCTTATGTAGTTCAGAAAACTAGAAAAATTGTAGACAATATGTATTATATATTAGGCATGGAAGCAATGCATGCAGCACAAGCCATAGATTTAAGAACGGATATTTCTTTAGGTAAAGGTACTAAAGCTGCTTATGCAGCTTTGAGAAGTGAGATACCATTTTACAGTGTTGATAGAAACCTAACTGTAGATATTCAAAAATCATATGAAGTCTTAAAAAGTGGAAAATTTATGGATGAAGTTAATAGAACAATAGAGAAATAAATAATTAAATTAATTTAGAACTTGCGGGTAAAACTGCAAGTTCTTAAATTTAAATAAAACAAATGTTTTATGTTCTGACTATTCTTTGACGCTTCTGATATAAAATATAATTAATTAATAATTAAGTTAGGAGAG
Organism: Clostridium sp.; assembly: GCF_050717635.1. Classification (GTDB taxonomy): domain Bacteria; phylum Bacillota; class Clostridia; order Clostridiales; family Clostridiaceae; genus Clostridium_AD. Next base: position 30,730 of record NZ_JBOITO010000042.1, read on the forward strand.
ATGATTATGTTATTAAAATTAAATGTAAACAGAAATAATTATAGCGTAGATGTAGATCCATCTAAAAGGCTTTTAGATGTTATACGAGAAGACTTAAAATTAACAGGAACAAAGGAAGGCTGTAGCGAGGGTGAGTGTGGTGCTTGCACTGTCATTATGAATGGAAAAGCAATTAATTCATGTATGCTACTTGCTGTTCAAGCAAGGGATAGTGAAATAATTACTGTTGAGGGCCTTGAAAAAGACGGTGAACTTTCTGAATTACAAAAGGCGTTTATAGAAAAAGGGGCAGTACAGTGTGGATTTTGCACATCTGGAATGCTTATGTCATCAAAAGCTCTTCTTATGAATAACACTGATCCGTCAGATGAAGAGATAAAGATAGCTATTGAGGGTAATTTATGCAGATGTACAGGGTATGTTAAAATTGAAGAAGCAGTAAAAGAAGCTATTAAAAATAATAAAGTAAAGGAGTAATGGTATGAATAATATTATAGTTAAAACTCCTTATAATTTAAATGAATTAGTAGAATACTTAAAATGTGCTGATAAAAATACTCATTTACTAAGTGGGGGTACAGATTTAGTGATAGAGATGCGTAATAATCCGTTATTCAATGGAACAATTGTAGATGTCAAAGGAGTTAAAGAACTTAATTATATAAGGATAGAAGATGATTTAATAAAAATAGGGGCTAATACTACTTTCACTGAAATTGCTGAAAATGATACAATAAAAAAATATGCAAGTGCTTTAAGTGAAGCAGCGTCAAATGTGGGCTCAACACAAATTAGAAATGTAGCAACACTGGCAGGAAATGTAGCTAATTGTGCAGCAGCAGCGGACGCTATACCCGCTCTTATAGCACTTGATGCAGAAATTAAGATAGTAAACGGAGAAGGTAAAATAGCTATAAAAGAAGTTGAAAAAATTCTTAAAATGCTTAAAAGGGATGAAGCTATTATAGAAATAATTATTCCTTTAAGGAAGAATTGTATAAGTGCATTTGCAAAAATAGGTTCAAGGAGCAGAGTAACTATTGCAAAGCTTAACATAGCTGTATGTGTAAACTGCACTGAAAAAATTAATTCTGCGGTTTTAGCTGTAGGAAGTTTAGGACCTATTGCTCATCGTCTTAAAAGTTGTGAGAAAGTACTTTTAAATGAACAACCTTCAATTGAGCTTCTTGCAAAATTCAAGGAACGCTTGGCAGCAGAGGTAAATTTAGAAATACCTGGAAGAGCATCATTGCCATATAAGAGAGAAGCAATTGTTGGGCTTTGTGAAGATGTTTTTTATTTGTTATTTCCGAAAACAAGAGGTGATAAAGTTGACTAGTGATTATAGATATATTGGAAAAAGAGTTCCTATGTTTGATGTTTATGAAAAAGTTACAGGTAAAATTAAATACGTAGGAGATATGGTTTTTCCAGGGATGATATATGGAAGCCTTTTGCTTTCAAATATTGCGCATGGAATTATTAAAAACATAGATATTAGCGAAGCTGAAAATTTTCCAGGAGTAGTAAAGATACTAACATATGAAAACACGCCTCATAATTATTTTAATTCACATAAATGGTTTGAAGGACTTAGTGTTATAAAAGATGAACTTATGTTTACGAATAAAGTGAGATTTGTAGGAGATAAGGTAGCTGCTGTTTTTGCCGAGGATTATGAAACAGCAAGGAAAGCTTGCTCGCTTATAAAAGTAGAATATGAAGAACTTCCAGCAATAATCGATCCTTTTGATGCGTTAAAAGAAGATAATATAAAAATTCATGAAGCGGGTAACCTTATAACAGAAAAAGTAATTAAATGTGGAGATGTTCTAAATGCATTAGAAAATGCAGAGCTTATAATTGAGGACACAGTTTCCACTCCTAAGATACATCATGCAGCAATGGAGCCTCATGTGTGTATATCAACCATAGACGAATTTAAAAATATAACAATATATTCACCTTGTCAGGAGGTGTTTTCAGTTCAAATTATAGTATCTGAGGCAATTGGTGTTCCAAAGAATAAGATAAGAGTTATCAAGCCACCTATGGGAGGTTCCTTTGGTGCAAAAACACATCCTATTCTTGATCAAATATGTGCATATACATCACTTGTAACTGGAAGGCCAGCAAAGTTACTTCTTGACAGAACTCAAAGTATTATAGCAACAAGAACAAGGCATAATACTATTGGAAGTATAAAAACTGCTGTAAACATCAGTGGAGAAATAATAGGTAGAGATATAGATGTACTTATAGATACAGGGGCATATTTTACAAATGCAGAAGCTGTTTGCATGGCTATGGGTAAAAAAGCTTTTAGGTTGTATAGGATATTTAATCAAACTTATAGAGGGAGAGTAGTTTACACTAATACTCCTATAGGAGGACCTGCAAGAGGATATGGTTCGCCACAAATTCATGCTTTAACAGAAATAAATATGAACAATGTGGCAAGAAAGCTTAATATGAACCCTATAGATATATATTTGAAGAATCTAGTTCATCCTTATGATAAAGACCCTACAGGGGGTACGGACCTTGGTGATTCTCAGATTATAAATTGCGTTATAGAAGGGGCAGAAGCTTTTAATTTCAGGGAAAGATTTGATAGGAAGAAGGATACAGGAAGATTTAAAAAAGGTGTAGGAATGGCTTGTGTAACACATGGTAATGGGTATAAGGGAGCGTATCCGGATTTTACATCAGTTAGTTTATCTATTGATTCACAGGGCTCTCTTGATATGAAACAGTCAATTCATGATCTTGGTTGTGGCACAGTAACCACTATGATGCAGATAGCTGCAGAGGTTCTTGATATGGATATAAAAAAAGTAAGAGCTGTAGAGGCTGATACCAAATTTACGCCTTATGACAGTGCAGGATCTCAAGCAAGTAGAGTTACTTACGTTTGTGGAGCAGCAGTAAAAAGTGGTGCTGAAATAATAAAGGAAAAGCTTTTATGTTTTGGATCTAAATTACTTAATCTAAATAGGGATGATGTATATATTAGAGATGGGTATATATGTAGTAAGAACAATGAAGCAGATAAGCTATCTTATGGTCAAATAGCAGTACAAGTGGAACTTAAATTCAGTGAAGATATATCTACTATATATACATATAAATCACCTGCAAATCCTGGAGCTTATGCTGCTGATTTCGCAGAGGTTACAGTTGACACTTTAACTGGCATGGTAAAGGTCACAGATTTCCTCGCTGTACATGATATTGGGCAAGCTATAAATAGAACTTTTGTTGAAGGACAGATTCATGGAGCTGTACAAATGGGAATAGGGTATGCACTTTCAGAAGAACTAAATATAGATAAGAATGGAAATACTAAATCTGATAGATTTAGCAAGTATCATGTTGTAAATTCTCCAGATATGCCCGATGTAAAAGTTATTCTAATTGAAAATGGAGAAGAGTATGGGCCTTTTGGTGCAAAGAGTGTTGGGGAAATATCAACAAACGGCGTAGCTCCGGCAGTAATAAATGCTCTAAATAATGCTCTAGGCGTAAATATAACTACAATGCCAGCCAATCAAGAGAGAGTTATGCGTTCAATAAAAGGAAAACATAAATAATAGACGTTTTGATGACAATTTAGTAGTAAGATATAATTATAATAATATGCAGAAGGGAATGATAAGTAATGGTTAACAACATGAATATTAAAGATGCAATGACAACTTCTTTAGACAGTTATTTACCTAAGATGCCTAAATTTGTTAAGGGAATAAGAAGAGCTCCAGACAGGGGGTTCCATCTTTCAAAGTCACAGACAGAAATAGCACTTAAGAATGCACTTCGTTATATTCCAGAAAAGTTTCACGAGGAAATTATACCGGAATTCATGGAGGAGCTTACTACAAGAGGAAGAATATATGGATATAGATACCGTCCTGATGCAAAAATATATGGAAAACCAATTGATGAATATGAAGGAAAATGTATTGAAGGTAAAGCTTTTCAGGTTATGATTGATAATAATCTTGATTTTTCTGTAGCGCTATATCCCTATGAACTTGTCACATATGGTGAAACAGGAAGTGTATGTCAAAATTGGATGCAATATAGACTAATAAAAAAATATCTACAGATAATGACTCAAGACCAAACCTTGGTTTTAGAATCTGGACATCCTCTTGGACTTTTCAAATCAAAACCTGATTCACCGAGAGTAATGATTACAAATGCACTAATGATAGGGATGTTTGATAATCAAAAGGATTGGGAAATCGCTGAACAAATGGGTGTAGCAAACTATGGACAAATGACTGCAGGGGGATGGATGTATATAGGGCCACAGGGGATAGTTCATGGTACTTACAATACATTATTAAATGCAGGAAGAATGAAGCTTGGAATACCAGAGGATGGAGATTTAAAAGGACATATATTTGTAACATCAGGACTAGGTGGTATGAGTGGTGCTCAGCCAAAGGCAATTGAAATAGCAAATGCTGTAGGAATTGTAGCTGAGGTTGATGAATCAAGAATTGGTACAAGGCTTGAGCAAGGATGGGTTATGAAGCAATCCTCAGATCTTGATGAGGTATTTAAAATTGCTGAAGAATATATTGAAAAGAAAGAAGCAATGTCAATTGCATACCATGGTAATATAGTGGACTTACTAGAATATGCGGTAAAAAACAATAAGAAAATTGATTTGTTATCTGATCAAACATCTTGCCATGCTGTATATGAAGGTGGGTATTGTCCTCAGGGAGTAACATTTGATGAAAGAACAGAGTTCCTTGCTAAAGATAGAGATACTTTTTGTAAATTAGTCGATAAGACTTTAAGACGTCATTTTGAACTTATAAAAATGTTAGATGATAGAGGGACATATTTCTTTGATTATGGCAATTCATTTATGAAAGCAGTTTATGATGCAGGAGTTAAAGAAATATCAAAAAATGGAATAGATGAGAAAGATGGATTTATATTCCCTTCTTACGTTGAGGATATAATGGGACCACAGCTATTTGATTATGGGTATGGACCATTCAGATGGGTATGTTTAAGTGGAAAGAGTGAAGATTTGCTAAAGACTGATCATGCTGCAATGGGATGTATAGACCCAAATAGAAGATATCAAGATAGAGATAACTATAACTGGATAAGGGATGCAGAAAAAAATAATCTTGTAGTTGGGACGGAGGCAAGAATACTTTATCAAGATGCTACGGGAAGAATAAATATAGCACTTAAGTTCAATGAGATGGTTAGAAACGGAGATATAGGAGCCGTTATGATTGGTAGAGATCATCATGATGTAAGTGGTACTGATTCACCATTTAGAGAAACTGCCAATATAAAAGATGGAAGTAATGTTATGGCGGATATGGCTGTACAATGTTTTGCAGGAAATGCAGCAAGAGGTATGAGTCTTGTAGCGCTTCATAATGGAGGCGGTGTAGGAATTGGTAAATCAATAAATGGAGGATTTGGCCTTGTACTAGATGGAAGTTCTAGAGTAGACGAGATAATTAAGTCTTCTATATCATGGGATGTTATGGGCGGAGTTGCAAGACGTTCTTGGGCTAGAAATGAACATTCTATAGAAACAGTAATAGAATTTAACGATACACATAAAGGCACGGACTATGTTACTATTCCCCATTTAACAAATGAGAACCTAGTGGTGGAAGCAGTTAGCAAGTATTTTAAAAAATAATACATTTGAGAGGAAAGCGTTTATGAAAAAAGGGAACTTACTTATAAAGAATGCATCTGAGCTGGTTACATGTAGTGGAAACATGGCAAAATATGGTGACGAAATGAAAAATATTCATACTATTAAAAATGGAGCCGTTGTAATTGAAAATGGGATAATCAAAGCTGTGGATACTACAGAAGAAATATTAAAAATTTACGATGAGAAGGATTATGAAGTTGTAGATGCATCTAATAGATGTGTTCTTCCTGGATTTGTAGATTCACACACTCATTTTGTATTTGGTGGTTATAGAGCCGATGAATTTTCTTGGAGACTCCGTGGAGACAGTTACATGGATATAATGGAGAGAGGCGGCGGAATACAAAACACAGTAAATGCAACAAGGAATGCCTCATTCGAAGAACTCTATAAGGTAGGGTTTGAAAGACTTAATGATATGCTAAAGCTAGGAGTAACAACTGTGGAAGGTAAAAGCGGTTATGGCCTGGATTTTGATACAGAAATAAAGCAGCTTAAGGTTATGAAAAAACTTAATGAAGAACATGCTATGGACTTAGCAATTACTTTTTTAGGGGCCCATTCAGTTCCACCCGAATATAAAGGGAAAAATAATGAGTACATTGATTTTATTTTAAATAAAGTCCTCCCTGTGGTTAAAGAGGGAAATCTTGCAGAATTTTGCGATGTTTTTTGTGAGGACAAGGTTTTCTCTGTGAATGAGTCACGAAAACTTCTGCTAAAAGCAAAGGAAATGGGTTTTAAAATTAAAATTCATGCAGATGAAATAGTAACTCTTGGAGGTTCAGAGCTTGCAGCAGAAGTTGGAGCAATATCAGCGGACCATCTATTACATGCCTCGGATGAGGGAATAGCGAATATGGCAGAGAAAAAGGTAATTTCTACACTTCTACCATGTACTGCATTCTGCTTAAAAGAGCCATATGCAAGAGCAAGAGAAATGATTGATAAGGGATGCGCTGTAGCACTTGCATCAGATTTTAACCCAGGGAGTTGTTTTACATATTCAATTCCTATGGTATTTGCAGTGGCGGCTATATACATGAATATGAGTATAGAAGAAGCTATAACAGCGCTTACAATAAACGGAGCTGCGGCTGTAGGTAGAGCAGATTCCATTGGAAGCATAGACCCTGGTAAAAAAGCAGATATAGTTATTTTGAAATATCCTTCTTATAATTTTATACCGTACAATACGGGTATAAATCTTGTAGAGAAAGTAATAAAAAATGGAAATATAGTTGTTAATATATAAAAATATTTAATAATAAAGGAGAAAATATGGGAAAATTAGTAGAATGTGTTCCGAATTTTAGTGAAGGAAGAGATAAACAAATTATAGAAAGTATAGTTGATGAGGTTAGAAATACAGAAAATGTAAAACTACTTGACTATTCTTCAGATAAAGACCATAATAGGACAGTTGTTACATTTGTTGGTACACCAGAAGATGCTAAAGATGCTGCTTTTAAGTTAATCAAAAGAGCTTCAGAGCTTATAGATATGAGAAATCAAAAGGGTGCTCATCCAAGAATGGGCGCTACAGATGTGGTTCCATTTATTCCAATTCAGGATGTTACTACAGCAGAATGTGTTGAAATGGCTAAAGAACTTGGAAAGAAGGTTTCTGAAGAATTAAATATTCCAGTTTATCTTTATGAAGATGCAGCTAGTAGCAAGGAACGAACAAATCTTGCGAAGATAAGAAAAGGACAATATGAAGGATTTTTTGAAAAAATAAAACTTCCAGAATGGAAACCTGATTTCGGTCCATGTGAAATGAATGAAAAAAGCGGATGTACAGTTATAGGTGCCAGATTTCCACTTGTAGCATACAATGTGAACTTAGGTACAGATAATTTAGAAATAGCAACTGCCATTGGTAAAAAGGTAAGAGCTATAGGCGGTGGACTTAAATTTGTAAAGGCTATGGGAGTTAAACTTGAAGAAAGAAATATAGTTCAAATTTCTATGAATCTTGTAAATTATGAAAAGACTGCAGTATATAGAGCGCATGAAATGGTTAAAATGGAAGCATTGCGATATGGCGTTCCAGTTGTAGGCAGTGAGGTTATTGGACTCGTTCCTATGAAAGCATTAATTGATTGTGCAGAATATTATCTTCAAATAGAGAACTTTGATATAAGTCAAATACTTGAAAAGAAACTATCAGAATAAAAAATACAAAGATAATAAATATTTAGACTATATAAAATAAGGGGTTGAATTATATGAATATAGTACCAAGTGATATTGAAATAGCTCAAAAGGCAAAGATGTTACCAATTACAAAGATTGCTGAGAAAGTAGGAATTAAAGAAGATGAATTAGAAGCTTACGGTAAGTACAAGGCAAAGGTTTCTTTAAGTATTTTCGATAGATTAAAGGATGAAAAAGATGGGAAGCTTATACTTGTAACAGCAATAACTCCAACTCCTGCAGGTGAGGGAAAATCAACTACTACTATTGGTCTTGGAGATGCTTTAAACAAGATAGGTAAGAAGACATGTATAGCATTAAGAGAACCTTCTTTGGGACCAGTATTTGGAATAAAGGGAGGGGCTGCAGGTGGTGGATATGCCCAAGTAGTTCCTATGGAAGATATTAATCTTCATTTTACAGGAGATATGCATGCTATAACTGCATCAAATAATCTTCTTTCAGCTGCTTTAGATAATCATGTTCATCAAGGTAATGCACTTAAGATAGACATTAGGCAGGTTGCATTTAAAAGAGTTATGGATATGAATGATAGAGCACTTAGAAATATAGTTGTTGGTCTTGGTGGAAAAGTGTGTGGATTTCCAAGAGAAGATGGCTTTATGATTTCTGTTGCATCTGAGGTCATGGCTATTCTTTGCCTTTCTAATGATTTAATGGATCTTAAAGAGAGACTAGGTAAAATAATAGTAGCTTATAACTTGTCTGGAAGCCCAGTAACTGCAAAGGATCTTAAGGTTAATGGAGCAATGGCACTTTTGATGAAAGATGCTATAAAACCAAATATAGTTCAGACATTAGAAAATTCACCAGCATTAATACATGGTGGACCATTTGCAAACATAGCTCATGGATGTAATAGTCTAATAGCTACAAAATTAGGTCTTAAACTTGGAGATTACTTAGTAACTGAGGCAGGTTTCGGTGCAGATCTTGGAGGAGAAAAATTCTTTGATATAAAATGTAGATTTGGAGAGTTAAAACCATCTGCTGCAGTTATAGTTGCAACTATAAGAGCTCTAAAAATGCATGGTGGAGTAGCTAAAGCAAATTTAGGATTAGAAAATCTTGAAGCTCTTGACAAGGGATTTGAAAATTTAGAAAAGCAAGTAGATAATATGAGAAAATTTAACGTACCAGTAATGGTTGCTGTAAATAGATTTAGTAATGATACAGAAAAAGAAATAGAGCTTCTTATAGCTAAATGTAAATCATTTGGAGTTGAAGTGGCGCTTAATGAAGTATGGTCTAAAGGATCAGAAGGTGGCATTGAGATGGCGCGTAAGCTTGTTAACCTTGTGGAAACAGAGGAGTCAAACTTTAAACCTATATACGATGTAAATAGTTCTATAGAAGAAAAGCTTAACACTATTGTTCGTGAAATATATGGTGGAGATGAAGTAGTATTTGAAGCAGGTGCTAAAAAACAATTGAAAAAAATTGAAGAATTAGGTCTTGATAAAATGCCTGTATGTATTGCTAAGACCCAATACTCTTTCTCTGATGATAGTAAACTTCTTGGTGCTCCAAAAGGATTTAAGATTACAATAAAAACTGTAAGGGTTTCTGCAGGTGCAGGATTTGTAGTATGTGAAGCGGGGAATATAATGACATTGCCAGGACTTCCTAAAATTCCAGCTGCAGAAAAGATGGATATAGATGAAAATGGAGTTATAACAGGATTATTTTAAAAGATTATAGTGAAAGGCGGAAAATACAATGTTATTAGTTGATAAAAGTGTTAGAGAATTCATTGATCAAACATCACAAAATTGCCCTGTACCAGGAGGGGGAAGCATTGCAGCATTATCAGCAGCATCTGCTGCAGCACTTGTTTCTATGGTTGCCAGTTTAACTATTGGTAAAAAAGGTTATGAAGATAGCGAAGTTGCGATGAAGGAAATTTATGAAGAGGCTAATAAATACAAAGAAAAGTTTATTGGATATATTGATGAAGACTCAAAGGCTTTTCATAAGGTAATGGATGGATTTAAATTGCCTAAAAGCAATGATGAAGAAAAAGTTGCAAGAAAAGAAACTATTCAAAATGCATTAAAGCACGCGGCAGAGATTCCATACAAGATAGCAGAAAATGCATATAAACTTATGGAATACTCAGAAAAAGTAGTGGAAAATGGAAATAAAAATGCAGTAACTGATGGTGCTGTGTCAGCTATGATGGCAAGAAGTGCCGTTCTATCAGCACTTTATAATGTAAAAATAAATCTATCATCAATAAAGGATAATGAATTTGTAGCTGAATTTGAAAAAAAAGTTTTGTCTCTTGAAATAAATGTAGTTGAAAGAGAAAAACAGGTACTTAGTAAAGTAGTTATATAAGGGGTACACTCCTAAGCTCTAAGCCTAAGGTAAAATAAAATTTGCCTTGGGTTATTTTTTAATAAACAGGAGGCTAGTATGTTTGATAAAAATTACAAAATAACAGATAAAAGAGATTGGAATGGAAGAACTGACAGTAAAAATAATTATGATGCTTTTAGATGGCATCAATGGGTAAAGATAATAGATTTAAAGAGGGAAGATTTAACTACATACACTGGAAAATTGGGTTTTGCTTTTATTGGCTTTTGTTGTGATGAAGGGGTAAGACGTAACGGTGGAAGAACTGGAGCAGTAAAGGGACCACAAAGTATAAGAAAAGCATTATCTAATCTTCCTTGTGATTTTTTACAAGAAGTAAAACTTTTCGATGCAGGAGATATATTGTGTGAAGACTGTTCTCTTGAGGAAAGCCAAGCTGCTCTAGCTAAAGCAGTCAAAAGAATCTTAAGTTTAAATCTTTTCCCTATCGTTTTGGGCGGTGGACACGAAGTTGCTTTTGGAAATTATATGGGTGTTTTAGATCACTTGTTACAAAAAAGCCAAAAGCCTAATATTGGCATAATAAATTTTGATGCTCATTTTGATTTACGACCTTATACAAAAATAGCCAGTTCGGGAACAATGTTCAGACAAATAGCAGATGTTTGCATAGATAAAAATCTTCAGTATTCTTATATGTGCATTGGAGTTCAAAAACATAGCAATACCATAGATCTTTTCAAAACAGCGGATAGACTTGGAGTTAAATACTTGATTGCAAAGGATATTATAGATAGTGATAGTTGGAAACTCACGGGAGAAATAGATAATTTCTTAACATCCAAGGATTATATCTATGTAACTATATGCTCTGATGTATTTTCTACAGCTTTTGCACCAGGGGTAAGTTCATCACAGCCACTTGGTTTGGATCCTGAAAGTGTATTAAAGTGTATTAAATATATTTTAAGGTCAAATAAAGTAGTAAGTTTTGATATAGCTGAAGTTTCACCAAGGTTTGACCAAGATGATGTTACTGCAAATTTAGCAGCTGTACTAATTTTTTCTGTAATCAATACACTTTGTGAAATAAATAGTTTATCTGTTTAGAGGGGTGGGTATGTTTGTACAAGATCAGCACAAAAAATTTAGTTTCAACTTCAGTTTTTATTGCAATTGCAGTAGTTATAAGATCGCTTAGTATAATGATTCCAATCGGTGGCGCAGGAGCAATGAGAATTAGCTTTGATGCTATTTTCTATATTCTTCCTGGAATTATTTATGGACCTATTTATGGTGCACTTGCTGGTGGAATTGTTGATATTATTGCATATATTCTAAGACCTATGGGACCGTACATTCCACTTTTTACTATAACAGCTGTGCTTGCAGGTCTTATTCCAGGATTAATATGGAAATATGTAAAGACTACTAATACTGATAAATTAGGTAAATACTATGTTACATCTTTTGTAATTATAGGATTAATTGGAGCTTTTAATAATATTGCAATATTAATTTTTCCGAAAACATATTTAGGAAAATTAATAATTTCACTTGGAAAGAGTGCTCAGTTTATTAGTATTGGATTTGAGATTATAGCACTACTTGGTTTTGTAATTTTGTTTATTAATAATTGTATTAAAAGAAATAAGAGTGAAAATAAACTATATGATAATTATATTAGAATGTTGTTTGCAATAGGGGGGCCTACATTGGCAATCTCAACTATTAATACTTATTTTCTCATATTGTTTATTCCAGGAATTTCTAGTGTAGGTTTTATGTTTTTGTGGATTCCTAGAATTTCAGAGGCATCTCTAATGATATTAGTTGAGTCGTACATTATATCTATACTTCTAAATGTATATGAATTGGTATTTAGAGTAGATCTTAAATGTTAATATATTAATTGTATAAGATTAACGAATGTTAAATTTTAAAAGGGAGGTGAGATGATTATGAGCGAATGTTTATCACCTAAAGATATTGCAAATAATACCATAGAGGTAGGCATTAAAAAAACAAGAATGCCTATAACAGCATCATTTGTTTTAAGTATTTTAGCAGGGGTATTTATTGCATTTGCCTCAGAAGGATCTAATATGGCAGCTTTTAATTTATTTGCAAAACCTGAAACTTATGGTTTAGGGAAAGTTCTTGCTGGTTCAATCTTTGGAACGGGATTAATGTTGGTTGTTATTGCAGGGGGTGAATTATTTACAGGAAATACATTGATTATTATCAGTGTTTTAAAAGGTAAAGTTAAAGTGAGTACAATGCTCAAAAACTGGTCAATTGTGTATTTAGGAAATTTTATTGGTTCTGTATTTATTGCTTATATGATGGTAGAATCGGGTCTTTTTAATAGTGGTGCAAATGTTTTAGGTGGGGTCACTATTAAAATTGCAGCTTATAAAGTTGGATTATCCTTTATGTCTGCATTATATTTAGGAATCATGTGTAACTGGCTTGTGTGTTTAGCGGTATGGATGTCCTATGGAGCAAAAAATATGATAGGAAAATTGTTTGCTATGTTTTTTCCAATATGGCTGTTTATAACATCAGGATTCGAACATAGTATAGCAAATATGTACTATATTCCTGCGGGAATAATGGCAAAATCAAATCCAGGGTGGGTAGCTGAGTCTCATTTATCAACAGAAATATTAGCTCAATTAAACTGGGGAACTTTTGTTGTGAAAAATTTAATTCCTGTAACCATTGGCAATATAATTGGAGGAGCCGTATTCGTAGGAATGGCATACTGGTTTACTTACTTAAAAGAAACTGACAAAGTAAATATTCAGTTTCGTAAATCAGCATAAAAGACAATAACATGTAGAGAATAAGCTCTACATGTTATTGTCTTTTATTAAGCTTTTTAGCAAGGTTATTTCATAATTATCATTTGATGCAGTTAAAAATTCAATACTTTTTTCATAGTAATATTGAAAGCTTTTATCCAAGTATGTATTAAAAATTTTATCTAACTTATTATTATTTTTCATTTCACTTTTAATTTGAGTTTTTACCATATATACTATTCCAATTTCATGAGGGTTTTTTAGTAACTTTGAATGTAAATCTGATTTTTTTAAATACTTTAAGGCACTTTCATAATTTTTTTCACTGATTATTATTTTAGACATAAAGGCTTCCACAATAGATTTTTCCCACTTTAAATCAAATTGTTTATATATATCCATAGCATTTTGGAAGTATATTTTTGCATCTGGATAGTTGCCCATATTAAAACATGTTTCACCTGCATTTATATTGAAAATAGAAAGGCTGGTAAATATCTTTTTTTCTTTGCATATGTTTATTGCTTTAGTAAAAAAACCTAAAGCTTCTTCAAATTTTATGTTTTGTCTTCTTATATCTCCTATGTAGTTATAAGCGGCAGCTATACTTAGTGCATATTTATCAGCTACACTTTTAGTTACACTAAAGATATTTATAGACTCATTAAATAGATTTTCTGATTCATCATATTTTCCTTGCATTTTTTTATATAATGCTTTAAATCTTAAAAATATTCCTATTTCCATATTATAATTACAAGTCGTCGCTTTATCTAAACCTAAATTAACATATTTAACCATATTATCAATATTATTAGTCTGAATACAATAGTATATCATCTGTTTATACCCATCTAGAGAGTAATCTGAATCCTGAATTGCATTGGCTTTTTTTATCATTTCTTCTATAAACTCCACACCTTTTTCGTAATCGCCTTCTCTTATAAGATATCGTCCTTTAATGTGTAAAAACTCGATTTCGAGTTTTAAGACATCGTTACAATTACCATAATTATTTTGTACTTTTGTTAGTAGTGTTTCTATTTTTTTTATACTTTTAATGGTTTTAGTGTTACTAAAATACAAATCATCATAAGATTTAATGTTTTTATAATATAGAACTGGGTAAAGTTCATGACTAAAATTTAAATATACATTTAAACTTTTTATACTATATTTTAACGCTTTTAAATAATTATCTGCATTTGAAAAATGATAAACAAGTTTATTATAAGTACTTATATCATTCTTATTATTTAAAAGTTTTTTTTCTATAATATAGCCTATCTTGTCATGAAGAATTTTTTTTCTTGCCAAAGATTGATTATTATAAATAAATTCTCTTAACTTTTGGTGGGTAAACATAAAGGTAATTATATGATTGTTGTTAAGTTCTATTAATATAAATTTATTTTTAAGTTCCTCTATTGCATCAATTATATTAAGTTCATCTTCCCCAGTGATTTCATGTAAGATGTATAAAGGTATTTCGTCAAAAAATAAAGATGAGATTCTTAAAATGTTTTTACATTTTTCAGATACATCTAAAAACCTACTTTTCATTATATCGTGCATTTTAGAAGACATAAGATTTATATTACTATTAAATTTTATAGTATTGATATATTCTGTTAAAAAGAATGGGTTGCCTTCAGTTTCATTGTAAATTTTATTTAATATCTGTTTAGTAAAATTACCTTTTGGAAGACCAATTTTAATGAAATTTTCTGTTTCATCATTATTAAATCTTTTTAAATCTATTCTTATAATTTTATTATGTTTATTTGCTGATAGTAGAAATTCATCTATTTTAATATTGTATTCATTTCTATATGTCATGAAACACAAAATATTTGGATTATTATGTAAAATCATATTGCTTAAAAATGTTAAGCTACCATAATCACTCCACTGGATATCTTCAAAAACAAGTATTATTTTCTTTTTGTGTGATATTTTAAAAAGTATATCATTAATTATATTTCCTACCAGTTCATATTTTAAAGTATAGTTTCTATCTGATATTTTAATACTTTGTTCATTATTATCCGGTTCATTAACCTCTGAAAAACAATTTTCTATAATGCTTTCCCATAAAAGTGGAATTTCTATGTTTTCTTTTTTCATAATTTCAGAGAGTTTAGATACTATAACAGTCCATGGCTTTAAAATGCAATCTTTTTCAAATTGATAACAATAAGTTTCTAAAACATAAACTGTATTCTTATCTACTATGTCTATAAACTTATCTTTGAGCTTAGTTTTACCTATACCAGCTTCGCCGACTAAAAGCACTGCTTTAGAACAGTTATCGTTTACAAAATCATTATAATTATTTTGTAGTTTTCTCATTTCATTATATCTTCCAAAGAAAAATTCAATAGCTTTTTTAGTAACTTCTTTAGTTCTCATGATATCTATTATTTCATTAATTATATTTAATATTTTATCATCAAGAGAAACAGATAATTCATCTTTAAATAATTTTTTAACATTATTGTATGTTTCAATTGCCATGTTATATTTACCTTGATGTTTATAACTTTGTAGTAAATATATATAAGCATTTTCATTGAATTCATCTGTTTTTATTAATAGTTTTGAATATTTTTCAACTATATCATAATTATTATTTTGTAATTCCACTTCTATTTTTTTATTCAATCTATTAATATATATACATTCTAGATTTTCACGTATTTCTAATAACCATACCTCAAAATTTTCTGCATTTTTAGGACAAAATCCTTGTAGAAATTCCCCCTTGAAAATCTCTATTTCATTTTCATCACTCATAAACTGATATACGTCTGCTTCTATTTCTATATCTGAATTAATCATAATCACTGATTTTTTAGGAGATATTAATATGGGGATATTAAAGCATTTATTTATTTTATAGATAGCATTTCTTAAATTCTTTTTAGCATTTCCTTCTTCTTGATTAGCCCAAAAAAGTTCCGATATATGTTCCCTGTTATCTTGTTTATTTATAAGTAAATAACAAAAAAGGCCTTGAGCTTTACTATAAGGTAAAAATACTTCTTTTTTATTGACAGTTGCACGAAAATTACCAAACATTTCACAATGTATATAATTCACCAAATCACTCCCTTGTAACACCATAAACATTCTTATATAAATTATACTACATTATAAATTATACTACACTATAAATAAAATGCAAAAATTGTTTCATATTAATCTTTCATGTACAATTTCCAAGAAAATATAGGTTTATTTGACGTTTTGATGTTTATGATAAGTTATAATAAGAATAAAGAAGGGAAGTGACAAAAATAAAGTTGCATTTTATTAAAGTAAATCCAGTAGAAAATATGACAATTTTTGTTTTAGATCCTGTACCGAGACAATTTCATATCAATATTGCTAATAAAATTATGGAGTATGGAAACATTTATGCTGAACAGGTTGGATTTATAGAAAAACCTTGTACAGAAGAAGGAAAAAGTAAAAATTGCATCAAACTTCAGATGATGGGAGGTGAGTTTTGTGGAAATGCTGCAAGATCATTAGCTGCGGTTTTGGCTTACAATGAGTATCCTTGTGTTGAAATGAAAAATAATAGATTTATTGTTCCACTAGAAGTATCAGGATTTAATGGAGTAATAAACTGTGAAGTAGAACATCTGAAAGGTACTGAATATAATTCTAAAATTATTATGCCTTTAGTTAAAGAAACTAAAGATTTTTATGTTAATTACAATGCAACCGTTTACAAGTGTGCAATGGTAGAGTTTCCAGGAATAATTCATTTAATAGTAGACAGCAATGGAATACTCGATAAAGAAGATTTTTTTTATAACGTTAAAAATAAATTAGAGCATACAAAATTTGATGCCATAGGAATTATGTTTTACGATTATGAAAAGGATTTCATGCAACCTTTAGTATATGTTAAGGGAACTGATAGTTTATTTTGGGAAAGAAGTTGTGCATCAGGTACCTGTGCTTTAGCGGTAGCATTAACGCTAAAACAAGAAAAAAGCATAGATATTTTAGTTGTGCAACCAGGCGGAGAGCTTCAAGTAGCCACTGAATGGTATAATGGCTGTATAAAAAGAATTCTCTTAAATGGTAAGGTGGAAATTGTTGCTGAAGGTAAAGTTTATCTATAATAATTAACCAAAAGGGGGAAAAATATGTTATTATTTAATGCAGTTGTTGTTTCGGTTATTGTAATGATAGTTTTATGTCTTTTTAAGTTAAATGTAATGTTGTCTATATTAATTGCAGCTATGACTGCGGGCTTAGTTTCAGGTACGTCCTTGGGTGAGACTATGGGGATACTCATTTCAGGAATGGGTGGAAATGCTGAAACTGCATTAAGTTACGTATTACTTGGTGCTTTAGCAGTAGCAGTAAACAAAACTGGACTAGCAGGAATTTTAGCTAAAAAAATATCTAAGATTGTAGGACAAAAGAAATATGTGTTTTTAATGTTATTAGCTTTTATAACTTGTTTTTCTCAAAATCTTATTCCAGTACATATAGCATTTATTCCAATTCTAATACCACCATTAATTGGGTTAATGAATAAACTTAAAATAGATAGAAGAGCAGTTGCTTGTACACTTACCTTTGGATTAAAGACTCCATATGTTGTTTTACCGGTAGGATTTGGTCTTATATTTCATGGTATTATAAAAGCTGAGATGGCGAGAAATGGAGTACAAGTTGCACTAAGTGATGTTTTTAAAGTTATGTGGTTTCCAGGTATTGGAATGGTTATTGGTATGCTTGTAGCTGTATTCTTTACTTATAGAAAACCAAGAGAATATAAAGATGTTCAAATAGATGGAATTGAAGAAATTAGAGATGAAGATATTAAGATGACAAGAAAGCATTGGTGTGCTTTAATTGGAGCGATATCTGCATTTGTAATTCAAGTTCTTACAGGATCTCTTCCTCTTGGCGCATTGGGAGCATTAGTTATAATATTTGCTACAGGAGCAATTAAGTTTGATCAAGTTGATGAACTTATGAATGGTGGAATAAAAATAATGGGATTAATAGCTTTTGTAATGCTTGTTGCAGCAGGTTATGGTGATGTTCTAAGAGAAACTGGAGCAGTCGAAACTTTAGTTTCAGCCGTTGCGGTTATGGTTGGTGGAAGTAAATTAGCAGGTTCAATATTAATGTTACTTGTTGGTTTGTTAGTAACAGTAGGTATAGGAAGTTCATTTGGTACTATTCCTATAATAGCTGCAATTTACTGTCCACTTGCAACGAAACTTGGATTTACTCCACTGGGAATTATAATTCTAATAGGTGTTGCTGCAGCACTTGGGGATGCAGGTTCACCAGCATCAGATAGTACACTTGGACCAACATCAGGATTAAGTGTAGATGGCCAACACAACCACATATGGGATACATGCGTGCCAACATTCCTACATTTTAATATACCATTAATAATATTTGGGGTTATAGGTTCGCTAATATTTTAATCTAAATAACCATAGTTTTTTACTTTAAATAAATTACTAATAAATTTTTAGGAGGAATAAAAATGAGAGAAATAGTTTTAACAGGAAATGATTTAACTTTAGATGATATGGTAGCTATAGCTAGAGAGGGTTGCACGGTTTCTATAAAAGAAGGTGCTATAGCAAGAGTTATAAAATCAAGAGCGATAATTGATGATATAGTTCAAAATGAAAGGGCAGTTTATGGTGTAACTACAGGCTTTGGTGAATTTTGTAATGTGAGCATTTCAAAAGAAGATTGTAAAACACTTCAAAGAAATTTAATTTGTTCACATGCTTGTGGATATGGTCCTAAATTCCCAAATGATGTTGTACGCGCTATAATGCTTTTAAGAGCTAATGCACTATCAAAAGGATATTCAGGAATAAAACCAGAAACGCTGCAAACATTAATTGAAATGATTAATAAAGGTGTTTATCCAACAATTCCTGAAAAAGGATCTTTAGGAGCATCAGGAGATTTAGCACCGCTTGCACATATGGTTTTACCTATGATTGGTGAAGGTGAAGCAGAATATAAAGGAGAAATATTACCAGGTAGAGTTGCTATGGAAAAAGCAGGAATTCCTATAATAGAACTTGATGCTAAAGAAGGTTTAGCACTTATAAATGGTACTCAAGTTTTAACTGCAACAGGAGCTTTAGCTACTTATGATGCTATAAGGTTATTAAAAACTAGTGATATAGCAGCAGCTTTAACAATGGAAGCACTAAGGGGAATTACAGATGCTTTTGATCCAAGAATTCATATGGTAAGACCACAGCCAGGACAATTAGCAACAGCAAGAAACATATTAAAATTAGTTGAAGGTAGTACTTATGTAACAAGGCAAGGTGAGGTAAGAGTACAAGATGCTTACTCAATAAGATGTGTACCACAAATTCATGGTGCAAGTAAAGATGCTATAAACTATGTAAAAATTCAAGTTGAAACAGAAATAAATTCAGTTACAGATAACCCTATAGTAACAGAAGAGGGAGACGTAATTTCGGGAGGTAATTTTCACGGAGAGCCTATGGCATTAAGCTTTGATTTCTTAGGAATCGGATCAGCTGAAATTGCTAGTGTATCTGAGCGAAGATTAGAAAGACTTATCAACCCTCAGTTAAATGATTTGCCAGCATTTTTAGCTAAACATGGTGGACTAAACTCAGGATTCATGATTACACAATATGCAGCAGCAGCTTTGGTATCTGAAAATAAAATATTAGCTCATCCTGCATCAGTAGATTCAATACCTTCTTCAGCTAATCAAGAAGACTTAGTTAGTATGGGAACAATAGCAGCAAGAAAGGCTAGAGATATAGTTGATAATGCATCTAGAGTAGTTTCAACAGAAATATTAGCTGCATGTCAAGCTATAGATTTTAGAAAAGGATCTGGATTCAAACTTGGGAAAGCAACTCAAGAAGCTTACAATTTAGTTAGAAAAACTGTAGACTTTAATGAATATGATGTAATTATGTATAAAAATTTAGATAAAGTAACTGAACTTGTTAAAAGTGGAAAAATATTAGAATCAGTAGAAAAAGTAGTAGAAATAGAATATTAATATAATCAATAGTAGAAAAAAATATTTTATTTGAATATAAGAGGCTATCTAAAAGTAATTTTAGATAGCCTCTTATATTAATTGTTTTTTTTACTACTTGTTTATTTGATGTGGTATAATAATAGTAAATAATTGGGGATTATTGATTAATATTGAGCGATTATAAGGGGTGGAATTATAGAAATGTTCTTAATAAAAGGAGTTATTATAGGTATGTTTGTTTCATTTCCTGTTGGGCCTCTCGGGCTTTTATCTATACAAAGATCTATAAATAAGGGGTGGAAAATAGGTTTTTTTTCAGCAGTTGGTACAATTACAGCAGATTTAGTTTATTCTTCGCTTGCAATTTTAGGAATAAGCTTTATTAATAATTTTGTGAATATCCACAGATATCTCATTAATGGTGTAACTGGAGTTTTATTTTTAATAGTTGGAATTAATATTCTTAGTAGTGGAATAGAAAGAAAAAAATTAAAGGAAGATAATGAAGCGGACAAAATACATCCATTTTTCAAACATTTTCTAATGGGGTTATCAAATCCTATGACATTTTTAATTTTCTTTGCTATATTTACTAAAATAGGTATATATGTAGATCATGGGACGACGTTACAGCATATGACATTTGTCATATCGATATTTTTAGGATCTTCTATTATATGGTTAATAACTACAAATTTAATAGAAAAATATAAAAAAACATATAAATTTGAGTGTTTTGACTTTATAGATAAAATAATTGGTTCGGTTATTATTATATTTGGTATTTTTAGTATCCTAAAAGGAATACTAAGATTCTAGTGGGGCCACCTAATCTTTTAAAGGTGCTACCTACGTGCAAGTGGCAAGTTCATATAAATTAATAAAAAAATCGACTTGTCTATTTAAGATAAGCCGATAAATTATTTTTATTTATGTACTTATAATTAGTTAACAATGGAACGATATATTTAAGCAGCTTTTTTTGACTCTGATTTTGACTTTGACTTTGCTAAGAGCTCGGTAGCGTATCCCATAGGACATACTTGACACCAGCTTCTAGGTTTAAATATGATTCCCATTATAACTCCTAGTGTTAGGGAAGCTGTCATAAATCGAAATAGGGCAAAACTTATTCTATATATATTTGGTCCTGCATGATACATAGAAAAACTAAATAACATTATCATTATAGTCAATAATACTTTTTTGCCGTGTTTTCTAATTGGCACAGGAAGAGCATTATTGAAACTGATTTCTTTTAAAAATTTTTGTAATATAGAGCCTCTAGGACAATAATGTGAACAGTGAATTTTACCTTTTCCACGTATAGCATGGTACATTGGCATAGTCATGCATATAATTCCTAGTAATCCAAATCTAATATCCAATATTGAAAGTAAAATAAATGAAACCATTATAATCCATGACCAACTTTGATGTGATTTTTTTCTTGTCATAAATACCTCCCGCGTGTATAGTTAATTCTAGTTTATTATACGTGTAGGGGGTATATACGTCAATGGTAGATTAAGACATTATTTATTTATCAGCAT
The DNA here is from genome assembly GCF_050717635.1 of Clostridium sp. Lineage (GTDB taxonomy): Bacteria > Bacillota > Clostridia > Clostridiales > Clostridiaceae > Clostridium_AD. The sequence continues at coordinate 52,387 of NZ_JBOITO010000042.1, forward strand.
CTAAAATAGAATGTTTTTAGTGGTTTAAATAATATAAGAGCACAAAAGAAGGGAATTTAACACATGAGAATTATAGAAGTAAAGGGAAATACATTTTGCATTAATACAGGTATGACGTACATACCTTTTTATAAAATTAATAATGAAGAAATTATTATGCTAGACTCAGGATGGGCACAAGGAGAGAAAAAAGGAATAGACGAACTCTTAGAACAAAACAACTTTAAAGTAGTTGCTATAATATGTACTCATGCTCATGTAGATCACGTAGGGAATAATGCATATTTAAAAGGTAAATATAATTGTATTATCGCCATGCCAGCTTATGAAGCGCTTATTTGCAGTTCTACAGTGAATCTTAAAATGTATTACAATAACCAAACATTATCTGATGTTTCTGAGCATTTTGGACATATGGTATGCGTTACAGATATTATGATTTTGAATAACCAAGATAGTATAAATGTGCGAGGCGTTAAATTTAATATTATTCATACACCAGGACACAGTCCTGCACATATATGTATTACTACTCCTGATGATGTTGCTTATTTAGCAGATGCCCTCATAAGCTATGAAGTCATGAGAGGAGCTAAAATGCCCTATGCTTATATACTTAGTGAGGATTTGAAAAGTAAATCAAAGCTATATGATTTAAAATATAGTAAATATATAGTGGCACACAAAGGTATGTATGATGATATTACAAAGCTTATAACGGATAATATAGATTTCTATAAGGATAGAGCAACTCAAATAGCTACCGTCATAGAAGGTGCTATGACAATGGAAGATATCCTTAAGGCGGTTATTAAAAATTTTAATATTAATGTGAAAAACAGATATAGATATACAATGATAGAAAGAATGTTAAAGTCTTATGTTGAATATTTAAATGAAACAGGGATTCTAGTTTTAAATATGGATAAGGGATTTCTTAAATATTCAAAAGGATTATCAGAGGATTAGTATCTACTATTAAAATTACTATATTAAATCGTTTACAAACCCTTTTCCCCTAACTTCAGAAGCATCGACTGTAATCATAAAAGCATTATCGTCGATTTCTTTAACAATTAATTTTAATTCGGGAATCTGATGGAGTGCTATCGTACAAAATAATATTTTTTCATTTTTACCAGTATATGCACCTTGACCATATAAAAAAGTAACCCCTCTATGCATTTTATACAAGATTCCATCGCAAATTTCTTTCTCCTTTTGAGTAATAATAAGAACTAATTTTTGTTTGCTTATTCCATTTATTATTCTGTCAGTAACTTCTGCCGTTATAAACATAGCGGCAACAGTATATAAAGCACTGGTTATTCCAAAAAAGAAAGTAGCGATACAAACAATTGAAATATTAATGAAAAAGGATATTCGTCCTATTTTAAAATTATCATGTTTTACTTTTATAAGTGCAGAAATAATATTTACGCCTCCCGCGGAACCGTGATTGCTAAATAGTGTTCCTATGCCAATTCCATTTAAAACCCCACCGTATAAACATAATATAAGTGTATCATCTGTGGTAATAAGTGATTTTAACGGAGCGGTTAAAATTAAGAATAGTGAAAATGAGATTATACCTATAAATGTAAGGATAGTAAACCGGATATTAAGGTATTTATAGCTTAAAATTAATAATGGAATATTTAATAAGAGTACAGTGTATCCAGCAGGAAATTTAAATAAATATTGAATGATTAAAGATATACCAGTAGCACCACCACTTAAAAGCTGTGCATTGGAAATAAATAAATTAATTCCAAGAGCAGATATCAAACTTCCTAGCATTATAAATAAAATATTCTTAATGATACTTTTGTTTATATAGTTGTGCATTTTGTTACCCCTTTCGAATGAAAATCTTTTTTAAAGACTGTTATGGTGGTTAGTTGGTATCTATTAAAGGAAAATCAATTATATTGTTATTCTATTTATATTGTGCCACAATAGTACCATATTGGGAAGCAATATTAATGGTGCCACTCACGTGGCAAGTGGCAAGTTAAAATAAATTTCGGATTTATCCCTATCTTCATATGAAGATAGGGTATTTTGTTTTTTGAAAATATTTATATGATTTAATTAAAACTAAATGGGGTTATAGACCGTCTAATTAGTATAAGCATAAAAAAAAAATTGTTATTAAGTAAATTTATTATAATTATCTACAATTAGAGAGTGTTTAATTACAAAATTATATTAGAAATGGAGGATTTGAAATTGGATACTATGAGAATGATAAAATTGGCTCAAAAGGGAGATGATGACGCTTTTTATGAACTCCTAAGTCAACGAAAAAGTCAGCTTTATAAAACTGCCTTTGCTTATGTTAAAAACAAAGAAGAGGCTATGGATATTGTCAGTGAGACAGTTTATAAGGCTTATATATCGATTAAAAAGCTAAAAGAGCCAAGTTTATTTAATACATGGTTAACTAGGATACTTATTAATACATCGCTGGACTCTATAAATAAAAATAGTAAACTTGTATCCTTTGAGGAAAATGTAAAATCTGATACTTTGATAACTACAGCGAATGATGAAGGAATAATTGATATTAAGGTTGCAGTTGACAGGTTACAAGGAAAATATAAAACAATCGTAATATTAAAGTATTTTCATGATTTGACTTTGGTGGAAATAGCAAAGACACTGCAATGTCCACTTGGAACTGTTAAAACGATGCTTTATAAAGCACTTGGGGAACTTAGACTAGATTTAAAGGAGGAGTTATTATGAAAAGTGATAAAATGAATGAGCTGAAAAAAGAATATGATAATACAGAGGTTCCAAAAGAGTTGGATTTAGCTATAGAAAACGGTATAAAAAAAGGGCGAGATTATAAGAGGAAACGTGCGGTGAAACCACTTACAATAATAGCAGCAGGTATTGTTTTAGCATTTGGGGTTAATTCAATGGCAAACCGCCTTATTACTAGTGATGCGCCACTTATTGCAGTAAAATCTAGTATAGCACTACCAACTGTGGGGTCATCTGAAAATCTTCAGAAATTGCTAAAGACTTACATTGATCAAAATGATGGCAGGATATATGGTTTTGCTAGAGATGAATCATTACCTATGATGAAAGAGAGTGCAAAAGCTGAATCAAGCAGTATAGATAGTGGCAGAGCAGGAGTTTCAGCCAATAAAGATGCACGCGCCAATGCTGCTACAGACCATTCAGGAACAAATCTTCAGGTTGAAGGGGTAGACGAGGAAGATTTGGTGAAAACAGATGGAGAATATATATTTAAGGTTAATTCTCAAAAAATTATAAATATTATAAAAACAGATGCAGATTCCAATATGGAGGACGTAAACAATATTACCTTTGATGATAATTATAATGTAAATGGCATTTTCTTAAGGGAAAATATATTGGTAGTCGTTGGCAATAGCTATCAAAATATAGGTATACAGAATAGTGACCAAAATAGGAAATCAATTATGAGGCCATCGTCTCAGGTTACAAAGGTTATAAGTTATAATGTATCTAATAAAAAAAATATTAAAAAAGTAAGAGACATTGAAATAGACGGGTTTTACAACTCAGCTAGAATGATTGGGTCAAGAGTGTATATTATTACAAATAAAAATCTGAATAATATAGGTAATGTTAAGCAAGATGCAAATATAGGTAAGGTTTATTATAAAGATAGTGCGGTTGGTACTGGCAAGAACCTTATTGATTTTAATAAAATAAATTACCTACCTGATTCAGTTGAGCCAAATTATATAATGGTGGCAGCTTTCAATGTTTACGATAATAAAGAAAAAGTGAATGTTAGCACAATTCTAGGCTCGGGAAATAGTATATACTCCTCGGATAAGAATTTGTATATAGCAGGTAACAAGTGGACTCAGAATAAAAAAAATAATGGAACCATAAGTACTATACTTTATAAATTTGCTTATGAGGATACAGGTGTGAAATTTGTAGCTAAAGGTGAAGTGCCAGGTACTATCACGAACCAGTTTTCTATGGATGAAAAAGACGATTACTTTAGAATTGCTACAACTGAATACAATTATTCTAATGTATGGCCAATGGCTTTAGAAGAATCTACAACATCAAGTGTTTCTCCTGATAAACAAAACAGTAGTGTTCAACCAGAAAATCAAATTAGTAATAATCTTTATGTAATGGATAAAGAGATGAAAGTAGTAGGTAAGCTTAAAGGACTTGCTAATGGAGAACAAATCTATTCCGTTAGATTTATTGGCGATAGGGCATATATAGTTACCTTTATGCTTATGGATCCACTATTTGTAATAGATTTAAAGAATCCAATTAGTCCAAAGGTTTTGGGTGAATTAAAGATACCAGGATTCAGCAATTACTTGCATCCTTATGACGAGACGCATTTAATAGGCTTTGGAATGGATACTAATGTGATTAATGAGGGTGGTGAGGATAGAGCGCAAACTAAGGGCATAAAAATCGCAATCTTTGATGTAAGTAATGTAGCTAAACCAGTTCAGCAGTTTATGACAACAATAGGTGGTGCAGGTACTTATTCAGAGGTGTTAAACAACCATAAGGCACTGCTTTTCTCTAAGGGGAAAAATCTACTAGCACTTCCTGTTTATGAAAATGACTATAATAGTAAAACTAATACTTCACAAGAGGGATATCAAGGAGCTTATATCTATAATATTGATTTAGTAAATGGTATAAAGCTAAAAGGAAGAATAACACACAATGGTGAAGTAAAGAACTCAATGTTTGATGGTCAGTATTTTGTAGAGAGAATTATATATATAAAGGATACTTTATATACATTATCAAATGGTTTAATAAAAGCCAATGACCTAAATACACTGAAGGAAAAATCGAAGCTAAAGTTAAAGACTTTTGATTATTCGAAAGTTTATCCCACAGATGGAGGAGTTAGGTATATAGCGCCTATGTTAGATTAACAAATTGTAAGTGTTTTAGGTATTTTAATTATCCAAGAAATAACCGTACATTTTTAATTTATGCACGGTTATTTGATATTGAAAAAGTTATATTGTTTATTAATTCAATAGATAAAAAAGTAATAATGTTTAACGGGTCAAAAGGATGGGAGTTTAATATTCAAACAAAAGGGAAAAACGAACACACTATTTTACTTGCTTACCTGCTCACATAAGACTTGAATATTTTAACTATATCCTCCAAGTTATTATTATATTTTAAAATATGCTGGAGTAATTCTTCATATTTAGGCTCCTTGTATCTATGTGAAATTCTATTTCTGATAAGCCTGGATTTTTCAAGAAATGTATAGGTATCTTCTTTTATAACTCCACTTTCTTTCAATATTACTAGACTCTCATGTAGTGTTATTCCTATTCTATACTTTTTTATTTCTTTAAGAACAATAGAGCAAAAGTCTTCTAATATGGTATGGAAGCTAACAAATAATTGTCTTAAACTTGATTTGGATAATTTAATGATTAGTGCATCATCTTTTCTACTCTCTAATACATCTAAGCATTCATTTATATCAGCAATACATTCTTGCATGTCTTCTATTATTTTTACTAATCTTTCTTGGTTCATAATAAGACGTCCCCCTTTCTGAAATGAATAAAGTTCTCATTTTCTCTATATATTTTATCAGTTTCATCATATAAGTTTTCTAAAGATTTACATTTATCTTTAGTATAGACTACCTTACCAGTATTCAAAATACTTATCTTAACGAATAAATCTAGGGCTTCGCTTCTCAAATCTAAAATATCTATTTCCCTATTTAAAAGATTTTCTAATAATAACTCTAAGTCTAATATATTTTCTAATTCAATTTCTTTATCAGCTAGAAGGGCTAAGTCAACATCTGATTCTTGATTGAAGTCATCATTAGTTATACTTCCAAACATTACTAAAGTTGTAATATTATTTTTATTTATAAAATCAGTTACTTCTTTAGAGTTTAAATTTTCTATTATTTTATCTTTACCATATAATTTACTCATTTATAATCACCCACTTTACATTAATTATAAATCAAGTGCCACCCACGTGGCAAGTGGCAAGTTTAAAATATAAAAAGTAGAATTAAAGACCTCTAAACTTGTGGTCTATATATTTCTTGCTTTTTTTATTCCCAGCTATTCTGGTTATGTCATTTTGCTTTTTCTCAATCATTATACTTTCCTTCTGTAGAGTTAAATAACTTTTAAGTCTCTTTTCATCAATAATGCCATCTTCAAGAGCTTTTTTTATGGCACAATCTGGTTCTTTTTTATGCATACAATCTGAGAATCTACACTTAGATGCTAATGCTTCTATATCCTCAAAGGCTTCGCTTATACCCTCAGTGCCACCCCATAGCTGCAATTCTCTCATTCCTGGGGTATCTATCATAATAGCACCATTATCTAAAATAAACATTTCTCTAGAGGTTGAAGTGTGTCTTCCTCTATCATCATCCGCGCGAACTTCCTTTGTTTCTTGAACCGTTTCTCCGGCTAGGTAATTGAGTAAGGTGGATTTTCCAACACCTGAAGAACCAAGTAATGCAATTGTTATGCCAGGCTTCAAATACTGACTTAAATCATCCATACCCCTATTATCAATTGCACTTACTATATGAATTGGTACGCCAACGGCTACTTTTTCTGTTTCTCTTAGTTTTTCGTCTAAATCTACACATAAATCAGCCTTACTAAGCAAAATAACTGGACTTGCGCCACTCTCTAAGGCTATAATCAAATATCTCTCTATTCTTCTTACATTAAAATCTTTATTTAAGGAATTAACAAGAAAAATTGTATCTATATTTGAAGCAACAATTTGTTCTTTAGTATTAGTTCCTGCAACCTTTCTTGAAAACTTGCTTTTTCTAGGAAGAACTTTATGAATAGTAGCTCTCATTTCTGAAGGTCTAAGACTTACTACCACAAAGTCTCCTACTGAAGGAAATTCCTCTCCATCCATTGTCTCATGTCTTAGTTTACCTGATATCTCTGAAAGCATCTCTCCGTGCTCTGTATAAAGTTTATAAATATGCTTATGCTCTGCGAAAACTCTTGCTACGCTATAACCATCTTCTATAAGAGTGTCAAATTCCTCCTTATAAAATTCTTCCCATCCTAATTGTTTTAAACTATAAATAAAAATCCTCTCCTATGCATTTAATTTTAATTTCTCATTATTCATATTAAAAATAATCTTTCTAATGCTATCCTCTGATAGATTATAAATTTCTGTAAGTGTTATAATTTTGGTTCCGGCTTTATAAGATTTGTATATCGCTAAATTCCGCTTACGTAGAAGCTTTCGAGTACCATTATTTTCACCCCAAGCACTGCGAACATTATCCTCTTTTGGAATATATAATATTTCTCCTTGAATATACTTTTGCAGTTCCTTTAAAAGTGCCGATGGCAGTATATCTTTTCCGTTTTTGTAACACAATATAAAATTCCTCCTCTTTATTTTCAATGTAATTCAATATTGATTTAAAACTTATCATTGAAACCACCTCCTTGTATTTATTAGTAAGATAAACAGTTATTAACTGCCAAACCACTTTATTTTTCCATATAAAAATCCCGTGGATATAAAAACCATCCACGGGAATATTAAAAAAGGCAATAAAAAATACACGATAACTTCGTGCATTCTGCCAAACTTTAAATTCTATTTAACGTTTCAGATGACGGTTATTAATTAAATTTCGAAAGCACAGAAAATAAAGGGTCAATAAGCCCCATTTCATATTTTATAGGTATATTATAAAAACTTTACTATAAAATTTTATACTGCTTTCGAACAATATTTAGTTATAGGTTAAGCACCTCAAAAGCTACGATTAAATTTATCATATAAAAACATCTCCTTCATCTGAATTATTTTTAATTAAATTAACTATTCACACAACATAATTTTATTACAAAAGTATATTTATGTCAACTGTTGGTGCCACCCCAATAAAAATTGGGAAACCACCTGGCAAGTGGTAAGTTGATATATAAAGGAGACATAATGCCTCCCTTATATTTACTGGTAAACTTTTAACCTTTTATTAGGTCAAAAGCCACCTCCTAGTTATGATCAATATTACCATCTCCTTTCACAAAGATTACCGGTTAAATATATTATTACATAACATGAGATGGAATCTCAAGATAAAGAATTATTATAATTGTTTTTTAGTATAAGTAGAATATCATTTAATTTGAGATACTAATATTAAGCATCTTTGTCTTAGACGTTTAAATTTTAAAATTCACGGAGGAGGAAATTATCATGAACAAAAGTGTTAATGGAGGAAAATTTGTTAATATGGCAAGAGTAGGTAACTATACCAAAAATGCAGTAGAAAATTTTGAAGAAAATATTGTGGGTCAAAAGGATTATCTAGAGAAGGTTAAGGATGATGAGACATCTAAGACACCTAAAAAATAGAATTGTCATAGTATAAAAGAAGCTCACGCCTAAGGGCGTGAGCTTTTCAGTTGAACTTCCATCTATAATGGGCATGGATAGGGGCTGTAAACCAAGAAAGTTTCATAGTAGAAGCATGAGGTTTTGTATTATGAATAACGTAGGGAATCCCATTTTTATCTCTCTTATTAGAAATAATACCAACATGTTCATATCCCTTTGTAAATACCACAATATCACCAGGTTGCCATTCTATTAAATTTTCAGCATTTCTAGATTTAATTTCAGTGGTTAAACTAAGGCAGTGTCTACTAAAATATACATCTTGATTAGGCACACGCCTAAAATCAATGTTAGGGTCTGGCGTGCCTTGCACTCTCAAATAGAGTTTAGTATTACTACTTATATCTTTATCAATAAGATTTTTTAAATTTATGTTAGCAGCTTTAAAACCTCTCCAAATCACATCAGTGCACACCCCTTCACTATCTGGAGGAAACCCGCCGCTATAATAGTTACTTTCATATTTTGTTTTATTAAGTACTTCATTATACGCACCGTTCACTACATCTAATGTATCGGCGATCCCGTTTTTGTTGTTATCTATTTTAGAAAACTTTTCAGGTACCACAAATTTTGGTTTAAAAATATTTATAACATACTCATTTATAATAGCTTTATAAGGTATATATTTATATGCAAAAGTTAATATTAAAAATATAATTATCAAAATTAAAATATGTTTTTTCTTCATTTTATCACCATCCCAGTTATTTTATAATTATACCATTTATATTTACATAATAATACAACATAATGATCGATGTAGCCTTTTAGTATAATAAAACATCTAGGTTTACTGTAAATTATTCTTGATAAATTTATAAAGCATTGATATTATTAATGGATTAGGTTATTAGATAACTTCGTCAAAAATCAATATCAAAAGGAGTTTAAATTTATGAATGAATTACTTAAAGCAATCCAGCATAATAACGGTGAATTTCCGGAAGAACAATTAAAGGAAATAATAAATCGTAAGGAAGAGTTTATCCCTGAATTACTACATATATTAAAAAATGCTATGGAACATTATGAAGATATTATAGAAGACCGTGATTATTTTGCACATATTTATGCGTGTTTCTTGTTGGCACAGTTTAAAGAAGTGAAAAGTATAAGTCTTATTATAGATTTAGTTAGTTTGCCAGATGAAATTCCAGATGATATGTTTGGTGATCTTCTTACGGAAGAATTACACAAAATCCTTGCATCAGTTTGCGGTGGAGACACCCAATCAATAAAAAGATTAGTTGAAGATAGTAGTGTTAATGAATATGTTAGATGTGCTGCTATTAAATCCTTTATTGTTCTTTTGGGAGAGGGCGTTATCTCTCAAAGTGAAGTTGTAGAATACTATAAAAGTTTATATGAAGGAAAACTTGAACGAAAATTTTCGCAGGCTTGGAATGAACTTGTGTGTAGTTCGTGTGAAGCTGGGCCTAATGAATTATATGAGTATATAAAAAAGGCCTATGAAGATAATTTGGTAGAGGATGATTTTATAGAATTTGAAGAAGTGAATGAGGCTATTAAAATCCATGATAGCGAAAAGTTTCCGAATCTTAAAAATGAAGGATATGCATTTATTGAGGACACTATAGCTGAGCTTGGGTGCTGGGTGTGTTTTAGAAAAGATACTGCTAAGGATAAGCCTCAACATATTATGCAAAGTAGTAAATCTAACAAAGGTAAAAAGAAAAATAAAAAGAAGCAAGTAAAAGCTACTAAAAAGAAACAAAGAAAATAATAGAAATATTTTGAAAATTGGTACAAGAGTAAAAATAATTACCACTATTACTATTATTAATGTTTCGGGCGAAATTTTATTTGCAGCAAAACTTAACGACAAATTAAATTCACCTAGTGAAGATAACCAGGAGGTTATAGGAAAGAATTTTTTTGATGTTTATGAAAAACTCACTAATGAAAGCAGTACCACTTATAAATCTATGGAAATGGGAGTGCCAATATATATTGAGAATCAAACACTTAAAATCAAAGGAAAAAAAGATATAAAGATAACTTCTTTATCTATTCCTATTAAATCTGGGAATAGAATAGTAGGAGCTATTGATTTATCCTCTTCTGAAATAGGAAACAAAGACGGTACAAACATAATTAAAATAGATAGCGAAATGTTTAAAAATGCTAATGTAAAAAAACTTCATGGTAATAAAACATTTGCAACTTATTCTGTTGATAATATTATATCTAACAATAAAAAAATGCTTGACCTTAAAGAGCATATAGAAATAGCTGCAAACTGTGACGTTCCTATTATGATATATGGAGAAACAGGTACCGGAAAGGAACTTTTTGCACAAGCTATACACAATTCAAGCAAAAGAAAAAATGCTCCCTTTATTGCTCAAAATTGTGCTGCTATACCAGACAATTTGTTGGAAAGTATTTTGTTTGGAACTGCAAAAGGGGCATTTACAGGTGCAATTGATAATATAGGATTATTAGAACTTGCAGATGGCGGAACACTTTTTTTAGATGAAATAAACTCTATGCCAATTCATCTTCAACCGAAACTGCTTAGAGTTTTGCAAGACGGAACATTCAGAAGCGTAGGTTCAAAAGAAGTTAAGAAAATTAATATTAAGATAATATCAACGCTCAATATTGAACCAATGGAAGCAATTAAGTTAGGGCAATTAAGAAGAGATATTTATTATAGGTTAAGCGTTATGATTTTAAAAATTCCACCATTAAGGGAACGATCGGACGATATACCGCTTCTCGTAAATTATAATATTAGTAGATATAATGAAGTTTTTAATAAAAATATAAAGTATGTTTCTAAAAAGCTTTGCTCAAAGCTTATGTCATATGATTGGCCAGGAAACATAAGAGAACTAGAACATGTAATAATCTATGGATTAAGTACTGTTAACAAGAACAAGCAGCAATTAGAATTTTTGGATATAGAGGAAAAATTTAAAGAACTTATAGAAATGAACCATAGTGATAAAAAACCTCAAATAATTTCGCTTAGAGAAAACATGGAGAATCATGAAAAATCTTTGATAGAAAAAGCTCTTTTATCAAGTGATTGCAATGTTACAATGGCTTCGAAGCTACTTAACGTGCCAAGACAAACATTACAAAGAAAAGTTAATTATTATAAATTGAAATGAATTTTATATAATATAATTAGATATTAAAGTATGATTTAATATAATAATATAAAAGGCCCATAAATGAGCATGTAAATGTTTACTTATGAGCTTTTTGTATAACTTTATAAGTTGAATTAGTATAAATCCTAATACCTTCCCCCAATAATTTTTTTGGCATAAATATTGCTTAAGATAATAATAAGTAAAATTAATTATCTTAGGAGGTAATGGAATGATATTTGGAGTACTGAAAGATGTTAAAATTGGTGAGTTTAGAGTAATAGCAACTCCTGTAGAAGTAGCTTCTATTAAACGTGATGGTCATATTGTTCTTGTCGAAAAAGATGCTGGGTTAAATGCTGGCTTTAGTAACCAGGAATATGTGAATGAAGGTGCTGAAATAGTAGAAACACTTCAAGAAATGTATGGTAGATGTGATTTAATAGCAAAAGTTAAAGAAATCCAAAAGGAAGAGTATCATTTACTAAGAAAAGATTTAATAATATATACCTGCATACATCCAGCGGCACATGAAGAAGAAGTCCAGGCTATTATTGACAGTAAATGCATTGCATTTACTGCGGAAGATTCCCACAGATACGGTTCGGTTAATTGCGAGGCAGCAGGGAAGCAAGGCGCTTTAATGGGATTATACTCAATGCTTACTATTAATGGAGGAAAGGGCAAATTTGTAAGTGGTTTAGCAGGAGCCCCTGGAATCAAAGTGCTTATTCTTGGAGGATGAATAGTTGGGAAGTCTGCATTACAAGTTCTCCAGTCATTAGGAGCATGGTGTACTTTAATGGATGTTAACATGGCGACATTGAGAGAAATTGGAAAACTATATAATGAAAAGGTTAATACACAATTTTCGACTAAAGAAAATATTAAAAAATTACTTCCTGAAATTGATATGGTAATAAATTGTGTGAAGTGGCCCAAAGGAAATGCAGATTACTTGATTGATCGTGGCATGCTTAATCTAATGGGAAAAGGATCTGTAATTGTAGACATAAGTAATGATGACAAAGGTGCTATTGAATCTTTTCATGAAACTACACATGAAAACCCTACATATATAGAAAGTGGAATAGTTCACTACTGTGTAGGTAATATTCCCGGTTGTATTGCTAACTCAGTATCCGTAGCATATGCTGCTTCTGTATTGCCTCATATTCGATCAATTCTTAACTTAGGTATAAAAAAAGCTTGTATAAAAGACGGTTATTTAAGACGAAGCTTAGTTGTGTACAAGGGGTACGTTACTCATGAAGAAACAAGTGCCATCCAAAATAGGCCTTGGGTAAGACCTGAAGAAATATTAAATATATTAGACGAGAAACTAGATCCTGCGCCACCAGCTACGATGACAAGATCAGAAAATTCTTTAAAAATCTAATTATTATTATTTTGATGAGGGGGTATTAAAATGGAAGTAGGTCAAAGTTTAGGTATTATATCATTATTACCAGCAACGATTGCAATTATATTAGCTTTCAAAACAAAAAATGCTATATTCTCGTTAGCGGTAGCTTGTCTTGTAGGAGTATTAGTTATGGGGGAAGGTCTTCTTGGATTTCCAACTCTATTAAAAGTATCTTTAGGTACTACTAGTTTTTCTTGGATATTACTATTAGAGTTATTTATTGGTATATTAATCGCATTTTTTCAAAGGACCGGTGCTATTCAAGGTTTTACTAAAATTATGGATGATAAAAAACTTAGTAGAGTAGGCATACAACTAGTTGCGTGGGTTATGGGTATGTTTGTATTTTTTAGTGATTATTTTAGTCCATTGTTTGTAGGTTCTACTATGAGAGGACTTTCTGATAAAGCAAAGATATCCCGCGAGAAATTAGCTTACATTGCAGATTCTACATCTGCACCAGTTAGTGTTATGGTTCCAATTACTGGTTGGGCAGTATTTATTTCAGGGTTACTTGTTGGGATGGGACCTATCAAGGATGGTTCTGAAGCAATGATGGTATTTACAAAAGCAATTCCATATAACTTTTATGCCATATTGGCTGTTGCTTTTGTAGGGCTAACAGCTATGAAAATCATTCCAGAGTTTGGACCTATGAAAAAAGCGGAAGACAGAGCGATAAACGAAGGAAAAGTGTTTGCTGATGATGCAGAACCATTACTAGGTGAAGAATTAACTGACACACCTGTCTACGAGGGGTTTAAGGTTAATGTGTTGTTAACATTTATCCTTCCAGTCTTAATAGTAATTTCTATTGCAGTAGGAACGTTTATTGTGCTTAAATCTGCTAAAACTATGGAGGCCTTTTTAGCAGCAGCTATTGTATTGGGTATTATTATGAGAATTAAAGGGATGCCATTTAATGAAATCATGAAAACTGCTATGGCAGGGATGAAAGGCGTAATGCCTGCTATAATCATATTGGCACTTTCATATTCAATCAATAACTTAAGTAAGAACATGGGTACAGCTAATTATATTATTTCATTAACTGAAAGTTGGTTAGTTCCAAGTTTGTTACCTGTATTAACGTTTGTTTTAGCAGCAATTATTGCGTTCTCTACAGGGACATCATGGGGGACTTTTGCCATAGTTATGCCTTTATCAGTACCGCTTGCTTTTATATTTACAGGTAATGTGGTTACTCCATTAGTACTAGCTACTATTGCAGCAGTTGCAGGCGGAGGAGTATTTGGAGATCACTGTTCTCCGCTTTCAGATACTACTGTTTTGGCATCTACTGGTGCTGCTTCTGATCATATGGATCATGTTAAAACACAACTACCTTATGCATTGACGGTTGCAGTGGCTGCTACGGTACTATATTTAATCATTGGTTTAATTTTTGGTTAATGAATTGAGAAAGATGTTAAATTATTGTGCTTTTTAGATTAAAAGTAAAGTTTATCCCATATTCACTGAAATGATTTACTCTTTATTACGATATTTAGCCTAGCGTGTCTAAGTGCGATATATTGAAATATTTAAACCTATAGTTAGGAATAAGAGCATAATTTAGTTAGAACACTTGTTTATCTAAATTATGCTCTTATTTATGTGATAAAATACTTCTTGTCGTCGCAAAGCGGTGTCAAAGTAAATTAAATGTTGATTATTATTCAATTAGTATTTAAATGAAAATAAATTTTAGAAACTTGTTGACAGATAAAGAAACATCTAGTATTATAGTAGAAGTCGTCAGCAATTGACGAATGCAAACAATCAAATTGGTCTTTGAAAATTAAACAGAGAAATAGGTAAAGAATAGCAAAATAATATTTTGCTAAACCAGTCAATTACTTTAGTAAAAAGAAGTAAATTTTTAGTCGTAAGACTAAATAGTATGTAAT